>NZ_CCRF01000052.1 GCF_000751775.1 Caldibacillus thermoamylovorans
TGTGGTTTTTGTTTTAGTTACTTTAACTTTAACAAAAATGGACTCTTTTTTCATTTTTTTCGTGCAGTACAATAAAGCTGAAAAGGCTTGGTAAACCAGAAGTTATAATAAGTTTCTGATTTTCTGTGAATAATTCAGGATATATAATGAATTTATAAGAGAATAGAGAAATTGGCAATGAAACTGATAACATTTGTCGAAGTATTTTCACTATAGCCGAGATATTATGAAAAAAAAAGAAGTGCTAGCCACTAGCTAACACTTTCTTTTCATGTATTTACACCATAACTTTACATATATCATTTGTAAATGCGACTGGATCTTCAATCGGAAGACCTTCGATTAATAATGCTTGGTTATATAATAGTTTTGTGTAAAGCTTGAGTTTTTCTTTATCAATATTGAATGCGTCTTGCAATGATTTGAATACATCGTGATGGGTATTGATTTCAAGTACCTTTTCGGCAGTTACTTTTTGTCCGTTCGGGTTTGGCATGGCATTCAATACTTTTTCCATTTCAATAGTAATTTCACCCTCAGTTGATAAGCAAACAGGGTGCGTTTTTAACCGTTTGGAAGCTTTTACTTTCTTTATTTTCCCATCCAGGACGCCGGCCATATAATCAAACAGTTCCTGATATTCTTTTTCTTCCGCTTCTGTTTCTTTTTCGTTCTCACCGCCATCAATACCAAGGTCGCTGTCAGATACTGATTTAAATTCTTTCTCTTTGTATTTTAACAGCATTTTAATTGCAAATTCATCCACATCATCGGTGAAGTAAAGAATTTCATATCCTTTATCCGCTACAAGCTCTGTTTGAGGAAGTTTATCAATTCGTTCAATTGAATCACCAGTTGCATAATAAATATATTTTTGGCCTTCTGGCATGCGATCCACATATTCAGCAAGTGTAACTAGCTTTTTCTCTTTGGAAGAGTAGAATAGTAGTAAATCTTGCAATACTTCTTTATTAGCACCAAAATCACTATAGACACCAAATTTTAATTGTCGGCCGAATGCTTCATAAAATTTTTCATAGTTTTCACGATCATTCTTTAACAAATTCTCTAGTTCCCGTTTGATTTTGCTTTTAATATTTTTCGCAATGACTTTTAATTGCCGATCATGTTGCAGCATCTCACGAGAAATATTTAGTGATAAGTCTTCTGAATCGACCATCCCTTTGACGAAACTAAAATAGTCCGGAAGTAGATCGGCACATTTATTCATAATCAACACACCGTTTGAGTACAGTTCCAGCCCTTTTTCATAGTCGGGTGTATAAAAATCATAAGGTGCCCGTTCAGGGATATAAAGAATGGCATTATAGCGCACAGTACCGTCAACACGAATGTGAATATGTTTCAACGGTTTATCGAAACCGTACCGTTTTTCATTGTAAAAATTGATATAATCTTCATCGGTCAGTTCGCTTTTATTCTTCTTCCAAATTGGAACCATGCTGTTAATCGTTTCTTCTTCCTTGTAATCAACGTATTCGCCATTGTCATCGTCTTTCGGTTTGGAATGGGTGACTTCCATCTTAATTGGATAGCGGATGAAATCAGAATACTTCTTAATGATTTCTTTCAAACGCCATTCATCTAAAAATTCATCGTAGGATTCGTCTTCAGTATTTTCTTTTAATGTTAAAACGATTTCTGTTCCGACATCCCCTTTTTCTGCCGGTTCAATCGTGTATCCATCAGCTCCACGAGATTCCCATTTAAAAGCTTGTTCAGAACCTAGTGCGCGGCTTGTTACAGTTACGACATCTGCTACCATAAAGGCTGCGTAAAAGCCGACACCGAATTGCCCAATAATATCATAACCATCTTTAATTTCATTTTCCTTTTTAAAAGCAAGAGAACCACTCTTCGCAATGGTGCCTAAGTTGGATTCGAGTTCTTCCTTTGTCATTCCAATCCCAGTATCAATCACCGTTAAAGTCCGATTATCTTTATTCGGTATGATTCTTATGTAGTAATTGTCTTTATCAAAAGTAAGTGCGTCATCCGTCAGTGCTTTATAGTAGATTTTATCAATCGCATCACTGGCATTGGAAATCAATTCACGCAAGAAAACTTCTTTTTTTGTATAAATAGAGTTGATCATCATTTCTAACAGTCGTTTTGATTCGGCTTGAAATTGTTTTTTCTCCATCCTTACAATCTCCTTTCTATCTTACGTATTTCCTCTATTATTTTAGCACTCTTCTGTTGAAAGTGCTAATCAACATTATTTTAATATCATAGAATTTTTTATATGTCAATGAACTTCCTTTACTAGGTAATCGTAATCATGATGGTGAATGGAAATCGACTTTTTATAAATAAATCCGATTCGTTCATATAATTTCCGGGCTTGCTTGTTATTGACATCAACTACAAGTGAAATGGTGCGATATCCTGCTTTTTTTCCTTTTGTAATGGCTGCTTTTAATAAGCTTGTTCCGATTCCATGATTGCGAAAGCTGGAATGGACACTAACGGTATCTATATAGTAATCTGTTTCATCGGTTTCCTTATCAATTACAGGTGCATAACCTTTTTTTGCAAGTAAATAAGATTTGATCGCTTCATCGAATTTCTCTGCGTATTTGCCTGGATAGCTTACGACAATCCCCGCTATTTGCCCCTCGTCTTCTGCAATAAGACAATTTTTATAGCTAATTCGATTTCCTTCCGAAGAAAATAATATTTCCAGTTCAGCCAAAACTTTTTGATATTCAGTCTCTGCTGTTAATACATGCGCAATATCATGAATTGCTTGATATATTAGTGAAGCTGCATCTTTTTTATCTTGTTTCAATGCTTGTCTAATCATTGTTTGTCTCCTACTCACTTTCCGTAATAAAATTGAAACTGCTTTGCTTTTTTTCGCTCCGGTTGATAAATTTTTTCAACGTATTGAACTTGATTTTCCGACATAAGCATAACCGTTGAACTTCTCGTTCCATAATTCGCACTTTTAATAAAAAGTGGAGATAGCATTCTTTCCATCTCAATCGGTACACCGGTTTTAGGTAATCGATCATCCGAGTACGTCTCTGTGTTTAATAGTAGCGTAAATAAATTTTCAATCGGTTTTATCGCATCTTTTTCAATTAACTGTCTTAACCTTTCCATCCCAACTTCTACCTTTGGCCAAGGTGTATTGAGCAAGTGATTACTTAATCCGTAAATTCCCGGTACCAGCTTGCGAATCTTCCCTTCTTTATTAGAAAAGTAATACAGACTATCTTTATCCCCTACAATCAAGTTAAAACCGGGATATTTATCGGCTTCAGACTGAACGGTTTTGACGTAATCCACTATGGACTCTTTATCAATCAGTGCTTTTGCGACAAGTTCACCCCTGGATCGTTTACCACTCACATCTTCACTCGGATCGCGGTAATTTGTCAATGCTGCAAACCGTCCGTTTTTTGTAACCCCCATCCATGTTCCCATTTTTTCAAGATCCCGGCCAGCTAAAATTTCTGGTTCATCTTCCCAGTAATGAACCGAAGCTGTTTTGCGGTTAAAAAATTCATCCCGGTTGGCTGCAACAATGAGCGGATATTGCGAATGTACTTTATAAGCAAATAAAATTAAACACATATTTTCCCCTTCTCTACAATAATTTGAAAAACCCCACCGTTTTCTTTATACAAAATCTTTCCATTTTCCCTGGCAAACTTAAAGACAAATTCATAGTTGACCAAGGGGTACTGAAAAATTATTCGAAATAATTCCACATCTGCAATATATAGTTGGTTTAACCACAAATTAGTTGACCGATCAATCGATATGTATATTTTCTAACTCCTTATTATTATTGTATAATAAAAAGGAGGAGTTTGTTAGTAACAAAAAGGAGTGCGGTTTTGCATGCTACAAGATTGGTTAATGTCTTCACAGTATACGGTTGTCTTTACCGGCGCAGGTATGTCTACCGAAAGTGGGTTACCCGATTTTCGTTCAAGTAATAATGGACTTTGGCGAAAAAATAATTCGAGCCAAATCGCCAGTACAAAAGCGCTTAATGAAAATGTTAAAGAATTTACAGCCTTTTATCGTGAACGGGTACTCGGTGTAAAAGAGTTTGGACCCCATAAAGGTCATTATATTTTAGCAAAATGGGAACAACAGGGGATTATTCGATCCATTATTACACAAAATGTTGACGGTTTCCACCAAGAAGCGGGCAGCACTCGTGTAGCCGAATTACATGGAACACTTCAAAAACTGCACTGTCAAAAATGTGGAAGAGAATATAGCAGTGAAAACTATGTGAACAAAGATTATTATTGTGAATGCGGCGGCGTGTTACGTCCAAATATCGTATTATTTGGTGAAGTATTGCCGCAAGATGCTTTTCAACTTGCCATGGAGGAAACAGAGAAAGCAGACTTGTTTATCGTTTTAGGTTCTTCTTTAACTGTTACGCCAGCCAACCAATTTCCTTTAATTGCCAAAGGGAGCGGTGCGAAATTAGTGATTGTGAACATGGAACCTACCCCATATGATAAGTTTGCCGATCAAGTGATTCATGATAAAAAGATCGGGGAAATACTTACAGAACTTGATCAAAAGATACAATAATCATTCTCTTGTTTCAAAACTACATTTTGGTTCAATCAGTAAGGATTTTTCCATCCCACTGATTGAACGCTCGACTTGTCTCTTTTTGAATGACTAAAATTCTGTTTACCAATCTCATCTGGAAAACTGAATATATGAATCTATATAAACATTAACATGATAAGAACTGAATTATTTTTTTAAAAGCTTCAAATAACTACGTAGAAATTGAATCCATTTCTTTCGCTCATGAAAATAACTTTGGAATAATTTGAGAAACGCTGCGTACTTTCCTTTATATGGATACCATTGAATTTCTTTATTACGCTTGCCTCTGTCTAAAATAATGGCTTTTTCATGGCAAAAAATCTTTAATCCTTCTTCACTGTGGTAACGACCTATACCGCTATCTTTTGTTCCGCCAAACGGTAAATAATGATTGGCTACGGAGACTAATACCTCGTTTACCGTTACAGCTCCTGACACGAGTCGACTGGCTACCCGCCTTGCTTTTTTTAAATCAGATGTCCAAACGCTGGCATTTAATCCGTAATTGGACTCGTTAGCCAACTTAATTACCTCTTCTTCCGTTTTAAATGGGATGATCGGCATCACCGGGCCAAACGTTTCATCCCAAACGACTTCCATATCTTGCTTAAGATTGGCTAAGATGATCGGCTGAATAAACATGGAATCATCCCATTTATCAGGTGGAGAGCCCGAAACTAACACAGCTCCTTTCTCCAATGCATCTTTTACATGGTGTTTCACGATTTCTTTTTGCTTTGGAAAAGTCATCGACCCGATATCACTGTCTTCATTGGTACCTTGAATAAGTTTTTCTGTTTCTTCCTTTACTATATTTAAAAAATCATCGTATATCGATTCCTCTACATAAATTCGTTCCGCACTCATACATACTTGCCCTGAATTCGTAAAAGCACCCCATACCGCACCTTTTGCCGCCCGTTTCAAATTTGCATCTTTAAACCGGGTGGACGGATCAATTCGTCTTCCTTTAGTATACCTGTTCTTGTCCCTGCAATATAGGCCGTACTGAAATAGGTATATCGTTTTAATTTTTGAAGTTTCTGTACCCATTCATTGACATTTCTCGTCCCGTCTACGTTGACCCGATAAGCAATATCCCTTGGTACCGCCAAATCGTAAATAGCAGCGAGATGAAATACATGGGTTACAGATGTCTCAAGCTCTCTATTTATTTTTTCGTTAATTCCTAAATGAACTTTCGTAATATCGCCTTCTATAATCGATATTTTACCATCCGGGAGCGAATATTGTTCATTGAATTGATTGATTCTCACTTTTGCTTGATGTTTCATGGTCGGAAGAACGAGCACATATATTTTTTCAACATTATCATATTTCGTTAAAATCCCGTGAATTAATTGATTAGCAATAAAACCCGGAAAACCGGTAAAAAAATAAACCTGACTCACCCTTTCACCTCCATAGCCATATTTTTCATCCCCTTAAGCGGTAAATACTTTTACATTTTTCTTATCTTTATCTTCTTCATCGTAAGCCTTTTCGATTGCATCCCGATACTTGTTTTCAACCACTTTATATCGGACGGATAGCTTCGGTGTAATTTCACCGCTCTCAACAGTCCATTCATCTTCCACGATAATGATCCGCTTTGGTTTTTCATATTCGGCAAATTGTTGAATCGCTTGTTCTACTTCACTTATTAATAAATGTTGTACCTTTTCATCACGGACAATTTCATTATAAAACTTTCCCTGAATGCCATGTCGCTCCATCCATGGGATTAACTGTTCATAATCAGGTTTTATTAAAGCCACCACAAATTTTCGCTTGTCACCTACAACTAAAGCATATTCGATAAAAGCACTTTCACAAATGGCATTTTCAATTGGCTGTGGAGCGACGTTTTTACCGGTTGATAAAACAAGAATTCTCTTTTTCCGATCAACAATTTTCAAATAACCATCTTCATCCCATTCTCCGAGATCTCCGGTTTTAAACCAATCACCATCAAAGGTTTCTCTTGTTGCTTCTTCATTTTTGATAAGTACCGCCGTCTTCTCCTTGTAAGGCAAATTGATACACACCTTCTTTTCCTTTTGTTATACTCGGATCATGTTTTAATGCCGCATCAATCATTTCAAACTGATCAAACAGGTCTTGGTCTTTACGGACATCATATAGATAAAGAGGCAATGGTTTTACTTTTCCTCAAGTCAGAGAAAACTTTTCTGCCGGGGATTACATTCATGATTTTTTCTCTTCTTCCTTTTCATTTTCTGCATCATTTAAGCTGATTTTTTCACAACCGACATAAAGACAAGAATACACTTCTAAATCCGGTTTTGCCTTAGCCAGCCCTTTTACGTATGGATAAACAATATCCTTAAAGTTCTCGCTTACTCCTTCTTCTTCCAATATCCCGTATACATAAAGTTTTTTTTCATCAAACAGTAATGCCACATTGCCAAGTGCCTTCTCTTGTCCATTTACCACATTTAAAATTTGAAATTGAGGTGTAATAACTTCAGGTGAAAAATAAATTTCCAATATGATCTTCTCCTTTTACGTATATTGCAATTTTTCAAATAAACTATCTTCATTTGCTTTATTTTTATTCTGTCCTTCCTCTTTCTTGCCAACCTTAATAAAGAATAGACTTAGCAGACAAACAAACAGTGTTAATCCTGCAGTGGTCAAAAACATACCGGTCCTTGACCAATCCATTAATGTACTATAGATCGGCGGACCTATGGCAACACCTAAAAATCGAACGGAGCCATAAATGGACGTGACAAACCCGCGTTTTTCGGTAGAGACACTGCCGGTGATAAAACTGTTAATACAAGGAAGAGCCAAGCCTGTCCCGACACTACTCACAACTAAAACCGCAAAAAACGGAATCAATTGTTTAAAAAATACAAGCGATGCAAATGAAATTGTCATGAGCAAAAGTCCAATTACAATAAGTTTTTTCATGAGTTTCATGTTCTTTCCTATTTTGGTTCCGGTAATATAGGAAGTTGTTGTCATGAACAAAAGAGGAACTGCCAAAATCCCGCCCTTTAAAACACCATCAATTTTGTAATCCTTCTCCAACACATCAGATATGTAAAAAAGGATACCGAATAAAGTAAATAGACATGTCGCCCCGGTTAAATAGGCAACAGACAACCACCTTCCTTCTGATTTAAAAACTGAAACCAATCCTTTTACATACTGACCAACTGGTGGAGGTTCAGCCTTTTTTTTCTTTTCCTTAATAAAAAAGATGGTTAATAAGATCGAGATCAGACAAAAAAGGGGAAATGCAAAAAAGGCCGCATACCAAACGATTAAGGCGAGTAAAGAACCGATAATCGGACTAATTACTTTTCCAAACCCGTTTGAAGCTTCAACAAGTCCTAAAACTTTACTTTGTTCCCCGCCTTTAAATAAATCTCCCGCCAAAGCCATTGCCATGGAAGTTGTCCCGGCTGCACCAATCCCTTGCATGATTCTTCCTGCGAGCACCCATGTATAGGCGCTATCAAACCATGCAGATGCTGCACCCGCCAGTAAGCCTCCTAACCCGTATAATGTTAACGACGGGATAACAACAGCTTTTCTGGAAAAACGGTCCGATAAATAACCTAAAATCGGAATCATGATCGCTGCTGAAATAGAAAAGGCAGTAATAACTAAACTTGTTTGAAATTGGCTAATATCGAGTTCAGATTTCATTTTCGGCAAGATCGGAATTAACATTGAATTTCCTAAGACAAGAATTAAAGGAATCGATCCAATGGCTGTTATCGTTAATCCCTTATGTTTTTGCTTTGACAAGGATACTCCTCCTGACACTAAAGTTAATGCAAACATATTGTTCGAAGTTTCCACCCAATTTATACAGCAGAGATTCATTATAACTCTGCCCAATTTTTGAGAAAATCACCCAATGTGTAAACATTCGCCTAAAATTTGAATAAATTATCTTTAGAAAAGTGAGGTGTCAAAATATGAATTTCCTATCTATTCCGAAGAGAAAGACGGGTAATCGTGTATGCGGAATTACTTCCGTCATTGATTTGGGGATTCCACTTGGCGTATTACAATCGATTCTTGAGGATTATAGTCCATATATTGATTTTGCTAAAATCGGGATCGGTACGGCCTATGTAACGCCCCGCTTACAAGAGAAAATAAATTTGTACAAAGCTTATCATGTCAAACCGTTCTTCGGAGGGACATTTTTTGAAAAATGCTATCATCAGAATAAACTGAAAGAATACGTTCAGACTTTAAACGAATTTGAAATAGAATGGATCGAAATATCGACAGGGACTTTAGATATACCTCTTGAAGAACGATTGCAATTAATTTCGATGTTAAAAAATGATTTTCATTGCTTGGCTGAGGTTGGCTCAAAAGATAATTCATTCGATATGCCTGTTGATGATTGGAAACAGGAAATAAAGTTATTACTTGAAGCCGGAAGTACCTACTGTATTACAGAAGGTAGAGATTCCGGGACATCCGGTATTTATGAAAAAAATGGTGAGATCAAATCCAATTTAATTCATGAACTAATAAAAGACATTGATGTCAATAAAATTATTTTCGAAGCACCGACACCGAGACACCATATGTTTTTTATTAACGAATTCGGTGCGAATGTCAATTTAGGGAATATAAAACTTACCGATGTACTTGCTCTCGAAGCTGAACGATGCGGTCTTCGCAGTGAATCATTTTTTATGGAGGGATAGGATGCTTTTATCTTTAGTCCGTCACTTGCCAACCGAATGGAATAAAAAACAATTACTACAAGGGAAAAGAGATATCCCTCTTTTACCGGTCACTGAAGAAACGATAACTTCCATTCAAAGGAATTTGGAAAAGTTAAAAAAACAGCCGTCCTTCGATATTGCCTTAGCAAGTACATTACAACGAACCCAACAGACAGCAGCCTTATATGGCATCCAACCGGAAATCGACGGACTACTAGATGAACTCGATTTCGGCCCATTCGAGGGAAAAACAAAAGCTACCTTATTTCGCCAAGATGGTGAAAACTGGTTGGCTGATCCGCAAAAATCAATTTTAAGAACGAATATTGAAGACTTGGAAGAAAGAATTAAACTTTTTTTAGAAAAATATAAAAAGTATCATCATGTATTAGTGTTTGGACACGGTTCCTGGATTAGGGCAATGCTTTCCTATGTTCAATTTGGCAACCTCAAGCAAATGAACAGGTTAACTGTAGAAAATAATATGTTAATCCAAATATTAGTAAATGGCAAAGGAGAATGTTAGATTGAATCATTTTTTGACATATGAAAATTGGGATGAAGATGAAGCAACGGCCATCATGGATGAAGAAAGAGATTATTTTGGAATATTAAAGTGGGCATATTCCCAGTATAATGACAAAATTATTTATGCCTGCAGTTTCGGTGCTGAAGGAATTGTATTGATTGATTTAATCAGCAAAATTAAAAAAGATGCCAAGATCATTTTTTTGGACACAGATTTACATTTTCAAGAAACATATGATTTAATTGAAGAAGTAAAAAAGCGTTATCCTTCATTGCAAGTGAAAATGGTTCGACCGAAGTTAACGCCTCTTGAACAAAAAGATCGGTATGGTGACGAACTATGGACGCGGGAACCAAACCTTTGTTGTTATTTGCGAAAAATTGCTCCGCTTGAAGAGGCTTTAAAAGATTCAGTTGCCTGGATTTCCGGACTTCGACGCGAACAATCCCCATTAAGAAAAAATACACAATATATTAATCTAGACCACAAATTTAAAAAAATAAAAATTTGCCCGCTCATTCACTGGACTTGGGATGAAATCATGACATACATTGAATTAAATAACCTTCCATATAATCCACTCCATGACCAAGGCTATCCGAGCATTGGTTGTGCCCCGTGTACGAGACCGATCAAAGAAAATGAAGACTTTCGTGCAGGAAGATGGTCCGGCATGGCAAAAACCGAATGCGGACTACATGTGAATTAACACCCTGTATCAATCGGTATTACTTTATAATGCTTAATAAAATAAGATGACGAAACCAATCTATGTCCAAGGACAAGAACGAAGAACACGATTATCGTTAGTTAAAACCAATTGGATATATACGGGCAGCCCGTCCTCCAACTATCTTCTTTGTTGAATCTCTTGATTGCCGTTAAGATGAAATAAAGGAAACTTGTCGTCATGAAACACACACTGGTCAGGACGTCCAAGTTTCCTTTATTTTCTTCTCCATGACAAGGATAAAGAAGGAATTTTAGGGACTTCCAATACATAAATATAATCAATCACCCGTGTTGAAAGAAACTGACAAATAATAGCAAATAGAATGATTTTATAATCAATGACAACAGAAGTAAGGAGAAAAATACACAAATTAATCCAAAACATGACCACCCCTGGATTCCAGTTTCTAATTCTCGCAATCATTAACGACGGAATGACCATGCCTCCGCTCGATGAACCAACCCGAATCAAAGTTCCGACACCAATTCCGTAAAAAATACTTCCCAACAACAGATCAAGGCCGATATGTATATGTGTCAAAAACACATTTTCGGTCATATAACTGACTGTTAATGAAGTTGTTGCCACCGATAAAATCGTCTTAATAGTCCAAGTAAAACCGAAATAATTCAGGGCAAAAATTAAAAAAACAGCATTTGCAATCCATAAAGCAAATCCTAAAGGAAAATGAAAAAAATGATTAAGCAGAATCGCTAATCCAGCACCGCCGCCAGAAGGAATATTATGGGGAAATAAAAATAAAGACATTGCCAAGCCTTGAATTACTGCTCCGAAGAATAACAATATGTAAATAATGATTTGTTTTACCATATGATCTTTCCCTTTTTTATCTGATATGCCACATGAATCCCCCCGTTTCCCCTTCTTGTCCATTTTATGAAAAATCGAGTCAGATTATGATTAGGAACAATTCAATTTCCCACTTCTATTTAGGAACCGTTATCATTCACTATGTCCTAAAATGTCATCAATGGGACGTACGGACGCACAACCATTATGTGTCAAAATCTTTCTAATCACTATTTCTCTATTCTTATCATTCATGTAAAATAAAAAGAAAGGAAATACATAGGAGGAGCTTGAAATGGAAGATATCATTGCAACTATTATGATGTTTTCAATACCCATTATCGCAATTGTAACATCACATCTCCGAAAACAGTCTGCAATTAAACAAAAATTAGTTAAAGAGGAAATTGAGTTGGAAAAATTAAAACAGGAAAATTATTTACTGGAGACTGAGAAGCTAAGACTGGAATTAGAAAAAATGCAAAAAATCGATTTTAAGGATGATAAAACGAATTCATTATAACTGTGCTCAATAATTAGGAGGAAAAAGTTAAAAGAAGTGCATTTTTGGAGTATCGAGCCTATACTGTTTTATATGTGAAGATTGGAACAGCAATTTGTAAAAAGTCGAAAGCTATTTTTTTCTTGACAGGTAACGAGGACCGAATTTGTATCCGGTCCTCGATTTACACCATATGTCGAAAACTTACAGTACCCCTGCACTGCCACCGTCAATATTAACAGAAGTTCCCGTCACATAGGAAGCTGCATCGGAGACTAAAAAAGTTATTACTTTCGCTGCTTCTTCCGGTTCGCCAATTCGTCCCAGTGGGATATGTTTTCCGGTTTCTTTGGAATATTCATCCCAGGTTAAATCAGGTCTTTGTTTTTGCCAAATTTTTTCGATCTGATCGCTCCGAACTAAGCCGATACATACGGTGTTGACTCGGATATGATCAGAGCCTAGATCTTTACTCATTGCTTTTGTCAATGCCATGCCCGCTGCACGGCTGACACTTGTTGGTAAAGATGACGCACCTGGAGTCTTGGCAAGAGCAGCAGTCACGTTAACAATGGCACCATGCCCACTCTTTCGCATATATGGAATAGCAAAGCGTGAACAATGGATCGCACCAAACAATTTTAAATCTAAATCTTGTTGCCATAGTTCTGTCTCAACAGTTTCAAACGGATTTGCTGAACTTGTACCGGCGTTATTTACCAATATATCTAATCCGCCATAAAAATCTGCTGTTGTAGTCACGGCCCGTTTACATTCAGCTTCTTTTCTAACATCTGCCTCTATGATCAATACTTCCTCATTCGTTTGTTCTTTTATTAGCGATTGTGCTTTTTCCAATCCATCTAAATTTCTCGCACATATTGCCACCTTTGCCCCTTCTTTTACAAGTTGGAGTGCTGTGGCAAGCCCAATTCCTTTACTTCCCCCGGTGACTAGAGCAATTTTATCTGTTAGTCCTAATTCCATCTCATCCTCTCCCCCTTCTTTTAACTTTCATAAAATACTTTATATGCCTCATAACGAAAGCCGTAATATTGGTAATTTTGCTTTTGATACATTTCTCTCGGTGTATCTTCCCCTTCTGCGATTAAAATTACCCAATGATCCGGGAAGTGATCCATAACATACTTTTGTAAAGCAGTGCCCACACTTAAGTTTCGGTATCTTTCCATTACTTGCAAGTTATCCAACTCCACTGTTTGGTCACCAATGATACAGTCAACTGTCCCCACCGGTTCTCCTTTATAATAAGCCAATAATTGCAGGAATGAAGAGTCTTCAAAATGTCTTTGATGAATCTTTGCCTTTTGTTTCGCAAATTCTACACCGAATTTTACATCAAAACCAAATTGCAAATCAAGATAATAAGGAAATGTATTCTCATCGACCGCAGTAACAATGACTTCCGGATTTAATAGTCTATATTTAAATTCTTTTGGGCGGATTGCATATAGCTCTGTAAAACTATAAATATATTGCTCTTTTAAAAAATAATCAATAAACTCTTTTGTAGGTTTCTGATTAGGAGGGAAGTAGAACTGAACATGGTTTTGTCCATTTCTCTTATGAAATTCAAGTAAATAATCAGCAGCGTGAGCAAACTCTTGTAATGATGGCATTGATTTAAACTGAATAAAATTTCCGCTGTAATATATTAACATTTCCGGAAAATGAACATGTTTGTATAAATCATTTTCATAAACTACCTGACCATAGTAGTGAATATGGTAATAAGTAATTGTCAATGTGCAACACCCTTTCCACCTGTTAATCGTAAAACAAAAGAAGTCAGGAAAACTTCTGTAAAAGTATGCAAGAAATGAGCCTAAAAAATCATGCTTGGTAAAAAGATTATAACATCCTTTCATAAGCAAAAAAAGAGGTCTGTACGAAAATTAATACAGACCTCTTTTATCGTTTTTATTATTTATCCGATTTTTCTTTACTATAATTAAATTTTGTTCGATCGACTGGTTTAAAACCTTCAGGGGTATAGAACCGCAACAAGTCGCCGTTAACCACCTTATCTGACAGATACAATTTATATTCAACTTCTTCTTTCCATTCGTCAGCCAATTGTTTTTGACTGTCATCGAGTGGAAGACCAGTTGTGGCATCATAATATTTTCCATCAAGTGAATAAATGCTTGGACTTACAAAATCACCGTTTCTAAATGGAACTACTTCATTATGATTTGGAGATAATAAATCTGTACCAAATTGCACAAAATCTTTCGTATCAATTCCTAACAAGTGTAACACTGTTGGAAGTAAATCGATTTGGCCACCATACGTTTGCATGACACCACCTTGCATTCCTGGTACATGGATAAATAACGGTACTCGTTGAAGGTTTGCACTTTCCACTTTATCCACTTCGGTTCCAATGATTTGTGACATGGCTTTATTATGGTTATCAGAAATTCCATAATGGTCACCATACAAAATAATCATTGTATTATCATACAAACCGGATTCCTTGAGATCATTAAATAATTGTGCGATCGCTTCATCTGCATAACGGGCAGTTTGAAAATAATTGTCCACAGTTGAGTCCCCGGTTGAAGCTTTTTCAATTGTCGCTAAATCTTGATCCATATCAAACGGATAATGATTTGATACAGTAATCAACTTTGCATAAAACGGTTCTGGCAAAGTTTTTAATTTATCCATTGACTGTTCAAAGAAAGGTTTATCCATTAAACCATATTCAGCCATATCTTCATCGGAACTGAAATTGTAATAATCTGCATCATAAAATTTATCGAATCCAAACGATTTATAAATTTCATTCCGGTTCCAGAAACTGCCGCCATTACCATGAAACACAGCAGATGTATAACCATATTCTTTCAAAATTGCAGGAGCAGCTTGGTACATATTTCTTCCCTTTGTAATGAAGGCTGATCCTTGTGGCAATCCGAAAATTGAGTTTTCCAACATAAATTCAGCATCAGATGTTTTTCCTTGTGCTGTTTGATGGAAGAAATTATCAAAATATAGTGTATTTGGATCATTCACTAAGGAATTTAAGAACGGTGTGACTTCTTCACCATTCAATTTGTAATTGATCAAAAAGTTTTGGAATGACTCTAAATGGATGTAAAGAACATTCATACCTTTTGCCTTACCAAAATATTCCGGATTTGGCTCAGCATAGTTTGATTTTGTATAGTTAATCACTTCGGTAATATCGTTACTGTCTGCAAGTACTCTTTGTGCAGAAGCTTTTGTACTTTCTACAGCATCATAAATCGTGTAATTGTACATTCCTAAATATTTCACAATATAGTTACGGTCAAAACCACGAGTCAATAATTCCGGGCGGTCTGCTTCGGAAAGACCTAAATTCAAACAAGATATTCCGAGAGCCAACGAAATTAATGCAATTGCTCTTTTTCTGTTGAATTCCGTTGTTTCCTTTACAATTCTCTTTGATGCGCGTAGATAAATAATCGCAACAACATCAACAAAGAATAAAACATCATATGGTCTCAGTAAAGCAATAACACTACCGCCTAAATTCCCGAAATTTTGTGTTTGGAATATTGTCGGCAAAGTAATGAAATCACTAAAGAAACGATAATAAACAACATTTGCATATAAAAGAATGCTCAATAGTGTATAAATAACTACTAACAAAGTATACCTTTTCCGACCTTTAAAAAACATAGCAAACCCTAGAAATAACATTGCAGATCCGAGTGGGTTAATAAATAACAAAAAATGTTGTAAAGCCCCATCCACACCTAAGTCGAATTGTGTCATTTGGGTAATATATGTTTTAATCCAAAGCATCAATACGGCCAAGAAGTAGAAACCGATAAATTTATTGAACAAATTAACATTTTTTCCAAGTAAGTTTTTCATAATTACACCTACCTCTAGTCCATTATTATTACACAAATTTCATTGCTTGTACATGAAAAAGAACCCAATTATTAATTTTTAAATTTGTGAGGTAACCAGTTTTTAAATTTACAAAACGCTACAAACCTTTAACATTACTTAAATAATAATGTTGTAAAATATCCCTATACAAGTATATTACGAAACTTCTATTTGTCAAGTCGACCATTCCACCTGTAGAAACTGTCACGAGAAAAAAGCAACTTACCTGATTTTACAAAATTAAGAAACCTTCTCCTATTAGTATGATACCATAATTTACTAATCTCATCACCTATTTTCGTAAACACCATATTTTGAAGATGTTAAATGAATCACCAATATTTTTTAAATTTGGAAATCGTTCATATTTATATGTTCATTTCTTCCTTTTGTGAATATTAATTTAACCATTTGCACAGGGTCAATATCATCAAAAGATGCAATTTAAGTTGGCATGACTCCTTTAATGCTTGCTATCTTAATTCAAATTCGGCTAAAGAATGCCCTTCCATAACTATAAAAAGAAACTTTTTGCTTTTTTAACTAATTTTAACGTTCCTCCATCATGATTATTACGAAATACTGAAATTATGACAGTATTTATCAAGAAATCAATAAAAAATTGATTTGCCATAAAGTCTCCTTCAATTGCCAATTAGCAGTTAGTATTACAATTACAAAAAATACAAATTTAGTCAACTCGACTAAAGAACTATCCGGAAAGAATAAAATTGTCGAAAAAGGGTGTAATTGATAGAAAAAATGAGTAATTAGGCTGAAATAAGTGATATATTATTCCTATTTCATAAGATGAAAACGAAATCATAAGGAGTCATGAATTTTTTTGGGGTGAGTTTCTTTGTTTGAGGAAATAATCACGAACCATAACGAAGTCCTTATTTCGTGCTCGATAAAGGACTTCGCTATTCGATACCTCGTCAAAAGAAGAAACGACAGATGTAATTACAGCGGGCCTCGGACAGATCATTTAATCGAACAGAAACCATCACCGATTGCAGTTCGTTGTATGAAAGGAAAGCTTGTTTTTAGCAGTCAGCATTGGTTGGTCGTTTGGACTATTTTTTGTCGATAAAATAAATGAAGGTTTCATTACATTTGTTTGTTGTGTAGGTATCATATGGATGACTAATTTACGGATTTTTCTCGCTAATCATTTTTTTAATATTTTCAAGATCTTTCATCGATAAACTGCTCAACAACTGTTTAATTTCCTTCTCGATTTGTTTTCGATTGTTTTCTAGGTAGTGCTCCCACCATTCCCGTAGTCCTTTTGTGTGATTCAATAAATATTCAAGATCAATTTCCTCAATTTCTTCATCTGATAAATAAGATAGAACGGAAGAAAGCATTTGCGATAAATTCTCGACTTCACTTTCTTCTCCTGTGTTATTTTCATTATTTTTCTCAGTTTCATTTTCTGAAGTTAAGTTTTTATTTTTTAATTCATTGATTGGAGTCGGTTTTCTAGGCATTATTTTCCTCCTATATTTTTTAATCTTCATATATTATTCCCATAATTTTGGTTAAAAATATCCTTTATTAGAAAAGTGGATGAAAAGCATAATAAAAAGTGGATCATGATATCGGTTATTATCACGACCCACTTAGTTCAACCTTACAGGAGACCCAACCATACCATACATCCTATTTGTAAAAAGCCACTAATTGTGAACTTTCACATGATTCGGATCGGGTTGTTTACACTTTTTATATAACTTTTCGTTTGCAGCCTATTAAGGTCTGCCATTTGGAAGTGTACCCTTTAGGATGCTTCTCGTCAGCTCCAGATTTAATTTTAATATTTCCAATAGTTTTAATTACTTGACATTCATACCATTGTCTTGAAAAGATTGAATAGAGTTTAACCAATTGATTGTCCAGCCTTCCAAATTTGATGATTCATACTTTAGCGGATTCCTAATTTTGATAAAGGTTCACGACAGATAAATATATTGCATCGATATGCCAGCTAATATACTTATCTTTTTTTCATGAATTATTCCTATTATCCATTGTTAGCGAATCATAAAGTGATCATCTTTCAAATTTTATCGGCTTTCTTCGCTCGGCTGACTCAAATCTTTTTCAATTCTTTAACAGGAAAATTATCGGTGGAATTACCACTTTCATTCCCTTTAAGAAATTTAATACGCCTAGTTTATATTCAACGGAACTAACTAGGATGGTTGAGCCTCCTGCAAGGTTGAAAAATAATTTGTTTCTCTTTTATATTTTTATATTAGCATACCTCTTCAAAAAAGTCTGTGAATAATTTGTTAACGTTTTCATTAAAAATTTGAACGCTTTATGTAGTTCCTTTTTCGACAAATTGTGCCATCAATAAGATATCATCATACGTTTGTTGGTCTATTTTTACTCCCTTTACTTTACAGCCTTCTTCTATAAAGCCAATTTTTTTATACAAAGCAATTGCAGCGGTATTTTTGGCAAATACTTCCAAATATACTTTTTCGATAATGGGATTATCTTCGGCCCAATTAAGAAGTATTTTTAATAAAGCACTTCCTACACCCAAATTTCGATATTCTTGTGCAACTGACATACCGAATTCACCGGTATGGCGTATTTTCCTTTTATTGCCGTTTTGAAAGTTGAGAAATCCGATTATTCTATTGTCCACCTCCGCAACAAGCGCCAACTTCCCTTCACTTTTTAAACAATCTTGTAAAAATTGTTTTTCTTTTTCAACGGTCATCGTGAATTCTGGCTCGGTTGTTAACATAAAAGGGGATTCACGGAAGATCGTTCGAACGTATTGAATGATATTTTTGGCATCACTAGGTAGGGCGGTTCGGACGATAAGTGTTTCCCCCTTCTTCAGAACAAATTTTTGTTGGATAATTTCTGCCATCGAAATTCCTCCTAATCCAGGTTATGCTTGAATACGAAACTTACTTTGTCATAGTTCATTTTGTCGGTATAAAATCGGTGGGCGTTTAATCGCATGAGGCCGGATGAAAGAGCAACTGATGAATATCCATTCGTTCTCGCCCAATCATGAACAAAATTTAATAATTCTTCTCCGTAACCCATCGAACGTTTGACGGAATCTGTTACTAAATCACAAACCCAAACAAATCGCCCGTAATAGAGGGTAATCATTGGCTTAAAACCAGTCACCGCAACAATGTCACCCTGATCATAAAGGGCAAACAGTCGGTAGTGATCCTTCTCCCTTGCTTCAAATACTAAGTCAAGATACGTTTCTTCATCTAAATGGGTTCTTAGTTGTTTCATTACCGGAAATGCTTTTATAATTTCATCCTTTGATTTCAGTTCTTTTATTTCCATATCATATATCCTTCTCCTCAAACTATGATTTTAATAAATGATGGAGGAGTCGACCTTTATCATCAAAAAATTGTTTCATGAGCTGATAATGCGCTGTTTCCTCCAACTGAACTTCATTCAACCCTTCTTCTGTCAATTGGAGGATTTTTGCATCAGGATACGCCATAATAATTGGTGAATGAGTCGAAATAATAAATTGAGATCCGCTTTCTACTAATTCATGAATCCGGGTAAGCATAGAAAGTTGTCTAAGTGGTGACAAAGCCGCTTCCGGTTCATCCAGAATATATAAACCGTTGCCTTGAAAGCGATGGATGAACGCTGCAAAAAATGATTCACCGTGAGATTGTTCGTGCAATGATTTTCCCCCGAAAGACTCGACAATCTTCCTTCCCCCCAACAGTTCACGGTCCATTTCCTCGATATTGGTAGCTAGGTTATAAAACGTTTCGGCACGGAGGAAAAAATGATCATGGGGTTTGTATGGTCCTTTTGCCACCCTTAAAAACTCATGTAAATTCGAATGAGAATCGTAACTGGAAAAATGAAAATTTAACGTTCCACCTTCAGGATTGAATCCGAGACTAACGGCGATTCCTTCTAATAACGTCGACTTCCCCATCCCGTTTTCGCCGACAATATAGGTCACGTTCGGATGGAAATGGAGTGTCCCCAAATTGCGGATGACCGGCAAGTTAAGCGGAAACGTATCAAAGGAGTATACTTTTTCTCTATTTAAATAGATGCTTTTAACATATTGATAGTCCGACGTGAGTTTCATAGCGACCTTCCTTTTTGTATCTAGTTTACATAATGTTTTTATGATCAACTATATGCGAATGATTGCTTTGGTAAATTGCAAAAAGTCATCGAGATGGTTTTCAATAATTTTTTGTAAGATGGATAGATTGATTTCTTGATAATCATGAACGGCGATATTTTTGAATCCAACCATTCGTTGCATCCTTTTAGAAAGTGATACAGGGATAATTCCTTCTGTTTCCAGTAAAAGAAATGCATCACGTGACGTTTGTGGAAGACCGAGTTTTTTCTCTGCAACCACATGCATCGCTAGATCAATACTTGCTTCACAGGCCCGCTGCAAATTTAAAATAATCGAATCTTGCTTCGTAAAATTCACTAAGTTTTCCGGATTATTGGCGTATTCTTCATGTATTCGATTTAAACACCGCTCTATAATATGAATCTTATTCAGTACAACATCACTTTCCATAAATTCTCCCGCTTTCCTGCACTTTAAGTAAAATTGGTGCACGTTCCTCGTTCAATTTTGCATACATTTTCAACGTTTTCATATAAAAATGTGCTCTTTTCGTTTCATCTGAACAGTAAATTACTTTTCCTGTACTGACGATTTGAGCCTGAAATACGGTACTTGCTTGATTTAAATCAACCAAATCAACATCACGGTTTATGTGTGACGCAAACTCTTGTGCAATCAGAAAAATTTCATAAGCGTTATGATTTTGCTCGGCAAGAAAAGCAATGTCAAGATCGCTATCATTTCGCAATGTCCCTTTTACGGTAGAGCCAAACAGAACAACTAAGTAAGGTGAAAGTTTTTCTTGTAAAAAGTCTATGATCAATTGTTCCAGTTTTTCATTCAATCAGATGCACCTCCTTTTACGAATCCTTTTTCATTCGTTCAATCATCATATCCAATTTCTTTTCAATTGATTCCAATTGTTTTTCGAACGTTTCTCTTTTTCGCTTTTGATATAAAGTGAAATTAATGATGAGAATGATGATAAGTATCATGATACCTATAACTAATATTTGATAAAGTGAATCAAAAAAGGAAAATCCGTGCATTACCAAAATCTCCTTGTTTAGATTATTTCAGCTTTTAAAATCCTGGAAAAGCCAATAATTTCCCCGTTTTCATTTTCTGCATCATAAGCGGAACCACTCGAAAGGATCGTTTTCCACATCTCCTCCCTGTCATCATCGGACATTTGCTTTAAATAGTCTTCAGGTACAATATTCCGATCGGTTGTTGTCCATGTGTCACTTGCACCTTTGCAATTGCTTTTGCATCAGTAATTTCTGCTTTTCAAATCATCATCACCTCAAAAAAATTTTACGGTCGCATTTCCCAAGGTTCAAGTTGGCCGACAATGGTATGGTCTTTTCCTGTTTGAATTGCGGTAATGACACCGGCACAAATTTCCTCATGGGTTAACCATCTCGCGCGATTCCCCTCTAACTTAAACCCCAACTGTACATCATGGTATACACAATTTTCGGGTAAATGGAATGGATTACTCCCAATTTTTAAGCGATAGCTGCTTCCTTTAATATGAAAAAATTGAAAGTTTTCTTTTTGATTTTGGGCAATTACAGATAAAATGGTAGGTATTGCCTCTGGTGCATCTAAATGAATCCAAGCGATAACGAGATCGATTTTTCCGTTATTGTTGATGGTGTCCCAAAGTTTATTCTTTAAGTCACCGGTATTTTTATAATCCAATGAAATAAATTGATGGCGACTTGGTAATTGTTTTACCAGTTGACTAAATCCTTCCTGATTTCGTGCCAAAACCGTTGTAAAATATCCAGTTTCATTTAACCATATCGTAACACCGGCAAGCATACCTGTCCCGCCGATAATTAATGCGTGTTTCATCGTATCATCCTTTAAATTATTTAGTTTACATAATCATATTATTATAAACTTATTTATAGACACTTCACCAATTCCCCGCCAATAATACGGAAAACCCCTTTCCCTTCCATACGTTCCACCTGTCCGTTTTTTAGATAAAGTCCTGTGTTTTCATCAATGCCGTAGTTTTCTTTGTCCGGGTATCGTTTGCCAACCTCATATAAGTGGTCTTTATCATCCCATTCACTAAAATGAACCGCAATCTGAACATCCGTTACCAACCCAAGACCCGGTCTCATTTGAAATACCCGCTCAATATTGTCTTTTGGGGAAATAATGCATGGATCCAAACTGATCAAAGCTCCGGCAGAAAATCCCGCTACTGGTACACCTTTGCGAAATCGATTCCGTATGGGATCAGCAAGACTTGTTTCTACTATATTATCTACATACTTATTTGTATTCCCACCCAAAATAATGATACCGGCACTTTTTTCAATCTTTTCTTTTGCAATCTCAATAGTTGTTGTCGGAAGCGGGAGATAAAGAAAATGGTTCAGGCCATTTTCCTGTAATGGCTTTGTAATTAGAGACAAATAATCTTGATAGTCTGTATGGCGGTCAATAAATAAAATTGAAACCGGACCACCAAGCGTTAATGAAATTTTTGCAAACTTACTAGCGAACCCGTCTGTAAACGGTAATCCCCCGCCAAAAAGAAACAAATGTGTATCCATGTGTTTTACCTCAATTATTAAAATATGTATGATAAATTTAGAATTCTACTATAATTATAGATGGAGAAAGGTGTGAATTTCAATGAAGAATGAAAAAAGTTCGATTGTATGCAGTGGAATACAATTATTGCAGAAAATCATTCAATAAAATAACCTTCCTATGTTTGGAGGGTTGTAAAAATGAGAAATAAAATTACTTATCTAGTAGCTTTAGCTTGTGTAATGGGGTGCAATCGTTACCAATACAACCTTTTTAAGTTACTCAATTAAATCAGTTTTATTAAATATTTCAATGTTTATATTAATAATCATTGCTCTCATGAAGTTATACCTATTTTTTAAAAGAAAGCGTTCGATGATTAGCTGTATTAAAAACGGCCGGGGACTTTTTAGTACCCGGCCTTTCGATTAACTGACATCCAAATATCTTTTATTAAGTCGGCTTCTAGAAAATATCAAATATACTGATGAAAGTGCCAACAAACCACCGGCCAAGTAAAAAGCAAATTGCACATTCCATTCAGCAATTGCCCCAAAAACCAGTGTTGATAATCCGAAAAATAGTGAGATGATTGTTTGCTGGGCTCCATAAATTTTTGGCAACTCGTCAACAGTTGCTTCCTTCTGTAAATAAATCGTCATCGAAAGGTCTTTCATTTGATCGATAATGCCACTTAGCGCAACCAATAGCAGCGCTAACCAAACATACGTGTTTAAGCCAAATAAAAAGGTTACAACCGCTGCCCCAATAGATGTGCATATAAGGATCAATCGCAAACGACCTTCAATGAACCGTGAAGCTTTCGTACAAAACAGCCCGCCAACAATTAAACCAATAAAATAAATCGTATTAATGTATCCCCACCAAGCTTCGGATACATGGAAAATTTCTTTAACAAAAACATATAAAATCGCCGCAACCCAGACAACACCGGCAATTGCTTCAAACATAATTTGTACATGAATGATTCGATACAGCGGCTTATTCCAAATGATCAGCCAACCTTCCTTCATTGCCTCTGTTTTCTTTTCTCTACTTTCAGCAGGTTGGAAAGCTGTATTGTCTACAATTCCTTTCATCATGAAAGTGGAAAAGACAAATAATACAAACGTCAGCCAAATGACATTTTTCCCTGTTAAAAAGGCAACCAACATACTACCTAATGCCCAACCTGACAGTTGCGTTGTTTGATTCATAACGGCAACAAAACTGTTGGCTTTAACAAGTTCCTCTTTTTTCACTAACCGTGGAAGCATGGCATTCGTTGCCGGCAATGCCCACCCATCGAAAAAAGCAATTAGAAAGATAAGGAAAAGCACCAGCCAAATTCCCTGTTCCTTTTGAAAACTGACAAAACAGGACAGTCCGAACAAAAAAATCGTTTTTACTGTTTGTGAACCGACTAACAATGTTTTTAACCGGTATTTATTGAAAAGAATCGGTGACAAAAGACTGCTAATAAACCGACCAATTGTATTTAAAAACGGCAATAACGCCAAATAAAACGCTGAACTTGTGAACCCATATAAAATTGAAATACATCCGACAATATAAAACACATCACCAAAATTGGCCAAAAGCTGACCCAACCATAAATAACGAAATGATTTGCTTTTCATCAAAACTACCCCTTTTCTTTTTTTTTCGATAAAAGAAAAAGGCAATAGTTACACTGGATTAATCCCTCCTGAAAAATATAATCACGTGACTCAATATATCTTATTTCAAAAACAAATGTAAGTAGTAAAATCCAATATATTTGGAAACTGAATATTTTTAAAGTGAATACGGGTAGCCGATGAAAAGTTTCGATATTGTTTTTTCCATTTTACTAATTTTCCAAAGTTTTTTCAATAAATAAGTTTTTATCCCCATCTATCTGCAAAAATCTTGTGTGGAATAAACCAATTTTTGCTAAAAACATAAAAGTATATGTGACTTTCTTTGCACCATTTGCCAATTTATAGTAATTTATAAGTTAGAGTACTAAGGAGGTAGGAATCATGGCAACCATTGAGGACTTTGATAAATTAGATATCCGAGTAGGAACGGTAATCTTCTCTGAACCATTCCCGGAAGCTAGAAAACCGGCGATTAAATTGCAAATTGATTTTGGTGAAGTCGGAATCAAACAATCTTCCGCACAAATAACGAAGCGATATACACCGGAAAAACTGGTCGGTCGACAAGTGATTGCCGTCATTAACTTCCCTCCCCGACGCATTGCCGGATTCAAGTCAGAGGTATTAGTACTTGGCGGCTTGCCGGGTGAAGACGATGTGGTCTTATTAAATATTGACGAACCGGTTGCGAACGGGACAAAAATCGGATAAAACCACTTGAACAACTCAAGAATCGAGGGATATATATGTCCAGGCCGATTATTTGTGAACAATGCCATAAAGTTATTGAGGAAAAAGAAGACTTGGTCACAGCAAGCATCTTTTTCCGTGTGAAACCTTATCATTATTTTTGCTATGGAAAAGATGTGCGAGGCGCAAGGTCTGTCTTTTTCACAAACCATCCACTGAACGGTATATCAGGAAACCTCAGCTACTTGTTGACACTCCTGATGACTGTTGCTCTGTTCCTCTTTACCAAGAGTTTTATCAAATATATTGCACTTGTCTACTTGATCACGGAAACAGGTTTACGGATTTACGCTTATTGTACTTATTCAAGACATCTTAAAATGTAGAAGGAGCCCGGCACTTAACGAAAAAAAGCGTTGGGCTCTTTTTAATCGAACAATTTACATCCCTTCCTTGATCCATTTGGCAAGGCATTGTTTCCCCAACTTCAAAAATTACAATTTTTTGGAACTTTATGCTATGATAATGATTAAAAAATAATGATGGGGTGGCGTTATGTCTCTTGCAAGTGTAAAAGAACATTTTAAACAGTGGAACCGTGACAAAGATATTATGGAATTTGATACATCCAGTGCAACCGTTGAACAGGCGGCAGAAACAATTGGTGTTATTCCTGCCAGAATTGCAAAGACTCTATCGTTCCGTGGGGATAACAATCAGGCAATCCTTGTCGTTACAGCCGGTGATGCCAAAATTGATAATCAAAAGTTCAGACATTTTTTTGGGTTTAAAGCACGGATGCTCAGTGCCGAGGAAGTCGTTGAACAAACCGGACACGTGATTGGTGGTGTTTGTCCGTTTGGATTGGCTAACGACCTCGGTGTTTATTTAGACATCTCATTAAAACGGTTCGAAACCGTTTTTCCAGCATGTGGCAGTACCAATTCCGCCATTGAGCTCACTTGTGAAGAATTGGAAAAGTTTTCTAATGCAAAAAGTTGGATTGATGTGTGCAAAGCTTGGCAAGATCAAGAACTACTTGAACAAATTAAATAAGAGACCGGGACTAACTCGGCCTCTTACCCTTCTACTGTATTCAATGTTCGTTCAATCCACTGAATAATATCTTCGTAAACTTCCTCTTTATTGATTTCATTTAATACTTCATGCCGGGCATCTTGATAAAATCGGTAATCGATTTTATGTAACCCATTTTTTTCAAGTTGTTTTATCGCTTTTTTGACACCTTTAGCATAGGTACCAACCGGGTCACGATCGCCACTAATAAAGAAAATCGGTAAATCTTTTCTGATTTGTTGGATAAGAGCATCTTGGTGAATAAGCTGTAATCCGGTTAATAAATCATAGAAAAAAGTTCCTGAGCAGACAAAACCGCAATACGGGTCTTGAAGATAAGCGTGAACGACGGATTCATCCCTGGATAACCAAGAAAACTTATTTTTAACATGGTCCAATCCTTTATTGTACGAACCAAATATAATCCGGTTCATTACATGGCTGGGAGCGGTTTTCCCGAATTTTCGTATCTCCCTTTTCGCCACAAGTTTACCGATAGCAGCCGCAACCCCTGGATTTCCACCGGTACCAGATAAAATGACCCCGGTGATATCACTCGAATATTTCTGAATATATCTCCGTGACAGAAACGATCCCAAACTGTGTCCGAACAAGATGATTGGTTTATCAGGATAGAGTTTCTTAATATGATTCGTAACTGCATGAAGATCATCGACTACCCGGTCAAATCCATCCTTTTGAGCAAAATAACCAAAAACGCCGGCTTTTTCACCTGTATGTCCATGACCGCGATGATCATTTCCATAAACGAAAATCCCTCTATTAAGAAGAAATTGAGCAAAATCGTCATATCGTGCAATATGTTCAGCCATACCGTGGGAAATTTGGACAATCGCCTTGGGTGATTCCCCTTCATTCACCCAGCTTCTTAAGTAAATCTCATGCCCATCATCCATTTCCAACCATTCCGTCATTTTCCCCATCATTATTCACCTTTTCATAAATATTTTATTCCCGCTCATCCTGTCATGAACAAATGGTTTTCACTTTTTATTTAATATCGCTTATAATCAGTATCTTTATCTTATACCTTCATATACATTTCCAGCAAGGACGTAAATTCGATTTTGTCCGACTGCTTTGTCTTTCCTTTCGATTCATGTCTATCCGACCTGCTATTAGATCTTTCTAAATTTATCCTTCCATTTCCGTATCAGGGACAACAGTTTGCCGGGCTCGAAACGATACAATAATTGTTAAAACAGATAATAAGATTAAAATACTGCCCGCATAAGGATTTTCGTTAATCGATGCATGTTCAATCACCATCCCGCCAACAAATGATCCAGTTGCAACACCTAAATGGAGGGCTGAATTATTTAAGCTTTGCTGAATGGATGCCGTTTTTGGTGATGACTCAATCAAGTAACTTTGCATAGCCGGTGAAACTCCCCAGCTTAAAATTCCCCAAACAATTGAGGCGACAATAAATAAAGGAATTAATCCCGTTGTGTGGGGAATGATTAAAAATAATCCGGTAAAAAGTATCAATGAAATGACGATTGTCTTTTTGGAACCGAATAAATCGGCTAACGCTCCGCCAATTCCCCCGCCGCTGACCGCTGAAATGCCAAAAATAAAGTAGATAATACTAATCCATGTTCCATCAAGCCCCATAGTTTCTTGCAAAAAAGGTTTGAAATAACCATATAAAACTGTATGTCCGGCCATATATAAAAAGGTCGTTAATAGGGCAAAGAGAACTTTTCTGCTTTTTAGACTGGCTAATTGGATATGGAGCGGGACTTGTGACTCCGGCTCAATCCGACTCATCCATAAATAAACACCGATAATTGAAAAAAACGTCAAAACGGCAATCATAACAAATGGAGCTCGCCATCCGAAAGAATTCCCTAACACTAAACCAATTGGAATACCAAGCACCAATGCCCCACTTACCCCCATCGAGATGACACCAATTGCTCTCCCCCGGTATTGCGGTTCAACCATATTCGGCGCCATCACAAGACAAAGGATCGTTAATAATGCCCCACTGGTGGCACTGATGATACGACCGACGAACACGATTGCATAAGTTGGACTGAAAATTGTTATTATATTACCGAAGAGAAAAATCCAAAGACAAATCAGCATTAACCGTTTCCTCTCGATATTTGCTGTCAAAATTAATAACACCGGTGAAAGTAATGCAAAAATGAGAGCAAAAATGGTAATCAAATAACCGGCCTGACTGAGGCTTACATCTAAGTCTGCTGCTATAAGATCAAGAATACCACTTATGATTAGTTCAACCATCCCAACCACAAAAGCAATAATCATCAAAAAGTAAATCCGTTTATTCATTTTATAATTCCTTTCTATTTTATCTGAATATAATACTAATCATGTTTATGGGAGAAAACAAGAAATATAGATGTGATGATTTTTTGTCCATTTTTGAAGATAAATAAATACCCTTTTCCCACTCCAGTGTATTTCAGCTCATTTTGCTTTTTCAACGATAATCTTTTATAATTGAACTAAGGTCAAAAAAGGTCAAAGGAGCGGTTTATATGGATGTCAATCGTATGACGGAACGGATGCAGTCGGGAATCTTCCATGCACAAACCATTGCTAGTAATCGGCATCATCAAGAAATCGATGAAGTCCACCTGTATCTTGCGTTCATGCAAGACACAGACAATCTTGTCACCGCTATTCTCGAAAAATTGCATGCAAATAGTAACCTATTCAAACAGGGATTAGAAGCTTTAGCAAAGAAAAAACCTGTTGTCACCGGCAGCGGTGTGGAACAAGGAAACATATATATTTCCAACCAATTACAGCGTGTTTTTACCGAAGCTGAAAAAACAATGACCACCTTTAAAGATGAGTATTTATCAGTTGAACATATTCTTATTGCTTCTGTAACTTTGGAGACTGATGTCGGGAAACTCTTAAAAAATCAGGGGATCACCTTGCAAAAAGTATTAGAAGCTATAAGAGAAATAAGGGGGAATCAAAGAGTGACATCACCAAATCCGGAAAGTACATACAATGTTTTGGAAAAATATGGTCGAGACTTAGTTGCTGAGGTCCGATCCGGAAAGGTCGATCCGGTTATAGGTCGCGATAATGAAATACGGCAAGTAATTCGTATTTTGTCACGGAAAACGAAAAATAACCCGGTATTAATCGGTGAACCCGGTGTCGGGAAAACAGCCATTGTTGAAGGTTTGGCTCAAAGAATTGTTCGTCGTGATGTCCCTGAGGGTTTAAAGGATAAAACGATTTTTTCCCTTGATATGAGTGCGCTTGTTGCCGGGGCAAAATTTCGTGGTGAATTTGAAGAACGGTTAAAAGCTGTTTTGAACGAAATTAAGAAAAGTGAAGGAAAAATCATCTTGTTTATCGATGAATTGCATACTATCGTCGGTGCCGGAAAGACAGATAGTGCCATGGATGCGGGAAATATGTTAAAACCGATGCTTGCCCGAGGGGAATTGCATTGTATCGGGGCAACAACATTAGATGAACATCGACAATATATTGAAAAAGACCCGGCATTAGAGCGACGTTTTCAACCGGTTATCGTCCAAGAACCGGATGTTGAAGACACCATCTCAATTTTACGTGGCTTGAAAGAACGATATGAAATTCATCACGGCGTTAAAATCCATGACCGCGCACTGGTCGCGGCAGCAACCTTATCTAACCGTTATATTACCGATCGGTTTCTGCCGGATAAAGCGATCGACTTAATCGACGAAGCTTGTGCGATGATCCGGACTGAAATTGACTCGATGCCGCAAGAATTAGATGAAGTGACGAGGCGAGTCATGCAGCTCGAAATTGAAGAAGCGGCCCTTTCCAAAGAAGATGATCCGGTGAGTATGAGCCGCCTCGATGTTTTGAAAAAAGAACTGGCGGAACTTCGCGATCAAGCCAATGAAATGAAAGCGAAATGGCAGTTGGAAAAAGAAGGCATTCAGATGGTTCAGGATAAACGGGAACAACTGGAAAAACTACGTTGGGAACTGGAAAAGGCGGAAAATGAGTATGATTTGAATAAAGCTGCTGAACTAAGACACGGTCGGATTCCTGCATTAGAAAAAGAATTGCGGGAATTGGAGGAAAAAGTCCATGAACATGCAGAAAATCGATTGTTGCGTGAAGAAGTGACCGATGAAGAGATCGCCGAAATTGTTGCCCGCTGGACAGGTATTCCTGTGACAAAACTCGTTGAAAGTGAACGGGAAAAATTATTGCGACTGGAATCGATTTTACATGAACGAGTCATCGGACAAGATGAGGCTGTTCGGCTTGTGTCCGATGCGATACTTCGGGCAAGAGCCGGCATTAAAGATCCGAATCGGCCGATTGGATCCTTTATGTTCCTTGGTCCCACCGGTGTCGGGAAAACGGAACTTGCCAAGGCACTTGCCCAACATTTATTCGATAGCGAAGAGCATATCATCCGCATCGATATGTCCGAATATATGGAAAAGCATACCGTTTCAAGATTAATTGGTGCGCCGCCCGGATATGTCGGTTATGAACAAGGTGGTCAATTAACCGAAGCAGTAAGAAGAAATCCTTATTCGGTTGTATTATTTGACGAAATTGAAAAAGCACATCCGGAAGTGTTCAATATATTATTGCAAATGCTCGACGATGGTCGGATTACTGATTCTCAAGGTCGTACCGTTGATTTTAAAAATACCGTGGTTATTATGACCTCAAATCTGGGATCACAATTTTTACTGGAGCGAGAACAAGCAACGGACGAAATTCGTTCAGAAGCTCGTGAACTGGTTATGGAGCAGTTGCGCAGTCATTTTCGTCCGGAATTTTTAAATCGTGTGGATGAAATTATTTTATTTAAACCTTTAACATTGGATAATATTAAAGGGATTGTTACCAAATTACTTAGCGAACTGCAGGAAAGATTGAAAGATCAACAAATTAAGCTGGAAATTTCAGATGAAGCGAAGGAATATATCGCTGAAAACGGATTTGACCCGGTTTTCGGTGCAAGACCATTGAAACGATTTATTCAACGTACGGTTGAGACGGAACTGGCAAGGAAAATAATCGCAAGAAAGGTACAAGAAAACGAGACGGTTGTAATTTCAATTGACAATGGTGAGTTGAAATTAGGGGTAAAATAAGTATTTAGAAAAACCGACCTGTTTTGGATAGTTCTGGCCGGTTTTTCTTTATGTTTATGACCTTATTAAGTTTTTTCCTATTTTCGGGGAATTTTGTTGCTAATAAAGAAACGGTCTGCAAATAGTGGCAGGTTTATTGAGGTTAATTCCTAGTTTTTGAAATTGTTCCCAAATCCATTTAACTTTCTTTTTCTTTATTTTCTAATCCCGGTTTTCTCTGCCAGTTCTGTATACCATTCCACTTCTTCTTGTACTTTTTTTGTAAAATCGGAACTGTTTAGGTAACCCGGTTGTAAATATATTTTTTCGAGCTGAGCTTGGAACTGTTTATCTTGTTGCATTTTTTCAATTGCTGCTTCCCATTTTTTTACAATATCTTTCGGTGTATCTTTTGGTAAAGAAATCCCGGTCCACCAGCTGACCGATAAGTTTGGGAAGCCGAGTTCTTCTGTTGTCGGTACATCCGGATAAAGCGTGCTTCGTTCTGAACCTTGAACAGCTAACACTTTCAATTTCCCCGATTCAACAAGGGAATACACTTCCCCTGCGTTGTGGACGGCCAAAATAACATGACCACCTGCTACTTTAGCAGCTGAATCACTGGCCCCTTCACTGGAGACCATTTGCGTTTTTGTATAGTCAACCCCAACTGAATCCAGCCATTCTGCAACACCAAAGCTGGAAAAACCGGCCGGACCGACGCTCGCCCATGTGAGTTGTTCCGGGTTTTCTTTTACCCACTCGGTAAATTCTTTTAAATCCTTCCAGGGTGCGTCCTTTTTTCTGCATAAACTAACGGTGATTCGGCGACACGTGCAGCAAACTGATGGCTTTTAGCTGTTAATATAGGCTGAGTAGTCCCAGCTTCATACATGGTTGTAGAAGAATTGTTGTTCATGAGTACAGTATAGCCATCCGGTTTCGATTCCAACAGGGCATATTGGGCACCAACAATTCCTCCGCCTCCCGTTTTATTGACAACGACAACCGGTTGCCCCCACTCTTTACTTAAATAATCGGCAACGGCACGGGTAGCCAAATCCACGCCGCCACCTGCCGCAAATGGAACGACTAATTCAATTTGCCGGTTTGGATAATTACCCGAACTGGTTCCCTTTGTCTTCGCTGCGTTTGATTCTGTTGTGTTGTTTTGGACCGAGCATCCTGCTAAAATTGTAAAAATCACAATAATATTCATGAATAAAATAGGGATTAATTTTTTCATATTCACTTCTCCTCTATTCCTTTTTTCAATACAATTTCACATTTATTTTTTATCGAGATCAACAAACTTGGATAACTTATGACATATCTTGTGATTCACCGGTTTCTTGAATCATTCTTCTTTTTGTTCTTTTGGTAAATAAGATGGAAATCATAAGGATAATGATTGAGCTTAATAATAAACCGAGTGAGATCGGTCTTTCCACAAAAATAAGTAGGTTCCCTGACGATATTTCCAAAGACTGAATAAATGATATTTCCATTTTTGGTCCTAAAACTAAACATAAGATGAAAGGAATAATCGGCCAATTGAATTTATGGAACAAGTAACCGAGAACGCCAAAAACAATCGCAACAAAACAGTCAAATAAACTATTGCGTACTGAAAATGCACCAAGTAGACTTATCATTAAAATAATCGGTGCCAAGATTCCAAACGGGACATCGGTTAGTTTTGCCCAAACTCCGACAAGCGGCAGATTTAAGATTAAAAGAATGACATTTCCGATAAACATACTTGCAATAACCGTCCAAACAAACTCACTGTTTTGCTCAAAAAGGATTGGTCCCGGGGTTAAGCCGTAAATCATGAAGGCTGCAAGTAAAACTGCCAGTGGTGGAGAAGAAGGAATCCCCAGTGAAAGGAGTGGAATAAAGCCCCCGGAACTTGTCGCATTGTTTGCCGATTCCGGGCCGGCTACCCCTTCAATCGCCCCATGACCAAATTTTTCCGGATGTTTGGAAACTTTTTTCTCAATATCATAAGAAAGAAAAGATGTAATGGTTGCCGAAAAACCAGGCAAAATTCCGAGAAAAAATCCAAGCAGGCTTCCACGTAAAATTGGCATTTTGCTATTTTTCAAGTCTTCCTTGGTCGGGAAAACTTTTTTAATTTTTTGCTGCTTAATTTTTATCCGACTCTCTTCAATTCCCTTCAGCACTTCGGTTATCGCAAATAAACCAATAATAATGCTGATCATTTCAAAACCCCCAACCAAAACCGGAAGACCAAAGTCAAATCGTGCCACACCCGAAGATAAACCAATTCCGACAAACGAAACAAGAAAGCCGCAAGCCCCCATAATCAATGATTTTATAAACGAATAACCGGAAATGTTAAATAAAATGAACAAAGCCATAAGCATTAAAACAAAATATTCGGGTGGGCCGAATTTCAAAGCTTGATCTGCTAAAATTGGGGCAAACAATACAAGTCCGACGAGACCCAGTATTCCGGCAAAAAAAGAGCCAATCGCAGCAATCCCAAGCGCTGCACCGCCTCTTCCCTGCTTTGCCAGCGGATATCCGTCCAGTGTTGCCGGAACCGATGACGATTCACCGGGGATATTCATTAAAATGGCTGTTGTCGAACCCCCGTACATTGCCCCGTAATAAATTCCGGCCATCATCATAATCCCTTGCACCGGTTCAAGGATCGTTGTCATTGGTAGTAAAATGGCAATTGCAGAAGTCGGACCGAGTCCTGGTAACACACCGACGAAAGTGCAAGGAAAGGAGCCGACCACAACGATGAATAAATTGAAAGGGGTCAACACAGCACCTAATCCGTTAAGCAAATACATGATTGAATCCAAGTATGAGATCCCCCTTTTTAAATTGATAATATTGGCGTAATAGGTAATGGTGTTTTTAATAAGGTGATAAACAAGTAGTACATAACTGCTGTAAAAATTAAGGCAAAGGCCATTGTCCATACCCATCGGTAGTTACCGATTACTTTAAGTAATAAAAGAAAGGCTATAAATGTGGTAACAAAATAGCCGAGGTAGTTCATACTGAAACAATACAGACATAATATCCCAATTGTATAAATCATTGTTTTTAATTGTTTATGATTTGGCATGACCACTTTTTCTTCTTTGTAAGGTAAGCAAAGGTAGAACAATCCTGTAACAATGAGGATGATTCCTATTATTGCAGGAAAGGCATGATCACCAATCAGTATGCCTGTGCCATAAGTATAAAGCCTGGATGCTTCCAGGGTCGCGAAAATTCCGAAAGCTATAGATACAACTCCACCGATTCGTCTAATAAGCAACGCGAAAATGATGTAACCCTCCTTCCCGGAACAATCATGTAGGATGTACTTCATCTGGGCGAGTATCTTCAATTGCCTATTTATTCTATATTCAACCGTCAGTCATTTGGGCACAAATAAATAAAAAATTTTGGGCAGGTTGGCAGTTTTACATGTTTTCGGAGCAACAAGATTATATGCCCTCCTCCTTAAAATTTTGTTTAAAGCAGATAGGTGTTATGGACGTATGGAACAATTAGGCTACCATGAAAAAACCATCTTCCTGTGGTGTAGCCTAGCGCTACATGGGGGACTGTGGAACAAAATGAATTGAAAATCAAGAAAAAATGTCTCATAGGCCCGTGCTATGGGACAAAGCATGCTGGAAAATCAGAAGAAATGTCCCATAGAGGCAATGTCCCTTTTTATCCTTTTCGAGATTTCCAATTTTTACAAGATCGGATAATATGCTTCATATCTTGGATTTGTGTAATAAGGGGGACGGACTCCAATACTTGGTAATTGAAAGGCGCGTGGATTATCATTATATAACACTCGTACCTTTCCAAAGCTTTCCGTAAGCAAAAGTAAATGGACATTCGGATTGAAATAGACCAACATATTCACCTCCTCCCTTATCATTTTTTCTAAAATATGTTCTCGTTTCAAATCATGTATCTCGTCCGAACACCATACAATGGCACAACAGCCCGGACAAATACATATAGTAACCTGAAAAAATTTTAAGGAGGTTGCCATGTTTAAAGATCAACAATCAAATTATCCTCAACTACCAAACTATGGGAAGATTACCCGTTTCCAAGATGTTCCCTTAACAGTTCCTGAACAGCGTCAATACCGCCAACCGGGGGTAGAGAGCTTAATGGTTCCTCGCCCGATTATTGAAAATCCGAATGAACATGGAAGTGGAAAACTGGAAGGAAAAGTAGCCCTTATTACCGGTGGAGATAGTGGAATCGGTGCAGCGGTTGCGATCGGTTTTGCAAAAGAAGGTGCAGATGTTGCCATTAGTTATTTAGATGAACATGAAGATGCGAATCGTACGAAACAGCGAATTGAAGAACTTGGCCGACGTGCCCTTTTACTCCCGGGGGATTTACGAGACAAGCAACAATGTGTTCACATCGTCCAACAAACGGTACAAACTTTTGGTAAACTCGATATTCTTTGTAATCATGTTGGTATCCAATTTCAACAATTAAGCCTTCTTGATATTACCGATGAACAATTTGATGACACATTCAAAGTTAATATCTATTCTCATTTTTATACAACGAGGGAAGCATTAAATTATTTAAAACCCGGAAGTTCAATTATTAATACAGCATCAGTTGTCGCATATGTCGGGAATGATCAATTAATCGATTATACCGCGACAAAAGCAGCAATTGTCGGTTTTACACGGGCATTGGCAAGAAACTTAGTAAAAAAAGGAATCCGTGTAAATGCGGTTGCCCCGGGTCGAATTTGGACACCGCTAATACCCGCAAGTTTTTCAGCAGATCAAGTTTCACTGGTGGATAACCCGATGGATCGGCAAGGACAACCGTTCGAACTGGCCCCTGCTTATGTTTTTCTAGCTTCCGATGATTCTCGGTTTGTTACCGGCCAGACCATCCACGTAAATGGTGGAGAATTTATCACATCCTAGCATTCAATATGTATTTATAAAAATTGTTTTCATCGCTATATAAAAACAACATGTATTAAGCAAGCTCAAAAAATCCGTCCATAACCTTTGACAAGGGTTGAGGGCTAAGAACATTCGTGTTTTTATAGATTAAATCAAAGGAGAAAAAATCTTAATTTCAATGTTAAAATCGTGAGTAGTCGTATACAAATCACTTATAACGGGAATGGATTTCATTCCTGTTTTGTTTTTGTGAACTTATATACTAAAATAGGTCCCACCATTGTTGGTTAATGTATAAAGTTTGATCCAAAATATCTCGCAGAACCTCATTTCAGGTTAAATAAAAAGAAGCCATTTCGAAAAAAGATTGATCAAAATGGCTTCTTATCTATTAAATTTAAGTTTTAGTTTTATTAAAAAGTTTGATCATTTTAGTGACCTTTATGCCATAAAAGAGCCTGTTAATGGAATAGCTATTTAATATTTTATCACAATTAATATGTATGATTATATCTATTTGATTACGATAAAATATCGTTGTAATCGAGCAGAAGGAGGGGCATTAACTCGTCCTCCCACACCCACTATATATGCCCTTCAGTACACGGAATTTCATTTAAGTTCATCTTTTTTAACATCAAATTCGACGTCTACTAACTCCATTAAAACACCAACGGGCAGCTACAAAATGACTTAGCGGAACAATAAGCAATCCGTATGCCGCAGTCACAAGTACAATTTCTATGGCATTAGGTCTTTGTATCATGATAACGATAATCACAAGTATGATTCCCACAAGCAGTTCTTTGACCACACGGCTCTGAAGGATTCGCATCCAAGATCGGCCTGCCAACCGTAATGGGAAGTCACGTTTTGCCCGTAATGTTGCGGTAATCAACGCACTGATTGCAGTAGCAACACCGAAAGCAACCGCCAGTGCAATCAGCGAAAGATTCTGCAACCACACAAGGTATACTGCGAACTGCGCTTGTAGTATGCCCTCTTCGGCAATGTAAATAACTTCCAGTTCGCTTTTGATCCCTCGATCACGTAGCGCATGGACATCTAGGCTGTGTCGTTCTAATAATTGTTTCGTAGCAGTTACACCAGTGAACACTATGTTGTTACTCGAGATCATGGATGTCAAGGTAGAATCATTAAAGGTGTCGTACAGCGAAGGAACGACAGCGAACAGGATATCATCTCCAAAGTGGAGACTTTGGCCTCCTCCCCCTTGAGCCACTGGAAGTCGGGATCCCTCGACCGGTTGGAGGAATTGTAATTGTTCGATTAGATTCTTGGGTTGCCCTTCTCGTTCCAGAATATCAATTTCTTCTTGAATTTCTTGAAAAAGCTCCTCTGAAATGTTGTGGTGCGAAACAGGCGTTACAATCGGCTTTTTTGCACCCGTAGTGACTAAGTCAAGCCAACGCTGGTTTACGAAAGAGACCGCAGAGTATCTACCGAAATCAACCGATGGCCGCATTTCCTTAGTGTAAGTATAGGAAAGTGCTACTGCTTCAATCGATTCCGCATCCTTTACCATCTCCCCAATCATTGGCTCCATTTGATCCATTTCGCCAATGTCTGTTTCGAACACAATTGACACTTGGTCTGCAAGCCTTTTCCACTGTGCCATTTCAGTTGCCTTAGCAGATGAGTGTTTATATGCAGACCAAGCGGGAGCAGCAGTAGCCACCACTAAAACGAACGTTAGCACCCGGATCACAATTGCAACCGATCGTAAGTTCTTTACAGCTGGTTGTCTAGTGGCAAACATAACAGCACTCGGCCATGTAGTGGCTGACATAATAAGTGCAGCAAGTATGGATATGGCAATAACAACGACTTGAAGACTAATCAGAACTTCGAGGAAGGTACTGACGTACATCCAGCCATGAAAAATACCCACGTAGATTGCTGCAACAATAGCCACAGTTCCCGCCGAAACGAGTAACGCCACACCAAACTCTGTAAGATCCTGCATCTGAATCCGCCCAATCGGAGACCCGCCTAAAACCCTAAGGGCGCGTCCCCGCGCCCTCACTGACAACCAGAACAGCACAAGCGATGAAATCAGTGCAATCGATGCAAGAATTACGGTTGTAAATCCTCTTTCTTTCACCACGAATACAAGACTATCCAAGATTGAGGCATCCCTGCGGCTAACCTCTACCCCCGCATCTTTCAAAATGTCTACAAACTCATTTAAACGGGAAGTATTGCCAGTCACAAGGTATAATCCATCAGGATAGGAATTGGCAAGCCGATCTTTACCAACAATTTTGCCTGCTTTGTCGCCGTTAAACCAAGTAAATTCTTCAGGCAGACCTTCATCGTTAAGCGTAACAAAAATCTCTCCATCTCCATCACTTGCAAGATCTGGGGCGATCTTGACCAGTCCAAGGTCCAAGCGTGTATCGAGTTCTTCTAACTTCGAAAACGCTTCAGTGATAGAGTAACCCGATTCGTTGAAGCTAAGATTAAGCCTGCTTTCGCTCCCAATAGCTTGTGGGAAGTCTCGATCATTCAGGTCGGTAATGATTGCAGCCAAAAGTGCAAGTAAAGTAAACAACGCTACCGAAACAACCACTATGATACGTTTATACATATTCATCTCACTCATTCACCCTTCTTTCTTTTTGAAGCTTTTATCCGTTGGCTACTACTCGTCATCGCCTTCTTTTCATAAATTAAGGAACCAAGCAGCTATATCAACGCTATGGGTGGTGTAGATAACAGGCGCCATGTTTAATGATTTTGGGCAACTAGTCATGCAATAGCACTGGAGACAACGTTTTAGGTTATTAGTTGAAAGGCTGGTCAGCGCTTCTTCAAATGAACCGGAACTCCAAATCCTTCACTGCGAGAGAGTAAGTTACTTATGGCATCACGTTCGGATTTCAAATCATAGCTCACCAAAATGAGCCCCCGTTCCTGATCATCTTGACACGGCTTACCCACTTCCACTTTAATCCCATCTCCCAGCTTTTCTATTTCTTTGGCTAAATTTTCGTGATTGTCCAAAGCAGCAGTGGCCTCTGCAACGGATGGCAGCTGATCGCAAGGAGGGTGCGTGTCTTTTGGTGATCCCGTTATCCAACCGTTCAGAAACGCAAAGGCTCCCACTACCATTAGCAAACCAACAATTACACTAATAATTATCTTAGAAGTTGATTTCATCAGTATCCTCCTTGTGTTCTTTAGTTAATGTTACGAGCTTTGGAACCGACCTGATGCATGGCGCTGCATGCACCAATCATTTCGGAATCATGCGTTGACACAATGACCGTCCTGCCACGCACAGCAAAGTCCGTAAGCAGTTCGATGACCTTACGCCGGTTAGCTGCATCAAGTGAAGCAGTTGGCTCATCAACAAATAGGACATCAGCATTCTTGTAGATGGCACGAGCCAAAGCAAGTCTTTGCTTTTCGCCTCCACTCAGGTGTCCGGCCAACTCATGTTCCCTACCTTTTAGACCCGTCTGTTCGAGTGATTGTTTCATCTGTTCTTTGTTTCCCGAGACACGTCGTCCAAGGATACTCGCCTCCATTGTGACATTGAATGCAACCGACTCTTCATCGATAATTCCGTAATCCTGAAGTACGAATGCTGCGTGATCTCGCCAGAACCGACGTCGTGCCGCAATGCTATACCTCGTGACATCGTTCCCGTCAATCATGATGCTACCCTTATCAACCGGCAGCAACAATCCGAGGCAATGCAGGAGTGTGGTCTTTCCCGAACCACTCGCACCAACGAGGGCGGTCATAATACCGGGCTTACAGCGAACGGACTCACCATCAAGTACAAGCCGTCCACCTATTGCTACTGAAATGTCTTGAGCTTCAATTAACATTTGCACCACTCCCAAATTCGACATCTATTGCGAACATTGCCAGCAAAGTGAATATCATTTTGATTGTTTGGTTCAAAGCTTTCTTTTTTTGCTTATACAAAGTTTTTTTCATTTATTTCATTCCTCTCAATTCAGTAATGAATGTATCACCGCGAACAATCAGTTCTATACGTAGTATAGGGTAAAAAAATAAACACCATTGAAATGGTGTCTTAACAGAACCTTAATTTTTGCAAGGAAATAAAATTTTTATCTTCGTCCCTTTATTCGGCTCACTTTCGACTTTAACCTGCCCCCCTTGTTTTTCAATAAACTGTTTGGCAATGGACATTCCCAACCCTGACCCAAGATGGGATTTGTCCGTCGTCGTACCCCTGTAATATTGATTAAATAACTGTTGAATTGTTTTATCATCCATTCCGATACCATCATCTTTAATTTCTATTAAAGGGGAACCTTCTATAGTTTTTATGGAAACAGTAATCGTTGTTTCAGGAGGATTATGATAAATAGCATTCATAATGAAATTTTCTAATGATCTTTTTAATAAAGTCTGATCAAAAGATAATAAAATATCGCCTTCATCCTCGACGTTTAAATGAATAGGATAGTCATTAGCTGTCGGATACTGACGAAGATCTTCCAAAACATTTTTTACAAAAGTGACAAGATTCATGGTACGTAAATTCAAAGGAATTTGCATTTTCTCAAACTCATAAACAACACTTAAATCATCAATTAATTGCTCCATATATAATGATTTTTCTTCAATAATTTTAGCAAATTCCTTAATTTCCTCTTCATCCCATTTATGTTCGGAACGAAGCATGGCTGCGTAACCTTTTATGTAAGATAACGGTGTTTTTAAGTCATGTGTCACACCCGCAGTCCAGTTCTTCCTAGTTTCTTCAAGTTCTTTTCGTTCCTTTTCCGCCGCATTTAGTTGATCTGTTAAACCATCGAGCTTTGATTTAAGTTCCAAAAACGGACTAAACCTTATCTTATTTAAAGAAAAATTCTTTATTGTATCAGGTTTATTAAAGACCCCAAGTGATAATTGGTCAATCCAGCGTATAAAAAAGAAAAGAGGTTTCCTGATTTGGCGGTCGATAACAAGGCCAGTCAGAATAAGTATTCCAATGAATAATAGCGGGAATAAAACATATGTCACCAAGCCATTAATTCCTAAGGGGGTGTTTAATAGGTTAAGGAGTGAAAATCCGGTTATAAAAAAAAGAGCACCTAAGGCTAAAAAAACTATTATTAATATCAATGAAATTTTGGTTTCTAATTTCATTGGGGACTCCTTTGGTTTTCATGATTTAGCATGTAACCCAATCCCCTGACATTGATTAAATACTCCGGATGTTTAGGGTCTTTTTCAATTTTTTGACGCAGGCGACTAATATGGACCATAACCGTATTTTCTTTCCCCACAATACTATAATCTCCCCAAACTTTTTCATATAGATAATCTACTCTAAAAACCTGATTAGGATGCTGGCACATGAATTTTAGTAATTGAAACTCCTTGGCTGGACAATTCACTTCTTTTCCATCTACAATTAACTTTGCTTGGTCATAATACAATGCAAACCGTTCTGTTTGAAACACCTTTGCCATCCCAGTCATTGCTTTCCTTTGACGGTGTAGAATGGCCTTGATTCGTGCAGCCACTTCAAGGGGATTAAAAGGTTTCGTTATATAATCATCACCACCCATAGAAAACCCGGTTAATTTGTCAATATCGGTAGTACGTGCAGTCAAAAAGATAATGGGAACATCTGATATTTCTCTAATTTGTTGACATAAATCGAAACCGTTTGTATCAGGTAGCATGACATCGAGCAATATCAAATCAATTCTGTGTTCCTTAACACTTTTCAATGCCTCAGTACCCGACTCTGCTTGGTATATCTCTTTAAATCCTTCCTTATCTAACAATCGTTTTAGCATTTTAATTAATCCTACTTCGTCTTCTATAATGAGTATACTTTCATCCACATTTTCCCACCTCGTTTTTATAAAAATACCTTATATCAATTTGACTTTTTCTATTTGGAAATTGGTCCACGCTTGCTTTCTTAGCCTTAGCAATGGTAGAATCTCTCCATTTTTTGCTTTTTGATCTTTCTTTTGTTGATTTTATGAATCCAATGTTTTTTGCCATTGTTTTAGATATCTTTTCCCCTGTTAAAAATGAGATCTTTAAACAAAGTTTATAATCTACTCCAATACCGTTCCTCGACCTTGTTTAATCCACTGTTCAATTTCAGATGTTCTTTTTCTTTTCGACATAAAAACACCCCTTTAGATAATCATATCCAAAGGGATATAACGGTGCAAATTTTTAATAAAACATCGCGACTTTATTTAAAAACAACAACCATGCTAGCCTTGTTGGAAAATAATACTATCATTTATTAAGAACTGTCCCTTTTCCCATTGAAATTTTGACTTGAACTGTTATAATAAATTTCATTGAATCTAATCGGAATAATTAGTTTTGTATCTAGTCGGATTGTCTTCATTGACAGGCTGAAATTTTATGAGGAGACGGTTCAAATGTTACAACAAATCAATCGTATACTTGAACGGATGATGCCGTTTATTACACCGACAAGTGTTGTGTTAGGCGTCTTATTTTCTAGTATTCTGCAAGATTATACTTTTCTTGTCCCTTGGTTATTTGCTTTTATGACCTTTGAAGGTAGTCTCAGTATGAATTTTCGAGCCATCAAAGGAGCTGTTCTTCACCCGCTCCCCGTTATTATTTTGCTTTTATTTCTTCATATAGTTATGCCGTTTTGGGCGTGGTCGGTCGGACATATCGTATTTTCCGACGATATTTTTACCATTACCGGTCTTATCCTCGGCATGGTGATTCCGACTGCCATCACGAGTTTTATTTGGACGGCCATGAAACAAGGGAATACTGCATTATCGTTAGCGCTAATCTTAATTGATTCATTGCTTTCACCTTTTATCGTCCCTCTTAGTTTATCTAATTTTGTTGGGAAAAATATTGAAATGGATATCTCAAGCATGATTTCGGGATTGTTTTTTATGATTGTTTTGCCGTCCATTTTTGGGATGGTACTTAATCAGATGACAAATGGTAAAATGAGCACAGTTTGGAAGCCGAGACTCGCCCCCATTTCCAAACTATTTCTTGGATTAGTTGTTATGCTAAACAGTTCAGAAGTAGCACCATATTTTAAAAATATTGATTTAAAGTTAATTATTATTATCTGTACGGCGTTTTTTATCGCAATGTCGAGTTATTTTTTCGCTTACCTTATCAGTCGATTGTTAAAATATGATCATGAAACAATTACCGCTTTTACGTTTTTAGGTGGTATGCGCAATATTAGTGCCGGTGCTGTTATTGCCCTTTCTTATTTTCCGTCAGCTGTCGTCCTGCCAGTTGTTGTCGGCATGCTTTTCCAACAAATATTGGCATCACTTTATGCAACATTCTTAGATAAAGTATTTAGTCATCATCATAGAAAAGTAAAAAGTGTTCAAGTTTAGAAATCCGGATGTTAATTGCAAATGAAGAAGGTGCGCCGGAACACCTTCTCTTTTAATGTTTAACAAAGTTTATATTTGCCAGACAATCATTCTCCCCATCACGTTTCCCATTTTCAGTATAAATTGTGCATTTTTGTATAAACTATCCCCATCATCCCCTTTGTCCCACCTTTACGGGCAGTAGATTCCACCTCGACTTCAAATTTTTCAAGTTTACAAAGAAGATGGGGGAGAGAATCAACTGCCCGTGAAGGTCCGATTGGTCCAACTAATTACCAGTGGGAGATGCAGAATCCCCCACTGATGGAATTTTCACTTTATCCCGCACGAACGGGCATTAAATCTTCCTCTTTTACCTTTAATAAATATTTTACGTTGCAATGGTGGAAGATAAGTGCCCGTATGTGCCCAATTGGTTCAACTACTTATCAGAAGGGCTTGCCCCACCGATAGTCACTTTATAAATGAGGAGGGATAGATTGCAAACCAAAAAGAAAAAAACTACGAGTCAAACAAATTTGATTGACTTATTGGCCGAAAAGCTGGAACCAAGTTTTGATATTATCAATCAAAAATTACAAACCGACAATATAACAGTCCACCTTCTTTATTTAAAAACCGTCGTTGATAATGACCAAATCCAAAATTATATCATCAAACCTTTTTTTGAAATGGGTTCAATACAACTATTTGATTCTTACATAGCTTCTCTTCCACAAAATAACAAAATCGAAACGAACGAGAAAGTACTGTCGCAATTAAGCAGAGGAAGTGTACTTGTTCAAATACAAGAACAAAATTATTTACTTGATTTAAAAAAAATAACAACTAATTTGGTATTGGAAACAAATATCGAGCCATCAATTCAGGGACCGGAATTAGGCTTAAGTGAAGATATCCAAACGAATTTAAATATCATTCGACATCGTTATCATAATATTTCATTAAAGATTGAAACGCATCAAATTGGAACAAGTAATAATCAAACATTGGCTATATTATATGATCAAGAAAATGTCAACGATTCGGTTCTAAAAAATTTACAAGAGAAAGTGAAAAATTTGAAGCACTCTGTTATTTTATCCAGTTCAGAATTACAGCGACTTTTGAATGACAAAAAATGGACATTTATGCCGATTATGATGATAACAGAAAGATCAGATCGGGTCATCCAAAATATCGCTGGCGGAAAAGTGGTCTTAATTTTAGACGGAACCCCTAATGCAATTATTGCACCTTCCGTATTCTTTGACTTTATGACATCGATGGATGATAAGTATTTACCGTTTGGGGTTTCAAAATTTTTAAAGGTACTTCGTTATTTTGGTTTATTTATTTGTTTACTGTTACCGGGCGTTTATGTAGCAGTTACCTCCTATAACCCGGAAGTTTTGCGCTCAGAATTGGCCTTTTCTGTTGCAGGCAGTCGGGTCGGTGTTCCATTTCCTTCTTTTATTGAGGTATTATTCCTTCTCGTCTTTATGGAATTATTGACTGAGGCCAGTATTCGTTTGCCCAGAGCAGTCAGTGGAACAGCAACAACGGTTGGCGGTTTAATTTTAGGTACGGCTGCCACAGAAGCTGCCCTTACCTCAAATATTATGGTTATCATTGTCTCTGCCGTTGCGATTGCAACCTTTGCTATCCCAATTAACGAAATGAGTTTTGCGATTCGAATAGTTCGTTATGTTTTATTGTTTTTTGGGACAACTGCAGGCATTACCGGTTTAATTTTATCTTTTTTAGCATTTGTTCTCTATTTAACCAATTTGGAAAGTTTTGGTGAGCCATATTTAAAATTATTTGTTCAACGAAAAAAAGTTGAAACAAAAGGTGTCAAATCATGAAACGATATGTTTTTTATCTCATAATAGTCAATATGTTATGGTACAGTATTTCTGCAGGTCATAAAGTTTTACTTGATTTAAGAGAACAGGGCTCGCTTCTTTCAATTGTTCTATCGCCGCTTTTTGGTTTTATGTTTTTAATTGGATGGATTCACTTTTTTCAAACTATACCGGGAAAGGACTTGCCTGACCAGCTCCTAAAATATTTCCCTAAATGGTTAACAAGAACCATACTAGGAATTATTTCCATTATGTGGTTTTTTGCCGGCTTGATCTCGTTAATTTCGTTTGTTTTTACACTAAAGAGATTTCTGACACCTGAAACACCTGCAATTTTCATAACAATTATCTTTTTGACGTTCATCACATTCGGCATCCTTTTGCGGACAAAAAGTATACTTTACACGATCGAAATTGTGCTACTGATTACCTTTCCATTTTTAATTCTTCTTATTCTTAAAGCATTAACTAGCAGCGAATTTGAACTTGATTTTGTTAAGGAAGCAGTCATGCATATCAATCATTTTCCAAGTTTCTCAGCGATCGCTAATTCATTCTATGTATATTTAGGAGTATCAAATTTAATTATTTTTAACAATCAGTTTCAGCAACATGACTTTACGTTTAAATGGAAAGATTATCTGATTGCTGTATTACTCTGCCTTGGTACATTGTTTGTTAGCTTTTTCATTCCTATTGGACTTCTCGGTTATGAAAATATCGATACGATTCCTTATCCGATGATGACTGCCAGTGATACGCTTAGAATGCCACTTGGAATTATCGAGCGTGTACTTTATATTGCATTAACCGTTTCCATCTTCACTACATTTTTAAGCATTCTTGTTCATTGGCATGTTGTCGTTCAAATAGCAAAAAAGTTGATAATGACAAAGAAAAATATTCACCAACCGATAAATTGGTTACTCGGGTTAATTATTGGAACGTTTTGGATAATTAGTATTTATTTGATTAACGTGATTAATGAATATCAGTTGATAACCTTTTCTAAGTTATTTAATAACATGTTGCCGTTTTTCTTTTTTACAATGATACTGCTTTTCCAATATTTAAAAAGGAGAGCAAGATAATGAATAAGCGATTTAGATTTGTTCACTTTCTTTTCATCCTTTTCTTGAGTATTTCGTTTCTATCAGGATGTTCCTTTCGTGACATTGATAATAGAGCGTTTGTCTTAGCGATTGCAGTGGATGATTCCGGTGACACGAAGAAACCATATAAAGTAACAATAAAGGTAGTTATACCATCCGGGAATATTAAACAAGAAGGGGTAAAATATGCGTTTTTTTCAGAAAAGGGCGTGAGTATATCAGAAGCATTAGCATTAATAAGAGCTACCATTGATAAGGATATTGATTTTTCTCATACAAAAATTATTATCGTAAGTAAAAGTTTATTAGACCGAAACTTGGGAAATGTAACAGATTTTTTCCATCGGAGAAGAGATATTCAATTAGTGTCTTGGATTGGTATTGCCGAAAAAAGAGCCAAGGATATACTTAAAATGGAACCAAAATCACAATCATCAGTCACAACACCGTTATTCAATTTCTTTAGCAGAACAGCGGTTCAATCACCTTATATCACTCCGATGTATTTGTTTGATTTCAGGAGACAGCAAATTGAAACCGGCATTGACCCCGTTTTACCGATTATAAAAATTGATAAAAAAGAAAAAAGATGTGTTATCCATCGTGCTCTTGTTATCGGAGACGGAAAGTATGTCGAGTTAACTCCTCAACAAACGATGATATATAATATTTTACGAGGGAATATAGAAAGATTTAATGCAGAAATAAAAGAAAAAAATGGGAAATTTAAATATGGGGTATTTATTGATTCAACGAGTATTTACTATAAAATTAATCGTGAAAATAGTAAACAACCGATTATAAATTATAAAATTCGCCATCAAGGCATTCTTGAAGAATCATCCAAGTATACGGAATCGAACCTCCTTAAGGAATATGGGAAAGAAACAAGTAAAATAGCCAAAAAAATGATTTTAGAATTATTAACTTATTTTCAAAAACAAAATGTTGACCCACTTGGATTTGGCTTACGTTATAAAGCAACAAATCTTCATACAGGTGATACGTATAAAGAATGGGAAAGCTTATATCCACAGGCGAAATTCACTTTAGATATTAATGTAAATATTATAAGTACCGGAAAGATGGAATAATCATTGTTCAACATAAAGTCTGTAAGAATACCGCCCCTACAGACTATTTTTTTGCATCAAAAAATTATTTCTTTTTCACTCCAAACTGTACCATCCATTCGTCATTTTGGTAAAAAATTCCCGTACCGAAATATCCGAGCTGGAATAACTCCTTCTGTCTTCCGTAATCGGACATATTGACGGAAAAATCCACAAGTTCAAATTCAACCGATTCCTTTTGAAAATCTTTAAAAAATGTATAGCGCAGTTTTCCGTTATATTGCTCTTTTAAATCTACGATGGAAAAACCGAGAAAAAATTTATCTTTTAAACTTGGAATATTGAATGGAGCAACCGTAGATAAAACATAACGGAAACGTTTTCGATCAATTGTTTCCATTATTTTTTCCCCTAATAACTTTTGTAATCCCGACCCGCGATAATCCGGATCAACATTAGTAACTACCGAAAAGAGCGTGATTGGCAATTCTTCTTTCAAGATTCCCACCTCTAGGGCAATCTTTTCTTCAAGCGAATCCGGTGAAGAAAAGATTCGAAAGGCGACAAGACGGTCTTGGACAAATACACCAAGCATGATTCCCTCTTTTTGGAAAATGTCGATGAATTGTTCTTTACTTGTATGTTCTAAAAACTCCGGAGAAGGTAAATGGTCAATTACTTTTGATTGTAATTGACTCATCGTATCTAAATCATCCACCGTCAATGTTCTGACAATAAACGGCTCACCATTTTGAAGAATTCCTGTGGTAATTTCTGCCATGCATTTCCTCTCCTTTCACTAAGTTTTATAGTATGTTGGAAAAAAAGTGTATTAATGTATCTACGTTTTTCCTTAAAAAGCGCTGCGGTTTTTGTACCATCCATAAATTTCTGTGAATATGAATGTCTTTTATTTTAACTTCTGCAAGTTCATCATGTTGCAGTTCTTTTTCCACTGTAATTCTCGGTAAGATGCTAATTCCTAATCCTGCTTCAACCGCACTTTTAATCGCTTGGGTACTGCCGAGCTCCATATAACTTTGAATTTTATTCAGTACTCCAAATTCTTTCAATGCTTGTTCCACGATTAATCTTGTTCCGGAAGTTGATTCACGCCAGATCATATGTTCCTTCGCTAATTCTTCAATATCAATATATTGTCTTTTCGTCCATGGGTGGCCGGTTGGACAAACTAAGATCAGTTCATCGTCCGCAAATTTTTCCACTGTAAAATGTTTGTTTTCAACTACCCCTTCAACAAAAGCAATATCAATAACATCATTAGAAAGTTTCTCGAGAATATTCGGTGTATTTCCGATTTCCAGCAATAATCTTACGGATGGATGATTTCGTTTGAAAACTCCGAGAATTTTAGGTAAAAAATATTCCCCAATCGTTAATGATGCACCAACATGAAGTTTCCTATCGTCATTCCCGATGAGTTGCTGGATGGTTTCTTTTGAACGGTTGTAGTCTTTTACAATTTCTTTTGCGTACGGATACAGGGTTTTCCCGGCACTAGTTAATTTTAGTTTCCCGTCAGTCCGATCAAACAAAAGCGTTCCATACGTATTTTCCAATTGATGCATTTGTTTTGTTACGGCCGGCTGAGATAAGCCACTCAACCGTGCCGCTTGACTAATACTTCCCTCCTCAACTACCAAACAAAACAACCGTAAACTGTCGATATTCACGAAATTCGCCCTACCTCTCGCCTATCTTCTACTTAAATTATAGCAGAACCGGGCAATCATTATTAGGATAACGTTAATTTTCTTTTATATTTTTCATAAGTTAACTGTACGTTCTGCATTATATACAGCATTTTCTCTTTTTCCCAAAATTCTATTTAGAATTTGATTAACTAATTTAGAGAATTGCGGGTGATCCCTTTGTCGCGGATAAGGTAATTGAACAGGTTGATCCATTACGATTCGCCCTTCTTCAATTAATATGACACGATTGGCCAAAGTGACTGCTTCCTCAACATCATGGGTGACTAAAATAGCAGTCAATTGCTTTTCCATCCATAGATCTCTAATTAAGTCCTGCATTTCAATTCTTGTCAATGCATCTAGTGCTCCAAGTGGTTCATCAAGTAAAAGAAGTTCCGGTTCATGAATAAGAGCTCTTGCTAATGCAACCCTTTGTTGTTGCCCGCCTGATAATGCAGACGGCCATTTGTTTGCATGTTCTTTTAATCCAACCTTTTCTAATAAGGAAATAATTTCATTTCTTTTTTCAGTAGTTTTCAAACCTAATCCGATATTTTCATAAACCTTTTTCCATGGTAACAACCTGCCATCCTGAAACATCATTTTTACCATACCATTTCTGCCATTAAGCTTTTCCTCTTTTACGAATATATTTCCTGATTGGATTTGCTCGAGCCCGGCAATAATTCTTAATAGCGTACTTTTTCCACATCCGCTCCTACCGACAATCGCAATGAATTCCCCTTTATTCACTCGTAAGTTAATATCGTTTAATACGACTTTTTCTCCGTATGTCTTTTGAACTTTTACTAATTCCAATACAGGTTCATTCCCCATTCCCATCTTATTGACCTCCAAATCCTTATTGATAACTTGGATTCCATTTTAAACTCTTTTTTTCAATTATTTTTGCGATAACATCTGAAAACTTACCTAATAAAGCATAAAGAATAATACTTAACAAAACAATGTCCAATTGCATAAATTCCCTTGCATTCATCGCCAGATATCCGATCCCGGAATTTGCTGCAATCGTTTCTGCAACGATTAATGTAACCCAGGCAGTCCCTAACGCAAAACGCACACCCACTAAAATTGACGGCAAAGAGGCAGGAAAAATGACATTCCAAAACAGACTTAATCCCTTTAACTCATATACCTTTGCCATCTCTACCAGAGAAGAATCTACATTACGGATCCCATGAAAGGTATTAATATAGATTGGAAAAAAGGTCCCTAAGGCAACTAGAAATATTTTCGATTCTTCTTCAATCCCAAACCATAAAATAACTAGCGGCAGTAAAGCCAAATGAGGAATATTTCTGACCATTTGAATACTTGAGTCAATTAGCGATTCTGACAGCTTTGACAATCCATTTATCAAACCGAAAAAAAATCCAATGCCACCGCCGATGATAAATCCCCAAAAAACTCTTTTCAAACTAATCCATACATCAGAAATTAATTGTCCGTTTAAAGTCAATTCATGTGCAGATATAACGATTTCTATTGGACTGGGTAAAACTCTTGATGAGATGATACCTAAAGTCGATAAAGCCTGCCAAATAATTATTAACGTAGTTGGTATTATCCAAGGCAGTAACTTTTTTCCATTCATATTAAGACCTCCTATGAATCAACTTTTAATAATGCTTCAGATGTATCAATTTTTTTCGGAATTAATTGTAGTTCATAAAATTTATCAGCAATTTTTTGTTGTTCTTCAATAGTTTTCTTCGTTATCTTTTCAATACCAAATGTCCTTCTTTCTAGAACTTTTTCCAATGTTTCTGCTTCAATTCCTAATTGTGGTGATAGAAATGCTGCTACTTCTGCTTTATTTTCTATTGTTTTTCTTTCTGCTTTTTCGATTTCTTTATAAACGATATCCAATAGTTCTGAATGCTTTTCTGCAAAGGATTTTGAAGCTAGGAAAAATTCACGATTCTGGACCAACCCGGTTCCATCGACTAAAATACGTGCACCTGTTTTGGCTTCTGCTTCAGCAAAAAAAGGATCCCATATTACCCATGCATCGACAGAACCTTGCTCAAAAGCAGCTCTGGCATCGGCCGGAGCTAAAAAAACCGGTTCAATTTCTTCATATTGAATCCCGTATTCTTCTAATGCCTGAACAAGCAAATAATGAACATTCGATCCTTTATTCAATGCAATCTTTTTTCCCTTTAAATCTTTCACACTTTGAATAGGAGAATCTTTCGGAACTAAAATTGCTTCACCTTTTGGATTAGTAGGTTCATTGGCAAAGTACACGATTGGAGCACCAGCCGCTTGAGCAAAAATCGGCGGTGCTTCCCCTGTATGACCTAAATCTAAACTACCAACATTTAATGCTTCAAGTAATTGCGGTCCTCCGGGAAACTCGGTCCATTTTACTTTATAGCCTTTAGGTTCTAACACTTTTTCCAGCGTTCCTTCTGCCTTAAGAATGTTTAATGTGCCAAATTTTTGAAAGCCGATTCGAATAATTTTATCTGTTGCATCTTTCTCCTTAGATGAAGCCGTTTGGTCACACCCTGTTAAAGTAATGAAAGAAATTGTTATTAGTAAAAAAGAAAGAAGTAGTGTCCTAGTTTTTTTTATCATTTTGTTTCCCCCGAAATATTAAAATATCTTTGTTTCAAATAATCATTCCTAAACAATAGTGTTCTTTACTTTATCGGTATTTGTTGATTGGCTATTATTTCACCAAATGGACTAATAAATACTTTTTCATTTTGTTTGCTTACGTTTTGAATTGACAGCTTAGGAAATAATAATTCCGCTGTCCGGTAAGCTTCTTCTAAATGCGGATAACCTGATAAAATAAATGTTTCAATTCCTAAATCAGCATACTCTTGGATTCGCTTTGCAACTGTATCCGGATCACCGACAAGCGCTGTCCCTGCACCACCTCGGACAAGACCGACACCTGCCCAAAGATTAGGACTGACCTCCAAATTTGACCGGTCACCTTTATTAAGTGCCGTCATTCTTTTTTGTCCTACCGAATCCATTCTTGCATATACCTTTTGTGCGGCATTAATCGTTTCGTCGTCAACATAGTTGATTAACTTTTCTGCTGCTTGCCAAGCTTCTGTTTCGGTTTCCCTAACAATAACATGCAAACGGATGCCAAATTTTACTTCTCTACCTCTTTCTTCAGCCAGTTTCTTCATTTTCAGAATTTTCTTCTCTACTTGCACAGGTGGTTCTCCCCAAGTTAAATAGACATCAACATGATCTGCTGCCACCTTCATTCCCGCTTCTGATGAACCTCCAAAATATAATGGTGGATAAGGTTTCTGGAGTGGTGAATATAGAACTTCTGCCCCTTCTACATGCAAGTATTCTCCTTGGAAATCAAACTTTTCTCCTTCTAACGTCTTTCTCCATATTGTTAAAAATTCATCAGTTAAATTATAACGAGCATCATGTTTTAGAAATAATCCCTCCCCAGCTAATTCAATAGGGTCACCACCTGTCACAACATTTATTAATAATCTGGCACCGGATAAGCGATCAAATGTTGCTGCCATCCTTGCCGCAACTGTTGGTGACATCAAACCCGGTCTGACTGCTACTAGAAATTTCAGCTTTTCTGTAACGGGAATTAGACTGGAGGCAACCACCCAAGGATCTTCGCATGATTTTCCAGTAGGAATTAATACGCCTTCATATCCTAAACTATCTACGGCCTGTGCAATTTGACGGAAATAAGCGTAGTTGGCAGCTCTGCCTCCTTTTCTTGTTCCTAAATATCGACCATCTCCATGTGTAGGAATAAACCAAAAAATTTTCAAAGTTCCTCATCCTTTCATATATAATGATACTTCCATCAAGGGTTTTTTCTTTATCCCACTGATGATTAGTTAAACCAATCGGATCTTTGCGGGCAGACCGTGCTCCTATCTCTTTGTAAACTCGAAAATCTTGAAGTGGAGATCTTACTGCCCGTTAAGGTGGGAAAAAAATTTTGAAGACAATTGCCTGCTTTACGAATCAATTTGAGTTAATACCGGAATGTCTTTTTCTGTTTTATTAACTGAGTCAACAAAATAATAAAGTTGTTTTTTGATTCGTTTATATAGCTCGTCATCGGTGATTGGATTCTCGTAAATCTTTTTATCAATTTGTTTATCCAATAGATAAATACCTTTTAAACATATCCCTTTCAACGTGGTAAGAACCGGTTTTAATGTATATTCGATCGCAAGCAAATGCGCCGGACTACCACCTGTCATAATGGGCAGAACGGGTTTATTTTTTAAAACATCTTGGGGCATTAAATCAATTAACGCCTTTAATACACCGGTATAGGCTCCTTTATAAACAGGTGAGCCAACAATGATACCCGATGCCTGTTGTATATCTTTTGAAATTTTTTGGATTTCTTCATTATCATATAGACCACTAAATAAAACTTCAGCGGATATATCCTTTACTGATATATGTGTGACCAAATATCCTTCTTTTTCTATGAGCTGACCTAAAAAATGAAGAACATGCTCAGAACTGGAATTTCGAGAAGGACTTCCCGAAATAATGACAATACTACTCACAAAAATCATCTCCCTTTATTATTTAAAACAAAAAGGACACAGACTTGATTGATATAGTAGTAAATATCAATCATTCTGTATCCTTTGGTGGTCCAATCGGATAAACGTATGAAATTGTATTAGGAATTGTGTTTCGTTCCTTTCAATGTAGTGTTTGAGATTACGATTTGTTTACTTTCGCCAAGGTAAATCGCTTCTTTTCCGTCTTGTCGATTTGGGTAATTTCACCGGCATGGACGGTAATATTTAACGAGCCATATTCCATGTTTTCCAACAGGGAAATGATATATTTCAGTTTTAACTCATCCAATTGTTTCATTAAAGTCCCCTCCACCTTTAAGGTAATGTTTGATTCCACCGTTACCTGTGCTATATATAGATGAATTGCGTGATTACCAATTGTTTCCTGCCATTCTACCCGATAATTACGCCTCGACATCTAAAGGTAAATCTGCTTCGGAAGCTTTTCTGTCCAGGTTATATTTATATATGGCATATCCAACCGCCGCAATCCAAGTTACGATAATCAAACCGTATAAAACCGGATAAATCGAATCATCGGATATCCAAGTGGAAAAGATTGTTCTCGCATTTGTTAAAACAATAAATCCGCCCACTAAAGTACCCATTATTTGTGTAGGGACAATACGCACAAGCCATGCTGCCAGCGGTGCCGCCAAAACGCCTCCGATCATTAGCGCAATCACCCACACCCATTCAATCAGTTCTGAACCGAGAGATAGGAAAAAACCTAATGAAGCGGATAAAGCAATGACAAATTCACTTGTATCCACCGTACCGACAGCTTTTCTCGCACTCATTCCTTTTTTAGAAAGTAAGACTGGTGTTGTGATTGGTCCCCAGCCACCGCCGCCGGTTGCATCAAAAAATCCGCCGATAAAACCTAGAGGGATGGATTGCTTATAGGACAACTGAACATTTTTCTGTTCTTCCATTTTTTTATAGATAAATAGAAAACGAATTAGAATATATACGCCTAATAGTAATAAAAATAATGAAACATATGGCTTAATGACATCACCGGGTAAATTACTTAAAAATGTTGCACCTAAAAAAGCTCCAATTGCTCCCGGGATAATCAGGCGAAAAACCATCTTTTTATCGACATTGCCAAATTTAATATGAGAAGCGCCCGATGCGGCAGTCGTCACCAATTCAGCTAAATGCACAGATGCGGATGCCGCCGCAGGATTCACACTAAAGGCCAATAACAAAGTTGTCGAAGTGACACCATAAGCCATTCCTAACGCTCCGTCAATCAGTTGTGCGAAAAAGCCGACAATTGCAAACACAATTAATTTGCTCATCCTTGTTTCCTCCTTCATTTGCCCCACAATACCTATTTAGCTACTTACGGCTTTAAAATTTTCTATGTATTATATTCAGCGTATAAAAAAATGTTATAGGGTATTTTACTGAGTTATATTTTAATCATACTATTCCGACCTGTCAACTATTTTTTAAGTGGATTTTGAAAATTTATTTTATACGGTAAGTATAAATTTTCAGTAAAGGTACGAATTCGACGCAGATGGAAATTTTGAACTTACGTATAAGGGCACAAGAAAAAGCTGCGATCCGATATACCGCAGCCAAAAAAATTTAATATCACGTCACTAGTAGCCTAAACATTTTGACGCCCAAGTTTTTTATTGAAATGTTGAAATCAAAACGTTGCAATCGTTTTTTTCAAGGGGGATTACAATAAAACGGTCCCCAAATCATTAGCTAAAAACGTATTGATATGTTTCCGCTAATCCGCTATGAATATCTATTTTTGGTTTCCATTTAAGCCATTTTTTTGCTTTTTGATTATCCAGACAACTATCTTGAATATCTCCTTTTCTCGCTGCGGAATAGCGAACCGACACCGGTTGCTTGTGTAATTGCCTGAGTATGTTTACAATTTGGTTGACGGATGTACTTTGAGCTGTGCTTATATTAAAAATATCCCGATTTCCCCGTTCAATGGCGGCCAGATTCGCTTGAACAATGTCCTTAACAAAAATGAAATCTCTTGTTTGTTCTCCATCACCATGAATATTTAATGGTTTTTGCTTCTTTAATTGATCAAGGAATACAGCAATGACACCTCCTTCTCCTTTCACGGTTTGCCGTGGTCCATACACATTACCATAACGGAGAATCGTAAAAGGAATATCGTACAGAGACGAAATCAATTGAATATATGTTTCTGCTGTACGTTTCGATAATCCATAAAAAGAAACGGGTTCAGCCAAGTCCTTTTCACTTATTCGATCTCTCACAATGTTTCCATATACCGCTGAAGTGGAAGAAAATATAAGTTTTTTTATATCGTGATTACGACAAGCTTCTAAAATATTGATTGTCCCGTTAATATTCGTATCGGCATCCACTCTAGGTTCATTCATCGATTTTGAAACATCGGCTTGTGCGGCTAAATGAAAAATCACATCCGGTTTTTCTTCTTGAATCCATTGTCTCGTTTCGTTTCCGCGTATATCAAATTTATACAAATGTGCAAGTGGCGATAAAAAATCCCGTTTTCCCGTAGAAAAATTATCGATTACATGTACGTCATATTCTAACTTAACGAGTTGATCAACGAGATGTGATCCGATAAAACCTGCTCCACCCGTAACTAGAACTTTCATTCTATGTCTCCTCTCCAACGTATTTATCCCGCACGAACGGTCACTAAATCTTCCTCCTGTGACTAAAAGAAAATCAAAGATGTAAAGGGCGAAGATAAATGCCCGATTGGTTCTCCTAACCATCAATGGGGTGAAGAAACCCCCACTGCTGGAAGTCTCACTTTATCTCACCTTAACGGGGAAGTCCAATGAGTTATTTCATTAAGGAAACACCTTGGAAAATTTTTGCCCAATATGGATCATTTTCATCCCAAATTTCTTTATTTGGCAGTTCAACAAGAGTTACTGAGGAAAGCGGATACGGTTTTTCAATCATATGACTTATGTTTTTATGGTGGACTAATAGAATGTGAAAATCTCCGGCTACCATATTGGACAAAATCGTCTCCAATTCTTTTACATCTTCAAATTTTGCTTCATTTGCTTCAGTTCGGATGAATAAAATTCGTTTACTCGTATTCATTTTTTCAAGAAACCGATTAATTCTTCTGTCATATTTTGCTTTTACTTCCGCATACCCGCCTAAATGAGTTAATGTGTTTTTATCGGTTTTAAAATCATGGTTAAAGCCAATATCATAAACAAAGTCATGAACATATAAATCTGTAGGCGAGAGATAGCGGTCGGGTTTTAAATGATTGATATTCAAAAAATCGGAAAAACGGTTTTTAATCAGCAAATTGACTTTTGATAATTGTGGGGAACCAACCCAATCCAGCACACCCGAAAACGGACGTAACTGAAACTTCCGCAATTGCATGGCAGCTAAACAAAGATGCCCTAAACTGAAAATGGAATCATACGTACCCTTTAATTTATGCAAAACTTGTCATTCTCCTTTATCCAACCTCGGGCAGAATAAAGACCTCCACCTCAAGGTTTTCGAATATACAAAGAAGATAGGTGGAGTATGAACTGTCCCATGCGTCCGATTCGTTCAACATTTTACTTATCAAATAAATTTCTTGTTTTTTTACCCACCTCACATCTTTTAAATTTATATTATGTTCGCTCTGATTTTTCGTATATAGCATTTGACCAAAATAGCCTTTAATTTTTGTTCACTTCGTCAATCTTGGTTTTTCGTAAAAAAATTGCCTGTTCATAAATATTTACTATTTTTTCAATCGCTTGATTTAATGACCAATGTGTCAGTGCCCAATCTTTTGCCCTTTTACCTAAATTAGCAAGATACTGCTCATGTTCCAGTAAATATTCGATATGGACAGCAAGCATTTCCTCATCACCGGGTGGCGTTAAGACACCGGTCATCCCATGTTCAATCATTTCTGGCACACCACCGACATTGCTGGCAATTACCGCTTTCCCGGCAAGTTGTGCTTCGATAACAGATAATGGCTGATTATCGATTAATGTCGGGAGAACGAGGATATCGGCGAGTGATAATAGATATGGTATATCCTTTCTTTTTCCGAAAAAAGACACCTCATTGTCCAGCCCAAGTAACGCTACTTGTTTTTGTAACACTTGATCTTGCGGACCATCCCCGACGATCCAACAAACCCAATCATGTCTCTTCTTTTTCAGTCGAGCTAATGCACCAATCAAATGATGGACTCCTTTCATCTCAGAAAGTCTTCCGGTATAGATGATTACTTTTTGTGTGAACGGTTTTTGGATTGGTGATGGATGATTCATTTGCTCCAAAAAAGTCTCGATATCATAGCCATAGTGATGAATTTTAAGTTGTGAAACGGGGACATTATATTCTTCAACTAAAATATTTTTCATCCAGTTATTGGCGATAATCGTTATTTCACCGGCCGTTGCGCCATTAAATTCTAGATTTCCAAAATAACTGTCACCGTGGGAAGAAACCGGATTCTTTGAACGATAATACGCTTCTAAAATTTCATGGGCAACACATCCGTGCAGTGTGGCCACCAATGCAGTATGTTTTGCACGAATTCGATTGAAAATAACGGCAGAGAACACATCTTGGCAATGGATTAAATCATAATTTCCGATTCCAAGTATTTTTGCCGCAAGTTCATAAAAATACATGCGTTCTTCATAATAATGAATGACAGAATCCAACACCATTGCCGGAAAAGCTTGTTTAATTTCACCTAGAAAAAAACGTTTATTTACTTTTTGATTTTTATTATAGATATAAACAAAATTCCCTTGATCCCCGTAACCGAAAAGATCAACTTCATGACCGAGTGATTCCAGTCTTTCTTTCAATTGTTGCATATACTTCCATACCCCTCCTGTATGAGGAATTTCCCAGAAGGTCGCAAGCAAAATTTTCATATTACGTTCCACCTCATTACTTTTCCATAAACTTTTGGCTGTCCTTAAAGTATCATATTCAAGAGGAAAAGAAATCGGTATGACCAACATGGAATTTCGAGACCACTGTGTAGAAGTGCTAAATAATAATAAGATTACTTTCTTAACATGTATTTTTGTGGCCTATCCTTCTATATATTGTGTAAGTGGACTTATTCGAATTGTTTTTCAGTGGCCTCGGAGTTTCTTTCTTTCAAATTACAGATTTTCTATGTACCCGTCCCTTGCAAAATACTAGCTTAAGCATAGATTAAATAGAAAGCATATTGAAAATAATTTTCAAAAGGAAGTGACACACAGTGCAAAGTAAAGAAGTTAGAGTGGAAAATGTAGTAAAAAAACGTTTGCCACATTTTCACCCTAATTTTCCAATTATTTTATTCTGGAGTCAAAAAAGCGGATGTACTACTTTCTTAAAATGGTTTTTCTTTCAAGTCGATCTGCTTGAGGAAGCTATTGACTACAATCCTTGGGTACATTTTTATGAGAATGAAGTCTATAAGCAGAAACCGACTTATATGCAGGATGTAATAGACCATCTTTTGACGAAAAAAAAAGATACATTGAAACTTGTTCGCAACCCGTATAAAAGAGCAGTCAGCCAATTTTTAATCCTTGCCACATCGAAAGGAAATCAACATTGGGAAAAAGAATGGGAAAAAATCCGCGAATTTTTTTATCATGATAAAAACAGTACGAAAGGCATTACATTCAAGCAATTTTTACATTATATCCAAGAGGCTGAAGGTTATGACAGCCATTTCGCCCCACAATATGAACCTGGGGAAGAAGAATTTGTTGATCAGTATATATATCTTGAAACTTTCCAGAAGCAAATAAAACAAATCGAAGACAAATATAAACTGAAAAGCTCAAATCTGCTTGAATTATCAAAATCAACTCATCACCTATCTCCAGCAATGAAGCTAAAAGGAAACTTTGCCGATAAAGAAATATCAGAATCCACCTTTATTACTACAGGCAAATTTCCAACTTATAAAAGTTTTTATGACAAAGAGGCCATTCAGTTGGTCAATACCGTGTTTTCCAACGATTTTGAAGTTTATGGCTATAAAAAATTAAAGAAGTAACATAGGACCCGGTGAGATCCTGCAAGATCCATGTTCAATATCATTCAATTAACACCAATAGCTTGAAGCATATTCCGGAAATGCGTTCCATAAAGTTCAGGACTAAAATTCACTTTCACATGTTCATAACCTTTTGAACGGATATGTTCACGAATCTCAGTATTGTTCATTAATTCGACCGCTTGAGTAACTGCTTCAGAAATATTGCCGATTGTATAATATTTACCTGTCTCATTATGAATAATCGAACTTCTTACGCCATCAGAATCGGTCGTAAGGATTGGACATTTACAACTCAAAGCTTCAAGAATGGCGTATGGGGCTCCTTCCACTTTTGATGTTGAACAAAGAAAACCGCCGGAGTCCCCTATACGAGAATAATATTCTGCCATATTTTCATTCGGAACATTTGCATGCAAAGTTACATGATTTTGCAAATTCAACCGGCTTATTGTTGCTTCAAATTTTTGTCGTTCCCTTTGTGTACTTAACGTAGGATCCTCGAACATATATAATTGAATGTTCGGATTAACCTTCTCAATTAACTTTGCACCAATAAAAAGAAATTCCCGCCAATTTTTATTGTCCTCAATCCGGCCGATCCAAGCGACAATCGGATGGGGATGGCCGGTTGTCTTTTGGTAAGAAAATTTCGTCGTATCAAAGCAATTATTAAATTGGAATTTCGGTACGGTCGGAAATAATTCATGAAATAGCTGTTCAATATGTGGGGTTTTCGGATTTAACAAGCCATCAGCATACCGGGTTACGAGCGGAACGACACTTTGAAACACTTTCCGGGCGACGTGTTTGGGGCCGTAACCTTGTACTTCGATAATCATTTTTCCTTGATACCCGAGCGATTGAAATCTTGGTAATGCTTGAAAGTCGGACGTAATGACAATGGCTTGATATTTGCCTGTCTCCAATATTTGTTTTATTTCCTGATCATTATTTGTAATGAAGACAGGGGCAGCATGATCATTTAGTAAATCCCGTCTATTTTCATAGTAAAGGAAATGACAATTCATTCCAATCTTTTTCAGTGCCAGGCTTCTTTGACGATTTAATGTTTCAACACCCCCACTCGGCACATAATAAACGAAAAGTATATTCATTGTATCCTCTCCTGTTTTTTACAAATATGCCTTATATCACCATATGCCGTAAAACTCGAATGGTGTAATGATTGTGTCAGCCCACGCTTTATTCTTTTACCGGAATATTTTAATATGAGAAACATGAACGGAAAGGGAGTGATTATTTGGTAGAAAGGAATGAGACCGTCAGTATATTGATTCCGTTTTATAATTGTCCCTATGTTGGGCAAGCGGTTCAGAGTGCATTAGCTCAAAGCTACCCTCATATAGAAGTGATTGTTATCGATGACGGCTCAACCATGTATAAAGAACGCATATCCTCTTATCTATCAAGAATTACGTATTTGGAAAAAGAAAATAACGGAGTCGCTTCGGCAATGAATTTTGGAATTAAACAGGCAAAGGGCGATTATTTCGTGTGGTTAAGTTCTGATGATACAATTCATCCCGATAAAGTCCGGCATCAACTGAACTTTATGCAAAGAAAAAATGCATTTCTTAGCTGTACAAATTTTAATACAATGAATAAAAACAGCGAAATTATTAAATACAATGCCGGTCTTCATTTCAACAATGATTTAGAGCTCCTGAAATTATTGCAAAATTATAATCCAATTAATGGCTGTACGGTGATGTTTTCGAAAAAAGTGACAGAAACAGTTGGACTTTTTAATGAAAAACTAAAATATGCGCAAGACTATGAATATTGGCTTCGGGTCGCTTTACAATATCCAGTTCATTATTTCCCAATGACTCTAACAAACTACCGGATTCATGATGATATGGGGACGCTTCGGCATAAAGAAGAAATCACAAATGAATTCCATTATGTCAGAGATCAATATCATGATGCAATTGGAAATTTGATAAACATACGGTCTAATAATCAGTTGAATCAATAAATCCTTAAAAATAGAAAACTGTCCAATCGCATCCCTTTGAGAATGAACGGATTCTCTAGGATTTTGGACAGTTCATTTTTTATCTTGAAATCAGCTTGTTGCATTTTTTAGCTTATAAGAGGTTACCACTATTATAGCCAACACCTTCAAATAACAATTTTAACTAAAATCTGTTATGATATTAAATCCATATGTCTGATAATTTGACATGTCGTTAAATACATCCGTTACATCGTTTAGAGAGATTTCACGAGATACAAGTGATTTTGGATCTAATTTCCCTAGGGCGATTAGTCGCAACAATCCATCATATTCGGTACGGGGATTTCCCAGACTTCCAATCACTTCCAATTCCATCATTGTCACCATATCAATGGGAATGTCGACAACCCCAGATTCATTGCTGGTTGTAAGTCCGATTTGGACATGGCGACCGCCCTTTCTAAGCGATAAAATCGAATTTACAATCGTTTCTTTTATACCAAGTGCATCAATGGAAGCATGGGCACCTCCTTTTGTGATTTCCTGCACAGCTTCGGGGACAACTTCCTTACGAGCATTAATTGTGACCACTGCTCCCTCTTTTTGTGCCATTTCCAGCTTTTTATCATCAATATCAACGGCAATAACTTGTGCCCCTAAAGCGTTGGCGACTTGAATTGCGGATAAGCCGACGCCGCCGGAACCATTTACAACAAGCCAATCACCGGGACGTATATTTGTTTTGACGACGCCGTGGAACCCGGTCATATATCGACAGCCAATGGCAGCAGCCGTTATCGCATCAACTTCATCAGGGAGTTGAACCAAATTAAAATCACCTTGTGAGATGCGAATATATTCTGCATAAGCACCGTCATTGACCATCCCGTGCACTCTTACATGTTCACATAGATTAGATCTGCCGCTTAAACAGTAGGAACAATGTGCGCAGGATTCATGAAACGGTGTTGTTACACGATCTCCCGGTTTGAAATTTTTGACATCTTTCCCAACTTCGACAACAACGCCTCCCATTTCATGTCCCGGAATAATCGGTAACTCCGGTTTAATACCAAGCCACCCCATATCTCCCATCCATGCATGCCAATCACTGCGACATACACCACTTGCCTCTACTTTTACAATCACATCATGCGGTCCCGGCGTCGGATCAGGAACCTGCCTGCCCCACCCGTAATGGCTTTTTCAATTCTACTATTTGTGCATCTTTCATATACTTCTCCCCTTTTAATGATGATTATAATTTAACGGACGACCTTTTCAATTTCATCTTTTGTTCGATTTAGGATTGAATCACCTCCAAAAATAGCTTGCGGGTTTTTTACCAAAATCGTTTCAATTTGCTCGTCCGTAACACCACCACGATTTAATGCAGGAATAATATTTTCAAAGATATGACCAACATGCCAATTTTCCACCAAACCAATCATGCTCTCTGGAAACTCAGGTGGTTTCCCTAACCAAACATTAACAGTATCGTGGGACATCATTAATTGATTTGCATAGCCTAAACCAATCAAACCAATTAACGTTCCGATTCGCTCTCGATCCATTGGGGCACCGACAAATTTTTGAATACCGAAGCGGTCAAAACCGACATATACACCTTGGTCAAGCGTACGGAGATGATAACTGATATCGGTATTCCCGCACATATGGCCAATAAGAATTCGCTTCGGATCTGCTCCTTCTGAAATTAGTAATTCTGCTTGTTCAGGCCCCATTGTCCCTTCTTGTGTGTGGGTAATAATTGAGATGCCAGTTTCCTTTTGAACTCTAGCTGCCGCCCTGAAAAACTTTTGCTCATAATCTGTTATTCTATCTTTACTAGAACCTAGTTTGATAACTCCTGGCTTCAGACCGGTTTTACCAACACCGTTTTGAATTTCACTCATAAACATTTCATAGATTTCCTCTTCTGCAGTTCCAAGCCCTTGTTTAAATTTAA
>NZ_CCRF01000053.1 GCF_000751775.1 Caldibacillus thermoamylovorans
GTGACGAGATTCGGTCTCGTCGTCAAAAATGTGCTGTCCTCAATGAAAAATAGTGACGAGATTCAGTCTCGTCGTCAAAAATGGGCATTCCTCACCGAAAAATGGTGACGAGATTCAGTCTCGTCGTCAAAAATGTACATTCCTCAACGCAAATCGGTGACGAGATTCGGTCTCGTCGTCAAAAATGTGCATTCCTCGCCGCAAAACGCTGACGAAAATCCGTCTCGTCAAAAAATAGAGAGTTACCCATGTCCCATTTACGACGTTCAAAGGACACTCTTCACGTTACCTATAAATTACAATTCTCTCCGATATAAATTTATGACGTCTTTTAATACTGCTGCGGCTGCTCCTCTCGGGTGTGATGCACCGCCTGTTACACAAATAGTGTCCATTTCTTCCGTTTCAAAAACGATTCCTTTATTGGTTCCATTTACATAATACAAAGGATTGGATGGCTGAATGGTTCTTGGTCTTACCTCAAGTGAAAGATGTTCATTTTTTAAAATGACACTGGCCAATAATTTTATTCGTTCATTCTTCTCCTGTGCTTCATTTATTTTCTCTTTTGTGATATGTTCAATTCCCTCAATTTGGACATCGTTTAGGGAAAAGCTCGTTTCGAATAACCCGTTTGTGAGTAATAAAATTTTACATGCACTATCGTAGCCTTTCACATCTAAACTCGGGTTCCTCTCGGCAATTCCTTTCAATTGAGCAATTTTTAAAGCTTCATCGAATGAGAGGTTGTTTTCGGTCATGGTAGTCAAAATAAAGTTTGTAGTCCCGTTTAAAATTCCTTCAATCCTTGTTATTGTGGCGCCGGCCAAACTATACCCGCCAATATCCATGGTCGGCAATGCAGCCGCAGTTGCCCCGCTGAATTTCATACTGACCCCTTTTTTCCGAGCTGCTTCTTTTATTCTTTTAAAAGAATGAACAAACGCCCCTTTTGAAGCAGAAACAATAGCCATTCCTGCTTCGATGGCATTTAACATGTACGATAATCCCGGCTCACCGGTCTCAATATTGGTTGGTGTACATTCAACAAGAACATCGCCATTCCATTTTGGAGGAATTAAAAAAATATTTTTTTCCTCGGCATAATGAGTAAGTGCATCGGATCCAATGCCATAACTCGTCAATTCGTCCAAAGAGATCCCTTCTGCTTCATAGAGCATCCCTTTTCTACCAATAATACCTGTCACTTTTGGATAGAAACCGTACATACTTTTAATTGATTGAGAATGGCTCAACAATAGTTTGCAAAATTCCTTGGCGACAACACCGTATCCTGTAATGATAATTCTTTTTTCCATGATAAATCCTTTCCTGAATGCTTTCTTTCGTTAAATAAGCTCACATCTTTTTAATGTTAAATATGTATAAGTGGAAATTAAGTCTCTACTGTCTTTTTTCAGCACGCTGACATAAGGTTGCGATTTGTCAATGTAATCCCAAACGCTATGTGCGACATGACGTTCACATACAAGAATAATCTCTGCCCGACTGATTTTCCCTTTCAAAAGTTCATAACTTTCTTCATACGGATTATGTATTTCAACGATACACCCATGTTTTTCCAGTCGATCTTTATACTCGTTCAAGAACCTGGCCCCAATAACAAGAACACGGAAAGGACCAAGATATAAATAATCTTTTACTTTCTGTTTTACTTTAACCGATAAGGGGGGTTTTTTAACAGGTTCCGGATATTCGAATGGATAACATTCCGTTATAATTGCATATTCTTCTTGCACTCTTGCTTTCACCGGTTGGTCACTTTGGACTTCTTCACCGCATTCTATATTTTTTACATCAAAACGTTGTATATCATCCCCTTCAGTCAGGTCGACAAAAAAACAACCATTTTCAGTCCTATCCAAGTAACCAAGCCGTTCCCATTGATTACTATGGATGGTCTTTCCTAAATGATATTGTTCATTCCGTTTTTCGAGTTGGTGTTTAATCAAATCTACTCGTCTCATCATGAGATAAAACACATTATTTTGTCCGCGAAAAAAATAATCCAAATTTTCCGCGGAAATATAGCCTTCCAGCAAGTTCAAAATTTCAGGGATATGTTCATCCGACATATTTTGGCAAATGTATTTCATGATTGTCATCGGATTTTTATGTAATTGCCTTTCCATATTTTTATACTTTTGCACTTCTCTTTGCAATTTGACTAACTCTTGTTTTAAGGTACCATATTGTTCTTCGGTGATGGCATCATAATTGTTTAATTTTTGACGAAGTGTATAGTTGGATTCTTTTAATTTCTTAACTTGATTGGATAACTTTAACAGTTTTTTTGCAATCTTTTGATCTTGTTTCGTCCCCTTGTCCAAATTTTTCGATTCGTACTCCGGCTGCACCTTGCTTTCCTGATCTGAAATTAGTTTATCATATTGTTTTTGAAGTTCCTGATTCGTTTTTTGAAGTTCAATCATTTGCTGTTTCAGCTGCCAATTTTTCTCTTTTAATTGGAAAATTTCTATTTCTGCCTTGTGCAGTTTTAATTTCAATTCGTTGTTATCTTGCTGTTTTTGTTTTAGTTTTTTGTGAAGAAGTTTATATTCTTTTTTCTTCTTCCGTAAGATTTCTTCTCTTTGTTCGTCAAAATTCGATTGCGGGGAGGGAGTCACCTGCTTTTGCTTTAACAATCCTTCGTGTTTCAACAATTTTTCCTTTATTAGTTCTTTTTGTTTTTTTCGCTGTTCAATTGATTTTTCATTTATTTGTTGTTGGAATTTTAAATTCACCTCTGTTCCCTCCCCGTTTTTTATTATTTATCATAAGTCCTTTTCGTCTCCGGATTTTTTAAAAAAATTGTTCATCATTTTTTGAAACTTGGCTCCATGAACGATAGCAGTCTTCACTTCATGTTTCAAAATATTTATGAAAAATGTTCAATACGTTTCTTAAATCATCGGCAGGAATTTGCCCCGGAGCCGAAGCGGTTCTTCCGGCTCCAAATGTACAAGCTGAGCCGAACAGTTCTCCGGATAAACGACTGATCAACCCAAGGGGACCCATGGCCATTGTAATGAGCGGATGGTCTCTATCCTTATTTTTCATCGTAATCGTTGCATCTAATAAGGTAAGAATATCTTGAACATTTTTCGGCATGACGGCGATTTTTGAAATATGACCACCAAGCAATTGCATTGTCTCAAGCCGATAAATAATTTCATCTTTAGCAGGCGTTTGCTGGAAATCATGGTTTGAAATAATAATATAAACTCCATTTTCTTCAGCCAAAGCCACAAATTCTTTTATAATTGTTTCACCGGTGAAAAGTTCAATATCGACAAGATCTGCTTTTTTTGTTTGGATAACGGTTTTTAATAGTTTCAAATAATAGTCTTCGGCAATTTCTTTCATCCCACCCTCTGTATGCGTACGGAACGTAAAAATGAGCGGAATATTTAACAGTTTGGAACTCATCTTTTCAAGTAGACTTTGTATTGCTGTTAAATCTTCAACTTTTGAATAAGCATCTGCACGCCATTCAACGATATCAGGTTTTAAATCTTTAATTTCTTCCAATTCTTCAAGTAATTCTTGATCCGTTGTTCCCATCAGCGGAATAATTACTTTTGGGATTCCCTCGCCAATTTCAACATCTTTTATTTTTAACATTTTCATTTACTTCCCCCAATACCATATTCAAACTATAATTAAGTATCTATTGATAAGCCACAAAATATTATAAGTTCATGGTATGTTTTAAAAAATTTAAGGTTGACCTCAAAAAGCAATGTCTAATCACAACATGATCTGTCAATAAGTAAAAAATATTACGGTATCTAGTGTAATATTTTTGGAAATTCTAATGACAATATATAACTAGTTTACCATAATTAGAAAATTTTAAAAATGTGAAAATGAAAAATTGTGTCTCTACTTAATGTAAGAAATCGTCCATTAGTAACACCGAAAAAGAGTTACTTTTTCAGCTTATTGACATAATGTCCTCTTCATTTCAAATCTGGATGATTTATATTTGTGAAAACCTTCAAAAGTTAGGTAATACAACCGTATCTACATGAATTATATTTCCGGACGGACCCAAAGCTTTGAAAAATCTACATAGCCAAAATGCTTCATCTGGATATTCATGATATCATTTGAAAATGGAATTTCCTTCTTTTGATGATACAGTGGAATCATAATCGACTTTTCTATTAACATTTTTTCCATTAATTCATGAAGCTCACCCCACTTTTCAAACGGCGTCTGAATATACATATCCATATGTTTTTTAAATTCAGGATCATTGTTCAAAATATTGGAAAGTGGCGAATACCCGTTTTTTAAAAAATAATAAAAAGAAAAGGTTTCGTTCATTTCAAAAATTTCTCCATGAATATAGAGATCCACTTCTTCCTGTTTCGTATTTTCATATATTGATTCTTCAAAGGTCAGCCACTTTACTTCAATTGGAACCCCTGCCTCTTCCAAAATCTCTTTCAACCAGTTTGTCATCGGTTCATTCCATTTCCGTTGCATAAGAATCAGTGGTGCGTGAAAATGAGGTCTCTCTACCTTGGGAATTGGGTATGGCTCTTTCTTACGTGATAGACAGCTCGTATGATTGGGGACCATTTTTTCATATACACCAGTTACTTCATGGCGGTGCCCCGCAATAACCGAATGAATGTAATCGCGTACCTCTTGCCGGCTTATATCCGACTTTCGACAGGCGTTCATTATAACGACACCGAATCCGGAATGACTTTTAAAGACAAATGTAGACTCGGGCTCTTTTTTCGAATTAGAAGTATAGATGAAATCATAATCTTTCGGTACTTGGATAAATTCAATTTCATCAAGGAGCGGCCGTTCCTGAAAATGTTCTTTAAAAGCGATTAATTTTGTTTTCACCTCACTATTTTCAGCAACATAAAAAGGACCTGTTCCAACTAATCCATGATCCGTTTCTTTATAAATGCTGGCAATGATTGTTCCTAACAGCTGAAGGGTATAGCTGCAACCATTCGGTGTATCAATATCGATGACAAGCGGTGTTACGGCACGAATTCGTTCAACCGGTTGCCAAAGGTTCGCATATTGAGGTTGTTTTCTCATGTTCTCTAAACAGTGAACAATATCATTCGCCGTTAAAATAGACCCGTCATGAAATTTCACATCTTTTTTTAAATAAAGTCTAAGCCTTGTTGGCGTCATATTCCAACTATGGGCAATTTCCGGTTCCACTACTCCCCTTTCATCGATGGCCACTAACCGGTTATAGACCGTTGCCACCAAATTTGCCAGGTGTACATGGACGGCATCCAACGGGTGAAGAGAATGAAATGGATATTTGCGGGGAATGATGAGTTGATCGATTTCATAGACAGTTTGTTTGAATCCGAACTTTGATTGAAAATGGTTTAGTAACCTTGTTTTTCGCTCCTGAGACCAATCCATCAATAAATATTTGCTACTTTTTTCAATCGGCTCCTCTTCAATCATTGTAGTTAACTCTTGTTCATAAACTTCTTCAACATTTTTCAACCATGTTAATTTCGATACATTCCCGCGACCACGTCCTGATGTAAATGAAAGCCAACCTTCCCTTTCCCATGTTTTTATATAGCGAGCCGTTTGTTTTGGACTTAAATGTAAAATTTGTGCCATATCCTCTACTCGAACCGGCCCTGATTCAACAGATTTCCATAGTGTAAATAAATACTCATTCATTTTGTTCCCACCTAAAAGTAGACAAAAATATTTAATATTGTCTATTTATTTTTATATATGTCTATTTTAATATACTAAACATAAGGGGGTCTTCCAAATGAAATGGCACGAATATCCGCAAAATATTAAAGTCCGATTAATTACCTCATTTCTTAATCGAACCGTTTCCTCATCCGTAATGCCCTTTATGGCCTTATTTTTTGCCCAAGAAAAAGGAAAAATTTGGGCCGGTTCATTTTTAATTGTGACCGTTTTTATTAGTTTCATTGTGAACTTGATTGGGGGATATATTTCTGATCGTTTTCCGCGTAAAAAGGTATTACTGATTACTTCTTCTTTAAGTGCGATGACGTTCCTTTTGATGACGTTGAGTTTACTCCCAAGTGACCGGTTGATTGGGTTGTTTGCAGTTAGTTATATTATTTTTATTGTTGTGTCACGGCTCGGGAGTCCGGCAATGGAGGCAATCATAATTGATTCAACAACACCCGAGAATCGAAAATCAGTGTATGTGATTGATTATTGGCTAGTCAATTTATCTCTGGCGATTGGGACGGCTCTTGGCGGCATGTTTTATGTAAATCATCAAATCGAATTGTTTGCCGTTCTCACTTTTACATCATCTTGTTTGCCTGTTGCCTATTGGTTGTGGCTTCAAGATGTTTCTGTAAAGCAATTAAAAAAGCAGCATAATAATGTTATTCTTGATGTATTAAGCAATTACAAAGTTGCCATTAAGGATGCTCCTTTTGTCAAAGTGGTAGTCGGATCAATGTTCATTTTTGCTGCAGAATTTTCGATGAGCAGTTATATTGGTGTCCGGTTAGCAAATGAATTTGAGCCGATTGATTTTGGCGGTTTTACGGTTGACGGGGTTCGCATGTTGAGTATTCTCAATATCGAAAATACATTGCTGGTTGTGTTTTTGACATTTTTTATAAATCGAATGGTTAATCATTTCAGCAAGCAAAAAGGTTTATTGGTTGGACTTTTGCTTTATGGGATTGGCTATGTGACGGTCACTTCGGCAAACATTTGGTATCTGTTAGTCTTATTTAATTTTATTGCAACAGTTGGCGAACTGATTTACTCACCAATTCGAAAGACCGAGCAATCGAACATGATTCCGGATGATAAACGCGGGTCATACTCCGCTTTTTCAAATGTCTCTTTTAGTGGGGCTGATTTAATCGCCCGTTCAACCATTATTATTGGAGCATTCTTGGTTCCGTCGATGATGTCGGTTTATATCGGTGTGATTATCATGATGGGAATTTTGCTGATGTATACGGGATTGTTTGCCGGAAAACCTGTACTGCAAAAAGTACCAGCTGTGAACAAGAACACAAAGGGTTAAAGATAAATGAATTCATTTTTTCTTTTTAAAGAAAACTCAGGCGTCCGAGCCTTTAGGCGAGAGCAGAGCCGTTAGTTCACCGAAAAAATATAAAATTTTTTCGGCTGCGATGTAATCCCGCGAAGCTTTCCTTGTGCACTTATGCG
>NZ_CCRF01000054.1 GCF_000751775.1 Caldibacillus thermoamylovorans
CGCTGTTTGTTTATCTACACTACCGAAGTATAAGAGACGCTTGTGTTTTGTTTTCCCATTTTCCCGATAAGACTCCACTAATTCAGCATAATAATAAGTTTTATCCCCCTTTTTTCGAGGGGTAATTTTCACGAACATCATAATCTCCCCAAACCATTAGTCTTGACTACTATTATACATAATATAAATTGTAAAATCAACCCTTTTTTGCACCTACAAAAAAATAGTCTATACTACTAGTTTAGTAGAGAATGTTGATATATCAAGGTTTTACGGTAAATTTATCTTATTTAGGTTGAACTTGAGATGAAAGTAGAAATTGAAAAATTTATACTTTCCTGGCCAAAAAAAGGACTGCAAATTATGCAGCCCTTTTATATCATTTCATATTTGTTCATAATCCCTATAATGTCAGTACAAACTTCTTCAATAATGCGGTCGTTAGCAATAATCTCATCTGCATATTTTTTATATAACTCGTACCGCTCTTCATAAAGGGCGAGCAGTTTTTCCTTGCCTTCTTTTAACAATGGTCTGGATTGGACGATGATGTCCGCCATGATTAAATCTACCGGCCGATCTAAAAAGACGATAACCCCATTGTCACCCAACAATTCTATATTGATTGGTTTTTTGATGACACCGCCGCCGGTTGAGACAATTAAATCCTTTCGCTTAGCAATTTCCATGCAAGCCCTTGTTTCAATTTCACGAAAATGGTCTTCTCCCTTTTCAAATAACTGAGGGATTGTCTTTTTTGTCCACTCCACAATAAATTCATCCAAGTCGATAAAAGACTTTCCGGTTTTCTCTGCTACCAGTTTGCCGATGGTCGTTTTTCCACTCCCCGGCATACCGATAATGACTAATTTATTTTTCATTCAATCACTCATTTTTACTAAAATTTTTTATCGAAATCATCCATTACTTTTGTCAAAATTTCATAACTGATTTCTCTTTCTTGCCAAATTTCTTCCGCTTTTATGGCTTGACCGACCAACATTTCCAGTCCACCACATATCTTTTTATCTAATTGCCGACCAATTTCCAAAAATTTAGTAATCCGCGGGTTATAAATAATATCAATTAATGTAGCAAAATTTATAATGATCTCTTCCGCAACCGGGCTTGCGTCCACATTCGGGTACATGCCGACTGAAGTTGTATTGATCAGTACATCCCCTTTAACGGTAGCAATCTCATCATATGTCATAAATTGAACGCGCAAATCATTATATACATCTTTAAATGTTCGTCGCGAAACAATATATAATTTTTTTACCCCATGATCGAGTAAGTATTGAACGACGGCTTTCGCTGCACCCCCGTAGCCCAGTACCATACACACTTTATTTTCAACCTCAACATGGTTGCACTGAAGAATCGTACCAAAGCCAAAATAATCAGTATTATATCCGTATAATTTTCCGTCTTTTAGCAATATCGTGTTAATCGCATTTATTTTTTTTGCCTCTTCTGATAGACCATCTAAGTATGGAATAATCGTTTGTTTATAAGGAATCGTTACATTCGTCCCTTTAATCCCCAATACCTTCAATCCATCGACAAATTTTTGTAAGTCTTCTTTTTTTACTTCAAATTTTTTATAAGCCGCCCGGATTTTTAAAAGAGAAAAAATCTTTTCATGAATTTCCGGCGAGATACTATGGTCTAATTTTTCACCTAAAAGTCCGTAAAATTCCATGGAAACTGCCAATCCTTTCCGTTAAACTCGATGGATTTTGCACGTTTGTTATTCGATTTCGCTATTAACTTTCACTAATCACCTTACTGAATCTTGTTGATAACAGCCAAGCAAGCGGAAATACTCACAACCTTCTTCAATTAAACTTAAGGCTTTTTTCACTTTTTCACTCCGGATATTCCCTTCAAAATCCACATACAACACATATTTCCAATTTCCTTCTTCGGTAGGCCTAGATTCAATTTTCATCATGTTAATATCATTTTCAGCAAAATGGCTCAACAGCTGGTAAAGCGTCCCAACTTTATGTTCCAACGAGAAGACAACACTCGTTTTATTACTTTTGGCGGCAACTTGTAACTGTTTAGAAATAATAATAAATCGAGTCGAATTACCAACTTTATTGTTAATATTTTCTTTAAGAATTTCCAAATTATAAATCTCCGCAGCTCGTTTTCCGGCAATCGCCACTTTTGTTTGATCATTCAATTCACGAATATGGCGCACACTGTCAGCAGTACTTAAAAACGGAATCAAGCGCCAATGCTTATAATTTTTTAAAAACTTGCTCGTTTGTTCAAATCCTTGTGGGTGAGAATATACTTCCTGAACTTTTGACAAGTCTGTTCCTTTTAGACCAATTAAATGTTGATTCACTTTAATATATTGTTCACCAACAATATAAAACTCATATTTAGTCAATAAATCGTAAACTTGGGAAATTGCACCCGTTGAAGAGTTTTCAATCGGCACCACGCCAAAATCAATTTCATCATTTTTCACGGCTAAAAAAACATCCTCAAACTCTTCATAATTGCTTGACTCCACATTCTTACCAAAGAATTTGAACATCGCTTCTTCAGAAAATGAACCTTGCACTCCGTAACAGCCGACTTTTAAAAAATGATTCATTTGTTCTCCGGGAAAAACACCATCCCGGATCATTTTGTATTCAAGTTCCTTACCTAAATTAATCAGGTTTGTGTAAAATTTTTTCAATGCCCATTGATAATTTGGGTCTTTTAAATTTTTTATATTTTTCACAATTATCTCCGTTTCCCGATCCCGATTTAAAACAGGTAGGTCATTCTTCTTTTTATAATTACTCACCTTTAAAACGGTGTTCATCCGTTCTTCAAAAAGTTCCGTTAAAAGTTTATCAATCTGATCAATTTTTTTACGATAATCATCTATCTCTGACATATTTTTACCTCTCTTTATGAAATTAAAACTCCGTGAAGCTATAAAAAATTAGTATCCCTTGGAGGTAATCCCTCTTTAGGAAATGAGCATTAAGTCTAAAATTCCGAGGGCAGTCACTGCTTCAATAACTGGTATTGCCCGTGGTACAATACAAGGATCATGCCTGCCTTTCACAACTAGTTCAGTATTTTTATGTTCGGCAACATTGATGGTTTGCTGTTTTTTTGCAATGGAAGAAGTTGGCTTAATCGCTACTGTGAATAGAATCGGCATGCCATTAGTAATCCCGCCCGTAATGCCGCCGTTATTATTCGTGTGCGTTTTAACTTCGTCTCTTTCGTAGTAGTAAGCATCATTCGTCTCTGAACCCCGAAGTTTCGTCATCTCAAACCCTTTGCCAAATTCAATTCCTTTAACTGCCGGCACTGAAAATATTAAGTGAGCAAGGACGGATTCAACGGAATTGAAAAAAGGATCCCCAATTCCGGCCGGGATGCCAACGACGGTACATTCAATGGTTCCCCCGACCGAATCCATATCTTTTCGTGCTTGTAAAATGACCTCTTCAATTTCTGTCCGTTTTTCTCCGTCAATAAGCGGTAATTCTTGCTTCTTTAACTCATCAAAAAGAGCTTGGTTTACTTCCACATCCTGAAAACTTTTGTCATCAATATGACTAATACTTTTTACATGGGCACCAACAAAGATTTTTTTTTCGGCCAAAATTTGCTTAGCAATCGCCCCGGCAAATACAAGCGGTGCCGTAATTCTGCCGGAGAAATGACCACCGCCGCGATAATCATGGAACCCGCCGTATTTGACAAATGCCGGATAATCCGCATGACCCGGTCGCATTAAATTTTTTATATCCTCATATACTTTTGAACGTTGATCACTATTTCTGATAATCGCTGTCAACGGTGCACCGGTTGTATATCCGTTAAAAAATCCGCTGATTATTTCCGGTGTATCGCTCTCCTTCCGTGTAGTCGACAATAAACTTTTTCCCGGTTTTCTACGATCCATTTCCGCTAGTACTTTATCCATGTCAATTGCAACACCCGGCGGTAAACCATCAATTGTAATTCCGATGGCTGGGCCATGTGATTCACCAAAAATAGATAATTTTAACTTATTTCCCATTATCCCGCTCAAAGAAACGACCTCCTAGTACTTTAAAGTCTCGCCAAAAGTTTGGGTATGATTTCGAAACACATTCATGGTCTTCTATTAGAATAGACGTTTTACAGACCGTCGAAGCGATGGCAAGGGTCATGGCGATACGGTGGTCATTATGACTCCATACTGCGCTACCGCCATATAAACTTGGCACTCCTTCGATAATTAATCCATCCTCTTTTTCAATAATTTTTGCACCAATTTTATTCAATTCAGTCGCGATTGCATGGAGGCGATCCGATTCTTTGATCCGGAGTCTTCCTGCGTTTATCACCTTGGTTGTTCCTTTACTTAATGCTGCTGCCAACGAAAGTACCGGGATAATATCTGGACATTGAGAACCATCAATAACCGTTGCCGTTAACTCTTTTTCCGGTTTACCGGTTAAACCTCCGTTTTCTTGATAAAATTTCATCCCCATTCGTTCCAGTATATGAATGACCTCTTTATCCCCTTGTAACGAGTCTAAATTCAAATCATGCAAAACAACCTCATTATTTAATGCATTTGCTACCAAGAAAAATGCTGCTTGGGAAAAATCAGCCTCAACCCGATAATCACGGGCTTTATATTTTTGGTTTCCCTTGATAAAAAATTCTTGATAATTATGGTTAATAATATGAATACCAAAATCTTTTAAAGCACTCAACGTAAGATCAATATACCCTTTTGATTCCATTTCTGTCGTAATGACAATTTTTGAATCACCGTCAAGGAGCGGTAACGTAAATAATAATCCTGAGATAAATTGCGAACTAACATTCCCCGGAACTTCATAAAGACCGCTTTTTAACTTGCCCTCAACCCGTAGGTCCAGTTCACCTTCTTTGTAACTGTATTGAATCCCTTGCTCATCAAAAATATTATAATATGTATGAAGCGGTCTTTGTCCCAATTTTCCTCTGCCGATAAAGCGATGCTCCCCCGGAAATAAAGTGGAGATTGGAACGACAAATCGTAATGTAGAACCGGATTCATTACAGTCAATAAGGACTTCATCAATATTCCTTTTTCGGTCTAGTTGCCCGGTTGCATAGATGCCAACAACTTCCAAAACGTCTTCATTTTTTGTCATTTTTGCTCCGAATGATTTCATTGCCTCCATTGTTGCAAGAATATCATCAGAATAATCAATGTTTGAAATCCGGCTTATTCCATCACTGAGTGCGGCACAAATAACTGCCCGATGAGCAATACTTTTTGATGGTGGTACTTTCACTTCACCGTTTAATTTCTTTGGATCAATTAAGCAGTCCATTTTATTCCCCCCCTAAATTCTAAATTATTTAAAGAAATCAATTGTCGTCTCTTTGATATATGATTCACCAATCCGTTTTAATAAAATAACATGAAGGACATCGTTTATATTTTTCTTGTCTAATTGAATTGTTTCCAAAATGGGTGTAAGACTTGGGATTTCCAATTGATATGGGAGATGATATTGCTGAACGATTTGCATAATTTGTTCGGCAACACCTTTTTCCGTTAATCCTTTTTCTTCCGCTCGTTTTGAAATTTCGTACATACCGATTGCCACTGCTTCTCCATGCGTATATTTTTTATATTGGTAAAATGTTTCTATTGCATGACCGAGCGTATGGCCAAAGTTGAGAAGCATTCGGTTTCCGGTATCCTTTTCATCCTCTTCAACAACTTCCTTTTTTATCTCACAACAACGGTAAATGATGTTTTCAATATGTTCCATAACCATTTCCATACTTTGGTAATTTTTCAATTCATTAAACAAATTCACATCTTTAATACAGCCGTATTTGATTACTTCCGCCATCCCATCCCAAAAGAACCGCTCCTCTAAAGTATGAAGGACATTCGGATCAATCAGTACTAATTTTGGATGATAAAAGCTTCCTACTAGATTTTTCCCTCTGTCCAAATCGACTGCAACTTTCCCTCCGACACTGCTGTCAACTTGGGCGAGAAGTGAAGTTGGAATTTGCACATATGGAACGCCCCTTAAATAAGTCGATGCCGCAAAGCCGACAATATCACCAATCACGCCCCCGCCAAGAGCGATAATTAAATCGCTTCTTGACAATTTAAAATCTAAAAATTGATTATAAATTTTTGGAAGAATATGGAAGGATTTTGTCTCTTCTCCGGCCGGCAAAGCTAATAGATCTACTTGAAATCCGGCATGTTCAAGACTAGTTAAGACGTTTCTGCCATAGTGTTGATTGACATGAACATCTGTTACAACAAAAATTTTCCGTCCTGCATAAACTTTTTTAATTTCTTCACCAACTTGTTCAAGGAGTCCTTTTTCAATAAGAATTGGATAACTCCTATCCCCCAAATGAACGAATAATTTTTTCATGAAAAGCACCTTCTTTTCGTTAGTTGAAATAAAAAAATAGAACCCTCTAAGCTGAGTTCCATTTTTTATTACGTATGTTTACTCTATTTCTTATACGAAGAACTCATCAGTGGAAGCTATTCATTTGTTGCAAGACAAAAAGCCGGCGCTAAAATAAAAGCCCCAGAAGAAGCCAAAAAAGCTATAAAATTTGCCAATTCTTCCTGCCTGCAATAACTGTTCCATGATCATTCCCCGTCTTTTTTAAACGTATCAATATTATAAACATTTTGTTTTTTATTATAACAAATTATGGTAGTTTGTCAATGATGAATCGCTAAAAAATGACGATTCCTACCTTAAATCAAATTAGGAAAATCTGATGTGTTCCCATCCACAACAATTGTAAGCAGTCCTTAAAATTAAATGCCTTTCACCCAAAATTATTTTAATATATCTTTTAAAATCTTTTTCAATCTGTTTTTCTAACGAAGAATAATAATAATTTTCTAAAAATAATTCCGGCAATAAAACCCGGGATGGCACTTAACATCGGTAACCAAACCGGACCTAGCAGTATGCCAAAAGGCTTAAATTTTGGAGAGTATATACACCCTAAAGTAACAAAATATGCTGCAAACACAAAAGGTAGAAAAGAAAATCTATTCTTTCCTCCTCCGGCATCTTTAAAGGCATCCCACATGCCAAAAAAATATAAGCAAGGATAAAACATCAACCATTGATAGTTCGCCGTTTCAATTGCTTGATTAATATTACCGTTAAAACTCAATAGGATAATTTCGTTAAAATTGGACTGGATATTAATAATAAACTCCAGCAAAATAAAAATAATCCCCTTTATGTACTTTCCGTGTAATAATTGACTAAATCCGGGTAAAGCAATACTCCATAATAAAGCTTCCATCTTTCTCTCCAAATTTCTCTATTCCTTTACTCATATTTTTGATCAAGTAAAAATAAAGACTCCAATATGCTACCGGCCACTTATGCACTTTTTTTCAAACATCCTTGTAATTGTAATATCCCATAAAGTCGGGAGGTTTATGATTTGTCAATTTAAGGAAATTAGCATTCCCATCTTTATGAATCAGGTAATGTTTTACTCATTGCATTATTGATTAACTTGTTTTACATTTAAATTATCAAGATTCTATAGAAGGGTGAGGCACCATGAAGAATAAAATCATATGGCTTTCCGGTATCCTCGGAATAGTATTAATATCATTTTTCGTTTCTATTAATTTGGATAAAAACATAAATAATGAAAAAAATACAACGATAAAAAATCAGAGCGGGGATATTAAACAATTAGTCCATGATTACAGTGTCGGTAATTTGAAAAACGGTTCAGCATCGATAACCTCACAGCAACTAATTGTGACAGATAAAAATTCCAATCAAGTGACATACGATCTTCCCAAAGATGAATTTTTTGTTTCCATTGCGCCGTACATCCACCAAACCCATCCGTGTGAAATCCATAGTTTGACAGGCTGCCGCGGTGAACTGGCTAACGAAGAATTTCATGTTTTTATTGAGAATACAGAGGGCAACGTTATTGTCGATAAAAAAATGAAAACATATGCTAACGGATTTATCGATCTTTGGCTGCCCCGAAATGAAACATTTACAATAACCATTACGAAAGATGAGAAAAGTGCCCAATCAGAAATTTCCACATTTGAAGATGATCAAACCTGTGTGACAAATATGAAGTTATGATTTTTTAATTACTTCAGATTTTATTCAAAATGCACTATATTTTGAAAATGGCCAAAAAAGAAAGGATTTGTGACGATGAAATGTTTTTCAATTGATTTGGATGGTACTCTATTAAATTCAACCCGTGAAATATCAGAGGAAAATTTTGCAACTTTAAAATATCTGCATGAGCAAGGACATTATGTAATTATTAACTCAGGCCGGGCAATTGAGGATGTTCTTAAATTTGAGGAGATTCGAAAGCTTAATCTTCCTATCATCAGTATTAATGGAACGGTTATCTATTCTGAAAATCGTGATATTCTATTTGAAGCCTCGATACCAATTTCAACGTATAAAAAATTATTTTCGCTTTTAAGCGAGCTCGGTCTCGGTATTATGGTATATACGAATCAAGGCGGTTTTCCATTCCGTAATCCGGACATTCAAGGGAAAAGCTGGGAAGAAATCGAGTCCATGTTCGCAAATTATAATTATGATCAAATTTTTGAAAAAGACAATTTGAAAATCTATAAAGTAATGGCTGTTACTCGACCTGATCAAATTGAAACAATCGACCTTGCAAAAAAAGCTGTTGCAGGGAAATTAGCACTGTCTGTTGCATCCTCGCACCCAGACAATATTGAGTTTACATCGGTTGAGGCAAATAAAGGAACAGCGCTATTACGATATCAAAAACATATGAAGATTTCGTTTGATGAAATTTATGCCTTTGGTGACGGTGGGAATGATGTGGAACAATTTAAAGTGGCAACAACAGCAATCGCTATGGCCAATGCACCGCTTGAAGTCCAAAAAGAGGCAGATATAATCACTAAAACCAATGATGAAAATGGATTTACCTATGCAGTAAGAGAATTATTGAAGATGTAATGGCGTTTATTTATTAAATGAAAGTAAGGACAGTCTGAAGCCACTGAAAAATTATTCGATAAGTTTGCTTGCACAATTTACAAGGGGTAAACCCAGTAAACCAAACGGATATCCTGTCCGGAAAGTGTTTTCAATATCATGTTTACCCTTTTTCAGCGGCCTCGGACAGTCTGATATGTCCCTACTTATGCTTTTTGCAATTGTATGTTAAAACTATATTTTTCTAGAAAAACTTACGCTGAAGTTTTACCGTGAACGCTCATATATTTTTAGATTCGCATAGACGGACTCTAAAACGGGTACGGGAAGATCGGCTGTCTTGGCGATTTCTAACAGATAGCCGTGCAAGTGATCCGCTTCTACAGGGAGCCCTTTTTCCATATCTCGTTGCATGGACGATTTCATTTCAGGCGCTAAGTGTGCAATCTTTTCCATCTGAATCGTCTCTAATTCATTGGATATTGGTGCTCCTGCAACATTCATAACATTGATTATTTCCTTTGTTAATTGTTTAATTGTCTCCATTCCACTCGGATGTTTACAAATTGGACCGATCGGAGCTCTCATTAAAGTAGTAATTCCCGACATGGTTGCAATAAATAAATATTTAAGCCAAAGATCTTCAATAATGGTCGAGCTTAATTGAAAATCCGCCTTTGTTCCTTTTAGCGCATCAGCTAATTTTATGATTCTCTCAGACTCTTGCCCGGATCGTTCACCATATACAAGCATATGTAACGGGCCTTTCTGAATAACTGCCCCCTCGCTATCCAGTGTGGCTTCAATGTAACATAGACCACCAATTACCTTTTCTCTACCGAATTGTTCATCCAGTTTGTTATAATGAGCCATTCCATTTAGTAACGGAATAACCATTGTGTTTTCCCCCACATATGGACGAACGTCGTCTATTGCATTGTCTAGTTGATAAGCTTTTGTTGATAAAAGGATGACATCATAAAGTTCAACTTCTTCACCTGTAATAACTGTTTTCGGTGATAATGTGGCATTCCCATAGTCACTATGAATAACCAGCCCTTTCTCCTGTAAGTTTCTCCTTCTTCCTTCTCTTACTAAAAATGTGACATCTGCCCCTTTTTCCAGTAAACGTCCCCCAAAATAGCCGCCAACAGCACCTGCTCCAACGACAAGAAACTTCACTAGCATATCCCCCTTATTAAAAAAGTAATATATGATGTAATCATTATATACTATTTCCAAAATTTTATTATAAAAGAAAAAATAGCCGACCAATAAACAATCGGTCGACCTTAATAATGTTTACTATTTTAATTGATGATTCTTCTTACATTTCCATTAAATGCATTAGCCCAGTAGCCGCTTGTCATATTTTCTATTCTAACACCGTAACTGGTTTGGGAACCGATAAATTGTCCATTTCCCAAATAAATACCAACATGACCATTGGTTCTGCCATCTGTATTAAAGAATACAAGATCTCCCGGACGCATGTCACTCGGGGCAACTTTCGTACCTTGTCCAACGAGTACTCCTGTTGAACGTCCAACAGAAATACCGGCTTGAGCAAAGGCCCAATTAACAAATCCGGAACAATCAAAAACGCCATTTACAGGATCTGCTTTACCGAATCCATAACTAGAATTACCAAGAAATTGTTTACCGGCAGAAATTACAGTATTTATTGCATTTCCGCCGCTTACCGTTGGAACAAATGAAGAACTGGATGGTTTATTTCCTTTAGCAACTGCTGTTTTACTACTTGTATTATTTGTTGAATTATTGGTACTTGCTGTAACTGCCGCTTGAAGAGCCGCTTGTTGTGCAGCTTGTTCAGCAGCGAGTTTCTGTGCCAAAAGTTGTTCTCCCTCTGTTGCTAATTGTTGTTTAATAGATTCCGCTTGGGATTTTTGCTCAGCGATCTGACTTTGCATGCCTGCCAGTTCTTCTTTCATATCATTAAGTTTGTTTAATTCATCTTGTGCAGCTTTTTCAGTTTCCTCAATCGCTCTTTTATCTTCTTCTTGTTTTGTAATTAAATCTTGATCTGCTTTTGTTAATGTTGAAATAGCACTTGCACGACTGATGAAATCCTCAAAGTCAGTAGCACCGAGCAAAACTTCCAAATATCCTAATGGTCCGCCACCAGCTTGCATAACACGAAGCCGATTCTTAATTTGTTCTTCCCGTTTCGCCATTTGTTCCTGAATGGCTGCTTTTTCAGCTTGTAGCTGTTCTATTTTTGCTTGAGTGGCCGCAATTTTCTCTGTTGTTTCTTCCATTATTTTTTGATTCTCTGCAATCGTTTGTTCTAATCTGGCAATCTGTTCATCTATTTTTGCCTTTTCTGTCTGATTTTGTATAATTTTGCTTTGAATAGAATTGCCTGTTTCTGCATATGTATATGTTGGTACCGATGAAAAAGCACCAATTCCAAGTACAATTGTTGCACTCAGTGCTGTAAGCGGCTTCTTCAAGATTATAACCACCTTTACTATTAAGTCGATTTCTGTCTTTTATTCTACACGAGTCTAGTTTCAATCTATTTACTATAATATTACAATTATATTTCAATTGATTATCCATTCTATTATTTTTGTTATTTTTTTAGCTAAAATTTA
>NZ_CCRF01000055.1 GCF_000751775.1 Caldibacillus thermoamylovorans
AAATTTATCAAGCGTGCCTTGTAATATAGATTCAAACTTTACTTTTTACTTTAGTAGACTATCTGGTAAAGAATATTAATCTCCTTATTTCCTCAACAAGAAGTTGACTCACATCTTAACATGACCAAATGAAACGATCATTTTGCTTTCCACAGAAAAAAAGCCTGGTCACACCAGACTTTTAGTAAAAAACTCTTCATATAATGCTTGTACTGCTTTCTTCTCGTCAGATGCTTTTACACCGAACATCATGCTTACTTCCGATGAACCTTGGTTAATCATTAGAATATTTACACCACTTCTTGCAAAAGCTGCAGCAGCTCGTGACATTGTTCCAATCGCTTGTCGCATTCCTTCACCAACAATCATAATCATTGCTAAATCATGTTCAATATGAACTTCATCGGCATGTAATTCAGTTTTAATCCGCTCGAGTACTTTTCTTTCCGTTGCTAAATCCAGCTGACTTTGCCGTAAAATCACTGAAATATCATCAATCCCAGATGGCGTATGTTCATATGACAAATGGAAATCTTCCAAAATTTGCAGAAGACGACGACCAAAACCAATCTCTCTATTCATTAAATATTTATTTACATAGATATTACTAAAACCGGTATCACTGGCTATTCCTACAACCGGACCGTTCTGGTTATTCCGATGATGAACAATTTTCGTCCCCGGATGATTTGGATTATTTGTATTTTTTATATTAACAGAAACTCCGGCACGAAATACAGGAATAAGTGCCTCATCATGGAATACGCCAAAACCGCCGTAAGATAACTCCCGCATTTCTTTGTACGTAATTTCATGAATTTCTTTCGGGTTGTAAACAAAATTCGGATTAACGGTATAGACGGCATCGACATCCGTGAAGTTTTCATAAACGGTTGCTCCAACGGCACTGGCCAAGATCGATCCCGTTATATCTGAGCCCCCGCGAGAAAAAGTAACTATTTCACCTGTTTTTGAATAACCGAAAAATCCTGGAAATATCAAAATTCCTGACCTGTCACGAAGTTTTTTCAATTGCTCATATGCTTCAGGGAGCACTTGGGCATTTCCCGGCTCATCAGTTAAAAACAAACCTGCTTCTTTCGGATTTACATAGTGTGCTTCAACACCACAGGATTGAAAATAAGCGGCAATCAACTTAGCGCTGTTATCCTCTCCGCTTGCCTTTACTGCATCCATAAATCGGGAAGCGTTCGATCGATCCCCATGTAAAATTTCTTGTAAATCAGCGGCAATCCGATCAATAATATGCTCGGATAGCCCCAGTTCGTGGGCAATTTCTGCATAACGATCAACAACAGCCCGAAAAGCTTCTTTCCCATTTCCCGTTTTACAATATTCTTCCCCGCATTTAATCAGCAAATCTGTAACTTTTATATCATCCTTTTTTCTTTTTCCGGGCGCTGAAACGACAACTATTTTTCGTTCAGGATCTGCTGTAACAATTTGAAAAACTTTTTTAATCTGCTCAGCTGACGAAACAGAAGTCCCGCCAAATTTTACGACTTTCATGAAATTTCCACCACCATTTTTCTGCCAAAAATATCTATGAATCTTATTATCGCTTGAATTTAGTTCGATTGCAATTCTTTTTTTATAACTTTCTCTCTTTTTGAATAATGTAACCTCTCGAAATGAATGAGATAAAGATTGTTTGAATTTGAAAGAAGGTCAAATTTGGTAGATTATACCGTAAAAAGGATTAATAGATTCCTAGCAAAACTTTTTATCCTTGGTCTTAGAAAGAATAATTTTACCAAAATCACTGAAATAAAGGTTATATACTATCTATTACAAATATGGGCAAATTTTCCCTACACTTGTAGGAAACGAGTTTGCATTTAGTGTAAAAAAGCATTAGTTAATGTCTAATCGATTCCTTTTTGTTTAATTTTAATTACTTTAATTTATCGAAATCAATAATAAACATTAATTTTCCTTATTGATTGTCATGAAATATACTATATAGAGGAGGTGGTTTAGTTGGAATACATCGCTTTATTCTTTACAGGTATGGTCGCAACCACTTTGGGAACTTTAGCAGGAGGTGGAGGATTAATTAGTTTACCTGTCATGCTTCTTTTAGGCATTCCCATCCACTCAGCTATTGGTGCAAATAAAGTATCCAATACAGTTAGCGCGTTTTCCAGTTTCTTATATTTACTTAAACATGGACAAATTTCATTTAAAGAGTCTTTTTGGGTTATCCCGATTAGTGTTATAGGCGGTATCAGCGGAGGGATAATCGCTTCTATTCTTTCATCGAAATATTTGTTTATTCTAGCAATTTTTTTACTTATGTTTGCTTTTATTTCATCTTTTTTTGGTAAAGATCAATTTCAAGGGAATCAAAAATTGACGATAAACAAAATCAGTTTGCCTGGACTATACTCCATCGGTATTTATGACGGCTTATTTGGTCCCGGCCAGGGGACTTTGCAACTTTATTTATTTGGTTATTTAAAAATTTCATACTTGAGGGCGATTGCATATAGCAGACTTGCTACTTTTTCAAGCTGTTTTGGGGCAGCTGCAACATATATTACGACGGGACATATCATTTGGTCATATACCATTTGTTTATTACTTGGATCTTTAAGCGGTGCCCAAGTAGGTGTCCGCATTGCTGAAAAATTAAAACCAAAAATTATAAAACCATTATTACGTGTGGTTACTGTTGCTCTCATTTTCCAAATCATCGTGAATCAACTTTCGGGTAATTAGGATGTAGTAAAATCAGAACCTCTTATTATTAAAGTCACAAGTGTTCTCTCCTAATTCAAAGATAATATCCTTAAGTTTCGCACCTTAGAAAACCAATCAAATTAACGAGATTAATTCTCG
>NZ_CCRF01000056.1 GCF_000751775.1 Caldibacillus thermoamylovorans
TTTTTTGACGACGAGACCCATTATCGTCACCATTTTGAGGCGAAATACTCCCTTTTTTGGCGACGAGACCGATTCTCGTCACCATTTTGAAGCGGAAATCTCCATTTTTTGACGACGAGAAGGAAAATTCACCCTGTTTTAAGGATGCAAAACTCTAGGATAGCAGCAACTTTGACCTATAATAATTTTATTAAACATTTTAAAAAAAATAAAACTGCCCAGATGGACAGTTTTATTTTTTATAGCTCTCAAATATCTCTTTTACCGCATTTACCACAATTTTTCCTTCTCCTTGGATACTTTCCATCATCATGGCGACAAGTAAATCTTGTGTATCGGTATTATAGGCAACAAACCAGCCATTTTCCTGCGCTTGTTCTCCTTGAGTTGTTTTACCGACTTCAGCAGTTCCTGTTTTTCCGGCGAGCGGTAAATCATCCATATTGGCAAGATGTCCTGTTCCTCTTGGGTTGGCCACAACTTCGCGTAAATCTTCAGCAATAGTCTTTACTGTATTGGTCGATATTACACTTTTTTTCCAAACTTGCGATGGTTTTTCCTCACTTAACAAAATTGGTTTAATCATATTCCCGTCATTAATAAAAGCGGTATAACCAGCTGCCAAATGGACGACATTGGTTTGAACTTCGCCTTGACCATAACCGGAGTCTGCTAATAAAACATCACCGTTTAATTTGCCGTCATTAGAAATTTGCGATGCTTTTAACGGATAAGTAAAAGGAATTTCTTCGCCAAACCCAAATTTTTTCAGTCCGTCTATAAACGAATCCGCTCCAATATCCAATGCCGTTTGTGCGAAATAAATATTATCCGAAAATACAAGTGCATCCTTTAAATTTACAGGTCTTCCCGGATCCGTTACCCGAGTGACAAAATAGCCGCCCCAGGATGAATCTTTCTGCCATTGTTTAGATGTGATATTCCGCGTTTGTTCTGGTGTAATCTTACTTGTTTCCAGACCGATGGCGGCGGTAAAAGGTTTCATTACCGAACCCGGTGTTTGCGGATAAACAAAGCGATTTAACAATGGTTGTAACGGATTTTCATCTATTGTTTTTCTTTGACTTGAAGATAAAAACATATATTCATTTGGATTAAATGACGGGCTTGAAACCATCGCCAGCATTTCACCGGTTTTCGGATTCATCGCAACGGCTGTTCCTGATTTGCCGTTAAATTTTGCCATGATCTCCTGTTGTAATGTACTGTCTATTGTTAATTGGATATTTTTCCCGTTTTTCACCGGTTTTTCAGCTATCGTTGCAGTCGTACCGTCAGGCTTCTTTAAATAAATGGAAGCTCCATTTTCACCTTTTAGTTGTTTTTCAAAGAGTTGTTCCAAGCCCCTTTTTCCAATAATATCTCCCGGTGCGTATCCTTTATTTTTTTCAATATCTTCTGCCGTTACTCCATCAACATAGCCAATTAAATGAGCTGCTGCTTCTCCTAAAGGATAGACTCTTGATTCTACTTTATTCACTGTTACGGCAGGAATGCTTTCCAGTTGAGTAACTACATCCGTTTGGGTATTAGGAATTTTTTTAATGGGAACAAAATAGTCAGGTTGAACCCAACTTGCATTTAAAGCCTTGTCAATGGATTCAACAGATATGCCCAGTATGGAGGCTACCTGGGATTTAATCTCCCCATCTTTTCCTTCCATTTGTCCCGGAACAATTCCAACTTCATATGCTCCTCCATTTATAGCTAATCCGTTTCCATTCCTGTCCAGAATTTCACCTCGGGCTGCTTTTGTCGTATTTAATCCGACTCGATCTTCCGGTTCCATTCCAGCAAAAATAAACCCTGTATTCCAATTCACTTGCCAAGTCACTTTATCTTCTTTTTCAACTTTTACAAGCTTGGCTTTTTGTTCAAATTCTACAGGACCGGCTAACGTATTCATGGTAACTTTAAATGGGATGGTGGCAGTTTTTGCATCCGGATCAATTTTATCTTTTGGCTTTTCAAAATCAATTTTTATATCCTTTACTTCCAAATCACCATAAATTTTTTTATAACGTTCAACAAATTCATCTTTTTTCATTATTTTCTTTGCTTCCGGCGTATGCATCTCGTACATCTTAGCAAAATTTTGATTACTCCAGTTTTTTACATAAGTTGTAAAAACATCTGATGGTTGAACGTCTTCGCTTTTACATCCTGTTAAAAAAAGGAAGAAAAATAAACAGAGCAGTGGAAGTAAGCGTTTATGATTCAAATCAACTCATCCCTTTCTATATAAACTTTCTTTATAATTATATTTCGTCTTAATTACTAACATTATCATTTTCGTATAAGGATAAGGATAGATAATAAGATTGGGAAAAGGTTATGAATAAATTTTTTCGCTCAATTGACCATTAAGAAATTTATAATTGATATAAATTTGTTGAATGGTATTATCTTTTATATTATAACATTTCTTACGGTTTTCACCGATATTTTTTACATTCGATTCACATAGTTAAACAACCACAGTAACATCCACTGTGGTTGTAGGTAAAGGAAAGATAATTTTGCCATTTCTACTTGTTATCGACACCCTTAACTTCAATCATTCCGGCATCATCTGTTCCATTTCTTTTAGTGCAGCATTGAGTAATGGTAATTGTTGAACAGGGAGAAGTTGAATGTTTAGTTTTTTTGCAATTGGATTAAGTAACCTAGCCATCTCCTCTTTCACCCAAATTTCTCTTGGAATTGCTTTTATTCTTTTCACTAATTCAACTAATTCTTTCTGAACGGTTTCAGTAATATCGCCATCTTTTCCAATCATGTTGTAATAGACAATCAACTGATTTTTCCGCTCCACTGAAAGGATGACTGTGGGTAAATACGGACGTTCATCTGGTTCATCCTGTGTAGGAAAATTAATGTATTCACAATCAAATTCAAGCGGCGTATTGTATCTTTTAAGCGAATGTTTCAAATGCTGCAGTTCGAGTTCATTAACATATAATGGAATTTCATCTTTTTTCGTTACATCATTTGAAGCAGCATCATATTCTTCTTTATCAAAGGTGTATAACATATATGATCTTCCTGCAAGATTATCTTGATCCATATTCTTTGTATATTGACTAGCAAAGATAACTTCATCTAAAATGAACGACAACAACTGAACTTCTTCCCCATCCAGAAACCATGGATAATACCCCGGTTTAAAACTTCGAAACATGGGCCACTGATTTTTCCCACGATAGGACCGACCATGTTCTTTTAGAAGTTGATAATCTTCATCCTCCAATTCGCCCCGATCAACCAAATTTAAAGTCAAACTATTTTGTTTAAAATATTCCTTTTCATCATTTATGTTCCTTGTCATAAGCCGGTTCAAATATGTATAACCTTCTTCACCAATAAAAGCGACAAGACCAAATTCTATCCCAGCCCCTCCCATTACAGAGCAATAAATTAATTCCTCTGTTTCGGGATCTTTGACGACAATAATCTGATCATCATCCATCCATTTCCATGGTTGTAGTTTTTTAAATTCCTCTGCCAAATCGAGTAATTCAGACCAATCATCATCGTAATTTTCAAAGGATTGCGGCAGCCAGTTCTCAAATTCGTTTGCTAAAGATTGATTGATTTCATTCATTAATGATTTTCCGTCAATCTCTTTTATTACAACATCATCAAATATAGACTCCCCACGGCTATCTTCTTCAGGAGCCAATCGCATTACTTTTGTACATCTGGGGTAAAATATGTCGTTTTCTTCAGGAATTATTTTCTCTAAAACAATGTCATGTTCCCAATTATCGCCGAAATCATAAACGTACAAAACACGATCTTTTTCATTTTGAAATATTTCTTTTAAAATTACTTTTTTCTCATCATAATCATAACCAAAACCAAAACTAAAAACTTGATTTTTTTCCTGATTCATTGGACCAATTGTAATTAAATGATTAGTCGATGTACCAGCCGATCTTTTTATATCGAAGGAATGTAAATGATAGTCCTCCCAATCGAAGGAATTTTGGATAATCCTATGTAAGTCATAAAATGTCATGGAATCTCTTACTTCTACTCTCCGCCAAATGGGAGGTTTGATATATTTCAATGTAATTTTTAGTTGATAGATCATATACTCAACACCCTTTTGAGTTAAATTTTATATTTTTTCACCGATTAAAATAATTTTATACGTACATTATAGCAAAATTATTGGGGAATGGGGATAGGTTTTAAGTCAATAAAAAATTAATGAAATACGTGTACTTGTCCAGGTACGTTGAGATAAACCTATTAGACTAATTAGGTATGGTGTCAGGAAAGTAACCTAACCTCATTGAAATTTAACATTACTCTAGCGGCCGCGAACCGGTTCATCATCCCAGTTTTTGACATTAAGAGAAGGTTCTTGTTGTTTTGTAGTCATCATATCTAATTAAATGTTAAAATCCTATAGTGGAACGCATATTCCGCACGTAAATTTTTCCATTTTATGATTTTTTTAAAGGAATTTTCTCCTTCTTTGTAGAATTGAATGATTATCTAACTACGGGAAGATGAGGAAATTTTTATGTCAGATCAAATTTTAACCTTACATGTGGGGCCGTCTCAACTTTTATCTAAACTGTGTGATGAAATAGAACTCGAAAAGACCATTAATGATTTAGTCAAATGGGATTCTGTCCGTTGTCATGTCTCACCCGGAACAAGGATTAAAGCCCTTGTCTTAAACATTTTATGCAGTGGCAAGCCCCTTTATAAGGTTCATGAATTCTATCAAAACCTAGATTCTGAGATGCTTTTCGATACATCGGTTTCACCCGATCAATTAAATGATGATGCATTAGGAAGAGCATTAGATTACTTGTATGAAGCCGAAGCATGGAAAGTCTATTCCACCATTGCATTAAAAGCACTAAAAAATTGAATCTTCCTATTGGTGTACTGCATAACGATACAACCTCAATTTCTGTTTACGGAGAATATAAGCAACCGAAGGAAGATGGACTGCAAATTACGTACGGGTATAGTAAGGCCCATAGGCCTGACTTAAAACAAATCGTTCTGGGGATGGGGGTCACACCTGAACGAATTCCTATCCTTGCAAAAGTAGAAAATGGGAATACTTCGGATAAATCTTGGAATGTGGAATTCATTCAAAAGATGAGAAAAATCCTTTCCCATGAAGATTGGAAAAATCTCATTTATCAAGCCGATTCTGCATTAATCACAACGGAAAATCTAGCGGAAATTCAACAACAAAATTTATCGTTTATTTCCCGTTTACCTGATACATTCGGTTTAAGCACAGAACTAAAGAAAGAGGCATGGTTGCTCAATAACTGGGAAAGGGTAGGCTCACTTAGCAATAAAAAAGACGCAGCTATTTACCAAATTCAAGCTTTTGAAAGACAAATTCAAAACCTTCCTTACCGGTTTCTTGTTGTCCACTCAAACAATTTAGATCAACGAAAAGAGAAAACCCTAAATCGGGCGATCGAAAAGGAAGAAATACAATTAAAAAAAGAGATAGAAAAACTGAGTAAAGTTATCTTTCATTGTAAAGAGGACGCACTAGAAGCAATTCAATCTTTTAAGAAAAAACAAAAGGCTTCATATTTCTGTTATAAACTAAACGTCCAGATGAGTGATCAACCTATCAAACGAAAAAAGAGAGGAAGACCTAAAAAGGACGAACAGACAAAACAAGAACAAATCTATCAAATACAACTGGAATCGTTTGAAAAAGATCATGATTTTATCGAAAATAAGAAAAAAATGCTCAGCACTTTTGTTTTAATCACAAATAAATTAGATGAGGAGACACTATCCAATCAAGAAGTTTTGAGGGTTTATAAAGGACAGTCGGCCGCTGAGACCCGTTTCCGATTAATCAAAGATTCACAAATGATTGATGCCATTTACTTGAAAACCCCGGAAAGGGTTGAGGCCTTAGGTATTGTGTATGTG
>NZ_CCRF01000057.1 GCF_000751775.1 Caldibacillus thermoamylovorans
ATGGCTTTATTAATCTATGGAATTTTAGAATATCGAGTTAGAAAAGAACTGAAAGAAAAGAACCTATCTCTAATCCTGAAGGGAAAAAGAAAGCTCCTTCAACCCACAGGTCAAGCATTGTTAGAGCAATTAGAAGATATTACCGTGATCCTTATCAATCAAAATCAGCAAAAAATAAGACTCCTACCCGACAATATTGATTCACAAGCCAAAAAAATCATTGAATTATGCGGGTATGATCTATCGATATACGTGTCAAAAAATGTCGAAAATCAAGGTAAATAACACATAACAGGGGGAAACCCCGAAAAAAATGTCGAATTCAATAGAAATTTGTCGAAAATCCATCGAAAAATAAAGATATCACCCCATCGAGCCATTTAGATAAAGTTCATTCAAAAATTATGATGAATTTTACTTAAGACGTGCGAAATGTGGGGTGGAAAATGAGGAAAGGTAATTGACCTAATTTTTGACATTGGGGCAAAGGTTTCTCTCTTTTGTCAAAAGAAAACTCGGCGATTGCCGAGCCTTTAGGCGAGAACAGAGCCGTAGTTCAGCGAAAAAACATTTTCGCTTGCGAGGTAATGCTACCGAAGTCTTTCAGTGCACTTATGCGTTAGGAAAGTAGAAATCGAAAAATTTATACTTTCCTATTAGCTGAAAAAACCTTCCACCGAGCGATTCGGGGAAGGCCTTTTTATTTTTTTATTCCTTAATATCCAACCATTTAAACTCATACGCAGAAACAACCGGTTTATTCGGTACACCCTTTAGTTTCGGATTGACGAGTTCAGCCCTTGCATTTTGATAAATTGGAGCAATGGCGGCATCATCAAATAAGATTTTTTCTGCTTTCACAAAGTTGTTAAAACGTGCTTCATTGTCTGTTGCTAACGTTGTTGAAGTTTCTAAAATTAATTGATCATATTCTGCATTGGAGTAACCCATTTTATTATTACCACTATCCGTTGTGAACAGACTCATAAATGTATATGGATCTTCAAAATCCGGCCCCCATCTGGCAACTTCCATTTGGTAATCGCCTGCATCTTCCAAGTCAAGCCGTTGTTCTTTCGGTACTTGTTTTATAGTAACTGTCAATCCCGGTAAGTTTGTTTCCAATTGATTGGCGACATACTCAACGATAGATTTCGTTGCCTCATCATCATCTGATAGTAACTCAAGTTCAACTTTATCTTTTCCAATTTCCGATAGACCTTTTTTCCAATACTCTTGGGCCTTTGTTTTATCAAAAGTAACAAGATCACCGCTTACCTTACGAAAATCTTCTCGTGACTCAGGCATGGAAACAAATCCGGTTGGAACTAGTCCGTTTGCAGCAATCGAGCCATCATTTAAAATTTCATCAACAATCGCTTCTTTGTCAAATGCACGACTAATAGCAGCCCGAATATTCTTGTTTGCCAATGCATCATTTGCTTTTTGATTGAATTTAATAAAATATACAAAGGTATTTGGTATGGTTACAAAATCATCGTTGCCGGAATATTGGTCAACCAAATCAGAAGTTAAATTTACGCGATCGACACTGCCTTCTTCATATAAGTTGGCTGCCGTTTGTGGGTCTTTCACCACATCAAAGTGAATTTTATCCATCTGTACAGTGTCAGCATCCCAATAATTGTCGTTCTTTACCAATTCCCATGAATCGCTTGTACTTGTCCAGTTTGTTAGTTTATAAGGACCGCTTGCCAATAATGTATCCGAACTTGTCGCAAATTTATCACCTTGTGCTTCAACAAATTTCTGGTTTAATGGGAATAGTGTGCCAAAGGATGTTAAGTTTTCAAAATAAGGTGTCGGGTTTTCCAGTTCTACAACTAATGTAAAGTCATCTTCCGCAAGTACACCTAATTGATCAGGAGACATTTCTCCATTGCTGATGGCAGTGGCGTTTTTGATAACATTATTCATTAAGTATGGACCATATTCGGATCCAGTCGCAGGATCAATGGCACGTCTCCAAGCATAAACAAAGTCATTTGCCGTAATCGGGTCACCATTTTCCCACTTGGCATTTTCGCGGATTTTAAACGTCCAAGTTAAACCATCTGCACTGACTTCATGATCTGTCGCCAATTCAGGAACAAGTTTTCCATCTAAATTTAATCGATACAAACCACCCATTGTACTTCTTAAGAATGCAAATGAAGATTCATCTGTTGCAAGGGCTGGATCCATCGTAGGAATGTTTTCTTTGTTTACAAAATTGACGGATTTTTCGCTGCTGGCTTTATCTTGTTTTGTACCGGGGGAATTTTCCTCTCCACCGGATGTACAAGCAGCTAAAAATGTAATAATGAATCCAATTGATAATAACATGAATAAACGTTTCAATCTCATTGCTGCACCTCTATTTTTCATTAATCCCATCCATATAGTTGGATTTAATAGTTATTATAACGCTATAATTTTCTTTAGTAAAGAGATGAAGCGAATTTTTTAATATCAATGAAACATACCAAGGAAAATACAAAGCTGGACCTAGATCAGGAAGATGACAGCTACTAAAAATATAGCAATATTATGAAAAAAATCTGGTATAGATCTTATCAAAACTAGAATTAGAATAGTTGAGTTCATTAATTGTCATAAATAGACGAGTACAATATTTAAATGAACCACTTATGTACTCGTCTAAGTTTTTCTTAGTTCAAATTAACTCATCCTTCATATTCCTCTTGCAAAGAAAGTATCCAATCCACCCATGCTTGTATTGATGAAGCTCTTCTCACATATGTAGTTTCAGAATCTATCCCATGTAGATTTTCCTCTTTCATCATTTTGACAATCTCGTCTTTGTTAATAGGTATACCCGCATTATTTAATTGTGCATATAACACTCTTTTAAATATGCGATGTTGTAAAATAGAGCTTACAAAACCCAAGTATTTTTGTTTATAAGGCAATTGCATTATTAATTGACCTTTTTTGGTCAATGAATAATTCGTATTTCCATTGGTTCGTTCACGCTGAGCCAATCCTAAATAAATTGCCGCTGTAGTATAGTAATCGATTTGTCTACTTACGACTACATTAAAAGTAGTCGTAGAAACTAATTTTTCCTTATCTATTGAACCATCATTGTCTACTAGGATACTTAAAAAATCAATAACTCTAGAAAAGGAATTTGCTTGGGGAAAAGGTATTTTTGGTTCGTCGACAACTTTTTCCGTTTTTAATATATCATAAATTTCATCAAGTGTTATATTTTCATGTTGAAGAATGTAGTTTTTCTGTTTTACTAACTTAAGTGAGTTGTAATGATTTTTATTTTCATACTCAAATATAAAAAAGCTAAATACATCGTTTGATAATGTAAAAAAGGCAGGAATAACCGGTTTTTTTATTTTGTCTTGCCACAGACGATAAGGGTAATAAAGCTGACGTATTAAAAAATCACTTACAGCTTCATTTTTTGCTTCTATAATGATAAAGGCATTGTCGGTTTCGTATCCACCATCAATTTCTAATTGAGCATTATTCACTTGAATCGTGAAATTACCTGTTCCATTTAAACCCCTCTGTTTTCTAAATGAAGTTAGTAAAGGAAAACTGCTAATATCAAACTCAAAAATACTAGAGCCCATCCTGCCGGAAACTGTAGGAATAGCTGTTTCCCCAAACAAATCATCGATCATTCCCGATGCAAATGCACAATTTAATGCAACACTTTCACTATACAAATTATTTCGATCAATTGTCTCGATCATTTCAGGTAAATACATCTCAACAGGCTTTAAGTTCTTATCATATTTAAGTTTTTCATAGGCATCAAATTTTCCTATAACATATCGAGAACGAGAAACAGGTAGAATCGATAAAAAATGTTGCTTAAAAATAGCAGGCAAGTTAATATGGTGATCAAATTTTGCCATTAGCCTTGCCTGCCGGACTGTATTTATTGTTTTTGAATCGATTTCATAGTACCCATGTTTCTCTATTTCATTCAAAATATTATATTTATCAAATAATATTTCCCACGCTTCATCATTTAGAGTTTTGCTCATAATTCATCACCAGCACCTCATCAATTTTTCCCCGCTTTGAAGCTATTGAATTGATGTTTCTTGTTGCAGAAACAATTTCAATGTGATAATCCTTATATAAATCCTTGATAAAATCTGTAGCTGAATTGCTTAAAAGTACCTTACACCCACGCTTATCTAAATCTACAAACAAATCGCGTAACCTTATTTGTTCATCTTTATTAAAACCATCTAAAGTATATCCGGTAAAGGAAGCTGTATCACTAACCGGATCATAAGGGCTGTCAAAATAAACAAAATCTCCCTTTTTTGCGCAAGAAACAGCATCAGCAAAATCAACATTTAAAATTTCCACTTCATTATTATTTAAGTAATGAGAAACAGCCCTTAATACAAATTCATTGACAATATTAGGATTTTTATATCGACCAAACGGGACATTAAACTGCCCTTGCGAATTCACTCGAAACAATCCATTAAAACAAGTCTTATTCAAATATATAAGTCTTGACGCTTTTTCAACATCAGATAATTTACTAAACTGATTTTTATCTCTGTCCAAATCTCTTATTTTATAATAATAATCACTTGTGTTTTCATGTTTTTTTAAATCTTCAATTAAATCCTCAACATTATTTTTTATGACAAAATAAGTATTAATTAATTCACTATTTATATCATTTATTACTGCCTTTTTGGGTTGTAAATCGAATAATACTGCTGCCCCACCCAAAAAAGGCTCGTAATAAGTACCCATTCTTTTAGGAACATATTTCCGTATTTCCGGGAGTAATTGCCGTTTGCCTCCAGCCCATTTTAAAAACGGCTGTATTACTTTGCTTTTAGTTATTGTCATTACCTTCTTCTCCCTCTATTTTAAATCATCTATTTTATATGTTACATTTAACAACAATTATCGTCAAAAGTTTTATTAGGAATAACGCAGATTTCTATGAATAAATATACAATAAGGCATGTTATTTTTATATCATTCTTGAAAAAGATGATTTATTCTTCTAAAGCTAATTTTTACATAGTCTAAATTATTATCGATTCCAATAAACTTCCTGCCATATTTCAAAGCAGCAACACCTGTAGTCCCACTTCCGCAAAATGGATCTAATATAAGAGAATGTTTATTAGACGATGCTATTAGGATTCTTTCTAGTAGTTGTAACGGTTTTTGTGTAGGATGGTAACCGAAAGTTTTTTCTTCCATAGGAACATGGGGTATATGCCAAACATCTGTCATTTGTTTTCCTTTATTAATTTTTTTCATCAATTCATAATGAAAAGTATGCGGTGCCGATTTATTTTTCTTTGCCCAAATAATAGTTTCATAGCTAAATGTAAACATTCGTTTACTTATATTAGGAGGTGGATCAGTTTTTACCCAGATAATTTGATTAAGAATATGAAAACCCAGTTCTTTTAGGATTGTGCCAATTGAGTATATGTTATGATGGGTGCCGCTAATCCATATAGTTCCGTCTTCTTTTAATATTTTTTTGCATAAACGAATCCATGCAAAATTAAAGTTATGCATTTCTTCATAGGAACCAATCTTATCCCAGTCCCCTTTATCAACGCTTACAACTTTTCCAGATTTAACTGATATGCCACCATTTGATAGAAAGTATGGGGGATCTGCAAAAATGACATCGACACTTTCAGGTTGTAAAGTACTCATTACCTTTACTGTATCTCCCCAAAAAACAATGGCATCGTTACTAATAATAAATTTTTGAAAATAATTTCTCATGTAACACCTTCCCATCAATTTTTATGTGATGTGAAAAGAACAAGGAAAAATTAAGGGAAAAATGATCGCAGTAGTCGGAGGATGACCAATTCACAAGTGTAAAAGGGAATAATTTTTCAAATACATGTACTTTGATATAATTCTACATTGTTAACAAAAAATCCTTCCTAATGGAAGAACCAATTGTAATAATTTCGAAGTTTGTAAATCTGTGTTTTCCGCTTATACACAATTTATTAAATCTCTGCTGTTAAAAAATAATGATCAGTCCCAGAGTTGGTCGCTCAATATTTAAAACTTGAGCATCTCTGGGTCATGGGGTCAGGTTCTGCGTCCCATTTGTCACATTGGGGAAAGGAACTATTTTTCGAGATGATTTTTTTCGATTAAAATGTGTTATATTCTTTATAAGAACTTACTTTTAACAAATTCATATTCTCACAAATGGTATTATGGGAGGATTAATCATGACGAAACT
>NZ_CCRF01000058.1 GCF_000751775.1 Caldibacillus thermoamylovorans
GAAACATAAGATATATACAATGAGTGTTGCAAGTGTGTATCCCCATTATATTGCGAAAGCTGAGAAAAAAGGTCGTACAAAGTCAGAAGTTAATGAAATTATTTGTTGGTTGACAGGATATATCCAGGAACAGTTAGAAGAACAACTGGAAAAACAGAATGATTTTGAAACCTTTTTTGCAGAAGCTCCGCAATTGAATCCTGCACGGACTTTAATTAAAGGAGTAATCTGCGGCGTTCGAGTGGAGGAAATAGAAGAACCAACAATGCGAGAAATTCGTTATTTAGACAAGCTAATCGATGAGTTAGCAAAAGGGAAATCAATGGAAAAAATTTTACGTAACTAATATTGAACAATAAAATTAGGGTACTAATCTTAATAATTTCGGACGCAAGCGGGCAGCACGACCCCCTACTTTGTAAACTCGTGGGGTCTTACTGCCCGTTAAGATGGTATAAAAAGCTACTCCCTTTTTTAACAGTAAGACCATTAACAATTTAAAACAAAGCAAAAAGTTCTAGTCCGAATGAGCTGAGATGTTCAAATTGACAAATCAACTGAGAAAAATTTAGGTAGTTCTTTTTCACGTTTATCAAGCATAATCTGTTCTGGCTTAATGCCTTGCCCACGAAGTACTTCAATGTTCTGCACAAGGAACTCGTCGCTACCTACAATATAGAAGAACCCATCCTTGTCTCCAGCAAGATTTTTCACTTCTTCATAATAGTCTTTACGGTTATCGACGAACTGTGCCGTGAAATTCTTGTCATGAGCGGATGTAAAAATATTTGTAAATAAAAAGTCTCTTTTTGAATCGATATTCAAGGAATAAATGTGTTTGACATTGTCAGCACGGTTGAAATATTCAAGTACAAGCGGTCTGAAAGTTGCCAAGCCGACACCCGAAGACAACAGGTAAACATTTTTATCTTCCCTTTTAAGCGGCACATTTGAATGAGTTTTAAATATGGCAACTTCATTACCAACTTCAAGATTTCTTAAAATTGTTTTAAACTCAGAGCACTGCTCCTTGAATCGTGTTGTAATACCAATTGCACCTTCATGTGGTAAAGTGGAAATGGACATATGACGGACCAAACTACGATTTGGTTTATCCCCAACATTAAAACCTTCCAGTCCGAGATGCGTGTGTGACCCTTCCTCCCATGTAAAATCTTCCGGAACGTCGAGCAGGTACGTTTTCACCTCAGGCGTTTCCTCAATAATTTTATTTATTTTCGTCCAGTATATTTGCATCGTATAATCTCCTTACTTAATTAATGTGTTATTAACAAATATACTATAATTGATAACAATTCTCAATTAAAAAGTTGATCGTTTCAGAAAATGATCTGGTTTACCTTACTAATAGTGAATTAAAATATTTCTCTTTCCTTTAGGTAAAAATCTTTTCAAAGCCTTTCATAATGTGGATTTTCTCCAGTTAAGTAGTTTCAGTGAGTTATACTCTCATTTGTTTGGAAAAGGACCTCTTCTCTTATCCTATTGTTTATATGATAAACGAATAAAGTTTGGTCCGAATCCACAACCAAATCTTCAATAAAGCACCGGTTAGTTCAATATTTTTATCAATTCAATTTCGTCTCTGATTGGGATACCATCATTGCCCATTAATGGAATCCACTAAATTACATAAAATTCAAAAAAGTACTGCCAAAAGATTCGGTAAAGGTTTCACAATCGAACGGGATACATACATGGCAAAAGAACCTTCCACTTTTCTGGTCAGCGGAACCCATTGAAAATTGACATCAAGATGGTGAATAATGTAATCGTTATTATTTCAATTAAGAAGTAAAAAACATTTCAGTAACAGTTAACCCTTTGGGAACAAGAACGTTTCAAGAGGAGCGTCTTTGTTCCTTCAATCTTCGCATTTGGTATGAGATTATCCATATCTTTTGCATGTTTTTATTTAGCTAACGATTCAATTTCATTTTCAACCTTTTTCCATAAATTCCTCTTCTTTGTTAATGAACACTCAACTTAACTTAATTATCTCGGTGTCTTTCAAGCATTTCCTTTCGATAATCTTCAGACTTCCCTCTTGGTATGCTGAGTGTCTTCCATTCATTGTTCTTTAGCTGTTTTCCAATATAAACAATCTGTCCGACATGATACGCGTAATGGGCCATTTGCCGCTCAATTGCTTCTAAAACTAAATGCTTCTCACCACGAATTTTTATCGTTTTTAATAGATCATCTTCTTTTAAACCAGTTAGTGTATCTATTAGAACATCCCATCCTTTTTCCCAAACACTAATTAACTCTGATTTTGAAGAGATGTCATCAATAAATTCTTCATCAAGATTTCTATTTTCCTTTTCCCCATCGGAAGTTAGGAAATCGGTCCACCTGGAAATCATATTGCCACTTAAATGTTTCACGATGACGGCAATACTATTAGATTCCTGATTATACGTCCAATGGATATCTTGTTCCGATAACTGTTCAATTGTTTTATCTCCGAGGGTTTTAACACTTTTAAAACGTTCAATAACAACTCTCAAATATACATTCCCAATTTTCATCATCATCACCCGCCGAAAGTTATAATTTTAATACGAATATCATTACTTTTTTGTAAAATCTTTTCTTTTGCTTCAATAGTTGCCGGGCGGAACTTTTTTTCTCTTTTGATCTAAACTGAGATTTTTATTTCGAGTTCCTCCAAAAATAATTTCACTTTTATACTTGGGGGCGGCTAAGGTCTTTTGCCTCACCAAATACATCCTTAACCGTTTTTTCAGTGTCACCGATTCCTGCATAAGCTTCTAGCGATATTTGCAGAAGTCGGATTTCTCCAATCTCTTCCTTTATCGTATCAAACCAGACCTTGATTAGTGAAATTGGCGCATTTACTAGATAACCATTCATTAAATTTCTTCAAAAACTCAACTTACTCAAAAAGCTTATGGCTATTATAGAAACTATGACTTTTTAAATGATGATCAATAAACAAGAGTAACTCGTATTATCTCGATAACAGCAAAAAAAGATGGAACATATAGCTATGTAGTTGATTGGGTACGCTGGGGTGAAAGTTGGGCAACATTAGACTTTGATATCGAAACGAACTAATAATAACAGAAAACCAAGTGCATAGCTCAGAAATGACAGGATTCAATTATAAAAAAAGAAAAGACACTAATTTTTCAATTTAAAAACGAAGAAGCGTTAATTTTCTGTTATATATGATTTGGTTCGAATAGATTTCACAAAAACTAAGGAAACTCCTAGAATCATGATAAAAATTGCTATCCCAGATACATAAGGTTTTGAACCAATTAGCTGCGGAACTATTCCTCCCAATAGCGCACCTAACGGCATAAATAATGTGGTAAGGCTACTAATTGCAGTTCCAACTCTTCCAATCATATTTTCCGGTGGTAATTGTTGAAAAAGCACAGAAAAAATAACATTTATTACACCTATTGAAATACTGGCTAGAAATGCAAATAGGTAAATAAAATGACCTCCAATTGATAACCCAATAAGCCAAAAAGCACCATAAAGCACTATAGTACCAATCACAATTGCACCAAATTTAACTCTCTTACTAACGAAATCACTAACTATCGCTCCTACCATACTTCCTAGACCAGAAGCTGTAAGTAAAATACCATACGAAGAAGCGGATTCAAAACTTTCCTGTGATATAGCTGGTAAATTTACGGTGAGGCTTGCTAACAAAAAATTTAGAATTAAAAATGGAATCATTAATTCTAATATTTCTCTTTTACTAACAAACTTAAGACCTATTTTTAAATCCGAAAAATACGTATATTCTCCTTGGTCTTTCTCTGTTTTTGTACTTCCCTTTATCTTTAAAAGTGAAAAAAAGATAGTTGCAAGGATAAAAATTGAAATATTTCCCACTAAAATTGTATAAATAGAGGTTGCAGCAATTAAAATTCCAGAAATTGCATTAAAAAATAACTCTACCCCATTAGCAGCAACTGACATCATTGAATTTGCCTTAGTTAAATCTTTTTTTTCTACAAATTTTGGTATTAACGTTCCTTCGATTGGATAAGTAAATTCAGATAAAAAAGCCAAAAAGGGTAAGACTAATAAAATAGCATAAATGGATAGATGATTAGCATAAATGAATAATATAATGAAAAGTAATAGAGCTTGTAATAGTGAAAACAGCACTAAGATGTTTTTCTTGTTAGCTCGGTCAATTACCGGACCATAAAGGAAGGAAAAAACTTCCGGTAACAAAAATAATGCACCGGCAATTCCTGTATATAATGTATTATTTGTTAGGTCAAATACCATCCACATTATAGTTATATAGTAAAGGCTATCTCCCAGGTTAATTAAAAATCTTCCAAATAGTAGGTTTGTGAAATTCTTATTAATAAACATTATTTATTGTTCTCCTAATTTGCTTAGTGATTGAATTATCCCTTAAATAGAACTTCGAGATTTATTCCATATTTAATTATTTTCAAAAAGGTTCTTCATTCAACTTAATCGGTGTAATGATACCTTTTTCCCAGTCCGATCGAGTTGCTGCATATATAATCGCATCCATAAGCGACCCATCATCATTTTCCCATGCTTCCCTTAAGTAGCCTTCCTTCACAAATCCGGATTTTGCTAATGTTTTTCGCATCGGTATATTATCATAACGGGTGTAGGCTTCAATTCGTATTTTCATATCAGGAAGATTAAATATATAGTCTTTTATCCAGTTAACCGCTATGGTTCCGTAACCTTTTCCTCTCCATTTTGTTGCCAAACGGATGTCAAATAAAGGAATTGAATCCGTTATATCATCTAGAATAATCAATCCGATTTTCTCGCCATCTTTATTTATCCAAAATGTTGCCCGCTCATCCTGAAACCAGCCTTTACGAAACGATTGCATAATTTTATATTTTGACGGATAAGGATCACGATGAAATTCCCACGTATTTTCTATAAAAAAAGCAACTAATTCTTCCAATTCATCTTTTAAAGGTGAAAAAGTCAATTCTCCCATCTAACTATCCCCTTATTTTTTATATTTCTTTTTTATATTTTAATTCCTTTATACCATATTCCCAATATTTCTGTATTATAATGTTTCAGGATGCAGAAATTACTATTTGCTGAAGCGATGACTGACAGTTCAGTATTAGCTCGATTTTATTCATCGAGGACCTCTATTAAAAAAATCCGTTCTTCAAAACTACCTCGTTCTTCAGCCTTTTTCAAACGAATTTGCTCAACTTTATCGAAACTAGCTGCATGAACTTTGGCAAGAGCGTGTATAATTTCTAATAAATCAGCCAATTCCTCCAAGGCCTCTTCGTTTGTCTCTGAATTCAAAAATTCATCTAGTTCCTCTTTACTTTTTCTACGTAATTCGGTGACAAATTCCTCTTCATCTAAAATTTTCGTATCAGCTAGTTTACCAGTGCTTTTTATTATTTCCGGAATTCGATCCCGAACAAGTTTATTATGTATTGGCATAAAGGTGGCTCCATACAGGTTCTAGTATTTATTTTACTAACTACCATTATAATGGATTAGATTGGCTCGATAAAGCATTTTTCCAATTTAAAATCAACTATAAAAATGATTTATTCTGTTCAACGTGCTTCAGTTTCAAAAAACAATTAAAATTACAATGAAGATTATTAAATTTTCTCATTAAAAAAAGTTTGAGGTCACAATCCTCAAACTCCTTAAGTTGAACTACTTTGTTGTATTTTTTTACTACCGGGATTAATAACTTCTTTCCGAGTATACCTACACTTCGGATAATTACTACATCCAACAAACTTCCCATACTTCCCATTTTTAACTTGTAAATTCCCACCGCATTTTGGACATTTACTATTATCGACATTTGCCTTTTGCTTCCCTTTAGCGTTATTAATATTTTGTACATGCTGTTTTTCAATTTCCTTCTTTTTGCTTTTATTTCCTATCATCAATCTATTTAACTTACCAGATATCTTTTCGGCTGTTTCTTTACTAATAACGGTCGTTTGATACTGCTCAATTGTTTTAATCAAGTTTCTTACATAGATTACATCAGCTTCCTTAAAATTCATTCCTGTTTTAAACGAAGCACTTTTAAAAAATACAACCATTGAAAAATACGGTACCGATTCAAACTCAGGCCCTAACCACTCCTTTAAGCTTTTAATATGGCCTTTATTTTGCCAAATGGGGTTTAAAAATTTTTCTTTTCTTTTATAGATTACTTGGGTCCAATATTTTTTATTTTCCTCACCAAAGATCCAACCATCATAATTTTTCGTTTCCAAAACAAAAATTCCATATTCAGAGACGACTATATGGTCAATTTGGGAGTATCCACCCGCTTGTTTTGGTATGTATAGATCGTGAAATGCCTTATATTGATTCGGCTTAAGCTTTTCAAGTTTTTCAATTTCTGTTTGGACTCTTCTTTCTCCTACTTTTCCAGTCCACTTTGGTAGGTTTTTGTTAACCCATATACTAATAGCACCAAGTACGAAGAATATGACAACAAACTGTATAATTCCTTCCACTTCATCAAAGCCCCTTTATCCCGCATTCTGTACAATCATTCCATTATCCGAAAGGCTAATCTAATCACGACATTCATTTGGGTATTATCGAAATTGGTGAACCTTCTACGACAAGCTCAATAGACTCTACAGATCATTTTTAAATAAAGTTTCATCACTTGCAGGAAACTTCTATACTTCATTTATTCGAGCCACTTTTACTAGTTAAGTAGTCTCCCGTACTTACTCCCTTACAAATCCCTCTTTACATAATATAAAAAACACTCGGCGATTGCCGAGCCTTTAGGCGAGAGCAGAGCCGCAAGAGCACTTATGCGTTAGGAAAGTAGAAATTGAAAAATTTATACTTTCCTATTAGCCAAGAAAGACCGATCTTGGAGTCCCTCTTCTTTCTCTAAGATGTTTCAGCTAAATCCGATACTTTTCATGGACAATTCGTCATATTATGTACCAAGAACAGTGGTCTGTTTGTATTTCCGTATGTATTCTCCTTTCTCATCACAATTCTTATTATCTTCCATTATACAGCGAAATTTTTACAATTTTCAACAAAAATAGTCATTTTATACCAATTTCCTTTTATGATAGACTGGTTTCGATAATTGGAATGCTTACGATTGTTTATTGCTTAAATATACTCGAAAAATCGTAACAAGAAGTAAGCGGAGTACCGCAAACATTTCGAAAGTTTTGTACACTAAGCTAAAATTCGACATAAAAACAGCCAAAAATCTGTACTATAAGGGAGTTCCTTTAGGTAACCTCGTATTTTACAACGTTAAGAACATTTTCAAGACAAGTACCCTTGATTTAGAAACGTTTCAAACTATATCCTCCTCTCAAATAAGCCCATAGCTGCTTACTGATGATTTCGAGTTTCACATTACTTACTTTTGAAATAAAATGAGTGGACAATGAGTGCAACGATATATTCTGGCTGATTTTCTTGGACATCTATTACTTGTACATTACTAATCATATGGTTGGGTTTTAATGTGCCTAGTAGCTTTCCACCTTGAGTTAGTGAAATGCCGGATGTCACTGTAATTGCGGATGATTTATACAATTTATCATAAAAGTTGAACTGGATGGCTTCTTTTAATTTTGCAGCATTTTTTAAATTTATTAATGTTCGCGCTTCACCAATTCGTTCTCCATTTTTATAAATTATCCACTGATCTTGATGGGAAAACCACTTTTCAGGTTACCATTGTACATCATAAATGTCCTTGTTAATTTGAATTTCTAAGGACAAGTACCAGTTAAATCCAAAAATATCCCCGATAAAATATTGCCATTTTTGTGGAAAATAACGTTTTACATAACCTCTCAGCTCTTCCCCTTTAAAAAGTGGCTTTTGATTCATTAATGACTTTTGGATATTGTAAAATGACCACCCATCAATATTTTTGGGTTGGTAAGAACGCTCTTTGGCTGCCAGTCTCTGACTAATCAAAAAAA
>NZ_CCRF01000059.1 GCF_000751775.1 Caldibacillus thermoamylovorans
GAAGTGAGTCAACCCTCCGTTGTTTCATAATTTTTATTGCCTCTGTTAAAGAAACGTTTGGAGTAACAGTTACAGGAGCCGGGTTCATAATTTGATCGACCGTTTGGATATGTGGACGGACCTGAGATAACCGCTCTTTACCAATAAATTCTTCAACAAATTCATTAGCCGGATTTCGCAGTATTTCATCAGGTGTATCAAATTGGACAACTCGACCGTCTTTCATAATGACAATCCGGTCAGCAAGTTTGATTGCCTCATCCATGTCATGTGTGACAAATACAATCGTCTTGCCAAGTTTTCTTTGTAGTTTTTTAAATTCCGTTTGTAATGAATCTCTTGTAATTGGGTCTAAAGCACCAAATGGTTCATCCATTAAAATTAACGGTTGATCAGCCGCAAGTGCCCTAAGTACACCAATACGCTGTTGTTGTCCGCCGCTTAATTCATTAGGGTAACGATTGAGGTAATCAGGAGTCATATCAACGAGGCTCAATAATTCTTTTGCACGTTCTCTTTGTTTGTCAGGCGACCATTTTAATAATCTCGGGACAAGAGAAATGTTTTGTTCGATCGTCATATGAGGAAATAAACCAATTTGCTGAATGACATAACCAGTTTGTCTTCTTAATTTAACCGGATCCATTTGCATGATATTTTCTCCGTTAAGAAAAATTGTTCCCTCTGTTGGTTAAATCAGCCGGTTAATCATTTTCATTGTTGTTGTCTTCCCGCAACCACTTGGTCCGATAAGAACAATAAATTCACCTTTTTCTATTTGAAAATTTAAATCATCCACCGCTCGTTTTTGTCCTTTATAAATTTTTGATACATGTTCAAATGTCAGCAAAAAGAACACCTCCGTATAATTTTTCCAACTAATAATATTGTATAATAAATTTTGTAAAATTAAAAGTTTATGAACGATGAGTGATCAGAAACTATAGGTAAAAGTAAAATGCAGGTGACTCAAGTGATTCGAGAAATGGCGGAACATGATACGAATGAAAATTAATCATTTTAAAAGGCTGAAGTTAGAAATCGAAGTCTAGTCCCATTCCACCGACCTTTTTATTCTTCCTATTCTCTTCTCATAGTTTTATGTATACCAAAGTATCCCCTACACCCGTCCATTCAAAATCACCATGACAATCATAAATTATTATAAATTGTTAAAAGTAGGTGATTTGATGTACAAGTCCAAGCGAAGAGGATTTTGTTTTCCGGGATATAATTGGTGTGGTCCGGGTTGTTCAGGGCCAGGGCGACCAACAAATCCTGTCGATGCCTGCTGCAAAGCCCATGACGAATGTTACAGAAGATATGGTCATTCCAGGTACTGTGATGAAATGTTTAAGAGGTGCTTACAGCCTTATCGGAACAGACATACAAGAATGGGTAGAGATGCCTCATTATTTTCTCGATTTTTCACGGTAAAGAATTTTTTCTTTTAACCTTTTAAATTCCTATTGTGGCTGTCCAAAAGGCAAAATCGATGTCTTTTGAGACAGCTCTTCCTTTATCCAACTTTCCGTCCAAAACCGTGTTGTTCCGTTCGTCTAATTTTTTCTTGCGGTTTTTCAACGTAGGCTAACTGCATTGCCAAAATTCCATTATAAATTCTTTAAACCATACGTTAAGAAGAATATGAAAGATTTTATCGCATTTAATTAATAAAAAGGTAAAAATGTGGATACTAAATCCAGACAATTCTGAACAACTTCATCTGGAACATGGTCCACAATCTTTAAATTTCTTGAACGCCAATCAACACTCCTTAATTGATCGGTTAAAATTACCCCTTGAACATTCAATTTATCTGGTATTTTAACTTCGAAAGGATAGCCTTTTTCTTTAGTCGTGATTGGACATACAACTGCAAAAGTTCCACTGTTAAATAATTTGGGTGATAAAACAATAGCCGGTCTATGTCCTGCCTGTTCATGACCGGATTGAGGACTGAAATTAAGATAAACTATATCGCCTCTGTCTGGTGTTTGATTCATTACCATATTTCAGCACCTTCTGGTTTGCCCCAATTCACTTCATCATGTTTATTTTCAGGAGTAATTTTTGACATTAATTCTTCAAGAGTTGGTTTTTTCTTTATCGGAATAATTTTGATTGCATTATTTTCTACAGAAATACTAATGTCTGAACCTTCTTTAATATTTAAGTCGTCTAATATAACTTTCGGAAGTCTAACAGCAAGACTATTTCCCCATCTTTGCACTTTTGTGGTCATCTTGATTTCCCCTTTGTTTTCTTTATTCATTTTAATTTTATCATCCTTTGCATAATTTGTATATACTAAGTATATACAAACCGTTTAAAAATAATGCAAGGATAAATTTTTAATATTGTTTTTTTAAAGGAAATGACTAATTTTTACTATTTTCCTTATGCTTCTTCTCATGTCTGAGCAACCACTCTTTCCGCCAAAGTCCACCGGCATATCCGGTCAATTTTCCATTAGCACCAATGACTCGATGACATGGAATCACAATGGTTAGTTTGTTTTTTCCATTAGCACTTCCCACAGCACGAACTGCCTTTTCATTTTCGATGGCCACAGCGATATCTTTATAAGACTCCACTTCAGCATAAGGTATTTCCGTTAATGCACGCCAAACTTTCTTTTGAAAAATAGATCCTTCCAAATGATAAGGTATCGTAAATTCATAACGTGTCCCTTGAAAATACTCATCCAGTTGGTTATAGCATTCTATCAGAACAGAAGGTGTTTCCGGCTGGGGGTAGTTCTTCCTTTTATCTTTCTCCGAGAACAAGATCGATGTTATTGCATCTTGAGTACCGGTTATTTCTATCACACCAATGGGTGATTCATAGTCTAATTGATATACTTTAGCCATATAAAAACCTCCATTGAAATATATCGGATTATGCCTGCCAGCCCCACTGATGGATAAGAACCAATCGGACGCATGCTGGCAGCCCGTCCCCCAAATATCTCTTTGTAAACTCGAAAATCGGTGGGGGGTGGCCTGCCTGTTAAGATGGGAGTAATTGATTGAAAATTTCCGGAAAAACCTTTTTTGGTTGTCATTCAAAAAAGATGAGCGACAAAAGGTCATACATAAAAATTTATGTGTTGGAAGCTTCTGCAATTGCTTCAATGGATTTACCCAAAATTGCGTTAAATTCCTCATCAGTTTGATTTGCTGATAATCCTTCTGTTAATGCCCGGGAGAAGCTGGCAATCATTCCATGGTTACGACCTAAAATTTTATTTGCTTCAGCTTGTGAATAACCACCGGAAAGTGCAACGACCCGTACAACATGGGGATCTTTAATTAAATCACTGTAAAAATTATCTTCTGTTGGTAACGAAACTTTAAACATCACTTTTACATTCTCGTCAAGTTTTGCCAAATGTTTAAAGAACTCTTCTTTTAAAATTCTTTCTGATTCTGCTTTATCTTGTGCATGAATATCTACTTCCGGTTCGATTATAGGAACGAGTCCGGCCGCAGCAATTTGTTTTGCAATGTCAAATTGTTGTTGAACAACTGTTTTGATTCCTTCTGCATTCGCTTCTTTAATAAATGAGCGCATTTTTGTACCAAATATGTTGCGTTCATTCGCTCGTTTTAATAAGTTATCTAATCCGTCAATCGGTTTCATCACTTGAACACCATCTTTAAGTGGAGCAAGACCTTTGTCAACTTTTAGAAAAGGAACAATCCCTTTCTTTTCCCAGAGAAAATCAGCTGTATATTGTCCATCAATATAACGATCCATTGTATTTTCAAAAAGAATGGCACCGAGAATATGTTTGGAGTGGAATGCCGGACTTTTGATAATACGTGTTCTCATTTCGTGTATAATGGTAAACATCTCTTCATCATTTGAATAACGGTCGTCACTAACGCCGTAAGCTTTTAATGCTTTTGGCGTACTGCCGCCACTCTGATCCAGTGCGGCAATAAAGCCTTTTCCTGACTGCATTCTTTTCAATTGCTCCTGATTCATCATTATTACCCCTTTCAAAAATTGGAATTATGTACATACCTAATTATACCATTCTTTATAAGGATCAGGGTAGATTGTTAAGCGGAAAGAACTTATGATTAAGTAAACCCCCTTAATTATTACTTCTTCTTCAATGGGTGCCTTTTTGTAATCAAACTTATTTTGTGTTTTGAAGGGTATTTTTAAACTTAAACAATTGTAGGTGAAAATAATGAAACAAACTAATCTTAAAATTGGATTTTTTAATCATGATTTTTTTTAGCAATATCAAGAATCTTTATAACCTAAAAGAGCCAGCAATTTGTTTGTATTGCAAAAAGATGAAGGCTCTTATTTTTCGTTCTTACCGTTTTAATCTGATAAAACAACCTACCTTTTTGAAACACCCCTTACTACAGGGGCTGTTGTTACTTTTCTTTTTCTTATCCCTTGATGAATATTGGAAACTGTAAATATTACAATTGCCAGCCAGATACATGTGAAAGTAATGGCATGATCCTTTGTAAACGGTTCATTATACATTAGGACACCAAGAAGTAAACTAATTGTTGGCGTGATATATTGAAAAAAGCCGACCATATATAGCGGAATTTTTTGCGCTCCAATGCCAAACAGTAGCAGCGGTAAAGCTGTCGCAATCCCCGAACCTAGTAAAAATAAATCAATTTTAGGCGACCCTGTCAAAAAACTTTCCTGGCCATTCATGGTTATATACACTAAGAACAAGAATCCAAAAGGGAAAACAAATAATGTTTCTAATAGCAAGCCTAATATCGAATCTACCTTTATAAGTTTCTTAGACAATCCGTAAAAGCCAAAAGAAAACGCCAACAGCAAGGCAATCCACGGAAATTTGCCAAATGTAATCGTCATATAAATAACACCAATTCCGGCGATGGCAAATGAAACAGCCTGCAGTAGGTTAATTTTCTCCCGTAAGACAAAAACCCCCAGCAAAACGGAGATCAGCGGATTAATGTAATATCCTAAACTCGCCTCCACAATGTGATTCGCATTCACGGCAAAAATGTATGTAAGCCAGTTAATGCTTATGAATAGAGATGCGATAAATAAGCCAATCCATGTTTTCTTTTTGCTCATTTGCACTTGGAAAAAGCTCTTAAGTAATTTTCTTTTTAAAATGATTACGATTATTAAGACGAAAAAAAACGACCAAATCACACGGTGAGCCAGTATTTCAAGTGCCGGAACACCGCTTAAAAATTTCCAGTAAATAGGAAGTATTCCCCATAATAGATAAGAACCTGCAGTAAAAGAAATACCGATTGCGTTATCACGTTCCATAAATTCCCTCCCGTGTCTGTTTATTCCATTAAAATTGTTTGTAATTATATCATATTTATCTTAAACATTTCTCAAAAATGCTCATTTGCATGTTGAGAATTTAAATTTGGTATTTCGGTGAATTGGAAATAATCAAAAAAAAGAAAGTCCGCAACTTGGCGGACCTGGGCTTTTTTTGGTTAAACTAAAATACGATTAAAGGTCATAAAGCAAAGTTTCTTTTACATCAACAATACCCTCCCATTTCAAAATGCACAATTATTGATTAATCAAATAAAATAATTGCAAAAACTAACAAAAGATGTTAATGTTTATAACAATATATTTTTATTTATTTGGAAAATACCGGTGTAAAGGAGGTTTATTATGGCTAGGAAAGTTACATTGGAAACATTATTCCGTCACCCGATTGTTCAAAAATATGTCGGTCGTTCCGGTATGGATCATGCGATTACTGTAGCTGAAAAGGCCTTTAATATTGCTATAAAGTCAGGTGTAAACCCGGATTTAGCGGCAAAGGCAGGTTTGCTCCATGATATTGGCCATTATCAATGGTATACAAATGGAAAATGGGATTATCAAATGTACAAACAAAATGATATCCATGCAATCAAAGGTGCTGCTCGTGCCCATAAACTTCTTGTCCGTTCTGGAGAAGATTTAGAAAATGCGAAGGAAATTGCACTGGCTATCCTGCTTCATACAGATTCTTATTTACCTGAGGGAAGTCTTGAATTAACCCCGCTTCAAAAAGTTGTTGCCGAAGCGGATACCGATGACGAAGAACCAGGGGGAAAACATCATTATCGGCAAATTGACCAACGCACCGCGCTAGCCCGAATTCAAATGCTTGACAAAAAATTGAACGCCATCTCGAATACAATAATTTAGGGAAAACAAGTTAATTCATAAATACAAAAAATTTTTATGAAGCTGAATCCCTTGCCTTCCACCCTCCCCGCTTGTTTTCAAGAATAAAGACTGCCTGCGGAAACGTCCCGGACAGCCTTTTCATCTGCTATTTTTCCAAAACAGATTTACTCACTCATCATCTCCACTCATTTGTATCAATTTTGGAAAAAACTTTACCGGTTTTACGTAACCTATTTTGGAAACGGAATAATTTTCCCCGTTTCTTCCGGTTGTCTGCCGATCATGATTTGAATAATCGACTTTCCAACACTGTTTGATTCAACAAACAAGGCTTCAAAACACCAATCAATTCCATCGCCAGTTTTTCTCGCTTATAAAAAGTAAGTTCATCACTGAAAAAAACATGCTGGCAATCTCTTGCTCCTGCGTAAACTCATCTTGAAAAATATAAGGGAGCTCAGGAAATTGTTCTGCCATGCGGGTTATATATTGATAAATACATTCCTCCCCTGTTCGTTTCGGCACATAACTCCTCCTCTATTTTTACCAATTTCTTTTGATGTTTTTACGCCTGGGGCAATTCGTGAGTTTGAAATTCTAATCTTATAACCCCATGTTGGTAAACAATTTCTTATATGTGAATAACAATACAGATTGTAGAATGAGGACTAATGACATTATCAAACCTGACATATTATGTTCTAAAACAGCCAATATGGCAAAAATGATACCTGTAATGATAAAAAGAATACTTAGGATAGGCGTGAGTTTGCTTAATAAATTTAATTTTTTGTTCATTGGATTCTTCCTCCATTTTCATACCGCGCATCGTTATTTACAATGCATGAACACGTATCTATACACTTCTGCCATAACATCCACCTTAATTACATAATAACATATGACAGAATACTTTGTCACCCGTGTTCAATTTTTTTGTACATTTTTTGATTGAATAATATGTCGGATCGTTAAGTAAAGTCTTTGAAATGTCACGACTTTATTTAACCTATTTGCCCAATTAAAAAAATATCCTCTCAATTACTGTTTTAACTGCTACACCCGCCACCACAGCTGGAGCAACTGGAACCACCAGAGTCACCCGAACCGCCGGAATCCCCCCAATCACCGTGATGCCCGGAATATTTTGAATCGCTATCCACATAACAAGCAAAACCGGAACAAAAAGATCCGCTATTGTATTGTGTCGCTTTATAATATTCACTAGGCATTGCATCATGCATGACCTTTTCGTATTCATTTTCATAAAAAAGCGAAAAATAGACTGCCGGCAGCAACGCATACTGATATACTTCTGCTTCCGATTGCGTCTTCTTTGTCGCAAAAGGTTTTTCTCCTTTAATCTGTTCAGATTCCTCAATTTGCAACTTCATTTTTTTAATTAAGCTTCTCTTCAAATCCATCCACTCACCATTATGGCGGAAGTAATGATTTAAAAGTTCCTCTTCAGACAATGTTTTGAAATCTTCTAATATATTTTGTGAGATCGGATATTTTAGAAATCCACCCCAAAGAACCCGACTATTCGGTGTCGATTCAAATAAACTAAATATACCCAATCAAAGAAAATTTCGACATAAAATTTACCATACCCATTCCCCCTTGCTCAACCTTTTTTAAATATACGTTTTTTGTTGACCGAAAGTTTCAAAGGCTAAAAGAAAATCATAACCACCCTTTGAAAGGATGGTTATGATTGCCATTCTCTAGTTTTCTATTTTCCGTGATTATCAATTTTTCATTTCACTGTCTTCGATTTTTTCATACTTATATGCGGTCATCGATTCTAAGTCAAAAAGTTGAATACCCTCTTCATTATACCGTTGGAGTTCCATCGGCATTTTTTTACGGTTTGGCTCTTGTTTTTTTCCATTGACGTACTTGCTGTCATGATGGAATGTGATAACTCCTTGGATATAATTCCATTCCCATGTACCGATTAACGCATTGTCTTTGCTTGGATACTCTCCATTTCCATATCCCTCATAGCTGCCATCTTTATTCAGCACAATGCTGACATTTGGAGAACCGTCTTCCTGATAAAAGCCCCATTTTCCAATGAGTTCACGGCCATCCTTGGATACATTTAATAGGACACTATCTCGGTCAATTCCAGCGTTTAGGTCCAACTCTTTTAAATCATCCGTATTAATCGTTCCATCTCCGCCATCTGCAGGAGGAATTGGATTGTCAATAGCCAGTAGTCGGTAGGCATGATTCCAATAATCTTGTCCCGTTTTCATATGTTCCAAGGCTTTGGCATCTTTGCTTGCATCACCATCTTTTATGGCTTCTTCAAACAATTCCATTCCTTTATCAAATTCATCTAACGCCATGGTAATCTCTTCCCCAACCTGTTTGTGAGAGTTTGGCGGGGCAATCCGACGAAATTCATTCAATATCGCCCGAATGTCTTTGACTTTTTCACGAGAAGCAGTTTGCCATTCTTTTGGTTCCATCTTTGTGTCTTGCCGTACCTCTCCAAAGGCTTTGATAGCGTTGTTAAATTCTGAACGCAGTCGTACCGCTTCATCTGTGTACTCCTTCAAGGAAACTTGATTGGCTTTGACCTCTTTTGGAGCCTCTTGTGTGTTGTTTTTCGAATTCTCTATACTGGTACATCCTGCTAGGAAAAGCATCGGAAGGGTGAGTCCTACCACCCATTTTATTTTGGACTTCATGTAATACCTCCAGTTTCTTTCAATTGATTCATACTGATCGTTATAGAAGAAGAATATTCCCTTGTCTTTTCAAGGTTGTGTTCCATAGACCAAAACGAAAATAAAAAACCGCTCATAATAAATATTCGCTACTCACAAGAAAAATCCTTCTCTATATTTATAATTTTTTACTTTAACTAGTGAAATCCGTGACGCAAACCGTGGGTAATCCGATTATAGCGACATTATATGATGGGATTATCAAAATTTGTATTTAAATGTATACGGTGAGGATATCAAGATTGCCATTTACATAGGAAGCAAACGTAAAAGGAAAACTCGGCGATCACCGAGTTTTCTTTATTACGCTAATTTATAACCGCAATTCGGGCAAAATTTCGTTCCGGTATTTTTCTCGCCGCAATTTGGACAAAAGTTTACTTTCTTTGCTGTGTCAGTTGGCGGGGGCGTTTGTTCGACAGATTTTGCTCCGTCTTTCTCGTCTCCCTCCATATTTTTTATCATTTCTTTAGCCATATTCATACCCATCATCATTCCGGCTACGTCCGATGCCGCGCCACCACCACTCGTTTTGCCAGACGACATCCCGTCAAGTATCGATACTTGCTGGTATTTCTTCATATCACCAACCATGCCAAAAGATGCGTTTTTGTTAATCATATCTTGGATTTCTTTCGGATAATTAAAACTCATAATCGTAAAGCCGGTAATGGTCAAACCATCATCAATAACTTCCATATCCAAATCATCTTTAATTCCCTTGGCGATTTCATGGGCATTGGCTTGCAAGTTGAACATATCTTTTCCTTCTTTAGAAATCCATCGCATCAAAAGCTGATCTAGGATTGCGGTAATCCGAATTTTTACGTCATCCACAAAATAACTGCTTTTCACCCCAGCAATTTTATCAATCAGGGCAACATAGTCATTGACTTTAAATTGGAACGTACCATTCGCACGGATCGGCATCCCCCCCGGCATACCCGGTGTCGGGATATTGATGGCGTTTTTCGTTCCCCATTTTACCGTAAATTCTTTCGTATTGACAAAAAGAACTTCGATGCGTATTCCACTATTAAAACCAAACTTGAATCCTTTTAAAGTTGAAAGAAACGGGATAATTTCCGATTCGATATTGTAATCACCTTCATCTTTAAAAATCCCTTCAATTTTTCCATTATATAAGAAAATTGCATCCTGACCCGGACGAATAATTAATTTACTGCCTTTCTTAATTTCACGGTTGCTCCACTTCCAAAAAATCATATCGTCGCGAAATTCTTCCCATTCTACAACATTCGCAAATTGGTTTTTGAAAAATGCCATTTCATCCAATCCTTTCTTTCCAAAAATTGACATATTCTTTCGCTGGCAATGTTAAAAACTGCCACGACTACCGCTATGGGAATGTCCACCACCCGTTATGCCACCGCCACTAGAATTTTGCGACGGTTTTCTTGTTTTTGTCACAACTGTTCGGATATAATCATCTCTTTTTGCCAAAATGCGTGACGTATTCGTGTTTAAATAGGTTCGATTATTTGTTGTCACTCGACCACCACTGTTATAGACGAACGTCCCTGTAATCACACCGCCTATGATAATGGCAATAATAATCTGGAACCACCATTGGAGAAATAGATTAGCCGGTTCGCCAGCCATATAGTCATCAACAAGTGCGATAAATTGTTCAAAAGCATGTTCGTAATTACCAGCAGTCAACGCAGGAGAAATTTGTTCACGAATGTTATCCAATCGACTATCATTCAAATATAGTTTACCTTTATAAAATCCGGCCAAATAAACTTCCCTGTTGTTCATATCTACTGTCAACATGGCCACATTCCATTTATCTAAACCTTGTTCGTCTATTTTTTCATCGTAAAAATCTTCCGTATACTGCTTCACATCAATATTCGGGTCATTGACAGTTACAATTAAAATATCAGTGTCCCATTTCTCACCAACCTGTGTTGCTAAAGTCTCCAGTTTTGTCACTTCCCGATCGGTTAACAGGCCGGCCTGATCATAGATTTTTTGACTGATAGCAAAAGCATGATTTCCCCCCACCATGAATGAGAGAAGAAAGAACAACGCAAACAGGAACAAGTTTTTCTTCATATTAGACCGCCTCCCATGAAAAAGGTGACAAGTCTAAAGATAAGTAATGTGATCGCAGCAATACCACCAAACCAACCTGCTACTTTGGCACGACTAATTGGCGGTTTTCCGACCACTTTCCCTGTTTGCCCGTTCATTGCAAAAATATAATCTTTCCCCCTGTAATGATAGGTCACCATCCAAATCGGAAGCAGCACATAATAACTTTTCATTTTTTTGCTTTCAATTTCCTTTTGCTCAGGAATAAACGTTGCATACCCGGATACGGTGGAATGAATATACGAATCAATAAAACTTTGAATCTTTGTTTTCGCCCGGGGAAGTAATGCCTTATCATCGTAATTATATTTTTCCGCTAGATAACCGGCCAAATAAGGTGTTTTAAATGTTTTCAACTGATCATACTTGTAAGGCTCTAATTTATCCATTAACCCATCTTCCATTTTCTCAGAAGCATCAACAGGGACTTTCATATAGTCGAGGTTAATATCACGAAAGATGCGATAATAGCTTGTCTCCGTATAAATATAATCACCACTCGTATATTCACGTACCTTTGTTCCACTCCCGGAAACACGGACACGACTATTTAAATCATACATCCAAAACGGTACATACATCCCGGTCAATTTTTTGATCCGGTCAGCCGTCATAAAATCATTTGGTGTCACTAATCCATTTTTACACCACTTTTTAAAAGCTGCGACTGCCTCGTCTTTGTTAATAGAAAAGGGGATGACTAATGAAGGTGCCAATGTTCCTGAAACCCGTTCCGCAATAACCACGCCGGCCCCACAAAAGCTGCATGTGGTCGCAACGGTATCAGCATCGGTTAATAAAACCGCCCCACAATTTTCACAATGATATTCTTTTGTTTCATTTTCTTCAAAAGTTGTTGTAATAAATTCATCAGAAAAATTTTCTATCGCATCTTGTCTGCCGCAAGAAAGGCAGGTTAATTTTCCTGACTCACTATCAAACGACATATCATCGCCACAGTTCGGGCATTTATAATGAATGACCATGTTTCTCACTCCTGACTGTAACCAACACATAAACTTAATAAAGCCGCAGCAGTTTACTTAATTGCTGCAGCTTTATACAATATGAGTCGTTATAAATTTTCTATATTATGACACCCTTAATAATAACATGCCAATTTGTTATTCATCTTGTTTTAACTTTGCCTTTAGTGCAGCGAGTTCATCATCTACACTCGTTTTTTGCTCATATTTATCCGCAAGCTCATCCAGATCGTCTTCCGGTTTCTTGTTTAGTTCGGCCATTGCATTTGCTTCATCTAGGGCACGATTGATTTTATCTTCCATCCTGCCAAACGCAGATGATGTATTGTTCGCATCTGTGACCGACGAACCGATTTGGTTTAGTCGTTGTTGTGTTTTGGCAACTGACCATTTTGCCTTTAACATGCTTCTTTTTGCTTCTAATTCATTGATGTCTGAAACGAGTTTATCATGCATTTGTCTCATTTGACTTGCATTAGATGCAGCCAAATTGTAAGCCGATTGGAATGCTGTTTGTTTTTCGGCCAATTGCGTCTTTCTTTCAAGGAACTTTCTTGCATCATCTTCATTACCTGCTTCTAACGCTTTAATTGCATACTTTTCCATTTTCTCGATATCGCTTTTACACTCCGCCAATACTCGTTTTGCCCTTTGCTCTTCAGCCATAACCGATGCAGTCTCAGCTTTCACATTGCCAAGGTCACGATTCAAATTTCTCAAATATTGATCAATCATCTTTTCGGGATCCTCCGCTTTATCTAACAACGCATTTATATTACTGGCCATAATATCTTTAAATCTTGTCAAAATACTCATTTATTTTTCCTCCTTAATAATAACAATAATATATATACTGGCTGAACCGGTAAAAAGATTCATTTTTTTAAAGCTTATATAGATGATGGAACGAAATTATTACATTCTAAAAGATTGTCTATTGCTGATTCCCTCAAAAAAATATTCTCGTTTAGGTGGAAATTATTGAAATTCTTTAAGAAATTTAATTCCTAATTCCATTCTAATTACATTTTTACATCCATACTATATTAAGAGATGTTTAGCAAACTGTGTATCACTTAAAAATGTACCAACTATATTCTGACCATATAACAAAAAAGAGCTGATGATATAGTTCAATATAAACTTTATCATCAGCTCCTTCAATTT
>NZ_CCRF01000060.1 GCF_000751775.1 Caldibacillus thermoamylovorans
CAAAAAGCAAGCTTCTTATCGGTTCGCTCGACTTGCATGTATTAGGCACGCCGCCAGCGTTCGTCCTGAGCCAGGATCAAACTCTCCAAAAAAGAGTTGATTGCTCAAAATTAAAACTGACTTAAATGGTTTATTAAAACGCTTTGTCTTGTTCAGTTTTCAAGGTTCAATGTCCAACAGCAACACTCTTTATTATAACTATCTAGGTTGTTTTTGTCAACCCTTCATTTTAATTTTTTAAGAGTGACTGTGCATCTTTATCTATCAATCTCTATTATAGAAAATCAAAAACGGCTTTCTAAATATAACAAACATCATACCTTTCGTCAATCCCAAAATCGCAGGTAATATTTGGAATCTGCTTAGATTTATAATCTATATCACAAACTAATACGGTGAGAACACTCTTTTTATCAATAATAAATTATAAGTAAGAATTAACTATTAAAAGCAGAAACAATTAATGAACAACTTGGGTTTCTATCACAAATAAAATTTTATCATATCCATTAATAGTATCGTTTCAAAAACCCCAATTCAAATAATTGGGGCTAACTAATTACTTACAAAATTACTTTTCCAACAATTTCATAAACTCACGCATAAAAACCGGTAGATCCGGCCAAGCGTGTGCAGACACAAGATTACCATCAACATATGTTGTACGGTCTGTAACATAATTACCACCCGCAATTTCAACTCCTGGTTTACAAGCAATATATGCGGTTAAGGTTCGCCCTTTTAAAACATCCGGAATGGCCTCAAAGATGAGTGAGGCATGACAGATAGCTGCTATCGGTTTATTTGTTTCAAAAAAATGTTTCACAATTTGCTTTACATGTTCATCCAAGCGAATATACTCAGGAGCACGTCCGCCTGGTATTACCAAACCATCAAATTCACTTGGTTCAACATCTTTAAATTGAGCATTTGATTCCAATAAATAACCTAATTTCTCTTCATATGTATCCCAACCGGTGAAATCATGAACTACTGTTTGTAGTTTTTTTATAGAAGATGCTGAAATGGTTACTTCATATCCAGCCTCTAGCAACCTATAATATGGATAATATACTTCTAAAGCTTCCACCGCATCTCCTGCCAGTATTAAAACTTTTTTACTCATAGCTAACCCCTCCGTTTTATATTTTCACCATACACTTCCATTTTAACTAACTTGTCCAAAAGATTTTGTCGAATTTTGTGGTGTTTCGTAAACTTTTTGTCAATAGTAATAATTCATGGTAAGTTAATGATAGAGGTGTGTGGAATGCAAAAATTGCTGATAAAAGCTTTGAAAAATATTGGTGACCAAAGTCGAATAATTGAATATCGACGTGTTCCGGGTGGAGATATCAATGAATCATATTATGTACGGAGCCAAAAACATACATATTTTATAAAATGTAAAAAACATCCTCCCCAAAAGTTTTTTCAGCTAGAAGCACTTGGACTTGAAAAGATTAGGAAAACAAATTCAATAGCAACTCCACAAATATACGGTATTGGCGAGAGAGATGGCTATGGTTATTTAATGATGGAATGGATTCACGGCAAAAAAACTGGACAAACAGGTGAATGGTTAGGACGAGGTCTTGCAGAAATGCATAAACATAAGGGGCCAGGTTTCGGATTTCAAGAAGACAATTATATCGGGCTTCTTCCTCAAAAAAACAGCTACATCTCATCATGGATTGATTATTATCGCGAATTTCGTTTAGAGCCGCAAATTACATTAGCTGTACAAAAGGAATTATTACCGACATCAACACAGAAAAAATTAGATAAACTTCTTACACATTTAGATCAATGGTTACCAAAGGATTGTATCCCTTCACTATTACATGGAGATTTGTGGGGTGGAAATTGGCTCCCGGGATATAACGGAAAGCCATATTTAATCGATCCGGCCATTTTTTATGGACATCATGAGTTTGAAATTGCTTTTACAGAATTATTTGGTGGTTTTCCGTCCAATTTTTATGAGTCTTATCAAGAAGTGTTTCCATTATCACCAAACTATGAAGAAAGGAAAGCATTATATCAATTATTTTATTTACTTGTTCATTTAAATCTTTTTGGATTTTCATATTTATCATCAATTGAAAATATAGTAACAAGATATGTCGGATAAAAGGCAAAGAGGCTGTTGAAAAAAGTTGTTACATGAATGGAACAAAACAATCTTCATTCTATCGGAATTCCTGTAGATGAGACATTTTTGCGTAAGTCAGTACGTGTTGACATTTTAATTCCATATTATATTGTAGAAAAAAAACATTTTCCAAAATACTTTTTTCCAAACAGCCTCTTTCCATTCCCGTTATATTTGCATCGCTTCTTTAAAAATCTTTCCGTTAATACTGTAACCCGAAATCTCAAATTTTTTATGCTTGCTCATTGGTCTTTTCAATTATTTGGTTTTCAATTTGTAAAGCTGCAGAAAATAAATGTAGAAATAACTGATAGGCCGATGTTGTCGTGTCATAATAATTTTTATAATAGAAAAGAATATGGGTCAAGATTTCAACGGATGTCTCATAAGTAAAATTATAAAAATCAACAACGGGAAAATATACAGAATTACCGATTGGAATTAATATACCGGCAACAAGAGCCCCTTCATGGAAGTAAAAATCTTCATTATTTAAAGAAACCTCTACTTCTTTTCTATTCAGAATATCCTCTATAATATATTTTTGTTGGTCATGCTTATTTCTTATTAAATAAAATTTAGGTACTGCCTTCCCCCACTCATTGAGCCAGGCGGGAATAATTTGTTTTTTCCGGTACTTCATTTTATTTTCTAAAACGTATTGATCAATAACATTCATCTCATCGTTCACAGAATTTTGGTAAAGTACATACCACCAAAACAGATTTTGCTCTAATGAAAATTTTTTATTACTTTGCGTTGGATGAAAAGATAAAAACTCATCAATAAACGGTTGCGCCTCGGATAAATATTGTGATAAAACGAAACCGGTAAAGTCATGATAGATATCGATTAATAACAGTTTTTTTAATGGTTCCGGAATTGGATAATCATGGCGGAATTTTTTCGTACATGATACTGTTTGTGCAAATTCGACTACATTTGTATTATGTGTTCTCATTCCTTCAGTCCTCTCATTATTACAATTTTCATTATTGAAGAGTATTGTTAACAGAACGAAAAATGAAAACTGGAGGTACGAGAAAGGAGAATCAAGAGAGGGTTTTGTATATATTTTACATTTTTTCTGAATATTGGTCAAGGACCTATTATGCATGAACAACACAGCAAAACCATATAAATTTTTGCGGCCACATTAGTATAAATTTCACCGATGTTCTTTTAAAAATCCTGCGCCTTTTAAAAATCCTGCCTCACTTCCCGACTTAAATTTTTTTCTGAATGGCAGTTTATTGCTTATTTATTTTCAGGATCATTAGTTTATGAAAAGCAATATATATTTTAGGACATGATAATTCTATATTCAACCCCTAAAAATTTGCTTCATTCATGATATATTTTTCACAAAAAATACCTTTCTAAATAAAAGTAAAGGTGCTACTATATATGAGGACTAAAAATCATCATTTTTTAAAACGAGGTTTAATTTCAAATGGAAACGATAATGACAAAGAAAACAAATATAAGTACTTTCATTGACTTATTTTGTATGGTTCTTGGAACAATTATTACTGCTTTTGCACTAAATATGTTTACCATACCGGCAGGGTTATTATCCGGAGGGGTAAGTGGTTTTTCCCAATTACTCAACCATTTTATTCCTATTAACGTTGGTGTTTATTATTTCCTTTTAAATATACCATTACTGATCTTAGGATATATTTATCTGGGCAAAAAATTTAGCTTCTATACAATATTAGCAACAAGTTTAGTTTCGTTTTTCTTATTAATAGTCCCGATTAAACATATTTGGACGGATGATCCTTTACTATCTGCTATTTTCGGTGGGGTTTTAAATGCGGTCGGTTGTGGTCTTGTTCTCCGTCGCGGCGGTTCGGAAGGCGGTTTTGATATATTATCACGGGTGATTGCAAAATATCGTAATATCACAGTCGGAAAGTCAAACTTAATTATTAATACAATTATTGTTATTTTATCCGGCTTTATTTTTAATAGCGAAATTGCCTTGTACACCATTATATCGTTTTATTCATCCATGAAAACTTATAATATTATCTTAAACCACGTTGATCGCATCTCATTATTGATTATTACAGATAAAGGGAAAGAAGTGAACGAGGCGATTACAAAAGAACTTCATCGCGGGACGACAATGTGGAATGCAAGCGGTGGCTATACCCAAAAGGAAAAAACAGTGTTGTATTGTGTTATCATGAAAGGTGAAATGCATCAATTAAAACAAATTGTGAAATCAGCAGATCCAAAATCATTTGTCAGCATTATTTCAACGCAAAACGTAATTGGTCGGTTTCATCAGATTTGGTAAAGAAAACTCGGCAACTGTCGAACCTCTAGGCGAGAGCAGAGTCATAGTCAGCGAAAAAATATTATCGCTTGCGAGGTAATGCTACTGAAGCCTCTCTAGTTCACCGAAAAAATATAAAATGTCCCGCAATAAGCGAATTCGTATATTTGCCGGACATTTTTGCATTTTAAACGTAAAAAAATACGTCTTTCATAGATGGCCCATTTTGAGTAAGCCGAAAAAATATCTGAACCAAAAACAGAATAAAAGACATAACATATTAGCCAACGTCAACATGTTATGTCTTTAACATTCTTTTTTCCCACCATAACGGCGAGACAAGCCCCCATATCAAGATACTTCATTTAAAAAGGTGGGATAAACAGCCCGTTCAACTAACCATTAGTAAGGAATGAAGAACCTCCCACGTATTTATTTCCCTAATGTCAATAACATTTCCCGAACGGTTTTACATGCCACTGCAGTTGATGCGCCTGAAGGGTCATATGGTGGTGATAACTCAACCACGTCTGCCGCAACAATTTGGTTCAATTTTTGCATATGCCCAATTGCATCTAATAAATCACGATATGAAATTCCACCCGGTTCCGGTGTTCCAGTGCCGGGAAAAATGCCCGGATCAAGAACATCAAGATCAATCGTAATATAAACAGGCACATTAGCTAATTCGTCCATCTTTTCCGCAAATGTTTCAAGAGAAAATTTTTCCAAATATGTATGTTCTTTTGCCCATTCAAATTCTTCTTTTAAACCGGAGCGAATCCCGAATTGGAAAATCCGACCGTCACCGAGAAACCCATGACAATTGCGAATGACTGAAGCGTGGGACAGTTTTTCACCTAAATAATGTTCACGTAGATCGGTATGCGCATCAATATGGATCAAATGTAAGTCCGAATATTTTTCATATGCTGCTTTAATTGAAGAAAGACTAACAAGGTGTTCTCCCCCTACCATTAGAAATTTCTTCCCATCAGTTAAAACGCCCCGGCTATATTCAAAAATAATATCCATTACCTTTTCGGTATTTCCAAATGGCAAGTCTAAGTCCCCACCGTCAAAAACAGCTATATTCTCCAAATCCCGATCCAAATATGGTGAATAAGTTTCCAAACCATATGAATCCGTACGAATTGCCTGCATTGCAAAACGGGTACCCGGACGGAAACTCGTTGTTCCGTCAAAAGGTACCCCGAACAAAACAAGGCTTGCTTCTTCATAAGATTTATCACAACCGATAAAAGTACTTATATTCATTTTTTTATTCCCCATCTACTAGTGCCTCCCTTACGTAATTCGGCAAACAAAACGCCCCGCGGTGGAGTTCGGTATTGTAATATTTTGTTTGAATCTTAAATTTTTTCCAATCTTCCGCGTGTAAATCTAGCAACGGATCGTACACCTTTGAAGCAAAGCCGAATAACCAGTGACCGGAAGGATATGTCGGCATATGGTACTGATAAACATGCGTAATAGGAAAAATATGTTTAATCTTTTTGTGTGCCCTTTTCATATTTTCTGCATATTCAGTAAAATATGGTGACTCATGCTGATTAATTAAGATTCCATCATTTCTTAATACTCGATAACATTCTTGATAAAATTCGATTGTAAAAAGACCTTCTCCTACAGAAATCGGATCAGTGGAATCAACAAGAATTAAATCAAACGACGCATCGGGTGCTTTTTTCACATAAGCCAAACCATCCTCGAATTTCAAGGTCATTCGCGGCTCTTCCTCGATCCCGCCGGCAGTAACAGGTAAATACTTTTGACACAGTCGAAAAACACGTTCATCAATTTCAACCATGACCACTTCTTCAACCGATTTGTACCGTAAAACTTCACGAGCCGTACCGCCATCACCGCCACCGATGATTAGAACTCGTTTTATATTTGGGTTTGTGGCGAATGCGGGGTGAACAATCATCTCGTGGTAAATGAATTCATCTTTTTCATTTACCATCATCAAACCATCTAAAGTGAAAAATGTGCCAAACTCCTTACCCTTATAAAAATCAATTTGTTGGAAAGGTGTTTTTTCACTATAAATTTTCTCATCGTAAGCAATGGAAAATTTGCATTCATCGCTCCACGATTCCGTGTACCAATTCATTTATGACATCATTCCTTCACAACTTTAATATGGTTTGCCTCTTTTGCTTCAGTTAATACACTCCCGATTGTTTGACAGTAATAATGATATTGATTGAGCACCTCGTTGGAAATTAATTCTCCCGGTATAACAAGAGGAATACCCGGCGGATAAATCATCAATGTATCCGCACTTATCCGTCCAACAGCTTGATCAATCGGTATAGATTCTTGCTCAGCATAAAAAGCATCGCGCGGAACAAGAACTAATTTATTTACTTCACTTGTTGTGACGTGAGTAGAAATGATCGTTGCATGTTTTCCATACTTTTTCTCAATATCCTTCAAGGCAAAAACTAGTTTGTCGATGGATTCTTTCGTGTCGAACGAGCTAATCACAGCCATAATGACATATCCTTCAGCCAATTCCATTTGAATGCCGTATTCTTCTTTTAAAATTGTGTAGACATCAAAGCCGGTAAAACCAATTCCATTTACACGGATAACAAGTTTTGTCCAATCATATGATTGTTGGAAATATTTCTCCACGTAGGCTTCTTTTAATACTTCATAGTTCGAATTTGCTTCAATGGACAGAACAGCATCCATTACAATCGGTTTTAATTCCCTATACCGCTTTTTTCCAAACAGAACCATCTCTCTTCGTGCCACATCCAAAGAACTCATTAACAAATAGTTCGCACTTGTTGTTTGTAACATATTCACTATTTTTTGCATACGTTCCGGAGCAATTCGGTTCCCTTTTAATAATAGTAATGAACTTTGGGTTAAGGAACCCCCTGTTTTATGCATGCTAACGGTAACTGCATCAGCTCCGGCTGTAAGAGGATCGATATAGTCATCAGGCATAAAAGCCAAGTGAGCACCATGAGCACTGTCGACAAGAACTGTTACACCCCGTTCGTGGGCGAGTTCACAAATTTCCACCAATTCATTCATTGCACCAAAATAGGTTGGATATGTGACAAGGATTGCTTTCGTTTCCGGATTTTCATTTAATGCCTTTCTTACATTTTTAACAGACACACCGTGGGCAATCCCAAAATGCAAGTCGACTTCGGGTTGAATAAATATCGGTTTTGCCCCGCTCAAAATTATTCCATTCATAACGGATTTATGACAATTTCTCGGTACAAGAAGCGTTTCACCCGGTTTTACTGCTGCTAAAATCATGGCAATAATACCAATTGTCGTACCGTTAACTAAAAAATAAGCATGATCGGCTCCAAATGCATCAGCCGCTAATTCCTGGGCTTCTTTGATTACCGATTGGGGATGGCTTAACAGATCAAGTTCTTTCATTGAGTTGACGTCCATCCGCATTGTCATATCCCCGAGAACCATTCGTAACGGATTCATTTGTGCCCCCATTTTGTGACCCGGGACATCAAATGGTGTAACATCTCTTCTGGCATATTGAACTAGTGTTTGAAATAAGGGCAATTGATTGTGATCTAATTTAGGCGCTGCTTTTATCAACGGTTGTTCAAATTCCAGTAGTTTGTTCATCATCGGCAGCCACCACTATCATTAAGTGTAGTAAGCACCTTGTCGAACTCCATTGCCCTATTAGAAATTTGCTCATGTACCTTACAAGTTCCCTCTACGATTCCGCAAAGTTCATTTGTATATCCTTTATCAATGAATGCAGCGCAGGTAATTTGTACAGTATTTTGGACAGCTGTTGTCATATTTTCCCTGCTCGCATGAGTTGTACTTGTTGGTGAAAACACTTCACAAGCTGCTTTAATAAACGGTTTTTGAAGGAAAGTTGAATCCCGCCCTGCATCAGGTATTTGATTCTGATATCCTTCTATTGCAGATTCCGATATGAATAAAAATTTCTCTGCCAATATTAACCACTCCTAACACAATTTTTTTGTTTAGGCATAAAAAAAGCTCTCCAAAGGCAAGGAAAGCTTCGATTAATATCAGCTGCTTATCCTCTTATTGCTCACAAAATGTACTCATTTTGTGCTCAGGTTGGGCACCCAATATTTAGTTCTGTGAACCAAACTGGTTTGCCACCGTATCTTAGACCCCTCGTCTCAACGGCTATTAATAAGAGAGAAACTTTTATTTATGCTGGAATAATAATAAAGGATTTAAAAAGACATGTCAATTTATTTTGGAAATGTCTTAATAAAATTTTTTTGCACGTTTATAGGTTTACCATAAACTCCAAGAAAGTAAACATTTCTATAAATCATATACGAATGGCACAATATTTTTTATCCTCATAGATATATTTATTAAATATTTTGTAAATTCTTTTCAAATAACCTTTTTGGGTGCAAACCTTAAATAGGAACTTGGAATTTATCAAATTATTGATAAAATAGTAATATACAAATCTTTCATATAATGGAGGCAAAACTATGTTAATTCCTTATAAAGGAAAAACACCAAATGTTCACGATAGTGTTTTTATTGCTCCGGGGGCATATTTAATTGGTGATGTAACAATAGGAAAGGAAAGTTCCGTATGGTTTAATGCCGTTTTACGCGGTGATGAAGGGCCCATCATTATCGGAGAAAAATGCAGTATTCAAGATAATGTAACCATCCATCTTTATGAAGATCATCCGACCATCATTAAAGACGGTGTAACAGTAGGACATAATGTAATTTTACATGGCTGTAAGATTGGAAGAAACACAATTGTAGGTATGGGGTCTACTATTTTAGATGATGCTGAAATCGGTGAACAATGTATTATCGGTGCGAATACACTGATAACCGGCGAAAAAAAAATCCCTCCCCGCTCGCTGGTGGTCGGCTCTCCCGGAAAAGTTGTCCGTGAATTGTCAGATCATGATTTCATGTTAATTCAAGGTTCAATTGAAGTTTACGTACAAAAAGGGAAGGAGTACATTGATATTCTTTCCCAATTAAAAAATAAATAAGAAAGAACGGTTGCTAAAGATACGTACTGTTAACGGGATTAATAAAAATGTACTTGTATTCACTTCAAATAGGGGCATCCGTTTATAAAAAACTTTCCGGGACTGCCCCTATAGGTCGTTTCTATTTAAAACTTGATCGAAATCCGTCTATTAATAAGAGAATTGCTGTAATAATGTGAAGGGCCATTCCGAGAAATGGAATCCAACCTAAACAGGATGTAATAATCCCTAACACACTTCCATGAAAAGATCTTTTTTCCATTATTGAAAATATGAGCGTAATGATATGCAAAACAAACATGATTCCGAGCGGTGCCCAAGCCATACTAAAAATAATGGCTCCCCCTAAAATCGGTATTCCCCAAAAAGCTTCCAAGCCACCCGTAATCAATTTTAATATTGTAGAAACCATAACATTTAATCTCCTCTCACTGCCAGTATTATTTGTATTATACGATCTATTCATGGAAAGGATTCAAAATTTGATGGAAATCTGGTGGATTTTATGACTCGCCGTTAAGAATGGGATAAAATCAATGCTCGGAAACGGGAATTTTTTACCATAAGAGAAAGCAAAATTGCCCCACAGCCTTGCATGATCGTTTTTACAATCACTTGACCAATAATCGCTGCCGGTACTGCTTCCCAAGGAATAAAGCCGGCACCAAGCGGACTTAAACCAATTATGATAAAAACAACTGAATCGAATAATCCACCAACAAGCCCGCTGTATAACACCCGCCAACTCATCGGTAATTTTAAGCGCGAATAAATTTCGGTATCCGTCGACTCGGCGATAAGAAATGATAAAGCTGAAGCCATCACAATCCATAAGGTGTCACCTAAGAGATAAGATGAAACAGCAGACAATATCAGGGCAATAAGTATTAACAGATACGTTTTTCCCTTGCCATATTTATTTTGAACTAAGTCACGGAAAATAAATGTAGCTCCAATTAAAAAAGTACCCCACGGAATATGAAACATTCCTATTTGAACCGGTTGAAATCTGGCTGTAATAACATTCGCCAACACAATAAACATTAAATACAAAATGACTCTCATTAACATCATAACTCCTCATTATTTACTGGTAATCTTTCATAAACTGGCTAAATAAAAAACTACAACGCATGAAAGAGAGAATTTCTCAGGAATTTCGCTGATGACTTGCAACCTTTCTAGGCCAACGAATTTCTATGGTATGTAAGTTCGTAAAATCCGGTTTTAGGAATAATCAGTTGTGATTTCCACAACAACTTTCTTTTTAAATAGCCGTTGAAACATTCGCCTTCATCTGCATATATTTTTCATAACCTTGACGACGTAATTGACAAGCCGGACATTTTCCACAACCATCACCAATTATTCCCTCATAACAAGTTAATGTTCTCTCCTTAATTAATTTAAGAACATTTAAATCATCAGCCATTTTCCAAGTGGCAGCTTTATCCAACCACATTAATGGTGTGTGGATGACAAATTCTTGCCCCATGGCCAAATTAATGGTTACATTCAACGACTTCACAAACACATCGCGGCAATCCGGGTAACCGCTAAAATCCGTTTCACAAACACCGGTGACTAAATGTTTCGCACCGATTTGCTGAGCCAAAATTGCAGCCATTGACAGGAAAATCAAATTTCTACCGGGAACAAAAGACGATGGCAACTCCCCACTCTTTCCGGCTTTTACGTCGATGTCCATTCTCGTTAAAGCACTCGGAGACAGCTGATTTAATAAGTTCATATCGAGAATATGGTGCTTAACCTTTAATTCTTCGGCAATAGATTTGGCACACTCGATTTCTTTTTTATGACGCTGATTATAATCAAAGGTTACCGCTTCTACATTTTGAAACGTATTGAGAGCCCAAAATAGACAGGTGGTGCTATCTTGCCCCCCACTAAATACAACAACAGCTTTTTCATCTTTTAGCATCGCTGACACATCCATTTATTAAATAGTTTTTAAAAGATCTCAAACCTATATTTATCAAAAAATCGTCTCATATATCCGAACCCTTCTCATAACTACCGATTATCCACTTTTTCCGGATATAAATCATGATTCATCAACCGGTAATATGCCATTTCTTCATATTTCGTACCCGGACGACCATAATTGCAATACGGGTCAATTGAAATACCACCCCTTGGCGTAAATTTTCCCCAAACCTCAATATATTTCGGGTCAAGCAACTGAATTAGATCATCCATAATTATGTTGACACAGTCTTCGTGAAAATCACCATGATTGCGAAAACTGAATAAATATAGTTTTAAAGATTTACTCTCGACTAATTTCTCATCAGGGATATAAGAAATATAAATCGTCGCAAAGTCCGGTTGGTTTGTAATTGGACATAAGCTGGTAAATTCCGGACAATTGAATTTTACAAAATAATCACGACCGGCGTGTTTATTTTGAACTGCCTCCAAAACTTCCGGCGCATAATCAAAAATATATTTTGCTTCCTTTTTTCCAAGTGATTTTACTTCATCTTTTTTTCTTCCCATAATAAAACCTCCTGTATGATCCGTGCTTACAGGAGGGTAATAGCTTTCAAAAACTAAAAAAACCATGCCTTATGGACAGACATGGTATCCATAGTTTTTTATAGAGGGTTTAAGCTATGAACCTCTCCCGTCCGACACGGGTATTCAATTTAATCCTCTTTTATCTTACCGTTCATTTCAATGTGCGTCAATTGCTTTGGTCAAAAAATTTTTGATTTCTTAAGTAGAAATTTGCCACCAAAACTCTTAATGAACGGTCACTTATTTCCGGTTTTGTTTCATTTGTCTCGCTTTCGATCGTTCAAAACGGAATTTGGCCAATATAGATTTGTTAAGTTCCAGTACATTCTTTATAACAACTTAAAAACAATGATTGTATCCATCTTTCCCCACTGGTAAAATAGATATATTTCGGTTACAATTATCTAATGATATCAATTGGGTAGAAAGAGGGTTACGAATGAATAAGCAATCCATTTACGGATTAACTATAGAGGAATTGACAGAATGGATGTTAGAACACGGTCAAAAGAAATTCCGGGCCCAACAAGTTTGGGATTGGGTGTATCAAAAAAGAATAACTGCTTTTCATGAGATGAAAAATATAAATAAAGAATGTATTGAACTTCTTGAAGCAAATTTTGAAATCAGTACGTTAAATGTTCAAATCAAACAAGTTTCTCAAGACGGAACGGTAAAATTTTTATTACAATTAAAAGACGGTAATTTAATTGAAACAGTTTTGATGAGGCAACATTACGGACTATCTGTTTGTGTGACTACACAAGTCGGCTGCAACATCGGCTGTTCCTTCTGTGCCAGCGGCCTTTTACGGAAAAATCGTGATTTGACTTCCGGTGAAATTGTTGAGCAAATAATGCATGTTCAGCGCTTCTTGGATGAAACGGGTGAGCGCGTTAGTCATGTTGTTGTCATGGGCATTGGTGAACCGTTCGACAACTTCAATAACCTTGTTCGTTTCTTAAAAATTATCAACCATCCGAAAGCATTTGCGATCGGCGCCCGCCATATTACGGTTTCAACGAGTGGCATTGTACCAAAAATTTATGAATTTGCCGATCTTGACTTGCAAGTGAATTTAGCCATATCGTTACATGCACCAAATAACGAGTTACGTTCCCAAATTATGAAAATCAATCGGGCTTATCCGCTCGAAAAATTATTCCCGGCCATTAATTATTATTTAGAAAAAACAAATCGCCGTATCACCTTTGAATATATTTTATTGGATGATGTTAATGATCATGTGGAAGAAGCTAAACAACTGGCTGAACTGCTAAAAGATATTCGCCATCTTGCTTACGTCAACTTGATACCTTATAACCCGGTCAATGAACATATTCAATATAAAAGAAGTTCTAAAGAATCGATCTTGCGGTTTTACGATACATTGAAGAAAAATGGTATCAACTGCGTCGTCCGCCAAGAACACGGAACAGATATCGATGCCGCATGCGGACAACTACGCAGCAAACAATTAAGAAAAGCGAACTAAGAAAAATATTCGGGTAGCCTCAAGAACGAAACAATGAAACTAAAATCGGGCTTTTACCTATATTTCAACCGATATGAAAAGGATAACCCAAATCCAGGGTTATCCTTGTTTAATTTTTCCATAAACTTTTGGAAGTAAATTTCCTGATTTGCACTTAATCTTGGTTATCCTTGTTTAATTTCTTCATAAACCATCTTTTTCCATTGTAAAAATTCGTTTGTGTATAATAATTGTTCTGTACGGGGCCGTTCGAAAGGGATTTGCCAATCTCTTTTTATTTCGGCCGGTTTTGCCGACAAAATGATGAGCCGATCAGATAAAAATAAAGCTTCCTCGATATTATGCGTGACAAATAGAATCGTCTTAGAATATTCTTGCCATATCGATAACAACCATTTTTGCATATCAAACCGGGTAAATTCGTCCAAGGCAGAAAACGGCTCATCTAAGCAAATTAACGTTTGCGGACTTAGCAAACTGCGGATGAAGGAAACACGTTGTTTCATCCCACCAGACAATTGATGAGGGAAACGTTTTTCATACCCTATCAATCCTGCCCGCTCTAGCATTTTCACCGCTTTAGCCGGATCTCGTTTACCGGCAATCTCTTGACCGAGCAAAACATTGTCAAGAACTGTCCGCCATGGCATTAGAGCGGCTGATTGCGGCATATAACTGATATAGCCGCTTTTTCCGGTTATTCTTTCCCCGTTGATATAAATCTCTCCTGCATCCTGCCTTGTGATCCCGCCAATCACCTTGAACAATGTACTTTTTCCGCTGCCTGAAGGTCCTAATATCGATATGAATTCCCCGTCATGAGCAGCAAAGGATACATCATGTAAAACTTGATCAGCGCCAAATGACTTGTATATACGGTCAATAACCAATTCACTCATCAATCAACCCTTCCTTCTCCGGATCCCACTTGATGACCAATTTTTCCAGAAATACGATGAAGGCAAACAATAACAGACTAAACGTAACAACGAATAATATGGCAACAAAAACACGATCGGTCCGGAATGAAGATGATGCCAATGTCATATAAACACCAATGCCTCTTTCTGCTCCAAGCCATTCCGATATGACGGCCCCCATTACACTATACGTTGCAGAAATTTTTAATCCGGAAAACAAGGCAGGGATTGCTTGCGGCCATTCTAATTTCCAAAACAGTTGCTTCCTCGTTGCCCCGGCCATTTTCATATAATTCCATAATTCTCGATCGGTATGCTGGAACCCGTCCAGTAAAGATACGGTAATCGGGAAAAAACAAACAAGCGTAATCACAATCATTTTTGGTAACATCCCAAAGCCAAACCAAATGACAAGGAGCGGTGCCAGTACAATAACCGGGATGTTTTGCGAGATAATCAGTAATGGATAAAACGCTTGCCGTAAAAATGGAACGATATGTAAACCAATCCCGATAATGATTCCAATCAAACAGCCGACCATTAATCCGGAAAGTGCCAACGATAACGTAGGTAAAAGGTGCTCCCCGTACACATGGTACCCTTCAACCATCTCTTTCACAATTTGTGAAGGAGATGGCAACAACCAATTTGGTACACGGAAGATACGGACACTTGCCTCCCAACTGATGAATAAAAGAATGACAACAAAAAGTGCCCCCCATCCTTTTTGCCAAATTGTTTTCATCACCGATATTTTTCAGTCAACTGGTCCATTGACGCACCATCAGGATTATAGAACACTTTTATTTGCGAAATGACACTTGGGCAATTTAGCTCTATCATCTTCTTATTCATTTTTTCAACAATCTTTATAAGTTCCGTCAAGTCACCTTCCATTGTTGTCTCAAGCGGATTAACTTGATATTTTACTCCTGAATCCGTTATGACTTTAATGGCCTCGTCAATATAAGGAATTGTATCCTCACCGTTTTTTGTTTTAGGAATGATTTGGATGCTTACTAATGCATTAGCCATTTGTTTTCTCCTCCATTTCTTGTAAATTACGATTCCGGTAAAAATTCGTTTGTAAACGCCTTTTTACTATCTAACTGTTTTTCTAGTAAACCATTGTCATACATCCATTGCGAATAGTTTTCCCATACTTCCAATTTTTGCTCTCCCCAACGTGCTGCGTCATCTTTGTATTTTGTAGCGAGCCACTTTTGGGAAGCTTGGACGAGATCCGGGTCAAGTTCGGGCTCGGCAGCGATTAATATATTTGCCGCTTCTTCCGGATTTTCGATAGCAAACTCATACCCTTTTGTCACTGCCCGTAAAAATTTCCTGATTGTCTCCGGCTTTTCTTTAATCATTGTCTCATTCGTAGAGATAACGGGCGTATAATAATCAAGCTTATCACTATAGTCAGTTAACCAGACCATGTTAATCGGGGTGTTACGTAATTCAGCTTCCACGCCTGTCCACCCGTAATAAATCCAGGTAAAATCAATATTTTGTTTTGTCGCAGTAAAAAAGTCGGTATCGCCAATATTGATGATGTTTACTTTTCCGACATCCGCATGATCCTGTTTCATTAACGATTCAATAATCGCTTTTTCAAGTGGTGCTCCCCACCCTCCATAAGTTTTCCCTTCGAAATCTTTTGGAGTTTTTATATTTTTGTCTTTTAATGAAGCAAAACCGGATGTATTATGTTGGATAATCGCTGCAACAGAAACAATTGGCACTCCTTGGATTCGAGCCTCGGTAATCCCTTCCTGGTAACTGATACCAAACTCGGCTTGTCCGGATGCCACAAGATTGTCTGCCCCCGCATCACCCGGCATGATGATATCAACATCCAATCCTTCTTCCTTGAAATACCCTTTTTCCTGTGCCACGTATAAACCGGTATGGTTCGTATTCGGTGTCCAATCCAAGACGATATTTGCTTTTTCTAGCTTATCTTGATCATTTTTCGAAGTTCCGGAACCAGAATTTGCAGTTTCTCCCCGGCATGCAGCTAAAAGCATGGTAAATACGGCAAGAAAAAGTATTTTTTTCATGCGTGTTCCCCTTTCTTCATGATGATTTGAAAACAAGTTTGAAGAGGGAGAGAGAATGAAAAAACCCCAGGAATCATCCTAGGGCACATACTTCATGTAAGAAATTTCATTCATATCGCAAAAAAGTATGTTCCCTACGCTGGTATTAACCAGATCAGGTTCAAGGGTCAGCATCTTACGGACGCACTCTCAACCGGCAACACCGGTTCCCCTACAAACTTATTTTCATATTCAGTTTTCACTTATTTATACTATTACATATTTTTCCATTCATTTCAAGCCTAACTTTTTTCAGAGCTTTTTGCGATGTACT
>NZ_CCRF01000061.1 GCF_000751775.1 Caldibacillus thermoamylovorans
TCTTTTCATTAAAAATTTTTAAAGAATAACCGCAATACATCCGCACCGCCAATAAATGTGCCGATGGAGCTGCCAATATTGGATAAAATAATGATCAATAAAATTCGTGTTACTTTATTGTTCCAAAACCCTTTTACGGATGAAATATCATTTGACAGGTTTTCGAAATCACCAACAGTCGGTTTTCGTACAAACGCTTGTACCAATCCTGCAAACCATCCGGAAGCAAGCAACGGATTTAAAGCGGTAATGGGAGCTGCCACAAAAGCAGTTAAAATGGTTAGCGGATGACCAAATGCCAACGCCGCTCCAAGTGCTGACAAAGAGCCGTGCCATAAAATCCAACTCCATGTTTGTTGCATCCCTGCATCCGGGTTCGCGAAAAATGTATAAACGATAATGGCAATAATAAGAACGGGGATCGACCAGCCGATAATTTTTGGTTTTTTCGACTTTGGCGGTGTTTTTGTTAATTCAGTTAAATCATGCGTTTTTTCTATTTCTCTTGAAACACCGGGAACATGAGCTGCACCTAATACAGCTACGACTTTTTCACCGGGTGCCGTTCTTATTTTCTCAGCCAAATATTGATCCCGTTCATCAATCAACGGTTTTTTCAATTGCGGTAAATTTTCAGTAAACTCATTAAGCATGGCATCAATGCTGTCTTTTGTTTTTAATTGTTCCAAATCTTCTTCCGTTATTTTTTCATCGGTAAAAATACCGGCTATAACTTGGGTGAGAAGCATCATTTTTTCTTTAAAATTCATGCTGTGCCAAATGCGGGAAAAGGTAGTTTGAATATTTCGATCAGCTAGAATAAGTTTTGCACCAACCGTTTTAGCCGATTCAATTCCTTGAATCATCTCTTGACCGGGTTTAATCCCCATTTGATCAGCCATTCTTTTCTGAAAAGATGAAAGTGCCAAATTGATAAATACCATCCCTGCCCTTTTCTCTTTAATAATTTTAAAAATATCCGTATCTTTCCACTTGTTTCCTTCCGTAATAGATTGATATCGTCCTTGATCCAACTCAATGCAAACTGAATCCGGCTGTTCTGTTTCAATAATTTCCTTCACTTGCTCGGCACTGTTTTTTGATACGTGAGCAGTTCCGATCAAAATATATTCTTTATCATTCAAAAAAATTCTAGTAATGTTTTCTTCGTTCATAGTGACCTTCCCTTAAACTTTTGATTCCCGGAAAAATCTGTGTTCTTTTATAACTCACAAGTTTTCCAGCTATGTGAATCGCAATCGCCCTTATCTTTTCATGCATATTGTTATTCTACCTGAACCGAAAAATGTAGTAAAGCAATCGGAGGATAAAAAATTTTTAAAGGTGGAACTTTTGACGGTATATGTTTAGAAGAAATTCGGATGATGAGTTTTTTTTCATTCATTGTTATGCTGCTCCGTTAATTAACTATGCAACAAGCAGTAATCCAAAATCGATAAAATATTTCAAATACCAAAGCAAGACGAATGCCTTTACCAAATGATCGGCAAAGAAATATAAATAAAGTATCATCATCAGTTTCTGACATTTTGAAAGGAGGGAGAACCATGTTTCCATATAACCAGGGACCACTAGGACCGCGGCGGCCAAGAAATCCTTTTTTCCCTGTTCAACATGTTAATAAACCTTCTTCTCAGATATTTTTTGATTACTTTAAAACAAATGATGGTCACTGGGATTTTGATAAAATTTCCCAATCCATCGGGCAAGTGAATAAAATAGTCAAACAAGCTGATCCATTAGTTAAACAGATGGCATCCATTGTAAAAAAAGTTCGACCGAAATGATATACTTTTCAAATAATTTAAATTTAAGGTCTGTTCTGTTGTGAAGAACAGATCTTTTATTCTTCTTCTTTTCCTTTGAATCGACTTATAGGTAATTGCCCAATTTTATGAATTAGGGACATATGACTAGTCAATTTGTAGGTTGATACATATACTGATAACAAATAAACATGGAGGTGTTTATTGATGAGTGCTCCAACAGCAGGAGGATATGGTGCAGGATTTGCCTTGATTGTTGTGTTGTTTATCCTATTAATCATCGTTGGTTCAGCGTACATTTGGTAAGTAAAATAAAGGACTTTGATTGATTATTCATTGTCCTTTGTTTCTGGAGAGTGACTAGCGTTTGTTGGTCATTACAGGAATGGACTGTCACGAATGATGAACAGCACAATTCCAAGTAAAGAATATTTTTATTACACGAATGGAGGGATTTGAATGGGCTTTTACGGATGCCATGGAGGATATGGCTACGGTGGCTACGGCGGCGGCTACGGTGGCTGCTACGGTGGCGGCTACGGTTTTGGTGGTGGAAGATGGTTCGCCCTGATCGTAGTTCTATTCATCCTATTGATTATTGTAGGTGCTGCTTGGCTGTAAGTTGATAACAAAATTTAGTGAAAAAAAACGGTGCTGAGAAACTAATCTCACACCGTTTTTCTTTTGGTTATTTCATCCATTTGCTAGATATTTTAACGTATGGTATTATGTACAAACTTAAAGAGAAAGCGAATGGTTCTGTTTGTGGTTTTCCTATTCGAATGAAAAACATGTAGAATTGATATTACTCTATAAATTTATAATCGCTCATCTTTGCGGTTTACCTAATCATTTCTGTTATAATTAGAAAAGAAAAGCTTGAGCAGTCATGGCGTCCGAGTCTTTTACCAAACGAGCTTGGGTAAAGGGATTGAAAGGAGTGGACAAAATTTGCGGGTTATTTTAATAATTGCTGCACTAGTATTATTATTTTCTTTCACTAATAATGCTGACCAAGAGACCAATTCATTTATTGACCAACTTAAAGAAGGAATATCAGATTTAACAGATCAAATTAACTTGTCGGAAATAAAAGAAGACATAAATGATATTATATACGGGATAACCGATTCCATAAATGAAATGACCGAAGATGACCCCAAGAACAATGATAAAGCCGAAGAAATTACATTAAATGCACCGGAACAACAAACCTTTTCGATAGCAAATATTGAATTAGGTTCGTCAAAACAAGATGTAGAAAATATGTACGGGCAGCCGAAGAGAGTCAGCTTAAATGAATATCATACAAACTGGCATACTTATCATGAAAACTATCAAAACTTTTTCATGGTTGCCTATAATAAAGATGGGAAAGTTGCCGGATTATTTACAAATCAAAACTTAATATCATCAGCAAACGGTATTGGCATTGGCACCGGAAAAGAAGAAGTATTAAGTAAGATGGGAACAGAACCGCTTACGAGCATTCAAAAAGGGGTTGTTCGCTACAATCTTCCTGAAGACCGCGAATACGATATTTTTCACAAGGATAACAGTTACATTACAATCTTCTATGATATACATGAAAATAATACCGTTACTGCTATCCAAATCATAAGTGAATCCCTTGAAAATGACCGAGCTTACTTGTATACCGATGAAAGCCAGGCTTTAAAGGAAGGTTTTGAATATCAACTATTTGATTTAACGAATGCGGAACGGGTTAAACACAATCTAAGCCCATTAACTTGGGATGAACGTGTTCGCATAACCGCCCGGAAGCATAGCGATGATATGGCGGCTAATGCTTATTTCAGCCATACAAATCCCAAAGGACAAGATCCATTCGATCGGATGGCAGCGGACCAGATTACTTTTATTCTTGCTGGAGAAAACTTAGCATATGGCCAATTTAGCAGTATCTTCGCCCATGAAGGATTATTGAATTCGCTTGGTCACCGAAAAAATATTCTTGAAAAGGATTATGAATACTTAGGTGTGGGAGTTGCTTTCAACACAAATGCTGAACCTTATTATACGGAAAACTTTTATGCCAAATAATAAACAAATTTATTAAAAGAGGCACCGCTTGAAAGTCGTGCCTCTATATTCTTTTAAAAAGAATGCCAAGTGTATTGGGACCGCAATGACTGGAAATCGTGCAAGATGCCTTTGTAATAATAATTTCTTTAAACTTTTGGTGCTGATTAATTAATTCTTGAACTCGCTTAATGATTTCCTCAGAACATCCGGAATGGGTAATAAAAATACGGTCACGGACAATATCGCTTCGGTCTTTCAAACGGTCAACCACATATTTTTCAATTGATTTTTCAAAGCGTCCGCGATATTTTTTTCCCACGTCCATCTTCCCGTTAATGACTTCAATACATGGTTTAATATTTAACAAGTTTGCACTAAAAGCAGTAATAGCGGAACATCTGCCACCCATTTTCAAATAATCAAGCGTATCGATGACAAAACTGGCTTCCACTTTAGGAACGAGTTCTGTTAATTTTCTTACAATACTTTCAACTTCCATTCCCTGTTCTACTAATTGAACAGCTTCCATAACGATATGACCGGTTCCAGTTGATAAATTGTCAGAATTAATCACATGCACGTTATGAAACTTTTGAGAAGCCAAGTATGCATTTTGATAAGAACTGGAAAAATTCTCACCCAGACTAATATGAATAACGGCATCATAGGACTCATATTTTGAGAATATATCAAAATAATTTTGAACTGAGGCAGCTGCCGTTTTAGGTAGTTTTCCTGTTCGTTCCGCATAGGAAAATATATCATCAGGAGTAATATCGATTCCGTCCCGATAGGTTTTATCATCTAAAATAATATAGAGAGGAATTGTTTCAATATCATTTTGAATAAGATATTCATCGGGAAGATCGGCCGTACGGTCACATGTTATTTTAATTTTTTTCATACAGCTTTCTTTCCTTTCAATTTGTTGTATATAAACTTAAATAGTTTTCAAAATCATCACAAAAATAGGAAATAAACTATTCAATCTTTCTACTAGTCTTATTATTCCTAGAAAAGCATTCTAAAAAAGAATAACACTTCGTAATTTTAACATAATTCCCTTTTAGATGAAAAATATTGGCAATACGAAGGAAATATTACAGGTCGATTTCTAAAAGAATCGGACAATGGTCACTTCCTAATACATGTGAATGAATGTCAGCATTTACAATTTTTTCTTTGATACTTTCTGAAACAATAAAATAATCAATACGCCATCCGATATTTCTATCCCGTACTTTGTTCATATAGCTCCACCAAGTATAACGGTCGACCGCATCCGGATGTAAATAACGAAATGTATCAATAAATCCAGATGCCAGTAAACTCGTCATTTTTTCTCGCTCTTCATTCGTGAATCCGGAATTACCGATATTGGACTTAGCGTTTTTCAAATCAATCTCCTGATGGGCAACATTTAAATCACCACAGTACACCACAGGCTTCTTTTCATTTAATGCCAATAGATATTTCTTCAGCTTATCTTCCCATTCTAAGCGAAACTTCAATCTTGCCAAATCTCGCTGTGAATTTGGCGTATATACATTCACTAAGTAAAAATTCTCATACTCCAAGGTAATGATTCTTCCTTCTCGCTCACTTTCTTCCGGAGAAAAACCATATGAAACCGTCAATGGTTTATATTTTGTAAACACAGCTGTTCCGGAATACCCTTTCTTTTCGGCGTAGTTCCAATATTGTAAGTATCCCGGTAAATCAACGTCAATCTGGCCCTCTTTTAATTTCGTTTCTTGTATACAAAAAATATCTGCATCTATGTCATAAAAATATTCCAAAAAGCCTTTTTTCACACATGCTCTTAGGCCGTTGACATTCCAACTTACTAGTTTCATAAACAAACTCCATTCTATAAAATCTTTACCTAATATTTTATTATTCTAACATACTTATGGGTGGATTTGTATGTCAGGTGCACGAAATCATAAATTTTCTTAATTTCTTCTGTATTATTTTGGCGCAAAAACATTATTTTTTTACCTGCTATTAAATTTTGTAAAAAAATGTCGATAAAAAGTGAGATAGTATATTAGCCTGAAATCAAATATAAAGTACATGTCTGAATATGAAATGACTTTTTATCAATTTGATAATTAGGGCAAAAATGATGGTAGATAGGTGATTTAAATGGATAAAACTTCATTACTTGGTATTATTTTTGGAATTGTTGCAGTCGGTGTCGGGATGGTTTTAAAAGGTGTCGATATTGTTGCTTTAAACAATCCTGCCGCATTTTTAATAATTTTGTTAGGTACAATAGCTGCTGTTACAATCGCTTTTCCAATGAGTGAATTAAAAAATATTCCAAAGTTATTTAAAATACTTTTTACTGAACAAAAGAGTATAAAGATGACCGAAGCAATTAAGTTGTTTTCGGAATGGTCACAAATCGCACGGAAGGAAGGCATACTTGTTTTAGAAAAAAAACTGGAAGAAATCGATGACCCTTTTTTAAAAAATGGAATGGGTATGGCAATTGACGGAAAGACGCCCGATTATATTCGTGATGTTTTGTTGGAAGAAATTGATGCCATGGAAGAACGTCATGCTGTCGGAGCGCAAATCTTTGCTCAAGCAGGAACATACGCACCGACACTTGGTGTGCTTGGTGCGGTCGTTGGTTTAATTGCCGCTCTCGGGGATATGAGTGATACAGAGAAATTGGGACATGCCATTAGTGCTGCCTTTATTGCAACATTACTCGGTATTTTCACCGGTTATATACTCTGGAACCCGTTTGCCAATAAATTACGTCGGAAATCAAAGCTGGAAGTTCGTATGAAACTGTTGATGATTGAGGGGATTCTCTCTATTCTTCAAGGAGAAACACCGAAAGAAATTGAGCAAAAACTTTCATCCTTTTTGCCGACTGATGAGCGGCAACATTTTTTAGATGAAGGCAGGGAACCGAAACATGAGCAGGCGTAAAAAGGAAAAGGACGATAAAGAATTTAATGAAACTTGGTTATTACCATACTCGGATTTAATGACTTTATTACTTGCCTTATTTATTGTATTGTTTGCATCCAGTGCGGTAGATGCCCAAAAATTTCAGTCCATGTCAAAGGTATTTAGCGAAATTTTTACAGGAGGAACAGGGATTGTTGACTACGAAAGTATTGAACAAAAAAATGGTGAAGAGCTGGCAGATGAAACGAAGGAAAAATTAGAGAAGGCAAAAGAACAGACCAAAGTATCGGTTGACGAACAAACTACTTTAAGTGCTACTCAAGAGCGAGTCAACCAGTACATTTTGGAAAAAGGGCTAACCGGTCAGCTGAAAACTTCGTTAACGAGCGAGGGGCTTCTTGTTACAATTAATGACAGTGTTTTGTTTGATTCCGGAAGTGCTGAAGTGCGTGAAGAAGATATTGCGATTGCAAAAGAAATCAGCGACTTACTCGTCATTGACCCTCCGCACAACGTCATTATTAGCGGGCACACGGACAATGTCCCGATCCAGAATTCTAATTTTTCATCAAACTGGGAGCTTAGTGTCATGCGTGCCGTCAATTTTATGAAAATTATCTTAGAAAATGACCAGCTTGATCCAAGAATGTTTAGTGCGAAAGGATTTGGTGAATTTCAACCGATTGCTTCCAACGATACCGAAGAAGGAAAGGCAAAAAATCGAAGAGTGGAAGTACTTATCTTACCAAATGGAAAAACCGAACAAAATTGAGGACGATGTTCTTTACTTTTTCAATGTCCCTCAATTAACTGTAAAAAAAAGAGGTCATACTTTCAGATTGTACAAACTGAAAAAGATAACCTAGAAAGATAAGATTGTTGAATAACCAATTACTAAGTGACATTTCAATCCCCGGGGGAGCACAATATCCCCCACCGGTTGTCCGTTTAACTGAAAAAACAAGTACCATTGTGCATAAGATATCAATCAATTTATTTCCTGCCAAAATCGGCTTTGTTCTCTCCCCATAGTTTCGTCTCCCATTTAATGATTGGATTGGCATAGGAATGTGTTTGCAACCATTGTTCTGCACGTTTGATTAAATTCCATACTTGTTCTGTTTCCTTGGTTAACGGTAAATTTGTATTCGCTTTTTTCATTTTTACCCATTTGATGGCAGTTTGCGAATCAGAATAAATCGGAATAGACAAGTTTTTCTTTTGTAAAAATCCGAGGGCATGGACAATGGCCAGAAATTCACCGATATTATTTGTTCCTACGATTGGACCAAAGTGAAATAATGTTTGACCGGTTTTTAGACAAACGCCTTTATATTCCATTGGACCCGGATTCCCGCTGCATGCCGCATCGACAGCGATACTGTCTTCAATATAATCATGGTTCTGTTGAATGTTCGTTTGTATTCTTGCCTTTGCTTTCTTGTCACTTTTTGTGTTTTCCCCGTAATATGCTTGCCAACCGCTCTGAAAAGCAATTTCTGCCTCTTTTAGCGATGGGAATGATTTGTATTTTGCACCCGGAACTCCTTGAACATTTCGTTTACAGTCATCCCATGAAGTGAAAATACCTGTGTTCGTACCTTTCCAAACGACATAATATTTTTTTGTAGCCATAACTCCCCCAATAAATTTTTTTAAAAAACTCTGTTAAACCAAGTGCTTCAACCTGTGACGAATACAGGGAAACTTCAATTAGTAGTGGTTAACAGAGCCTTTTGAAAATATATTTATCATTTAGTGATGGTGATGTCCGCCTTTTGTCGGATTAGTAATGACAAATCCTTCTTCAGGAACATAAAAATATTGAATCCAGACACCATCTAACCAGTCATTTCTTTTATCCAGTAAAACATCAATATCTTTGTCCGTTTTAACAATTTCATCATGCTCCGTTGGGGTATCAAACGTTAATCCGTAATGAACATGATCACCGTGTTCATGAGTCACATAGACACGAACCATTTTCCCTTGTGCTTCTTCGGACTCCAATTGTTTCTTTAGTACTTTTGCCGCATTCCGGTTAATTTTGCATTTCATATGTAGACACTCCTTTATTGATTATGTTTTTTGGATACGTGGTATTTATCTAGTTTTACAAGGGAAGCTGCGAATCCATTACTTCGCTTTCTTCTGTTGCAAGAGATTGAAATGTTCTTTACCTATCCAAATGTACACAGGTACGTGACTATTTAAACATAATGACGAAAAAGATACAATGGTTAATACCCGAAAAGTAACGCTTAACGTTTCGTATTGGTCGTTTAAGAAACATCGTTTATGCAAATCTTTTCGTGAAATCATCCATAATAACTTTTTCGGAACTTATTTTTTCTCTCCATTATCCTGTTCATAAACAATGGATAAGAAATGACGTAAAATATTGGCTGTCAAACCCCAAATCACATAGTCCTTATAGAAATAAAAATATTCAACGATTTCCCGCGTTTTCCACGAATAGTTTTTCCCGCCAGGTATGAGGTGATAAGGGAAGTCTTCACCAAGTTGGACTTGAAAGGTTAGTCGATGTTCTTCCGGTTTCATGTCTCTTAAATATTCGATTGGTACGGTAAAGATTTCCTTCACCTCATCAGGATTTGGTTTTATTTTCTCTATATTATCGATAAAACCTACATAAGGATAAATGATTCTTCCATCCATTGACTGAACAAAAAAGTCTAATGGATAAACACATGAAATTGAATCTTTTTCAATGCCAAGTTCTTCGGCAGTTTCACGAATTGCCGTATCTTGTGGAGTAGGATCATATTTTTCAACCCCTCCACCCGGAAAGCAAATTTCACCAGGCTGTCTTTTCAACTGTAATGATCGTACTTCAAATAAAAGGTGAATTTGTCCATCTATTTGAATAAGTGGGACTAAAATTCCGAACGCTCGGTAATGTTCTTTTCCTAACATGGCAGAATGATGATTTTGAATCCTTGTAAATATTTGTTTTAAATCCATATTTGAAATTCCCCCTTCCAATTTCCTGGGTCTCCCCTTCCCACTCCCAATAAAGCTAATCCTTGGCATGATTCCTATTTTTATACTTTTGAAAAAAACCGATTGCCAATGTACACCACATACCGCTGACAAAATAACCGCCGAGAATATCACTCGGGTAATGCACACCCAGATAAATTCGACTTATACCGATCATGAAAATAAATAATGCACTAAAAATAAGCAACATGATGCGACCGAAACGTGTTGAAATATGGCGCCAGAAAAGAAAAGCCAATATTGTATAAACAGAAAAAGCTGTCATAGCATGCCCGCTCGGAAAACTGTAACCGCCTATTTCTATCAACCGGTGAATATCCGGTCTTACCCGCTCAAAATATTCCTTTAATAACCGGTTGATTACTAGTGTGCCGGCAATGACAACCGCAAACAAAACCAGTTCACTGCGATGATGAAAAACAAAATACAAGAATAAAGAAATTAATAGAAAAAGGAGGGTAACGATAGGAAATGAACCGATTTTGGTAAAAAACAACATAATTGAAGTTAACAACGGTGTTTCAAACCCTTGAACAAAATGAATAATCGATAAATCAAATTTTTCAATCTTCCCGGTTTGTACAAACAGGGTCACGAGCAGAAAACTGAAGAAAAAAATAAAAATAATGATACTTAGTCTATATGGATATTTATTCCCGATCATAAAGAAACTCCTGCATGTTTTTTTCTGAATTACCCTTATCATATCGCAAAAGAAAAAAGGTTGCCAGTCATACAAACTTTTATGGCAACCTTTTTTCCCTATAACAGTATTAAAATCAAATAGTCGGAATTCCGCTAATGGACACAAATCCATGTGGGAAAACCAACACCTTACCCGGCCGAACAAATCGGACATATAAGGTTAGCTCGTCTCCCATCTTCTTCGTTGATTACGATTTAGCAGGGGCATTGGTTGTTGAACAGATTGTTTACCTGACATGTTCCATTGCCACGCCTTGTTGAATCTGATACATTTGATAATACTTCCCTTTTTGCTCCATCAATTCTTCGTGATTCCCTTTTTCAACGATCATACCACGGTCAAGAACTAAAATTTGATCAGCGTTTTTAATCGTCGAGAGCCTGTGAGCAATGATGAATGTCGTCCGACCTTGTTTTAACACTTCCATTGCTTGTTGGATGACGCTTTCCGTTTCTGTATCAATATTCGAAGTTGCTTCATCCAAAATCAAGATTGCCGGATTGAAAGCAAGGGCACGGGCAAAAGAGATTAATTGGCGCTGGCCGGATGATAGCGTACTTCCTTTTTCGAGGACCGGTTCATCCAAGCCGTGTTCCAATTGGTTAAAAACGAAATCAGCACCAACAGCCCGCAATGCAGCTTCTGCGTCCTCCCTCGTAATTTTCGGATCATTCATAGTAATATTTGAAAAAATCGTCCCCGTAAATAAAAACGGTTCTTGTAACACGATGGCCATATGTTCACGGATCGTTTGTTTCGGGAAATCCATAATATTTTTTCCATCAATCAAAATCTCCCCACGACTTGGGTCGTAAAATCGAAACAATAAATTCATAATCGAACTTTTCCCGGAACCGGTATGACCGACAAATGCAACTGTTTCACCATGACTCGCTTGGAAATGAATATCCTTTAACACATATTCTTTTTCTTTATAAGCAAAGTACACATGGTTAAATTGGACATTTCCTTGATAGCGAGGTATTTTTTCATCACTTACCGGGGTTCCCTTTTCGTCCAATAAGCGAAAGACGCGTTCGCCTGCCACCAATGAAGCTTCTAAATTACTAAACTGATTAACAATATTATGGATCGGATTGAAGAGCCGGTTAATATAGTCTACATAGGCATACAACACACCAACCGTCAAATTCGTACGGGTGGAAATTGCATCGCCGCCGAAATACCAGATAAATGCAACGAAGACAATGGCTTTTATAGTGCCAACTAAATTCCATGAAGATAACGAGTTTAATATCAATAGTTTATTTTGATATTGAAAATGAGTTTGATTCAAAGTCTCGAATTCATCTCGGGTCGCATCTTCCCGATTAAATGCTTGGATAATCGGCATTCCTTTAATCGATTCATTAATCATCGCATTGATTTCACTAATTTTCGAACGTATCACATGGTTATACTTTGCCGCATACTTCCTGTAAATCATCATCCAAATGACCATGACAGGGATAATGAGGGTAAAAATAAGAGCAAGTTTTGCATCAAGAATAAACATAGCAATGAAGATTCCAATCATTTGCACAATACCGGTAAAAAAGTTCGACAAAACAGCTACATACAAATCACGAATCGCTTCCGTATCGTTTGTAATTCGAGCGACTATTTTTCCTGCCGGTAAGTTATCAAAATACGAAATTGGCAATGTTTGAATCTTCCGGAATAATTCATTCCTCATTCTTTCAATGATTCGATTCGCCGCTTTTTGTAAAAAGTAATATTGACCATAATTGAATATCCCGGCAATAACAAATAAACTAAAATAAAGGACAATCAGCTTGATAATTGTCGGGATATCAGGTTGGTTTGCCATGATATGATCATCGATAATAATTTTCGCAACAAACGGACTAAGTACTTCTGCTGTTACGGCAATTGTTAACATAAAAAGTGCAGTAAAAATGATCTTTTTAAAGTACATGGCATATTGAAATAAACGTCTGCCAACCATTATATATTCACCTCCCCGGCAATCGATTTTATTTGTTGAAGGTCAAATTGTTCTTTATACCATCCGCCTTTATTTAGTAATGCTCCATGGGTGCCTGCCTCGACGACTTTTCCTTCATCCAGGACGATAATCCAGTGCGCATGTTCTACAGCTGAAAGGCGATGCGTCGTAATAATGGTTGTTTTTCCGGCTCGCTCTTCGCGTAAATTTTGAATAATTTTCGCTTCTGTCTTCCCGTCTACAGCAGAAAGCGCATCATCAAGAATGAGAATTTCCGGGTTTTTAATCAGCGCCCGGGCAATGGATATCCTCTGCTTCTGACCCCCTGACAAGGCGACACCTTTTTCACCGACAAGTGTATTTAACCCTTCAGGCAACATAGATAAATCTTTAGTGAAATCCGCCAGTTCAATGGCTTTCATCATTTCCTCTTCGGTTGCATGTTGGTTGCCGAATAAAATATTTTCCTTAATTGATCTTGAGAATAAAAAAGTATCTTGCGGAACATAACCGATCCAATTCCGAATATCTTGTTTTTTCTGCAAACGAATAGGAACGCCGGATAATAGCAACTTTCCTTCCCCAAGCGGATATTCACGCAAAATTTGTTTAATAAATGTAGTTTTCCCGCTCCCGGTTTTCCCGACAATACCAATCGTCTCCCCTTGACGGATATGGAGTGAAAGATCTTGTAAATTCTTTTCATTCGATGATGGATATTGAAAGCTAACGTGCTCGAATGCAATATCGGATAAATTTTCTACTGTAACCGGTTTGTCAGGATCCGGGACATCCTCATGGTAATTAAGCGTTTCTTGAACCCGATCCAAAGAAGCATTACCGCGCTGCATAACATTAATCAATTCCCCGATTGCGTACATCGGCCATGTCAACATTCCGAGATAAACATTAAATGAAACGAGCTCACCAAGCGTAATTTGTTGGTGCATGACCAAATAGGCACCAAAAGATAAGCTAATACAGTTGCTTAACCCGGTAGCTATCCGTGATATTGGGAAAAAGTAGGCATCAATTTTTTCAACGACAAGATTTTTCCGGTAAACATCATTAGTCATTTTTTCAAATAGTTTTTCCTCTGCCCTTTCTTGACTGTAAGCACGGATGACACGGACACCTGATACAGATTCAAGGACGCGATCATTCATTTCACCAAACGCATCTTGAGCAATGGTATAGTGATGATGAATTTTATCCCCTAAAATTTTCATTGCGATTGCTAAAAACGGTAAAGGAATGATACTGACGAATGTGAGTTTCCATGATACCTGAAATCCCATCATGAAGAGAATCGTCAGCATATATAAAGTCGAATCCATTAATGTCAAAATACCGAATCCGGCAGTAACAGAAACGGATCGCAAATCATTTGTTGCTCGTGCCATCAAGTCACCGGTTCGATTCTTTTCATAAAACGTTGGTGACATCTTAAGCAAATGATTCATCAGTTTGGAGCGTAATATCTTTTCTACGACAAAAGCCCCACCAAATAAATTATATTGCCATTTGTAACTAATCAAATAATTTAATATGGCCAGTCCGGTTAAGGAAACAAGATAAAATGTTAGTTTTTCACCGGTCATGCCGCCAAGAAATATATCATCAACCACTGAACCAATCATCATCGGTGGGATCACTTCGATAAAGTTGGCAATAATCAGTAAAAGAACAGCGACAAAATACCTTTTCCAATATTCTTTAAAAAACCATTTTAATTTCACTAATACACTAAACAATGTCTGTCAACTCCTCAACTGTGTAAAATTTTCACTATCCGCCTTCAAGATCTAAACTTTTCATCATGATTAATGTTTTTACACGCATAAAACATCTCCCCAATCTTAAATTTTCCTTTTCCAAATGAATACGTCCATTGGATAGATTGAATACTGGAATTTTTTAATGTCACAGGTTGAAAAAATATTGGCAAAACTCACCGTATGTATTCAAGTTTCTATCCGGAGTAAATCCTTTTAGAAAATGATCTATGTGAACAGTTCTCTGTTACACCCAAGTTTTTCCAATTTTTTTGAGTCAAAAAAGAGCACCCTACGCCCTTAGTACGGATGCACGGTGCCCGAACAAGAAAAGACGCATACTTCATAAACCTGCGCCTTTGTTATTATCAATATATTTCGAAAAAAATATTTTCATGCAAAGTGAAAATGATTTTTGAAAAAAGAGCAGGCTATGATCATATTTACTTGGTTCACTTGGTTTCGTTTAACAAAATATGTTCTATTCATCATGACCATAACCTCCCTTCTACTTTTTGATTTTTTTAACCTTATTGAATCATACCATTATAGCCAATTTAATGTCAATCACTATTCGCAAATATTTTTTCATAAGGCTCTATTCTAAACCTCTTCCTTTTTGAGTAAAAAAGCAGGTAAAAAAAGCAATTGGTGATTCGCCAACTGCTTCTATTAACGATGGTATGTTTTTTCAGAATCTGCAATCATCTATTTATTATTTCAATGTAACGATTGTACGACCTTTCAATTCTCCGTTTAAAATCTTTTTACAAACTTCCGGTAATTGTTCTAATGTAACTTCATTGGCAATCGACTCCAACAACTGATTCGGTTTCATTTCCCCGGCTAACCGCTCCCAAATCGCAAGTCTTGTTTCCATCGGACAAAAAACAGAATCAATGCCGAGAAGATTGACACCTCTTAAAATAAACGGGAATACAGTGCTTGTAAAATTATTTCCTCCTGTCAAACCGCTTACAGCAACAGATCCGCCATATTGAATGGACGCGAGGACGGCCGGTAAATAGCTGCCTGCAACCGGATCCACACAAGCGGCCCATCTTTGTTTCAAAAGAGGACGGTTTTTCGGATTGGTAAGTTCTTCAGGGGTTATTATTTTGGAAGCACCAATTTGCCGTAAATAATCTTGTTCATTTGCTTTTCTCGAACTAGCAGTAACCTTATAGCCTAATTTACTTAACATGGAAACAGCACTGCTGCCGACACCGCCTGTAGCACCGGTTACAAGCACCGGACCTTTTTCACTTGTTAATCCATTTTCTTCGAGACGATGGATGGAGAGTGCAGCTGTAAAACCGGCCGTCCCAATGGCCATTGCTTCTTTTAAAGTGAGTCCGTTTGGAAGTGGGACAATCCAATCCCCCGGAACACGGGCCACTTCACTGTAACCGCCGAAATGATTTACGCCTAAATCATATCCGGTAATAATGACTTCATCTCCCGGTTTATAACGAGGATCTTGTGAATCACGAACAATTCCTGCCAGATCGATACCGGGAACAAATGGATAATTGCGAACAACACCGCCATTTGGAATTGTTGCTAATCCATCCTTATAGTTCACACTCGAATAATGAACATCGATGACAACATCACCATCAGGAAGATCATTTAATGTTAAATCCTGAATCGATAACTTTGTTTCGTTGTTTAATTTATCAACTACCAATGCTTTAAAAGATTCCATTTTCCCTTCACACCCTTATAAATTATTTACCTTCTTATTCTACCAACATTACATTGTGAAATCATTAACTTTTGATTTACTTCTTTATCGATATGATTTCTGTTTCCAGTTTATGTATCTGTTTGGAAAGTTCGTCCGTTTTCTGTAATAGCTCCTCTTTTCCTTTAACAGAAATTGTCATTGGTTCCCCGATGATGATATTTATTTTTTTCCTTTTTAACACATCTTTTATATTAGTTGGACCCGAATAGGCACAAGGGACAATCGGGACTTTTGCCAAATTGGCGATCGTCACCGCACCCCTTTTAATTGGCGCATGATCATTTCTTGTTCCACTCGGGAAAATACCGACAATATTTCCTTCCTTCAATAATTTCACAGGTGTTTTTATGCTGCTTGTCCCGGGATTTTTTCGGTCAACCGGAAAGGCATTTAAAGACGTTAAAAATTTGGCGACTGGTTTTCGTTTGAATAATTCCTTCTTGGCCATAAAATGAATTTGTCGCGGTAACAAGGCTACACCCAACCCGACAATATCAACCCAACCGATATGATTACAAGCAATAATAAAACCAGTATCTTTCGGAAGATTATCAAGGTTTTTTACCGTTATTTTCGAAAAAACCTTTAATATAAACGCTGCAATTTTTCCTAAAAAAGAATACAAAAGAGGTCACTCCCTGAAAAAACACATAATAAATAAAAATGGATACTTTATGATATAAACATAGAATAACAAAATATTTCTTCTTTATGAAGTGGAAATGGGGAAATGGTAGGATTCAGCTTAACTTTATTTTGCCTGGGTAACCAGCAAGCGGTCGAAATATATCTCATTACTGCAGAGCCAAACTTGCCAGAATATTTTCTAAGAGTCGGTGTTTAATTCCTATTGGACAAAAAGCTCTGAAAATAGAGCAGAAATGGTTCATTGGAGTGGCCGAATCTCTTTCTATGGGACAAATCTAATAGAAAATTAAGCTGAAATGTCCCATAGGAGTGACCAACCCCCTCTCTATGAGACAAAAACATCGGAAAATCAAACAAAAATGTCTCATAGAACAGCTCTATGGGACAAATCAAACGGAAAATGAAGCTAAATTGTCCCATAGGAGTGACCAAATCGCGCTCTTTTGGACCTTATAAATTGAAAAATACGAATTCGCAGCCTTGTGGGAATTTATACTTTACGTAAAAAAACAGCGAGTGTTTTTTACCCGCTGTTTACTCTATCTTCTATAAACCCCTTGTCTAGCTGAAACAGAAAGCTTCATCTAGTAAACATGTATCCTTTTTTCAATTTAAATTATTGTACCGCCGCTGTCGTTTCCACCGCCTTGGCAATCGCTTGTTCTAAGTCATAAATAATATCATCAATATGTTCAATACCGATGGATAAGCGAATTAATTCCGGAGTTGTTCCGGATAGCGCTAATTCTTCATCACTTAACTGGGAATGGGTGGTCGAGGCCGGATGAATAATCAGTGACTTCGCATCCCCAACATTGGCCACATGGGAAAACAATTGAACATGATTGATAATCCTTCTACCTGCTTCTCTTCCTCCCTTTATACCGAATACGATCATCGAACCGGCACCGTGTCTTAAATATTTTTTTGCTAGCTCATAGGATGGATGATCTGCCAAGCCGGGATAAGATACCCATTCCACCGATGGATGGTCTTTCAAATATTGTGCTACTTTTAATGCATTTTCATTATGTCTTTCAATCCGAAGATGTAATGTTTCAAGACCAAGTAAAAAATAAAAAGCATTTTGCGGACTCAAGGACGCACCGGTATCGCGCAATAATTGTACACGCAGCTTTGTAGCAAACGCAACATTTCCTAAATCTGCATATTTCAACCCGTGATATCCCGGATCCGGTTCATTAAAACTTGTAATCCGTTCATTCGTCCAATCAAAATTCCCTCCGTCAACAACGACCCCGCCGATAGAAGTTCCGTGACCGCCAATCCATTTTGTTGCAGAATGAACGACGACATGCGCACCCCATTCAATTGGTTTTGCACTATAAGGAGCAAATGTGTTATCAATAATGAGCGGAACACCTACTTCGTCCGCAATTTTTGCTACTGCTTCAACATCAAATACTCGGAGACTTGGATTGCCGATAATTTCACCAAAAAATGCTTTCGTTTTTGGCGTAACAGCTTTACGAAAATTTTCCGGGTCACAAGCATCAACAAATTTTACTGTAATGCCAAATTTTTTTATTGTATTAGCAAATAAGTTGAACGTACCGCCGTATAAATTACTGTCAGCAACAATTTCATCTCCGCTCTCAGCAACATTTAAAACCGCATATGTAATTGCAGCAGATCCCGAAGCAGTTGCAACGGCAGCTGTACCGCCTTCCAGAGCCGCCACCCGTTTTTCAAAAACATCAACAGTCGGATTCATAATTCTAGTGTAAATATTACCCGGTTCTTTCAAGCCAAATAAATTTGCCGCATGTTCAGCATCCCGAAACACATAAGATGTCGTTTGGTAAATTGGAACAGCCCGGGAACCGGTAGTCGGATCTGCTTCTTGTCCTCCATGTAATAAAATCGTTTCATCTTTATACTCTATCGTCATAAACAATTCCCCCTAAAATTTTGTAACAATAATTAAGTGAGCTTTTGCATACATCTTGCTCTTAGAGAGAATTGAAGAGGTACAAAAAATAAAAACCCCTTCAATAAGAAGAGGTTTGAAATTCATCCCTCCTCTTATCTCTCAGATCTACATCCTGACCTGTAGGAATTGGCACCTTTTCAAACCATGTTTGAAGGTTGCCGGGTTTCATCGGGCCTATTCCCTCCACCTCTCTTGATAAGAGTTTGTACTCACTTTTTTAAATTATTGTTAAAATGATTATACGGAATTGTTTTTATTTCGTCAATTATTTTTTTATGAAAAATTTACAAAAAGTCCTATTTTTTCCTTAACGTCGATCAGTCTCTTCTTCCACATACGGATCTTTTTCAAACGGTGGAAGGTCGCCGAAAGTTGTCATAATCCCCTCTTCATTAAGGTCTTCCTCATATTTTTCATGTTGCCGGTTCGGATAAACAGTGATATTTTTCCCATACATATCAACGCCGACAAAGTTTTCATAATCCTCGACATATCCGACATTTTCTTCAGGTTCGATATTCACATCGTTATAATGCTTTTGCGGCTCGATGAAGTCTGAAGGTGTTTCACTCGTTCCCCAACTCGCCACCTCTTGCCAAGCATCTTCTGCATCGAAGCTTAAACCTTCATCATTCGAATCATCAAAATCAAATTTTCCGTACGGCGGCATTAAAACTCCTTCTTCCAACGGTCTCTGGTAGGAGATGACTTGATCCGGACTATGTTTTTTGCAATAAGTTGTGGTCGGTAATGCTTCCAATCTTTCCACAGGAATTTCTTCACCACAAACTTCACAAGTTCCATATGTACCATTTTCAATTGCATTCAGTGCCTTTTCAATATTTTTCAAATGATTGCCTTCATGTTCATTTAGAGCTAAATCTTTCCCGCGTTCAAATAATTCCGTTCCTTCATCTGCGGGATGATTATCATAACTCGATAATTCACCGGTGGATTCATGGGCATGTCCTTTATTCATACCAAATTGATCGTTTCCCTTAAGTCGTTTTTCCACATCCGCTTTTTCATCTAATAATATTGAACGGAAGGCATCAAGTTGTTGTTGTGATAACATATTTTTAACTCCTCCCATCTGTTTCGCTTAGTATTTGTAAAAAATTAAAAATCATGTTTGCTAATTTAAGGTGTTGCTATTTACGGACTTTGTGAATATCCTCTATATGATTAAACCCAAAAACTCCCACTTCCCATGTGATCTATTTCTCATTATACTGGGGTTTATAGGAGGGATATTGTGAAAGCTGTTATTTTTATTTTTTGCCTCATTATTTTTTCTATTTTAATTAGACGAGCATATCAAAACACAAAAAAAGTAAATATAAATCGCATTCAGTTAAAGACAAATACGAATCATGATGGAAAATTGACCATTCTACATTTAACCGATATGCACCTTGAAAATATATCCGTTTCTCCAGAGGATCTTAAACAAATGGTACAAAACCAAAAAATAGATTTAATTGCATTAACCGGTGATTATTTGGACCGCAAACGTACGATTCCGAAACTAATTCCTTATCTCCAACTATTTAAGGAAATCAATCCCCAATATGGAATATTTGCCGTTTTTGGCAATCACGACTATGTGCTAAAAGAAAAAATTTTACTAAATTAAAAAATTTATTGGAAAATTATGGGTGTAAAACACTACAAAATGAACATGTGACAATTGAAACAAATGGTCAGCTTATCAATATTATTGGAATTGATGATTACAGTACAGGGAGAAGCAATATAGAAAAAGCGTATAATCATGCACCGGCTGGTTTCCATCTTGTGTTAACGCATGACCCAAATGTTGTGCTGAAAATGACAGATGTCCCGTTTGATTATCTTCTTTCCGGTCATTTCCACGGTGGACAAATATACTGGCCGAAACCATATCATCTAGTTAAAATGGGAGAACTGGCTCGTAAAAAAATCATTAAAGGACTTCATTACTATAAGGGAAAACCTTTTTATATCAGTGAAGGACTCGGCCAAACAGGTGTTAACATCCGGATTGGCTCCAGACCCGAGATTACTTTTCATAACATCCATCCATAATCTGACTTGAATAGATTAAAGCTTATCACAAACACTAAATCTGTAAGAAGAGATAGATCTTCTTTAAACCGGACAAAGGGGGGCTAGCTTTGAAAAGAAAGTGGATGCGTAATATGAATATCAACAGACTGACTTCTTTAATAAAGAGAAGAAGAAATAACCGAAATATGCTCTGGTTATCATTAGTAGGTATCGGCCTTGCCGGAGGAGCTACTGCCTTTGGAATGACTCGGGGAAGAAACGGTTCAATCCAACAGATGATGAAAAAGGCCACATAAAAAATGGAACAGTTTACACCGGATATGTTAAATACAAACCAATCTTAATTTTAAAGAGAAAGGAAACAGAATTGATTCTGTTTCCTTTCTTTCGTTATTGTTTATTCTGTTCCTGATTCCTTTTTAGATCCGTTTCATTGTTTGTCGTATTCGGTACATAACCATATCCGTCAATATAGGTTCTCCAATCATTCGTTCGCGCCATATCCGTTGTCTCTTCACGATTAAGCGCATTGTTGACAGAAGTTGCTTGATTTTTGGCTTGATCATCAGCTTCCGGGAATATTTCACTACCGATTTCGGTGTCATTGATGGCATTGTTTGCCCTACCTGTTGCAGTATTACCTTTTGCTTGATTCGCTTTACCGGTGTTGTTACCCTTAGGAAGAATCTCTTCAGCAAATTCGGCATCCGTGTTTGTTGTTGATTGATTATTTTTCACTTTCGGATAATTTTCTTCTGCCATTTCTGTTTGATAACTTGGTCTGACCTGAGAATTTGTTGCCCGATTCTGTGTTGTATCCTTATCATTGATAACATTGTTTACAACATATCGATGGAAAAAGACTTCCCCTATGGCAATCAATGCAGCTGAAAGGAAACTGGCTGTTCCCAAGCGGATCGGTTCCTCAATAATCATGGCACCAATCATCCAAGCTCCTAAATATGCTAATCCAAAATCTGCAATCGTGGCTGCCGTGTTTCCAAATCTAGGTAAAATAAGCAGATCACCAACCAAATAGGCAGTAATCGTAAGGATAAAACTTATTGTCAAAATATCACCGAAAGACACGCCATATAAAAATCCAAATACGACGGCCAACATTGCCGTTATCATAACAAATTTTATAACTAGTGAACGTAAATGTTCCATAATATCCTCCTTTTCCGTTTGATACGTTCACCTTTAGATTAAGTTATTTTTTTAATTTTATACTTCTATTTCATTGAACCCAGCAATTTTTCCTGTAAAGCTTTCCTTGGTTATGACCTTCATCGAATCGGGATCATTGCTGGAAATATAATTTTCTTAGTGATAAAAATGGATTTTTTGAATAGGAATCATTGTTTATTTTCCAATTGATGATACAATCTTTATTATAAATAAAAGACACAGCAATTCTCTGGAGATGATGAAATGAACAATAAATTAGAAAAAGCAACCTTTGCCGGCGGGTGTTTCTGGTGTATGGTAAAACCTTTTGACCAATGGGACGGTGTTATAAGTGTTATATCCGGTTACTCAGGGGGACACGTTGAAAATCCGACTTACGAACAAGTAAAAACCGGAACGACAGGCCATTATGAAGTCGTCCAGATTACTTACGACCCGACCATCATTCGTTATGAAACGATTATTCAAATATATTGGCAACAAATTGACCCGACCGACCCGGATGGACAGTTTCACGACCGAGGTAGTCAATATCGAACAGCGATTTTTTATCATACGGAAGAACAAAAAAGGATTGCGGAAACAACAAAAAAAGAACTGGAACAAAGTGGTATGTTTACTAAGCCGATTGCCACAAAAATTTTACCGGCCGCACCGTTTTATCCTGCAGAAGAGTACCATCAAGACTTTTACAAAAAAAGCCCGGAAGATTATATTGAAGATCGCCAAAAATCCGGTCGGGACGAATTTATTAAAAAACACTGGAATGAAATATAATCCATTCTAAAACAGGGAATACATTAGCTATTCCCTGTTTATTACTTTTTCCAACATTTTTTATATATGCCATGTTATACTTACATTGATATGTTTATTGGAATATATTATAAAGAAAACTCGGCGATTGCCGAGCCTTTAGGCGAAAGCAGAGCCGCAAGAGCACTTATACTTAATTCTTAAAATTTCCAACTATGTCGAATTCGCTTCTTTGCTGGAAATTTATACTTTCTTAACGTATAAAAAAGCGTAGGGTTCACTTGGCGACTCCAGCTGGACAATACCGCCCAAATAATATAAGGAAAGGAGACGGTCCATTGCCTTTTATCCTTTATTTTCTTATTTTCATTTCATTTATCGACCTGTTTGCCCAATTTCCGATCACAAGCACATATGCCCAAAGTTTAGGAGCCAGCACAGGACTCATCGGTTTTATTGTCGGAGCTTATTCTTTATCCAATTTGTTCAGCAATTTTTTCTCCGGTTATTTCGTTGATCATAAAGGACCAAAACAAGTAATGCTCTATGGATTTTTGGTAAATGGGGTAATTTTACTTCTTTATGCTATTGCTACTTCCCCAATGCAGTTACTTGCCATTCGTTTTATGAACGGACTTAGCGCAGGGATTATTACACCTGCTGCTTTTACGTACTTGTCCTTATCGAATAAAAATAAAAAGAGCGGGAAAACCATGGCGTTCTCAGGTGCAGCAGTTGGTTTATCGGCAATTGGCGGACCGGCCTTTGCAGGTATTGTCTCTGCGAAAAGTGGCAGCGAAACCGTCTATTTCATCATTGGTTGCCTGATGATTTTCGCATGTGTTTTGACAGCGTTATTAAATTCAATAGAAAAACAAAAAGATGTGGTTCGTGGAAACAATAAAGGAAAAATTCAAGAACTTTTTAAAAACAAAGGTTTATTATTCGCTTTTCTTGGTGCACTATCATTATCGGCTTCTCAAGGTATCCTTGCCTATATGTTGCCATTAAAAGTGGATGGACTTGAGTTGGCAAACCATATCAGCGGAATGCTAATGAGTATCTTTGGGATTGTCGCTATTTTGTTTTTTATGCTGCCGACCAATCGGGTGTTTGATCGATTTCATTATGAATGGCTATTACCCATCGGTCTTGTTATCATTGCCGTTGCTCAAGCAGTCGCCGGTTTTGCCTTTAATTTTACATTCTTGCTTATGAGCATGCTTATATATGGAATCGGTTTCGCACTCATTTTCCCATCGATGAGTAGCCTTGTTGCGAAATATTCCTCTCAACATATTCGAGGGAAAGCCTATGGAATTTTCTATGCTTTTTATTCATTAGGTTCATTCCTCGGAACATCGATTACCGGGGCATTTTCACTGACACCTACCGGAGCGTTTTTCAGTGCAGCTGTATTTTTGTTGGTAATGAGTATTGGCAGCTTTGCCATTTTAAAAAGAAACAGCCATTTTTTAGCAAATAAAGAGGTATCCGGGTATTAAAAATGGATCCGCCTATTCGGATCCATTTTTAACAACTGCTTTTAACTATCCAATGCAGTTTTCAAGTCTTCAATTAAATCTTGAACATCTTCAATTCCGACAGAAATACGAATAAGTCCATCGGTAATCCCTAATTGTTCTCTTCTTTCTTTTGGTATCGAAGCGTGCGTCATTTTTGCCGGTAATGAAATTAAACTTTCGACAGCGCCGAGGCTTTCTGCTAATGTGAAAATCTTTGTTTTGGCCAGCACTTGTTCTGCTAATTCACCGCTTCCAACGTCAAAGGAAATCATTCCACCAAATCCGCATGCTTGGCTTTTATGAACTTCATGCCCAATATGTGTCGGAAAGCCAGGATAAAATACTCTTCTCACTTTCGGATGCTCTTGCAAAAATTCAGCAATAGCCTTTGTATTCGCCTCAATTTCCTCCATGCGAATGGCTAATGTTTTAATGCCACGGATTAACAGCCAACTATCATCCGGACCGAGGACGGCACCTACTGAATTTTGAATAAAGTGAAGTTCACGGGCCAACCGGTCAGATCCAACAACTGCCACACCGGCAACCACATCACTGTGACCGCCTAAGTATTTCGTCGCACTGTGGAGAACAATATCCGCCCCGAGCTCCAATGGGTTTTGCCAATAAGGAGTGGCAAATGTATTATCGACAATGACGAGCAAATCATTTTCTTTGGCTATTGCTGCGATTTCTCGGATATTTGTTACTTTTAACAACGGGTTTGTCGGCGTTTCGATATAAATCGCTTTTGTATTCGATTGAATCGCTTTTCTTACTTGTTCCGCATCACTTGTGTCGACAAAGCTTACATCAATTTGATATCGGTTCAAAATTTTTGTGGCTAAACGAAATGTACCACCGTATACATCATCCGTTAAAATAATATGGTCCCCGCCTTTAAATAAGTGCATAACAGCGGAAATCGCAGCCATGCCTGAACTAAAGGCAAAACCGGCGACACCGCCTTCTAGATCACGGATGATTGCTTCCAAAGCCTCACGAGTCGGATTCCCGGTCCTGGCGTATTCATATTTAAAGTTTCCAACTCCATTCTGTTTAAACGTACTTGCGTGTGAGACCGGAATGGATACCGCTCCTGTTTGTTCGTCACGCGAAATACCCCCGTGAATCATTAATGTCTTTTTTCGCAAATCGCTTCCCTCCAATTTAAAATTCATAGATATTTTTTGATAAATAGCGCTCACTGCTGTCAGGGAAAATAACGATGATATTTGCCCCTTCCTTTGTGGTGTTTTCTGCTTCCTTCAATGCAGCAGCAAATGCAGCCCCGGAAGAGCTTCCGACCAACATTCCTTCCAACCTTGCCAATTGCTTCACTTGATAAAAAGCTTCTTCATCTGAAATCGTATAAATTTTATCAAAATAGTCGGGATTAATAAAAGAAGGAATAAACTCCATGCCAATCCCTTCTGTTTTATGCGGACCCGGCACACCACCATTTAGAATCGATCCTTGAGGTTCAACAATGACCGTTTTTATATGTTTATTAAATTCCTTTAAAAAACGGGCGGTACCGGTAAACGTGCCGCCACTACCCGCCCCTGCTATAAATATATCTACTTTTCCATCCAGTTCTTTGACAATTTCAGGACCAAGTGTTTCATAATACGTTAATGGATTCACTTTATTTTCAAACTGTAACGGAATATACGAGTCAGGGATTTCGGCCGCTAATTGTTTTGCCTTTTCAATGGCCCCTTCCATTCCTTTTTCCGTTGGTGTATGAATGACTTGTGCGCCCAATGCTTTCATCAACATTTGCTTTTCAATGCTAAATTTTTCCGGGACGACACAAATCACTTTGACATCCGTATGAATGGCAGCCAGCGCAAGACCAATTCCGGTATTTCCGGCAGTCGGCTCAATAAGTGTCCCTTTCGGAGAGATTTTCTTTGTTCGAAGGGCTTCTTCCAACAGCTTTTTCCCCAATCGGTCTTTTACACTGCCACCCGGATTCATATATTCCAGTTTGGCAAAAATTTGCGCTCGCTCCTTAAACGGATGATGGTTGATTTTCACTAGAGGTGTCCGACCAATCGTCTCCTGTATATTGTTAAAAAGTCCCATTTTCAAACATCCTTATGCAAAAATCTCTTTCCATTCAGCTTTTTTAGCGAGCATCTTTCGGGCAATTTCTTTTGCACCTTCCAAGCTATGACTGGCCGCCCAGCCGCATTGCACTTCATTACAAGCCGGAACTTCTGTTGCATTTACCACATCTTGTAAAGTTTTTTCCAATAATTGAAGAAACGCATCATAATCACCGTCATTAATGATCGATACATAAAAACCAGTTTGGCAACCCATTGGACTGACATCGAAAATCGTGTGATGATGGTTACGGATGTGCTCAGCCATTAGATGTTCTAGAGAATGAAGCGCCGGCATTTCCATATGCTCTTTATTCGGTTGGCAGAAACGAACATCGTATTTATATATTTTATCCCCATTTGCCCCTTCACTGACGCTGGCTAAACGGACATATGGCGCTTTAACTTTCGTATGATCCAAATTAAAACTTTCCACATTCATTTTTTTAACTTCCATGACATCCACCTCCGAAATGTAATTCCTACTTTATAAGTATGATATTTTTCTGGCAAGTTGTCAAAGTAAAAATGAACAGAAATGATTAGTATTGACAAAAGGTGTGAGAAATTCATACTATATTTATAGGAATTATATGCATATAATTATTGGAGGTCTTCATATGGGAAGAGAATTTGATCCACTTTTCGATGAATGGGCAGCTACCTATGACGATACTGTTGCAGGGCATGATATCGAATATAAAGAAGTTTTTCTTCATTACGATGATATATTAAATGAAATTGCAAATCGAGCAATTGACAATGTTTTGGAATTTGGTGTCGGGACGGGTAATTTGACGAAGAAGTTGTTAAATAAGGGGCTTGATGTAATTGGAATTGAGCCCTCAAAGGAAATGCGTACGTTGGCTAAACAAAAAATCAATCAATTGGAAATTTATGATGGTGATTTTCTATTGTTTCCTACGAATATAAAACCGATTCAAACAATTGTCAGTTCTTATGCTTTTCATCATTTAACAGATGAAGAAAAGAACAAAGCGATATCCATCTATACAGAAATGCTTCCAAAAGATGGTAAAATTGTTTTTGCTGATACAATGTTTGCATCTGAACATGAAATAACAATAATCTTGGAAGAAACGAAAAAACGAGGATATAACCGGCTGCTAGCTGATTTGCAAACGGAATATTATTCAACCATTCCTTTTTTAAAACAAAATTTTGAAAAACACGGGTTTGCAGTTCAGTTTCATAGAATGAATAAGTTTGTTTGGATTTTAGAGGCCGAAAAAAAATAATGAACACAGGAAACACTTTTAACTGGTAATAAGAAAAGCGCAGAGCGCCCGCTTAGCGACGTACAAACTGGAGCGCCCCGCAATGAGAACAGATTTGCTTCCCCGAATAGGCATCGCACGAAGAAAATGCGAATGCATTTTCGAGGAAAAGGAAACACGGCGACGAGCCGATGTTGACTTATCGTAGTGGAGGGGAGTGAAGTTTGCTAGTCGCTGGCGCTCGGAGCTAGACAATAAAACTAATCCCGAGTTATTTACCTGTATTTTTATACTTTCTTATACTAAGAAAAAAACCGAGACTCCCTAAGGTGATGTCCCGGTTTTTCATATTATAATTCAAATTCGGTTGATGTGACCAAGTGAATGCCATCATTATTTACTAATGTACGATAAGCCTGTTCGGTTTCATCTTCAAATCCGGGTATTGAACTCATGCCATCTTCTAATAAATAAATTTTTGCCGGATCATCTTTTACACTTTTTAAATATTCAACAAGCTGAATCACCGACTCCAATACGCAGTGAGATTTTGCTTCCCCGGCTATAATAATTTGATCATAATGTCTCATTGATTCCAGCAAGCGAATATTTGCTTCAATGTTTTTGCTGTATTCAGGGCGGAAAATGCCGTACATTTCTGTCGCCGGATAAAGCCCTTTTACCATTCGGATGACATTTGTCCGACGCACGACTGAATGAAAATAGATAATATTTGCGAATTGCCCTTCAAGTGAGGACCCGTATGTTCCTTCTATACAATGATACGGCCAAATGCATAATTGCTTTTTCCCGGATTTTTCAAGATTGACCACATATTCAACGCTCTCTTCTTTTTCATAGACAGGAATCCATTTCCCGCTTTCAATATCTTGACTTGTAATGATTGTCAATGGCTGCGGGTGATTTCCAGCTTGATCTTCCCACCAGCACGGATGGAAAATTTGCCTTGGCTGATGTGTGTCTAAAGAAACAGCAATTTCTGTGATTTTATGTAAATGACGATAAATAAATTTTGTTACATTTTGAATGTCTTTATGGGCCCCAGGTACACCAAGCGCGCCATTTTCCATAAAATCATTTTGAAAGTCAATCCCTAAAAATAAAATCTTTTTCTTGTCATTTTTTGCCGGTACCGTTTTCTCAGCTTGTGCCAACGTTAATATATCATGCAAGTGTTTTTCATTCTTGCTGCCGATTTTGTTCACATTTACAATTTGTTCAAAAGCAGTTTTCACCAATGAGATCCCTCCCTTTTTGCTAACTTCCATCCCTATTTTATCATATAAAGGCTGGTTCACCTATTGTTACTCAGCTTTACTTGTCCTGCTCTCCTTCAATAAATCACGAATTTCCGTCAATAGTTGTTCTTCCTTGCTCACATTTTCTTCTTTTTCCTTTTCTTCATGTTTTTCACGGATATCCCGAAATTTGTTAAACAGCTTCACAACGAGAAATAAGGAAAAACCAATAATTAAAAAATCGACAACCGATTGGATAAATAAACCATAGTGAATATCTTTATAAGCTAATTTTTCAAAACTGCCCTTTCCAATAATCAATGCAAAAATAGGCATTATGATGTCATTTACCAGTGAAGATACAATTTTATTAAAAGCCGTACCGATCAGTACCCCGACAGCTAAATCGATTACGTTTCCTTTCATGGCAAATTCTTTAAATTCTTTCAACATTTATCATCAACCTCTCTTTATTTTTCGGAAAATTTGTTCACAACAAGCTTTTGTGATTTTTTCCCTATAAGATTTAAAAATATGGGCTTTTGGTGTTAACCATATTAAACCAAAATATACTGAATTTCAATTGAAGCACTTATCCACATACTCTGGTGGAGTTTTGTAAATAATACATTTGGCAAATAATAATAGGGAATAGTTTTACAAGAAAAATGAGGGAGTTAAAAATGCGTAAAGTTATATTATTTTGCTGGCGTTTACTTGACCCGCTCTACTATCAATTTACCCGGTTAACCTATATCGATTATCGAAAGAACATTTTTCGGGTTCGTCTTACCCGTTACCTTGGACATCCAGTCGTATTGGCAGATGGTACCCATATTCAAAAAAATGATTTATTGCTGAAAATACATTTTCACAATGTCCGGTTATTATCCGAACTCAGCCAGATTCAAAATGAGTTTCAGAAGGGTAAAGTTTTTTTCATCTGGTCAAAGATTCCCTTCCCGGTATCGCGGACTTTCTGACCAAACATCCAAAACAACATCAAATAAAAGGACTTATTGGGATTACTTCATTAAACTTTCGCTCCAATCGATTAGGTTTTGAAATCTACCCGATCAAAAACAAAATCTATAAATTAATCAAAATGAGTGCTTTTTTACCAATTAACATCCTATCTTCGGTACCTGATTCACGCAACAAACCGAGCCATGAACCGGTCTACTTTTTCATGTCAAGGGATGTTTTATTTAAACGTCACGCAAATTTTTCCAGAAAAATTTATGTTCTTGAAGAAAATGGACTTATAGAAGGAGATGGAATCACTTGAAAAGAATCCTTTTTCTTCCCTTTTTACAAATTCCATCCGGCCATCACCAGGCAGCGGATGCATTAATAGCTCAATTCGAATCGATGCCCGGTGTCGAATGCGAAAAAATTGATCTTTTCTCTTATAGTTACGGCCGGATCGAACAAGTGATCTCCCGATTTTATTTAAAGTGGATTCATCACTTCCCTACCAGTTACAGTACCTTATATAAAAGGATGGTTGTAAAAGACAGAAAAAGGGACATCTATTTATATGAATTGTTTTTCGAAAAACAGTTGGAACTTTTATTGTACGAAAGAAAGCCCGATTGTGTCATTTGTACCCATGCCCTGCCTTCCCGCATATTGTCAAAACTAAAACAGGAAGGGAAATTTGACAAACCGGTTCTGAATGTCTATACCGATTTTTTCATTCATAAAGGATGGGGTACGAAGAATATTGACGTCCATTTTGTTTCTACCTACCGGATGAAAAACTATTTATTGACCATGGGAATTAAACCTGAACAAATTTATATGACCGGAATTCCACTTCATCCTTTATTGCAAAAAAAGCCGCTTATTCCGGAGCCACCGAAGAAACGAATTCATGTTCTTATTTCAGGTGGCAGTATGGGTACAGGGAACATGCATGATTTAATCAAACATCTCCCTTTTCGGAAAGAATTACAATTTTTCATTTTATGTGGAAAAAACAAGGCATTGTATCAGCAATTAATAAAATTTAACCGTTCTCATCTGATTCCTATTCCTTTTATTCGTTCCCGAAAAATGATGGACTGTATTTATAATTTTGCCGATCTTATTATCACAAAACCGGGGGGTGTAACCATCACCGAGTGTCTTCATAAACAAATCCCCATTTTTATCTATGATCATTTACCGGGGCAAGAAGAAATTAACTTTGAAGAATTACAAATTCAAAAATTGGTTCATAATGCGACCGGATGGAAAAAACAGAATCACCTTGATGATTTAATCATGAGTTTTGTTGAATCACCTAATTTAATCAGCGGCTACTATGAAAATATATACCGCTATGAAAGAAATAAAGATCCCGTGAACTCTTCTCAATTGATTATCGAACAATTATAGCAGATACCGAAAGAAATTTTTCAGTGAAATAAAATATTAGACAAGACCTATGTCAAAGATGCATATGTTATAAAAGACAAGCCAAAGGGGGGAAATTGGATGAGTCATTTTTCTGTTATACATGGTAAGCGGATCAGGAAAATTTTCTTAGTCGGAATATTTATCATTTCCGCATTCATCTGGTACTCTTTCCAAGCAAAAATGATATCAGCAACGGAAACGGCTAACGAGAACATCCGAGAAATTCATATGGTAACCGGTGAATTTACCACAAAGACAGCGGACGGGAAGGAAATCGAAGCTTATCGGTTTGACCCGGGGACAATTTTTTTGAAAAAGGGTGAAAAAGCGCTGCTAAAAATTTATGGTGTCAATGGAAATGAACATCCTTTTATCATTGAAGGAACGGATATCCAAGGAACGGTAGAAAAAGGAAAAGAGACGGTGGTTCCACTTCAATTTGAAAACGAAGGAACGTATCGCTTAGTGTGTATCAGTCATCTTGATTACACAAAGAACGGACCGATGATTGCTTATATTGTTGTCAATTAACATTGAGGTTCGGAAAATAAGCTGTACAAATGGTCAACACTAAGGCTGAATCTTTTCATGCCAAAATGTTTTTGAACCATTTTGTCACAGCTTTTTCCAATTTATAAAACCAATTTAATTTGATTACCGGACGGGTCTTTTGTTAAATAGTCTGTATAAGCCGGATGTTCTTCTATTCTTTTTTACAACACCTTTTGGTACGTATAAATTAAGTATTGGTCTTTTTCCATCTGTCGTCAAGATTGCTTGCTCACCGGTTTGAGTAAGAACTTTTAAGCCGATAATGGTTGTATAAAATTCGATTGATCTTTGTAAATTCTCCACTTTAATGGTAACTTCACCGATATATAAATTTGGTGGCTAATGAAAATTTCCCATTGTCCTCTCCCTTTTCAAATTTCTACTTCAAATATCTCGAATTAGAAATAAATTATATAAGAATCATAAATTAATTTTAAGAATATGTCAAAGATAAATCACTAACACTAATTAAACTATCCTGATAGGGAGCAAGATTAAATGAACAACATTATGGATTATAGCACTTATTTTTTCATTCCCGTGAAGCATGCTCCACATACATTGAGGGTAGTTTAAACGGTTCTTTTAGGACATTAAAATAAAAGGAGCATCCATTGACTAAATGGACTGCTCCTTTTACTAATTGTGAAAAATTAATTATTTCCGTTTTGCTCGACAACATATTGATCAACCGTGCCTTCCATATAATTGTCGGTTGCTTGTTCATGGGTAATGCTTAAACCTTCAGTCAACTGGTCCTTATGTTCCATCCCGCGCATACTTGGATCGTAGTACTTACCAGCCAATTTACTCGATTCCTTATAATCCATCAACTTCACCCCTTTCCAAAGTTAAAGTTAGTTTGCGTATTAATGAAAAAGTCATTCTGTTTTTAGGCAGAACGTTTAACCATAATTTTGTCAAACTGATTTATTTTGAAATGGACAAACTAAATAGGAATTTCCTAAAAGAGGTGGGATTATCATGAAAACACATGCTTCCAGACAATTTCAAGAAAACATCGATCAATATAAAATGCCGGAAGCCTTAAAAACATCTAAAAAGGGCCACTATCGAGTCGGATATGAGGCAACAACAGGAAATAATACAGATATAGGAAAAAAAACAGAGGGTTAATAAAGTTAGGGAGCTCGCCTCATTAGGAAAGCTCCCTTCTCAAGTTAAAAATTCCGCCACATTGGGAATTTTCTATTGAACAATCAGCTAATGGTCATTATAATAGATTTTAGTTAACTTTTTCGTATTTTTGTTAACTATTTAAGATAAAGGGGGAGAAACTTATGCAAACGCAACATAACCGATTAAAAATGATGATTGTTGTCGCGTTATTCGCAAGTTTGATCGGAATTTTGGCTCAAGTTACGATTCCGCTTCCGATCATACCGATTACCGGTCAAACTTTGGCGATTGGTCTGGCAGCAACGATACTTGGCTCAAAATATGGTACATACGCAGTGATTCTATATTGTTTAATGGGCGCAATCGGTATTCCTGTTTATTCGAACTTATCATCAGGTGTTTCTGTTTTATTCGGTCCGACCGGGGGATTCATTGTTGGATTTATCCCAACAGCATTTATTACCGGTTATATATTGGAAAAAACGTCATTCCGGATCATGACGGCAATGATAGCTAATACAGTTGGTATGTTTGTGACCTTAGCTTTTGGAACTGCATGGTACAAAATTTCTGCAGATGTATCATGGACGGTAGCTTTTACGACTGCTTTTATCCCGTTTATTGTAGTCGGATTGGTAAAAGCTTATTTAGCTTCACTAATTGGTATTACGGTTCGCAAACAATTATTTCATGCAAAATTACTTCCAACCGGTAAAAAACATGACACAACGATTGAAACAACAACGACCATTCAATAATAAAGTTAAAGGGCAAAATCGATCTTTTTGATTTACGCCCTTTTTTACTATGTATTATACCCGGCTCCCAATAATCACTCCAACCAAAGCAAACACGAAACCAAAAATAATACTTATTATTAAATAAACAATCATCCCTTTCGTTTTATTTGCTTCCTGTAAGCCGATTAATTCAACGATAAATGTCGAAAAAGTTGTGAATGCGCCAAGAAAACCAATACCCAAAAGTGAATAAATATATTGGTTGGTATCAAAACCAATAATCAATCCTAATAGGAAAGACCCGAAAAGATTAACAAATAAGGTCCCATAAGGTAAAAAGCCAAATTTCCTATTCCATTTTTCACTAATATAATATCGACTTATAGCCCCGAAAAAACCGCCAATGGCTATTAGTAATACTTCCATTCTTTATTCCTGCCTATTCTTAACTATTTCATTTTTGCTCCATTTTCTTCCCATGCTCATACCGAGATAAGAGAAACTTAAGCCGAGGAGAATGGATAAGAACAAATAAATCATTCCGATTGTATAGTTTGCATTGCGAATGAATCGGACAATTTCATTAGTAAATGTTGAAAAGGTGGTAAACGAACCAATAACACCCGTTGTTATCGCCGCATACATTTTCCTTTGGTGAAATTCTTGTTCCAAAAAGTAACTTGATAAAAATCCAAGCAGGAAAGAACCAATTACGTTTACAATAAAAGTTGGAAGCGGGAAATGATAGTAAGTAAAGTTAACAGTTAAAACAGTCACAACATATCGTAACAAACTACCGATTATCCCGCCCAAGCCAACATAAATCCACATAATCACACCTCAAAAACAATTAATCAGTTATTAGCCTATTCATAACTCTCCCTAAAACATTCGTTATATCCCCGGCAACAATCGATCTTTCATTTTGTTCTTTTACAAGTTCATCGGCACACAAACCATGCAGATAGACAGCATTGGCAATTGCACTCGTTATGTCGCTTTCGCTGCAAATGAGTCCGAGTATCATTCCCGTTAATGTATCACCGGAACCTCCTTTTGCTAAAGCCGCATTCCCTGTCCGATTGATAAATCCAGTGCCATTTGGAAAAGCAATGACCGTATTCGCCCCTTTTAATACAACAATCACATTTTTTTGAAGGGCAAATTGACTACTTATTTCTAATCGATTCGCTTCGATTTCTTTTACACTGAGACCGGTGAGACGACTAAATTCACCCGGATGTGGTGTAATAATGATAGGGGCTTTCCTTGGAGCAAATTCTCGTTTTCCTAAAGCACCTGCATCTATAACGAGGGGAATCTCTTTTTCCCAAACATTTTCCAACACTTGATCAATTAATTTTTCATCTGTCAAACCGGGGCCGATTGCCATCGCTCTAATCCCGTCAGGAAATGTCCCGACAGCTAATTTATTTAATCCATCGTGTAAATAAGTCGCTTCCGGTAGGCGCGTAGCAATAATACTTGCTGCATAAGGGGTTGTTGCAATGACCAGTTTCCCGATACCTATTTTCATCGCCCCTAAACCTGCAAGCATGGCACTCCCGGGCATTTCATCAGTTCCTGCCACTAATAAACCGGTTCCAAATGTTCCTTTATGTGAATTGCTTCCCCGCTTTTTCATCGTCCGCTTCACATTTTTCTCCGACCAGATTTTCCATTTTGCATCTTGTGGTAAGCCAATATCAATACTTTCCGCTTGTCCGAAATATGTATTGGACGGCAGGAGAAAAGTAGAAGGCTTGAAGCCGTGTAATGAAAATGTGTAATCAGCGTGAAAAGCAATATCTGCCTCACCACGATCAGCCAAAACCCCGGTTGGTATATCAATGGCAATTTTTAGTGCATGTTGCTGATTACACCACTTGAGCAGATCCTGATACGATTGATTTAACGGTAGCCGTGTTCCGACACCGAGAAGGGCATCAATAATAACATCATACGGACCATCACCAATACTTGTTGACCAAGAATAACCCACACTTTTATAATACCGAAAATGTTCGCTTGCTGAATCAGACTTTGGTTCACCAAATGGAAAAACGAGATCAACTTTATATCCCCATTGGTTTAAATACCTGGCAAGAACAATGCCATCACCGCCATTATTGCCACGTCCGCTTAATATTAAGATTCTGCTGTTTTTATTTAGGATTTCTTTTATTCGTAAAAATAAACTTCTGCCTGCTGTTTCCATCAAGGCATTGCCGGATAATCCGTTTTGTGCAGCTGTTTCATCTGCTTTCCTTATTTCAACCTCTCTATAGATGAACAATGTAGATCCCTCCTATATCGTCTTCATGGTAAAGAATTTGGTGCACTTGGATTTCCTCATCATAACGATATTAATCGTAAAAAATAAAAATCCCTGAGAAAGTCAGGAATTTCAATCATTTACTTCAACAAAGTAATCTTTATAGTAGCCGCCGATTCTTCCGGAGTTATCAATAAGAAAATAAAATTCTTCTGTTTCATTTTTGACATCATACACTTTTTCTTCTGTCAACATATGATTCACCATATATTTTTTTGCATTTGTATGTACACATTTTACTTTTTTCAGTGTTTTCCGTTCTGTCCATTCTTTATGAATCATCTCAATCACTCCTTCCACTTCATTATAGGAGTGAATTCTCGTTAAATCAATAGTATTAAAGAGAAAAGGATCAGCTGAATTCTCAGTGATCCTGGGATAATCATTTTAATTAATACCAATTAAATCTTTTTTAAGTTCTTCATTCATCATTTGCGTCGTCCATTTTACGGTTTCTTTTTTGATAATTTCAACATCTTTCATGACACCAAGGGAACTTACGGCAAATTTCACTCCGGCGCAAAGCCTTTCTTGCTGTTTTATATCATCTGTTGTAAAAGTTAACGAAATACGGGCAATTCCATCTTCAGTTACATCCACATCATATACTAACCCTAAATCAACGATATTCACTCCGATTTCCGGATCGAATACATACTTTAATTCTTCATATATTCTATCCTTGACATTCATCAGGATTCCCTCCAATATTTGTTCTACCTTTATTATAAAAAATTCACACGTTCTTAGATTTTCATTTTTTAACAATATTGTGTCAAGACAAGAACGGTTTTCATGTAAATGTTGTTATTTTTTACGATTCATTTTTAAAACGTGTCAATACTTAAGTTTAGGATTCAAAAGCTTGTCCGAAAACAATTTGGCCAAACAACTGTTTTCATCTTTATCGGCTAAGCAATGCCCCGTTTTTACTTGTTTTACCATCTTTTTTTATATGTTTTCTACAAATAATATAGTCATCACATCTTTCAGAAATGGAGAATGAGAATGGAGTATACCGGTACCCTATGGGAAAAATACGTTTCCGAGGAAGAACGTAAGAAAAAGAAGAAAGAAAAAAAACTGGAAGATAAGCGGTGGGCTGTTGTATCCATTGCCTCTATACCGCTAGTAATGACTTTAGGCAATTCCATGTTAATTCCTGTTCTCCCAACAATGGAAAAAGAACTGGATATTACACCTTTCCAATCCAGTTTGATCATCACCGTCTATTCGGTTGTCGCCATTATTTTTATTCCGATTGCGGGTTACTTATCAGATCGTTGGGGCAGAAAGAGAGTGATTATTCCCAGCCTTCTGTTAGCGGCAATCGGCGGTGTGATTTCCGCGTTTACAGCTTGGCAGTTGCAAAATGCTTATTGGCTTATTTTGATTGGGAGAACTTTACAAGGAATTGGTGCAGCCGGAGCTTTCCCGATTGTTCTTCCACTTATTGGCGATATGTTTCATTCTGAAGATAAGGTCAGTTCCTCTCTTGGGATTATTGAAACGGCCAATACGTTAGGAAAGGTGTTAAGTCCAATCCTTGGTGCTGTATTTGCCAGTGTTATTTGGTTTTTACCGTTTTTTTCCATACCTGTTTTTTGTACAATTTCCGTTTTAATGATGGTGTTTTTAGTGAAAAGTCCAAAAATAGAGGAAGGACCCAAATTAAATGAATTTTTACGGAAAACAAAAAAAATATACAAACATAATCGTCGCTGGCTAAAATCCATCTTTTTTATAGGTGGTATTTTAATGTTCATTTTATTTGGCGTCCTTTTCTATCTCTCCTCTGTATTGGAGTCCAAATACGGGATTGGCAATATTAAAAAGGGCTTTTTTTTAGCCATTCCGTTAGGTGCGCTTTGCATTGCCTCCTATATTGCCGGGAAAGCCATTAAAGAAAATAAATCTTTGATGAAATGGGTTACCTTTATTGGACTCATTTTATTAGCCATTAGTACAGTTGTCTTAAGTTTTTTTGAAAGTCTTTGGCTGCTTATTGGTTTATTTGTCATTGGCGGAATCGGTATTGGCATTAGTTTACCTTGTCTTGATTCCCTCATTACGTCCGGAATTGAGGAGGAATTTCGTGGCACTATTTCATCCGTTTATAGTTCCATGCGCTTTATCGGTGTTGCCTTTGGTCCACCGATCATTGCCATATTAATGAAAAAATCGAATATATTGATTTTCTATTTATTAGGTGGTTTAGCCGTATTATGTGTCCTTGTATGTTTGTTTGGTATTAAACCGGAGAAACATACCGTACGTTGATCGTATATTATCAGAAAAAGCTGTTCTCTAGTACTTTTTATACTTATATAGAAAGATGCTGCCCAAGGTGTCTGACCTCATCCAGTTTGCTCAATCTTGTTTCTGTGATATCCAGTGTAGGCGAGTTACAGCATTCCGGGTCAGTTCCTTTACTTGGACAGCTTTTTTTGTACGTTAAGAAAGTATAAATTTCCAGCAAAGAAGCGAATTCGACGTAGTTGGAAATTTTAAGAATTAAGTATAAGTGCATAAGGAAAGCTTCACTGGAATACATCGCAGCCGAAAAAATTTTATATTTTTTCGGTGAACTACGGCTCTGCTTTCGCCTAAAGGCTCGGCAATCGCCGAGTTTTCTTTATGAGAAGGATTGGCATGTTGCCTTGATTAAGTATGGTTTTATGTAATTTATTTTATTCATTCTTATCTGAAAATGGATTGTCGATAGTTTTGTCCTAAACAGACCTTTTCATGAATATGATGGTACAAGCTATACCATTATGGAGGTCGTTTACAGATGACAGTCTTTTTCAGTTACATCCTTTTAGGTCTCTCCTTGGCTGCTCCCATTGGACCGATTAATGCTGCCCAGCTTGACCACGGCATAAAGCATGGTTTTTTTCATTCATGGTTTGTCGGACTTGGTGCCATGTTGGCAGATGGTTTATTTATGTTACTTATATTTTTTGGTGTCGTACACTTTCTGGAAATCCCGTTCATGCAAACTTTTTTATGGCTATTCGGCTTTTTTGTCCTTATTTATACCGGAATTGAAAGTTTGATTCATTCTGCCAAAATTGACACAAGAAATGAGCGCAATAATGAACCCTTAATAAAATCTTTTTTGACCGGTTTTTTTATGTCATTATTAAATCCGTTATCAATATTATTTTGGCTAGGCATCTACGGATCTGTCTTAACTACAACCGTAAAACAATACGGACAAGAACAATTGCTCCTCTACAGTTCTGCTATTTTTATCGGACTTTTTATTTGGGATATTACAATGGCAGGAATTTCAAGTACATTCAAAAAATACTTTGCAACGAAATTCTTAAAACTGCTATCCATTATCTCCGGGTTATCCCTGATCGGCTTCGGTATTTATTTTGGTTATCAAGGAATAAAAGCACTATTTTAATTTTTTATACAGAAAATGCCGGGTTTTCTCGTTTAAAGAGCCCGGCATTTATTCTATATATTTCAAATATTTTCCAGCCTTTCAAATAGTCCTGTCTGTTTCGTTCGTTGCCCTTCCTCTTTCGCACCTTTAAAACGGCGATTCATGATGACAGTCACAATTCCGATGACGAAAAGAAAGCCGATACTGATGTAAAATCCAGGTCTGCTCGAATGATAAATAAGAGATCCGGTCACTGCTGATAAGATCAATACTGTGGCAATAATCCGTTTGATCTGATCAACACGAGTCAAAGTCAGTAATCTTTTGCCTGAATACAAGATGAAAACCCAATTATAAAGCAACATTAACCCTGCTGCTGTTGTAATATATTCATAAACGGAATTTGGCAACAATAACCCTAAAACAATGGAGACAATCAGCCCGCCTGTCGTTAATACTAAAGCAGGGAAAGGAACTTTTAATTTGCCTTTCTTACTTAATTTCTTCGGCGCATAGCCTTCTTTTGACAATGAAATCAGCAATGTTGTAACCGCATAAAGGGAAGCAGACATTGTCGAAAATCCGGCAATGACTAAAATAGCCGTAAATAAATGGGGAATAAATGCTAAACGAAATCCATCCAAAGCAACGACGAACGGACTATCATCCATCGTAAATTTTGATAATTGAACTAAAATAACCGACATTCCGATCGAAACAAGGTAGATGGTCGTCAGTAATACAAGCATTACTTTCCCTGACTTTGGTGCATCTTTTGCATTTTCCAATCTCGTTGCATAGATGCTCATTATTTCAATCCCACCAAATGCATAAAAGGAAAATAGAAGTGCTGCCCAGACTCCTTTCAATCCGGCCGGTAGAAATGTCGTTAATGAATTAGGAAAATAGGTTCGACCTCCACCTCGGTCCAATACACCGAACAAACCAAGGATGGCGAGGATAATAAACATTACGATGGCAGACAATTTGGCAATGGCAAACAAGTTTCCGAGCCGTTCAAACCATTTAACTCCTACCAGTACTACAATGATTCCTAATACGGTATAAATACTGGCAAAAATCCAGATCGGAACTTCCGGAAACCAAAATTTTGTAAAAATGGAAATGCCCGTAAGCTGACTGCCCATGATTAACATTTCCGAACTCCAATACACCCAACCGCTTGCGAAACCTGCCCAATTTCCAAACGCTTTTTTTGAATAATAACTAAAGGAACCGGACTGGGGATCATCTGCTGTCATTCGGCTCAACACATCATAAACAATATATGTGCCGATTGCCGCCAACAAAAACGTGACCAATACGGCAGGTCCGGCAGCTTTGATGGCAATATTCGATCCGAGAAAAAAACCGGTGCCAATAATAAAACCAGTTCCCAAAATGGACAATTGCCACCATTTTAATTTTTTTTCTTCTTTATTCATCCAGATCCTCCCCAAATTGATATTTTAAGATGTTTGTTAGTGTTCCCCTCAACAGTTGAAAATAATCGTTCTCTGTCAATTCCTTCATGGATTTCAGGAAAGTTTTACTAATTCGTTTAGGTGGTTAAGTTAAAACAAATAGGAAACGATAATATTGTAAATTAAAGCTATAAATTGGGAGGTTAATGTATGGGTATTTTAAGCGGAAACCGGAAGACTGCCAAGAAATGATAGATTTCATTGTTGTTAATGTATGGGTATTTTAAGCGGAAACCCCAAAAATGAACCATTACATTATGGGGAAGTATTTGGTATATGGTCATTTTTATTTACATCACAAGCATGTGTTGCCGCCTATCAGACGATGTTAAACCATGCTGGTGACGGTGATCTTAAGGAATTAATTCATGAAGCGATTACAGCAAGTCAAGAAGAAATGTAAGAAGTAGCAGAGTTGTTAAAAGAAAATGGTGTTGGTCTGCCACCTTCGCCACCAGCAAGACCGGTTGCAGATTTAGAAAGTATTCCTGCAGGCGCAAGATTTATGGATAATGAAATTGCGGCAAAAATATCCGCTGACATCGCGGCAGGATTAATCACCTGCAGTACGATGATGGGGCAGGCCATTCGGGAAGATATTGCCTTGTTATTTGGCAGATTTCACGGAAAAAAAGCGGTTCTTGGCGGCAAATTTTTACGACTGAATAAAGAAAAAGGTTGGTTAGTTCCACCGCCGCTCCATTTACAACCAAAAGAGGATTAAACCATCAACAGTTTTTAATCTATATTCGACTAAAAACAACAAAGGGGCTGTCCCCAAGTGATGGACAACCCCTAATTATTTGATCAAGATTTCGTTATTTTACATTGAAGTGAACAAGATTATATCTTTTGAACATTTACTGCTTGAGGTCCTCTTTGACCTTCTTCAATATCAAATGAAACGCTTTGTCCTTCTTCCAATGTTTTGAAACCTTCTCCTTGGATGGCAGAATAATGTACAAATACATCGTTGCCGTCCTCTTGTTGAATAAAACCAAATCCTTTTTCAGCATTAAACCATTTTACTTTTCCTGTTGCCATGTAAATCCTCCTAAAAAATGAATGTGGGCTTTCTACCCATACATTACTATTATAAATGAAAAATTGAATTCTAAACGTTCTTTTTGAAAAAAACAAGAAAAATTAGTGGAAGAAATTCCAAAAATTAAATATGGTGATGAACCACTTTGCCCATCACCAATGATTTATTATAGTCTTACAACGTTAGCAGCTTGTGGTCCACGGTTACCTTCAACGATATCAAAAGAAACAGATTGCCCTTCTTCTAATGTTTTGAATCCATCACCTTGAATAGCTGAATAATGTACAAATACATCATTTCCGCCGTCTACTTCGATGAATCCGAAACCTTTTTCTGTGTTAAACCATTTTACTTTACCTTGATTCATGTTAATCCTCCTAAAAATATGAACATTTTTACATACTTCTTATATAATGAAAAAAGTCGCAAACCGAGATGCAGGACAACTTAAATCGCCTACATCATTTGGTGTTGCGACTTTAAATCCCAAAAAAATATAAAGAACTATGTATCACACTTATAAATATAAAGGAATTTGCTGAAAATGTCAACTCAAATATTAGGGTTTTTTTAAAAATTTTGCAGTTTCCCTTATTTTTCTATCCTCTATGGACGGTAAGTTAATACAATCGGACGCATACGGGCAGCCCGTTCCTCACCAACTTTTTTTATAAATTCGAAAATCTTGAAAGTGGGGGTCTTGACTGCCGTTAAGATCGGATCCATTTTTTTAATAAAACGGTTTAATCACACCACAAGCAAGTCGTTTTCCTGCGTCACCTGCAGGCTGCGTCCGGAAGTCATCAGGGCTTTCATGAATGATCATTGCTTTCCCAATCACTTCACGGACACGAAATTTGTCCGTAAACACATTCATGCGTGTGTACCCGTTGTTCGAAAATATGACAGGCAGATCCCCTGCATGATTCCCATGTGGTTGATTGGTCGGGTTCCAGTGACCGCCGGCTTCTTGAAACGGATCATCCCCCTTCCCTACCGCACAACTGCCTTTTTCATGAATATGAAAGCCATGTGGACCGATAGGGTCTTGACCATTTCCTCGCTTTTGATATGGCGGTAGCCCGTTTACCTCAACAAACACATCGGTTCCATTGCCTATATCGGTAAATACAACAAAGCCATGAATATTCGGTGCCAATGGTCCCCCTTTTATTTCAGCGTAAGCCCTCACCGGTGTTTGACTACCGTGGTAATACAATGGCCATGGTTGAACAGGATAACAAAAATAACCAACCTGATACAATACCGCTTCCTCCTCTTAAATTTTTCTCTCTATTGTATGTTAAGAAAAAAATCGCGCCACTTCTTATCAGCCTCTTCCCCTTACTAAGCTTTTTTCTTGGCACGAGTAACAGGTTTCCGTTTTTTAACCGGTTTTTCTTTTGTTTCCTGATTCGGTTTTGTTCGGTCTATCGAAGCTTGTAGGGCTGCCATTAAATCCATAACATTATTCGGCTTATCTTTTGTCTCGGGTGTCACCATTTCTTCTCCTGTCCGTTTTGCTTCAATTAAGTTTAATACCGCTTCTCGATATTCATCATGATATTTTTCCGGATGAAATTCCGTTGATAATTGATCAATCAAAAGAATGGCCGTGTCCAATTCCTTCTTTGTTATTTGGTTAGCAGAAGGGACATTCGGTATGTCCTTTGCTTTTCGAACCTCATCGGGATAATGAATTGTCTCCATTACCAATGTGTTTTCATAAACCCGGATCACGGCAAGCTGCTCTTTGGAGCGGATGACAATTTTGGCAATACCGACTTTTTCAGTTTCTTGCAACGCTTTTCTTAATAATGAATACGCTTTAACCCCTCCTTCATTCGGAGACAAGTAGTAACTGCGTTTAAAATAAATCGGATCAATATCTGTAATTTTCACAAAATCGATAATCTCAACTGCTTTATCTTCTATTTCTTTTTCAAGACCGGCAAAATCTTCATCCTCAATAACGATATATTTTCCTTTTGTATACTCATAAGCCCTCACAATTTCATCATTGGAGATTTCTATATTACAATTGGGACATACTTTTTGATATTTGATAGGGGTATGACATTTTTTATGCAGACTCCGAAATTTTACATCTTTATCTTCCGTCGCAGCATGCAATTTTACCGGAATATTTACTAACCCGAAGCTGATACTTCCTTTCCACATTGTATGCATTTCATAATCATCCCTTTATCTTTGTTTTTATTACATAGTGTTCATAAGCACCGTTTTTTTCATACAGATGAACTTTTGGTAAATAAGTTATTACTACTATAGATATAATAAGAAAAGCGCAGAGCGCCCGCTTAGCGACGTACAAACTGGAGCGCCCCGCAATGAGATAAAGGAAACACGGCGAGGCACGAGCCGATGTTGACTTATCGTAGTGGAGGGGAGTGAAGTTTGCTAGTCGCTGGCGCTCGGAGCTAGACAATAAAACTAATCCTAAGTTATTTACTTGTATTTTTATACTTTCTTATACTATAAGAAAAGCGCAAGTAGCGACCACTGTTAGATGATACCAGCTTTTCAAAGTTCTTTTATTAAAAAACGGGTGATAAAAAATGAAACCAATGCTGCCTACACTATCCTTTGATGTTCCAAAAGAAGAAAAATGGGTTTATGAAATTAAATATGACGGGTTTCGTGCCATCATACAAATGGATGATCAAGGAATTGATATGATTAGTCGCAACGGTAAAAGTCTGATTGACCAGTTTCCTGAAGCAGTCAATTTTTTTAATCATTATAAAAAACAATTATCCGATTTTTTTCCCATCCTATTGGACGGTGAATTGACCATTTTGGAAAATGACAGTAAGAGTGATTTTTTTCGTTTGCAGACTAGGGGACGAATGCGCAGTAAAAAGCGAATTTTTGAAGCATCGCTGTCAAACACTTCCACTTATCTTGCGTTTGACTTACTTCAATTAAAAGGTCAATGGGTGACAAAGCAGCCTTTTCTAAAACGAAAGGAGCTGCTTTATCAAGTGATGAAGCATTGCAGTCTTCCCCTTTCACCCGACCCGGCCAATCATTGCTTTATCCAGTTTCTTCCATTTCATAAAGAGTTTCATGAGGTTTGGGAAACGGTCAAGCAGAAAGAAGGAGAAGGAATCGTCGCAAAGCAGGCAGAAAGCAAATGGATTGAAGGAAAGAGAACGACACAATGGCTTAAGATCAAAAATTGGAAAAAAGTGCACTGTTTCATTACTGCTTTTGAGAAAAACAACGGATTTTTTCATGTTGCTGTTTATGAAAAAGAAAAGATCATTCCCATAGGTCTTTTCAAAAATGGAATGAATCAGGATGAAACAAATATACTGATTCAAATAATGAAGAAAAATGCCACCGATGAAGACGCCAAATTCGTGTATGTACAGCCTTCAATATGTGTAGAATTATTTTATTTACAATTTTATGATGGAACTTTACGTGAGCCGTTTTTTTCTCAATTTCTTTTCCAGACATCACCGGCTGACTGTACCCTTTCCAAGATGATGGAAATGTCCGAAGTGAACAAGACGGAAACTGATACGGATATTCCGATCAATATCACCCATCCGGAAAAACCGCTTTGGGAAAAAAATTCAATAACGAAATTAGATTATATTAAATATCTGAAATTTATTTTCCCTTATATGGAACCGTTTTTAAGAAATCGATTACTTACCGTTATCCGCTATCCGCATGGGATTTTCGGGGAAGCTTTTTTCCAGAAAAACTGTCCGGACTATGCACCAGACTTTGTGGAGACTTATTTGGACGAAGGAATAAATTATATTTTATGCAATAATTTTGAAACATTTCTTTGGCTCGGGAACCAGTTGGCAATCGAATTTCATACCCCATTCCGAACCATTGATAAAAAATTCCCGACAGAAGTTGTCATTGATTTAGATCCGCCAACAAAGGCAGAATTTCCGCTGGCCATCGAAGCTGCTCTTTATCTAAAGGAAGATATTATTGACAAGTTAGGACTTCATGCTTTTGTCAAAGTGTCCGGCAATCGGGGAATTCAAGTGTATTTTCCGCTATCCGGCAACCGAATCACTTGGAATCAAACGAGGAAGTTCACTGAATTTATCGCCAATTATTTACTTATGAAAAATGACAAGCATTTTACAATTGAACGGTTAAAGAAAAACCGCGGTCATCGGTTGTATGTTGATTACATCCAACATGCAAAAGGAAAGACGATCATTTGCCCGTTTTCGGTTCGGGGAAATGCAAACGCCGGTGTGGCCGCACCGCTGGAATGGGATGAGTTAACCGATAACATCACCCCCGACGGCTTTTCCATAGATGTGGTTATGAAAAGGATAGAAGGAAAAGGAAATCCCTTTGCTTCTTTTTTTCAAGTTGACAATGACGGGCCACTACAGGAAATGATTCGTTTCATAAAAGACAAGTAAGCCGGATGCATGAATCACTATTTAGATGGATTCTCTACCAAAAATTTCCATCCGTTTTTGTTTCGCTTTTTCTTCTATTTTCCGGTATTGTTCAACTTCATCTTCATATGCTTGTAATTTGGTGAAGTCTATCATGAGATCTCTTGAAAGATCAACCGTTACCTTACCATCAAATTCATAAGTTCCATTGCCAATTAGGTCGATCCATTGTTTGTCGTCTTGCTTATGAACAATGGTCTTGACAAATCCGCCGTTATTGTAAACGATAAGCGGTGTTTCATAGTCGTGGAGTCCGTTCAATATAGCAACCAAGCTCGAAGCTGACATTGCGGTTCCGCAGGCGTTCGTAAAACCGACTCCCCGTTCAAATGTATGAACAAAAATTTCACCCTTTTGAATCGGATAAATGAAACTAACATTAACACCGTCAGGAAAATATTGATTTTCTTTGTTAACAAATGAAGCAATCCGCTCCTGTTCCCCTCCAAGGAGAATCTCTTTCGGAACAATGGAAATGAGATGAGGATTCGGGACGGCAAGCGCAGTAAATGTTAAGTTTTCTGATAAATAGGGCAGTTTTTCATTTATGATCATTGCTTTTTCCGTATTCATCGGTAATGATGCCGGATCAAACAAGATTGGTGAAATTTCAACTTGGTAAAAAGGAAGATCTGCTTGTTCAACATATTTTTTTACATATAAATCTGCTTTTAATGTTTCAACAATCACTTCTTCTTTACCTGTTTGTTCAAGAATATATCTTCCGGCAACACGTAAACCATTGCCGCACATGGATGCCACTGTGCCATCCGAATTATAGATGGACATTGTTCCGTCTGTCCGGCCGCCGACAGTAACAAAAAGAATCCCGTCCGCTCCAATTCCGGTTTTCCGGTCGCATAAAAGAAGAGCCAGCTTCACCTTTTCTTCGTGGCTAAGTTCTCTTTGCATATTTTTTTCATCAATTAAAATAAAATCATTTTTGGAACCGTGCACTTTTTTAAAGGTACATGTAAACATAAAAAAACTCCTTACATTCTATTTCTTTGAATCTATCTTAACAACAGACTGCGTTTTATTCAAATAGAAAAAGGCTGCTTCAACTGTTTTTTTGAAACAACCCATTATGATTAACTCATCTTTGTCAATTCCTCTTTCATATATGCTTCATCCATCGGTCCAAAATAAATGGAGTGGATGATTCCATTCGTATCAATAAAATAACTGGTCGGCAGTCCATATATTTGATAAAGTTTAATAACTTCACCTTCTGTATCTAATGGAATCGGAAACGTCAGCCCAAGTTCTTTAACAAATTCTTCTGCTTTTTCTTTTGTTTCTTTCCCTACAGTTGAATTGACGGCAATTATTTCTACATTGGAATCACTATATTGTTCGTAAACCCTTTCCATTGCAGGCATTTCTTCTCGGCATGGCGGACACCAGGTTGCCCAGAAATTCAAAATTACTTTTTTTCCAGCTAATTCACTCAAACTTATCGTTTCACCGGATAATGTTTGTAATGTAAAATTCGGTGCTTTTGTCCCAACCTTTAACCCCGAAGCAGCATCCCCATATACCGCTTGTGCTTGCGATTGACCGTTTACCAACTGTTCATCCTTTTTAACAACATGCTCTTTTCCATCCTTATGGATAAACAACTCAATGCCGGCAAGAATAACAAGCACAAGCAGAACACCGATAAAAAATTTCTTCATCTTATCACCCTTTGTTTATATATAAGTAAATGCGAAATTGCAATTTACCATATGTATCCTTTGCTAAAAACAGTCTTTTATTCAAAAAATTTAAATTACCTCTCGATGCAGACTAACGCTAACAAAATTGCCGCTTTTTCAGTACTAGTCAGTTTCTCTTGAAAAGTCACAACCGGTGTATTCAACCGAAAAAAGCTGCTCCAATCAAGCGGCAACCATCCTTTTTTGCTTACAGCTAATTGCCTGTACTTATTGTAAAAAACAATTTCCCGGTTCGGCAATCTTTTTATCTTGAATATATTTTGAGGGAAAATAATTTCACCGATGATATTCTTTTTCCCTTTCGGATCGATGTGACCGATAACCTTTCCATCGTTAAAGGTAAATGTAATGGAACGGTCATTTTTCTTTCGAATTTTCATAAACATGACCCGATTGTTTTCAAAATAAACCAAATATGGCCCTTTCAACGTATGCTTCAACTGAATTTTTATATTCGCCGTACCGTCCGGCTGAAAAAAATATGTATAAGAAGATGCCTTTTCAATGAGAAAAACATCAAGTCCGCTCTTACCATAATTATATCCGTTTTTTATGTTAAGACGCACAGATTTTTTAAAATAATATAAATGAATCATATAATAAAAAATACTTAAAGACAATAATAGAAAACAAGATGCTAATGGTTTATTATGTTCAGCTAAAAATATCGAAATGATAATTGAAATCATCGTGAAAAACAGACTAATGTTTAAACTTTGATTTCCTAGTTTATAGTAAAACATTTTGATAGACATATGGCGACCCTTCTCCCTATGAAACCTATTTTCGATAAATTTCACTTTATCTCTTAATAGCAATAAAGGCTAGAAACCAGCCTTATATAAATATTCATATGTTTACAAGGTGATATTCATGAATTAAATACACCAATTATCCATTAATTATTAATAAAATATTTACAAATACTACTTTTCTTTTGTAATAAATTTTTGTATCATACAAATAGATCATAACTATCCTACACAATTGAAAATATATGGGAAGGCAAATGGTGCGCCACCGGATTTTCCGGTTCTAGTGGGTTCGATTCCCACCCCGAAATTTTTTATTAATACTAAAAAAATTTCGAGGTGGGCTTCTTTCTATCTTTCTGAATGATAGAAATCCCCCTCAGTAATTGGAGGGATGAAAATGTTATTAAAAAAGAGAGATTTATCCGACTGTCAAGCATTGTATTCATTGCTGACCCACCCGGATGTCTTCCCGTTTATACGTCATAAACCGAATTCATACGAAGAATTTTTATTTATGACTAAGCAAACCATTGAGGCTGAAGAACGTGGTGAAATGATCTCACGTACGATTGTTGATGAATGGGATCGACCCATTGGCACGATAAACTTATATGATATTGAAAATGGTGCAGGTTTTTTAGGAACGTGGCTCGGCAAACCGTACCATGGAAAGGGATATAATATACTTGCAAAGGAATTGTTTTTTGAAGAATTATTTTTCGTTCAAAATATGGAAACGGTTCTTTTGCGAATTCGACTCGAAAATATCCGCTCACAAAAAGCAGCAGAAAAAATTCCTTATGTCACTCTTGCCAATCAAAGTCGGCCCTCAATTTACAAAGCAATTAACGAAAATCCATCTGGTTACCGATATAATTTATATGAGATAACAAAGGATGCGTACAGCTTATATTATAAAAAGAACAATGCACAAGTTCAGGGACCTATCCACCCATTGGAAGCATAATTTTTTCATTTCTTGTTGTTAAACGTCCATTGATTGGGCGTTTTTTTAGCTAATAGGGTCTCTCTAGAGTGAATTCCCCACCTCAATTGGATGCGGTTGAACAATGATTCTTCGCTTAACGACAAGTCAAGACCGTTTGTGCAAAATCACCAACCCAGTTCCCCAAGCATATTATGTACAAAAGTTTTTATTATTCATTAGGAAAGAATACGGACAACTAGGCGTCACGGGTCGCCTAAAAGCTCGGCAATTGCCTATTTTTTTATCAAACATGCCATACATATAAACAGAGAGGTGTTTTGGATGTGGCCATGGGGTTTCTTCGGATCAAATAAAACTAATTTTGACCCTTTTCAATATTTAAGCGAAGGAGAGTTCCAACAAATGCTTGACCAGTGGATGAAACAGGCTTTCCCTGACTTTATCCAGTCGATGATGAATGATGGAACTACTTTTCACCATAAAAATACGGATGAGGAAAACGAGAACCGAGAAACTTCGACAGTGAAAGAAACTCTATTTGAAACACATGATGACATCTTTATTCGAATACCTATTCAAGATGAAAAGCAAATTGATCGATTAAAGATATATTACAGTTTGAATAAATGTGTCATCGACGGATTAAACGAGGACAGCAGTCCGCACACCATTATCCTCCCTGCAACTGTCAAGAAAAAAGGAGCAAAAGCAATTTATCGCGATCAAATTTTAGAAATTCGTATTCCAAAAAGTATTGAATGGCAAATGAGTGAAATTGATGTTGATAAATTTTAACATCATCCGGAATATAAAATCATTTTTTGGGCAGTTTATGAATAAAAACAATTATGGAGGATGATTTTCATGTCCATTCCCTATCGATGTCCCAACTGTAAAACAAATAAGTCCCGCTTTAATCTGATCAAACAAGTGGCAGAATCAGTCAAATTGGATCCGTCAACGGGATCGGTGGTACAAACATATACGGATGAAAATTTAGATCCTTTCCATATACCTTATCGAGGACCGGAGTATAAAATTCAATGCGGTGTTTGTGGATTAATAGAAGATGAACGGACGTTTGCTAAATTTGGAGAATCTGAGCTGTAGGATATGATCAAGTTGGAAAAACCCTTTCAATTTCAAACACAAGGAAAAATTTTCGACTCGTTTTTTTATATAAAGAAAACTCGGGCGTCCGAGCCTTTAGGCGAAAGCAGAGCCGCAAGAGCACTTATACTTAATTCTTAAAATTTCCAACTACGTCGAATTCGCTTCTTTGCTGGAAATTTATACTTTCTTAACGTACCAAAAAGGGCAGTCTGGAAAGTCGTCTATTGTACTTTCGGCTGCCCCTTTTAGTTTGCCGTGTTTACTTTATTTTTTCGTTTAATATTTCCACTGATTTTGCGATTTGCGGGTCTTCCGCAATTAGTTTATTTCGCAATGCCTCCATAATTTGAACGGTTGTATCACCGGTTACAACCCCTGTTTGTTCCAATCCGTGATCCTTTTGAAATTTGATGACTGCTGCTTCTGTCTCATCATCAAAAGCGCCGTCAATGGTGCCCGGTTGATATCCAAGAGCCTCAAGCATTTTTTCAATGGTTGAAACTTGTTCATTTATACTTTTCTTTTTCAACTCGACTCCGGGATCAACATAAGTTAAATTCGCATATTCCGGCATTTTCACTTCATAATCCGGTACAATTCCTTGCTCATTTATCCACTTTCCGCTTGGTGTTAACCATTTTGCGGTCGTCAATTTCAAGGTGGAGCCGTCATTGTAACTAGCAGCCGTTTGTGCGGTCCCTTTTCCAAAAGTTTTTTCACCGACAATTGGTACCCCTGCTGATTCCTTCAAAGCACCGGCTAATATTTCCGATGCACTCGCACTTCCGCCATCTACAACAGCAACTAGAGGAATATTAAAAGGTTCCTTCTGATTTGACAATTGACGGACTTTTTTACCATCATTTTTTTCCATTTGATAGATGACTTTCCCATTCGGCACAAATAAACTAGAAATTTCAATTGCTTGATCCAGTAAGCCTCCTGGATTTTGTCGTAAGTCTAAAATTAGTCCTTTCATTCCTTGCTTTTTCAACTCATTGATGTGTGATACGAGTTCCGTATAGGTTCGTTCAGAAAACATAGTGATCTGTATTTTTCCAATTTGACCATCCAGCATCTCGCTATAAACCGTTTCGACCGGGATAACGTCACGAGTGATACTCAATTCAATTGGGTCAGTAACCCCCGGACGAGAAATTTTCAAATTGACTTTCGTTCCTTTTTCACCGCGGATTAGGGAAACAGCTTCATTGGAACTCATTCCTTGAATACTTTTTCCATCCACTTCAAGGATGATATCATTAGCCTTAAGTCCTGCTTTTTCTGCCGGTGAACCTTTAATTGGAGCAACAATAACGATATGATCATCCTTTTGTTCGACCTGTGCGCCAATACCTTCAAAAGAGGACGAAATGGTCTCATTGAATTCTTCTGTTTCTGCGGATGTCATATAGTCCGAATAAGGGTCCCCTAGAGATTCCACCATCCCGTTAATGGCCCCTTCTATTAATTTTTTATCATCCACTTTATGAATATAATTGGCTTTGATGCTTTCAAATGTTTCATATAGTTTTGTAAAATCTTTCCGATCCTGAATTTGAATTTTCTCCACTACCTTTTCATCCCCAAAAGAAAGGACAAAAGCGGTCATTCCTGTCGTAAGTATTACGATAAGGAAAATTAGTATAATAAAATGAAATTTCTTTATTTTCATGTATTTATTTGGATCAACAGAATCGGTTTTATTTTCGGTATTTTTCTCTTCTATTTTTTCACCGTTATCCACTCATTCTCACCACTTTCAAAAAAACTAAATAATGAAACTGCAGGTATATTTCAATGCGAAACATTACACGGTTCAATGTCTAAACGGCTTTTGCATTTTGGAAAAATTCTTCCAATGTCCAATCGTTTTCATAAATAATTTTTGCCGTTTCTTCTCCAACATAGCGGAAATGCCAAGGCTCATATTGATATCCGGTGATTGCTTCTTTTCCTTTTGGATAGCGTAAGATAAAACCGAATTTATGAGCATTTTCTCTCAGCCATGTGCCTTCAGGGGTGCTTTCAAAGGACTCTACTAAATCAAGATTTGCACTCTCTGCCGAAATATCCATGGCAAGTCCGGTTTGATGTTCACTTTGTCCAGGTATGGCAACAGCTTCCACTGCTTTTTCTTCACCTTTTGCTTCAACTTCTCTTTGAAAGACTTCCGTTTGTCGCGTATAGGAACGATAACCGGATACAGCATACAAGGAAATTCCTTCAACTTCAGCTTGTTGAAACATTTTTTCCAAAGCACGAGCAGCTTCTTCCTTTAAATAGCTCTTTTCGATATCTAAAAACCGAACATTAGGTCTGACAAGATTAGCCGGAACATAATCTGCCGGTAAGTAAGCGGATTGTTTGTTTACAAGAATTAATAGATTATCCACATTTTGAATGACTTCTTTTCCATCTTGTTCTGCAACGATATTAAAGTACTTCTTATCTAATTTTATTGTGCCATCATTTTCATCAGCGTTTTCCGGTGAATTTGACTGGTCATTTTCGGTTGTTTGTTCATTTGCCTGATGATTGTTGTTACTTTGCTTATTTTCTCCGGTTAAATCATTAAGCGAGCAGCTCGTTAATAGTAATAGCATTCCGGTCAATACGGATATAATAATCGTTCTCATTTATTTTCTCACCTATTTTCCTTTTATTCAACATTTATCATTTTATCACTCTCCTGAAGCCTTGAACAGATAAATTTATTTTACTCATAAATACCAGTATTTCCCAACTTACCGTGTTGCATTTGGTTGCGATGGCTTACGAAAGTGCTCCTTATGTACATATTTTTATTCTTCATCTTTCCTACTAGAAGTAAAACACTATCCGAAATTTATACATGAATATATAAAAAAGGCCGGTTTATGCAATAACCGGTTTCCAAATCAGAACACTATCTATCGATATATTATATCTGATTGAAGTTTCATCTTGAAAACCGACATTACAAAGCCAGCCCGTTTTAGCAAATTAAATAATTATTGAACAGCTGCTTCTAAAGCTACCTCAATCATGTCATTGAAGGTTAGTTGCCTTTCTTCGGCCGATGTGGCTTCACCGGTTAAAATATGATCACTAACCGTCAAAATCGCCAATGCTTTCCGTCCAAATTTTGCAGCCAATGTATAAAGTGCAGCCGCCTCCATTTCAACGGCTAAAATACCATAGTTTGCCCATTTTTCATGTTCAGCATAATCATCGTAAAATAGATCGGCACTGAACACATTCCCAACTTTTAGATGCAAACCTTTTTGGATTCCGGCATCGTAAGCATTTTTCAACAACTCAAAATTGGCTGTTGGGGCATAATCGACCGCACCGCCAAAAATTTTCCGATTGATTTGTGAGTCTGTTGAGGCTGACATGGCTAAAATAACGTCACGAACCTTTACATCTTTTTGAATCGCCCCGCATGTACCAACACGGATTAAATTTTGAACGTTATAGCTTTGCATAAGTTCTGTTATGTAGATTGAGATTGATGGGATACCCATACCCGTTCCTTGTACGGACACTCTTTTTCCTTTATAGGTTCCCGTAAATCCTAGCATATTACGAACTTCATTATAACAGACCGGGTTTTCTAAAAAATTCTCGGCAATATATTTCGCACGTAACGGGTCTCCAGGTAGCAATATTGTTTCAGCAATTTCATTTTCTTTTGCACCAATATGCGTACTCATCTAAAATTCCTCCTTTAATGATCCTATACTATTATTGACACATTCAATATACCATATTAAAAGAGGCAATGTTGAATTTTTTCAATAAAAATTAGGATATTTATGAACAAATCATTCCATCATAAAAGAGAAGGAATTTTTGAAAGGGAGGAATAAACTTGGGTAAAAAGCATCGGAACCGAATTAACCAGCCAAAGAAAAAAAATAACATTTCGGAAGAGGCTTTAATCGCAGAACAGGAAGCACATGGAAAAGATATTTACTCAGCTGAAAAAAGGAAAGGTTAACTGATAAATGATTAAAGTCCTATGCAAGCTGCAACCTTCATAGGACTTTAAGATATTAAAATGGCAAGCAATAAATCAATGGGTGTAACGTGATATAACATCTTGAAGTTTGTGTTTCATGTTGGCTAGATCATTAGATGTAACCGTGAGACGGACTTTCGATTCGTCCATCTCGAGAACCTCGGAAAAAAGAGAAGTCAAACCGCGAGCCTTTCGATCAACTTCCATTAATATGTCAACTTGATGTTCGGACTGATTAAAAAATGTCATTTCCAGTTCATCTAATTTACCACGGAACGGGCCGGAATATGGTACAAATTCAAATTCTTGAATAATTGGTAAACTTGTCCGTAAAAAACGCGGTGCTGCTTCACAATCGACATTTCGAAGTCTGAAACCTATATCATATATCGAATTAATGACAGCTGCCGCTAAATTCCCCGGATCAACTTTAATGTAGTCCTTGTCGGTCGGATCTACGGAACTTTTTATATCTGCACCGGTGGCAACCCATATTTTTGTTTTTCCGTATGTGACAGGTGTATCATAAGGTAATTGAAAAGAAAACGGAATCTCTTTGAGTGCTCCGGGTTTGATGGTGAAAGATTCAGAGATAAAAAAATGTCCGATATTCGCTACATCTGTTACCTTCCGATCGTCCGTTTCCCTGATAAAATTTGTGTATACATTTAAGTATAGGGAATCAATATTTTGTTCGACATTTCCCCCTCTCACTTCGATAATCCCGCTGATCATTTCTCCCGGTTTCAAACGATCCTTTTCTAATTTCGTGTCAATTTGTGCACTACCGATCCCGACACTGGCGAGCATTTTATTGAAAAATGACATCTATAAAACTCCTTCCCAATTGTATTCGCTTATTTATACGAATACTTTGGCCGGAAGTTCCTATTTTTTTATATTATTTTTAAAGTAACAATCAGCAGGAAGAGTCGAAATCCCCCGCTGATTGAAGTTTCACTTTACTCATTGTTTTGAAAACGGTGTTTGGACAATGCTTCCAATTTTTTCAGGATTTCTTTCATCTTTTTTTGATAACCGGACTCACCAAAATTTAAATATAAATATTGATAGTCATTATAAAGATCGAGTAAAGAATCAATATTTTCCATATCCTGTTTACGATTTTGCATTTTTTGCGATGCGATTAATAAAGGGCTTTTTTTACCCTGTTGCTTTTTGGCATTTAATAATTTCTTTGCATTTTCCTCATTTGTTATATAAGTTAACTCATCTTCTCCCGCTTCAACCCAAGCTCCATCATAAAGTCGTGAACATTCATAAATAAAATCTTCCCATGCTGAATCTTTATACCTCCAGATTTCTGCCCGAAAGCCGATTATAACAAATAAATCTTGCCCGTAGCCATTAACCCGAACAATATCTCCAAACTGGAAACGATATTCGATTTGAACATTTTCCTGTTTCTGTAAAATAATGTTTTTCTTATGGTCCTTCCAAGCCAGCAAATTCTTTTCAAAATACAAATCGTGGCTGTCCTTCACTTGATAAAACCATTCTCCACCAATTTGGTAAATTTTGTTGATTTCCGAAACCAAACCGTTTTGATCGATTGCCACACGATCACCTATATGAAACTTTGGTTGCTCATGTTTCGACATTCCCCCTATCCCTCACTCTCTCGCTGTTTCTCTATTATATGCATGGAGGAAACATGATGAAACACGAACGAGATTCGAGTACAATAGGCGATACCACTAAATAATGATAACTTGACTTTTTATGTCCGCTTTTTTGATCAAGCACTGATTGTAAAAAAGGGGATCGGAATTTTGAATCATTTTGACTCAATCCAATCACCCTTCATTTCATTTATCTTCTATTTCTTTATATAACTCCCAAGCCCGATCAAAAGTAGTCATTGATGGTAAATAGTCACCGTTCATTTCCAAATAGCGACTCAACTCATCATAGTCGGTTGAACTTTTCGGAAAACCGTGATCAAGAAATGCATCATTTGCAAATTTTGCCATTTCATCCTTTGCCCCGGCATTACGATATCTCATTAAAAAATGATAAAAAGATTTTGCCATTTGCCTTTCCTTCCTAAAGTTTGTCTTTCTAACCAACATGATTTTTTCAGTCAATCAAACAATTTTTTATATTGTCCGTATCCTTCCTTTTCCAAATCTTTCTTTGGAATAAATCGTAAGGCAGCCGAATTAATACAATAACGTAATCCGGTTGGTCCCGGTCCGTCCGGAAATACATGTCCTAAATGGGCATCACTCGTCTTCCCTCGAACTTCTGTGCGAATCATCTGATGGCTCGTATCCATCTTTTCCATCATTTCTTCATCATCAATCGGTTTTGTGAAACTCGGCCAACCGCATCCGGCATCATATTTATCTTTTGAACTGAAAAGCGGTTTTCCGGAAATAATATCAACATAAATTCCTTCTTCAAAGTGGTCCCAATATTCATTATGATATGGCGGCTCCGTTCCGTTGTTCTGGGTTACCTCATATGCAAGCGGCGAAAGTTTTTTCTTTAATTCATCCTTTGATGATGGCATTATTTATCCCTCCAATGTTTTTCGATAAATGTCGCTCTTCCCGAACCAATAAAATATCGCTTGTAATGCTCAGGATTTTTTTTGTAATAGTCCTGATGGTATTCCTCTGCTTCAAAAAAATCGTTTGCAGGTAATATTTTTGTGGCAATTGGTTTATGAAAGCGTCCACTTTTCTCTAGCGCTTGCTTTGATTGTTCAGCTTTTTGCTTTTGTTCATCATTCAAATAAAAGATTGCGGTCTGGTAGGATTGCCCCCGATCATAAAACTGACCGCCGGGATCAGTCGGATCAATTTGTTGCCAAAAAATATCAAGTAATTGCTCATAAGATATGATGGACGGATCATAAGTAATTTGGACCGCTTCATAATGACCCGTTGTCCCTAGACAAACTTCTTCATATGTCGGGTTTGGAAGAACTCCTCCCGTATATCCGGATACCACTTTCTTAATACCCGGCCATTGGTCAAAAGGTTTTACCATACACCAAAAGCAACCCCCTGCAAAAATTGCCTGCTCATATTTATTACTTGTCATTTTACCACCCCTCACTCGTGCTTTTTGGTTCTTTATATTTTAGCAAAAATGACTTAAACGTGTAAAAACATTCGATTGATTGCATGTGTAACGTATTTATTGTTCCTTTGCCATGCTGTAAAAATTGCCATCAATAGCGAAAATGTTATTTCCCTTCCTTAATTTATTTTGTTAATATATCTTTAGATTACTCGTCCTGATGGTTTGAAAGGAGAAACAATATTGTCAATTCAATTACCCGAAGCTTTTATTACAAAAATGAAAAATTTACTTAAAGAAGAAACTGCAATGTTTTTAAAAACCTATCAAGATGAACGGACAGCAGGCTTACGACTAAATCCGCTAAAAATTACGAATGAAAAGTGGGAAAGCATCAGCCCATTTCCGATTGAAAAAATCCCCTTTACCGATTACGGATATTATTATCATTACCAACAAGATGAACCCGGAAAACATCCGTACCATAGAGCCGGACTTTATTATATTCAAGAACCTAGTGCCATGTCTGTAGCTCGATTGCTTGATGCTAAACCAACTGACAAAGTGTTGGATTTATGTGCAGCACCAGGCGGGAAATCAACCCAAATCGGCTGTGCCATGGAAAGTAGAGGTTTACTCATTTCAAATGAGATCCATCCGAAACGGGCAAAAGCACTTTCCGAAAATATTGAACGGTTTGGGCTAACGAATACAGTCGTCACAAATGAAACACCGGAGCGACTTTCGCAACATTTTCCGTTTTATTTTGACAAAATTCTACTTGATGCTCCGTGCTCGGGAGAAGGTATGTTTCGAAAAGATGAGGAAGCAAGGCAATATTGGAGCCAGGAGCATGTAGAACTTTGCCGGGAAAGACAGCTGGAGATTCTTGACTCCGCCTATCAAATGTTAAAGGAAAACGGAATTCTCGTATATTCAACCTGTACGTTCTCACCCGAAGAAAATGAACAAGTCATTGAAACATTTCTTAACAAATATCCGGACATGGAATTGTTAACAATCGAAAAACGAAATGGGATCGAAGGCGGCCGCCCTGAATGGACAAAATACCGGTTATCGGAAGTGGAAAAATGCGCCAGACTTTGGCCGCATAAATTAAAGGGAGAAGGTCATTTTGCGGCCAAGCTCATAAAAACTTCCACAACCCCGGAAAGTCCGACCAAGCCATTCAAATCGAAGAAAAAGCAAGATTGGCAAGACTATTGTTTATTTGAAAAGGAATATTTGCAACAGGTGAACTGGAAAAATTTACACGTATTAGGGTCTGTCATTCATTCGCTTCCCGATGAATGTCCGGATTTAAGCGGGTTAAGAGTCATACGTGCCGGCCTCCACCTGGGAGAATTAAAGAAAAACCGATTTGAGCCAAACCATGCCCTCGCCCTTGCATTAATGAAAAATCAATGCCGGCAAACAATCGATTTGTCTTTAGAAGGCGAGGATTGGCAACGATATTTAAAAGGCGAAACTTTGAAAGGAACGGGACAATATAAAGGATGGGTACTGATGACGATTAACGGTTTTCCGCTCGGTTGGGGAAAAGAATCGAATGGAATTATCAAAAACCTTTATCCCAAAGGGTTACGGATTATGTAAGAATAGTAGAAAAGCGCAGAAGGCTGCGCTTTTCTTAATAAACAAGCAATGAAAATGAAATATCATCATTTTTCAGGTCAAAGGTATTGGCATGAATGTGTAATTGATTTTTCAATTTGATATCCGTTAAATGGATGTAAATAATTTTTTCATTAGGGAAAATTTCCACCCATTTTGGGAAGTGATAATTATTTTTGATAAAATTCATCACATATCTTGACGGCAATTGTAATTTCCCGATATGGATCGTATTTTGCGATAAAATCAAATCACCATTTTCCAGTGCTTTTGGTTCGAAGGTTAATTTCATTTCAACATTCTGGTCAAAAACCGGTAACGTTCCATATAACTCCACTTCATCATTTAAATACACTTTATAATCAATCGGACTATCCGCATTCTCTTTTTCAATGAAGTCGTTAATCAAAATATTTAAGTCCTGTTTGTTTGCCGTAACCGTTAGACTTGCCTGACTTTTTTTAGACACTCCATTCTCACCGGTAAGTGAATCACCGCCTGCCGGAAGAAAAACCATCGTGAAAAGGAAAACAATGATTACGATATTTATAATAAGCAACGTAAAAAAGGCTGTTTTCCACGTAAACTTTTTACTCATCGATAACCTCTCTTTTCTATCAATCCCATTTTTTTATACCTTGATTTTTCAATATAGCTGAAAATACTTCTTTGCTAATCCGTTCATACCCCTTATTGTTCGGATGGAAATGATCCTCATACAATAAATTTTCATCCGGATTAGTGAAAATAGGTGATACATTGACAAAAATCGCATGATCATATTGCTCAACAACTTCCCGGGCAGCTGTATTCCAGTCTTCCATAATGGCATCAAATTCTTTAATCTCTTGAAACCATTCCGAAAATGGATTATATAACCCGATCAAAACAATAATCGCATCCGGATTAGCGGTCGTAATTTCCGATAATATTGAATTTAACCGTTTTTCATAACCGACTAATTCTGTTTCAAATTGATTTATTTGTAAATTCGAAATATGATTGCTGACAATTTTCATAATATCATTTCCACCAATGGTAATTAATACCATATCTGCCTTGTTAATTGACTCCTTAACTTCATTCGTTTTGAGCCGTTCCAATAACTGGTCTGAGCGCTGACCTTTAATACCAAGATTGGTAACTTGCACATCTTTAACCCCTTTTAATGTTACCAAGTCTTCCTGTAAATATTTTAAATACCCACCCTGATTTGTCGTATCGCCAACCCCTTGAGTCAGTGAATCGCCAATTGCCGTAACGTGCATGGTTGAAGGGATAAAATCAACGGGCAATTTCGTTTTTTTATTGTCGGAATAGATTTCCCTGAGCGGTTGAGTTGATACAGAATTTGCTTGAGTGGAAAAAATGAAATAACCAAAAGTGGAAATCAAAACGACAGCAAATATTGTGAAGGTGATTTTTTTCAATCTTTTCACCTACTTATAATAGTTTAATAAAATTGTATTTTTATTATATCATATTCATATTGGAAAAAAGAACATGCAGCAAGATGATGCCGCATGCAATTAATCACTTTGTTTTAATAAAATTTGAATATCGGATAACAATTCCTCATATGGAACATCCAAGGCCGAATAATATTTTACAATAATACCATCTTGGTTGACTAAAAACAAGTCCGTTCCGTGAATCACTTGATCATCATCTTCCGGTTTATATACCTGGAATTTAAAGTTCTCTTTAGCAAATTGTTCAATATGTTTTTGTACATAGCCGGTAAGAAAATGCCAATTATGTAAATCCTCGGTAAAATGACTTGCAAACGCTTTTAATATATCGGGTGTATCCACTTCCGGATCGACACTGAAAGAAACCAATTCGACTTTATCCAAACCTTCTTCTTCAAGCATTCTCTGAATACGAGCCATATTTGCCGTAATTGGCGGACAAACGGTTTCGCAGTTTGTGAAAATAAAATTAGCTACCCAGACCTTTCCTTTTAAATCCGCTAAACCAAACGGCTCACCATTCTGATCTGTATACTCAAAGTCTTCAATCGGCCATTCGACACCGTTTTTAATTGTTGCAGAACTACAGCCATTTAAAATAATTAGCATAAAAGCCAACAATGCCAGAATACGATTTGTCCTCACATGATCCCCCCCTGTCCTTGGCAACATTGTAGCAAACCAGAAAATTAAACGAAAATATAATGACTTTTATAAATAAAATATATTTTTTACATAATAATACCAAAAAACATTAAAAAACCAGCTTAAAAGATTTAAGCCGGTTTCCTTTTATAAAACAAATGCCTTTATTCGGCAAAATATGTGAAACCGATCGCGCCAGATCCGGTATGCGTACTGATGATCGGAGTCGTTTCCACAATTTTTATCTCCAGATTTTCATAGAGCTCATGAAGTTTTTCTTTTAACCTGGTCGCCAGTTCCATTCCATCAGCATGAGCGAGACCGATACCTTTAATAGTTTTCCCGTCTACATCTTCCTTGAAATTTTTCACTAAATGCTTAATAACTTGACTGTAATTACGGACATTTGCCATTGGGGAGTACATTCCATCTTTAAGTATTGCAATTGGCTTAATATGTAAAAGAGAACCTATTAAAGCTCTTCCTTTTCCGATTCGCCCACCTTTAATTAGATTTTCTAACGTATCCACAACGACAAATAACCTCGTATGATGACGAACTTCTTCTATTCGATGCAAAATTTCTTTAATCGATTTTCCTAAATTAGCCAATTTACTAGCTTCAATTACTTGAAAGGCAAGTCCTCTGGAAATATACAATGAATCAACAACTGTTACTTTCCCGTCAAATTGGTGTGCCGCCGACTGAGCCGTTTGAACTGTTCCACTTAACGGACCAGCACAATGAATTGAAAGTACTTCACTCCCATCCGCAGTCAGGCGTTCATATAATTCCGTAAAAGTACCGAATGAAGGTTGAGATGTTTTTGGCAACTCTTCTGATTTTCTCATTTCCCTCATAAATTCTGACGGCGTTATATCTACTCGATCCAAGTAAGTTTTTCCGTTTAAATCAATTTTTAACGGTATAATATGAATTCCATACTGCTGGGCTTCTTCAAATGATAAATCTGCTGTAGAATCTGTAACGATTTTAGTAGACATTAAAATCCACATCCTTCTGACAATAATTTAACTAAATAACGGTCGAATACATTCCTCTCCATTATTTTTAGGAGAGTTTACAAGACTTGAGACAACATATAATTTTTGGTTTTCCATCGGATAGGGCTTAAGAAGTTCCTTTGCTTTTGCATAAGGATATTCCTTTGTATTTAGCCAAGTTTCCCATGCCTCTTCATTATCCAACATAACCGGCATTCGTTCATGAATATTTCGTACCTTTTCATTGGCGCTTGTTGTCAGAATAACACAAGTGAATAATTCCGTATCGCCTTCCTGATTACGATCCCAAAGAGCGGCAAAGGCAAACGGTTTTCCATCATCTTTCATGATCCGGTACGGGGTTTTCTTGCCATTTTCCACTTTCCACTCATAAAAACTATCGGCAAAAATAACACAGCGATGTTTTTCTACTAAATGTTTGAAACTTGATTTATCAGTTAACGATTCAGAACGGGCATTAATCAATGGTTTCCACTGCTTCGGTTGTTTCACCCAATATGGAACCAATCCCCATTTCATATAACCCGCCCTTCTTTCACCGTTATGAGCAATAGCAGTCAAAACTAGTTGGGAAGGGGCAATATTGAAACTCGGCGAAAAGTGGTCCGGTATGAACTGTAACTGAAAATAGTCAACTACATCTTGCAGATCAACAGTTAAGGTAAATCTGCCACACATATTTCGCACCTCTTCCATGGGTTAACGTTTTTTATAAAGCAAATATTCATAATCATAGGGATTTTTTTCGTCTCTTCTCCCTTTTTCCTTAGAAACCAATTGAAAGTGAGACCAATCCAGTTCCGGAAAATAAACATCCCCGGAAAACTCTTGATTGATTTTTGTCACATATAATTTTTCAACAAAAGGAAGGAAAATGCGAAACATATCAGCACCACCGATGATAAACACTTCGCCATCTTTATTCCGACAATAATCAAGCAAATCTTCCAGTGTGTGAAAAACGGTACAACCTTCAAAAGATATATTCTTATTTCTTGTCAATATAATATTTTCACGACCGGGGAGCGGATGACCGATGGATTGGAAAGTTTTTCGCCCCATGACGATGGGATGACCCATTGTTATTTTTTTAAATCTTTTCAAATCATCCGGTAAATGCCACGGAATTTCGTTGTTGTTTCCGATTAACCCGTTTTGATCCATTGCAACGATAAATGATATCATACACTTACGACTCCTTTGATCGGCGGGTGTGGATGATAGTTTTCCAGTGAAAAGTCTTCATATTTAAAATCAAATATATTTTTGACATTCGGATTTAATTTCATCGTCGGCAGTTTCCGGGGCTCTCTCGTTAATTGCAATTTTACTTGTTCGATATGATTTAAATAAATATGGACATCACCAAATGTATGAATAAATTCCCCGGGCTCTAGGTCACATACCTGGGCGATCATCATCGTGAGCAATGAATATGAAGCAATATTAAACGGAACACCTAAAAACAAGTCACCGGATCGTTGATATAGTTGACAGAACAGTTTGCCATCGACAACGTAAAATTGAAACAAAGTATGACATGGGGGCAGTGCCATCTTATCCAAGTCACCGACATTCCATGCACTAATGATGAGGCGTCTGGAATTCGGATTCGTCTTTATTTGTTCAATGACTTCCTTTAATTGATCATGGGTTCTGCCGTCTGCCCCTGTCCATGACCGCCATTGGTGACCGTAAATCGGACCGAGATTGCCATCTTCATCTGCCCATTCATTCCAAATACGAACCCCGTTTTCTTGTAAATATTTTACATTCGTATTACCTTGAATAAACCATAATAATTCATGAATGACCGATTTTAAATGGACTTTTTTTGTCGTAAGTAACGGAAAACCTTCTTGAAGATTAAACCGCATTTGATAGCCAAATGTACTAATGGTTCCGGTACCTGTACGGTCTTCCTTTTTTACACCATTTTCAAGCACATGTCTACATAAATCCAGATATTTTTTCATCATAAACCACCTTTATTTATTGCAATTTCTTGATAAACGTATATGTTTTTGGGGCGTGCTCTTTTAAATAATGATTTGTATCACTATTCGCATAAAAGTAAGCAAAGACCTCAGCGAAATATTCTTCCGGATATAACAAATAATAATTATTATTCCCGAATAATTGTTTAGCTTCAAGTTTCCAAATCGATTGAAAATAGATTTGATCGCGAATCCCCTTAAAAACGATTCGGTCAATGGAATGAGCCAACTCATGCAATTCCAAATTTACTGAACCATGTCCTTCTCCTTTATCACTGGCACCGATTTTCACAAATACGATCCTGCCTCCACCTGCACCGGGGACATTATCCCAAGTTACCGTTGTATCTGCATAGCCTCTGGGTGTTATTCCTGTCAACGAACGGGTACTTGGAAAATCCGTCAAATGGCCGTTAAATAAACGAATTTTAATATGTTGATCATATATTTTTTCCAAGAGCAATATGGGCAGTGAATCAATTCGGTTAACCATCTGTGCTGCTGCTTCTTCATCAAATGAATTATTCGGTAATAATATTATGGACGGAGTAATCTCTGAAGCTCGTAAATTCAAATGTTGGTTGAAATGTGTATTTTCAATATCTTTTAAAAATAAAAAATCAAACGTTGTAGTTGAGCCTTGAATAAAAATCACGATCAGCACCGTAATCATAAGGGATAATTTCTGTCGTTTCATGCTGCATTCCACCCTTAACAAGTAGGCTATTTACATAAACTTTGTTGCCATAGATACCGACTCATATGTTTCCTATGAAGTTAACACGCAATGGGCAGCAGATTTCCTCTCTATTTGTAAAAGCATATATCCGTTTCCGAGAATATTGATAAAAAACTCTCTTAATCTATCATATTATAACTTGGTAAATATGGCTATAGCTTTCTATCCATCTTTGAAAAAAGCACATACCAATAAAGTATGTGCAAATATGGCGATAGCGCTATCCATCCTTGAGAAAAGTACAATACCTTTAACATATGTGGAATTTCGCATCATTTGACTTAAGAAGGAGGTACTCAGGCGCTGTGAAACCGGCAGAGTACCTTCTCGAATGGGCAAACTTTCATTAACAGTGATCAGCAAAGGCAGTTAGTAATTTGTCAACAACTTCTTCAACAGCATGACCTTCAATCTCATGACGGGGGATAAAATGGACGACAGTTTTTCCCTTCAAAAGTGCCATTGAAGGTGAAGATGGTTCAATACCGATAAAATATTCCCGCATTTTTGCTGTAGCTTCTTTATCTTGCCCGGCAAATACCGTAACGAGATGATCAGGTTTTTTTTCAGTATGTTGAATTGCATAAGTAACTGCCGGACGGGCTAGTCCGCCTGCACAGCCGCATACTGAATTAACGACAACAAGCGTCGTTCCGCTGACACCTTCCATAAACGTCTCTACTTCTTCAGCGGTTTTTAATTCTTTAAAGCCGACTCCTACTAATTCTTCACGCATCGGCTTAACAAGTTCACGCATATATTCTTCATATGCCATTGACATAATTTATCCTCCTCGTACAATTTGTTTTAGCGTTAAGTGTATAATATTTTACATTTCATTTTATTAAAAAGCAAAAGCTCTAACTATTCGGTTGTTTTCTTGCCTCGGTCATTTGTTTCCAAACCGATCCCCTTGCATTCTCTCCGCCTTCAATTCGTTCAATGGCCATCTTTATTTGTAAGGCCACTTCAAACTCAGGGTCATTCTCGGCTTCTTTTAATGCGGGCAAAGCTTTTTCATCTCCTGTTTCATATAAAAACATGGCAGCGCGCCAACGGACAATTTTACTCTTGTCTTTCAAAGCATGGATCATTTCTCCTTGAGCTTCCGGGAATCCGAGATCACTTAAACAATCACCGGCTGTTCGTCTTACCGTAACTGTCTTATCTCTTAATCCTTGATAAATATAGGGCAGCACTTTCTTATCCTTTATCATACCAAGGTATACAACAGCAAGTCTTCTAATAGACGGTTTCTCGTCATGCAACGCTTTTTCGAGGACAGGTAAATCAGCAAGTGTCGGCTCTTCCATTTGTTCTAAAAGTTGATAACGTCTTTTCCAATCAGGATGATCTAAATCTTGTCGTGTCAATTTCCGATATTTTTTCTGAACAACGGACCGTTCGGGTTGTTTTGCCGACTCGACAAGTGCGGCCAAACGTTCTGAAGGATAAGATGCAACAACCTCATCTAAAATTGTTTGACCGATTTCATCAAAGTCGCCATAACGAACCCCGTGATCCACCCATTTTCTAAGAAAAACAATATTATCTTCCGGCAATTGGGCTTTTGTAATTGCCCGGACAAACTCTTCAGGCAAGGCCACACGTTTTTCTGTTTGCCCGTCAGTCAATTTTATTTGCATTGGAATCCCCTTGAACATCTGCAAAAAAACTTGAACTTCCCCATAATGTTCATCGGGGCCAATAAAGTTTTCTTTTTCGGTTGCTTCTTCACCGAGCGATATACGAACCAAGGGTAATATTTGTTTCCAATCCGCTTTCGGATGCCTTTCAACTGCCAAAAAATCTGCCACATGGTAAACTCCTTTAACACCTTCAATTTCCAAAATGGCCCGAATTTCCTTTGGTGCTTCATTTCGCATCTCTTCACGGTAATTATTTCGTGCTCCTTTTGGCAATTCTTCATTAAGAATTATTTTCATCGTATGTGGACTGGGTGTTGGTTCAATTGCTTTTATTTTCATACACATTCACCTCTCCTTCTGCCATCTTTTTATTATCTTAATACGGAAAGTTGTCGTAACGCAAAATATTCGACTTTTCTATAAAAAGCACTAGACATGAATCAATTGAAAACTTTCGACCAGTTCCCTACAAGTTATGTCAAGACGCCGGTCGTTTTCTATCCTTCCGCACGTTCAGCTAAATAGGCCCATCGTTCGATTAAATATTCAAGTTCATTGTTCCACTTCTCTTCTTCTATCATCAGCTCTTGCAACAAAGAAAAATCACTGCCGGAACTTTCCATCTCCTTTTTAATTTGTGCCAACTTTTTTTCTGCTGCAGCAATTTTTCCATCAATTTCTTCCCATTCTTTTTTCTCTGCAAACGTCAATTTCTTTTTTATCGGTTGATTTTCTTGCGGATTTTGCTTTTTGGGTGAGACCGGTTTTTTAACATTTTTTTCCTGCTGACCGGCAATCATTTGTAAGTATTCGGTGTAACTGCCAATGTATTTATCAATTACTCCATTACCTTGAAAAATTAACAGCTCATCACAAACTTTATCGAGAAAATACCGGTCATGAGAGACAGTAATGACCACACCTGAAAAATCTTCCAAAAATTGTTCCAGAACCGTTAACGTTTCCGTGTCAAGATCATTTGTCGGCTCATCCAACAGAAGTACATTTGGTTCTTCCATTAACAACTTTAATAAATACAATCGTCTCCGTTCACCACCGGACAACTTGCGAATGACCGTCCCGTGGGTATGCATCGGAAATAAAAACCGTTCCAACATTTGTGCGGCGGATATTGTTTGACCTTCTTTCGTATGAATAACATCGCCCGTTTCACGAATATATTCAATCATCCGGCGATTGACATCCATATCAACTGATTCTTGAGTATAATAGGCAAGTTTAACCGTCTGACCGATTGTTATTGTTCCTTGATCCAGCGGCTCTTTTCCGGCAATTATATTTAATAAAGTTGATTTTCCGCTTCCGTTTTGTCCGACAATGCCGATACGGTCTCCCGGTTTTACCAACATATCAAATCCTGCTAATATCGTTTTCTGGCCGAATGTTTTATATGCTTCTTTTATTTCAATAACATCTTTGCCCAGTCTTGTACCGCTAAAAGCAATATCGATATTTTGCATATCTCCCTTTTTACGTATATCTTCTTCCAGTTTTTCAAATCGCTGAATCCGTGCTTTTTGTTTTGTCGATCGGGCTTGTGCACCACGCCTGATCCAAGTAAGTTCCTTCCGATATAAATTCTCCGCCTTTTCTCGTTGGCGCACAGATTCCACCTGGCGAACTGCTTTTGCCTCAAGATAATTTGCATAATTGCCCTTATATACATATAAAGAGCCTTGATAAAGTTCAAAAATACGATTAGAAACGGCATCAAGAAAATACCGATCATGGGTAACAAACAGGATCGAAGCCGGATGCTTTGCTAATTCATCTTGAAGCCATTCGATCATCTCGTAATCAAGATGGTTTGTCGGTTCATCCAGTAAAAGAAGATCGGCTTGGTCCATCAAAACCTCAGCTAAAGCAACTCGCTTTTTTTGTCCCCCGGATAGATTCCTAATTTTTTCATTAAAATCGGTCAGTCCAAGCTTTGTAAGCATCGTTTTTGCCCGAGAGCTGACATCCCATCCGCCAAGCTCATCCATTTTCTTTTGCAAGTCGAATAATCGGTTCAATAGTTTTTCATTATCAGGATCATTATTCAACTGTGTTATTACCGTTTCGTATGCCCGAATGGTTTGATTGATTTTTGTATCACGAGCTAAAATTTGTTCCAAAACGGTCAGTTCATTATTTAAAATCGGATCCTGAAGCAAGATAGAAATGGAATAATCATTCGGTTTTGTAAATTCACCTTGATCCAAATCATCTATGCCGGCGATTATTTTAAGGAGGGTTGATTTACCTGTTCCGTTCACACCGATTAAACCAATTCGTTCCTTTTCACCAATGGAAAACGAAATATCTTTAAAGATTTGCTTTTCACCGATTGTTTTTCCTAATTGATTTGCAGTCAAAATACGCATGTTTCACCATTCCACTCATAAAAATTACTGTAACCATCCTTTGAATACAAGTTCGCCATATGATTTTGTTTCATTGCCTAGTGCTGTAACATCTGATAGATCGATTTTCCGGCCATGATTGTTTGTTCGATTATCGATCCTACCTCATCAAGCGTCTTTTCGGTAATCAGATGGATCTTATTAAATTTGTAAACTTGAACGGTTCTTTGGTCTAAATAGATTTGTTTGTATGCTTCAAAATAAAAATCTAAAGCAGGCTGTTGTTTAAAAAACTTTAAAATTCGCTTTTCTAATATTTCATTTAATGAATTCGATAAGGAATATTGAATCGATAAATTTGCCCCCGGTTCCTCTGCTACTGCAGCCCATTCCGAAGCTAATTGTTTGAAGTCTGCTTTCAACTCTACGGTCATTGTTAATAGTTGTTTCCGGTCTCGTTTATGGATAAACGACATGTTAAAATTCCGTGACAAATCAGCTAAATTAACGAGATCATTTCTTTCAATGACCTTGATTTGGCCTGAAAGATCATAATCATAGACAAGCCCTTCAAGAATAACTTTGATATTTTCATATGCGGTCGGATCAAACATGCTATCATCCTTTTTTCAAAAAATTATTTCACCGATTAAGGAGGACTTTGAGGCGAAAAAAGTTCTGTTCACCGAAGACCATGGATTTTTATTATCTCTTGCAAACAAAAACAAAGAAATTTTCCCTTCCAATATATTAAAATAGGCCGGTGACTTTTCCGCTTTCATCAAGATCCATTCCCATCGCTGCAGGGCGTTTTGGTAAACCTGGCATGGTTAACATATCGCCTGCATAAGCAACGATAAAACCGGCACCAACGGAAGGCTTAAATTCGCGAATGGAAATCATAAAGTTATCAGGTCTACCGATCTTTGTCCGATCATCTGATAATGAATATTGAGTCTTTGCGATACAAACAGGTACATTTGCCCAACCGGCATCTTCAATGGCTTGTACCTGTTTTTTCGCTTTTGCTGATAATTTTATCCCGTCGGCACCATATACTTTCGTAGCAATCGTTGTTAATTTCTGTTCTATTGAATCTGTTACTTCATACAATGGGGCAAATGTTTGGTTGTTGTTATTTTCTGAAAGTAATGACATCATCTTGTCGGCAAGTTCGTTTCCTCCCCGGCCGCCTTTCTCCCAAACTTCGGTTAAAGCATAAGGAATATTTTGTTCTCGACATAACTTGTCAAAAGTCGCTATCTCACTACTATGATCGCCGGTAAACCGATTAAGTGCGACAATATATGGAAGTCCAAATTGTTCCATCGTTTCCACATGTTTTTTCAAATTGGCAAAACCTTGAATCAAAGCTTCCGAATTTTCTTTATGCAACTCTTTTAAGGGAACACCGCCGTGCATTTTTAACGCCCGGATTGTCGCAACGATAACGACTGCACTTGGATTTAATTCTCCAATCCGGCATTTAATATCAAGAAATTTCTCGGCACCTAAATCTGCTCCAAAGCCGGCTTCCGTTATGACATAATCAGCAAGTTTTAAGGCGGTTTTTGTTGCAATCAGACTATTACATCCGTGAGCAATATTGGCAAAAGGTCCGCCATGAATAATTGCCGGCGTATGTTCAAGTGTTTGTACAAGGTTCGGCTTAAAAGCATCTTTTAATAACAAGGTCAAAGCTCCCTCAACACCCAGATCCTGAACGGTTACCGGTTCATTATGCACAGTAAAAGCGACAACGGTTCGAGCAATTCTTTCTTTTAAATCACGGAAATCTTTTGCCAGGCAAAAAATGGCCATCATTTCCGATGCCGCCGTTATTTCAAAATGATCTTCACGGGGAACGCCATTTTTTTCTCCGCCCAGTCCGATAACGATATCTCTTAAGACCCGGTCATTTAGATCAATGGCCCGTTTCCAAATGATTTTTCTCGGATCAATTCCAAGCTCATTCCCTTGATGAATATGATTATCGATAAAAGAAGCGAGCGCATTGTTGGCAGAAGTAATTGCATGCAAGTCTCCGGTAAAATGGAGATTGATATCTTCCATTGGGACAACTTGCGACCAACCGCCGCCGCAAGCACCTCCTTTTAATCCCATTACCGGTCCGAGTGATGGTTCCCTTAAAGCAATGATTGCTTTTTTCCCTAATTGCTTTATTGCATCACCGAGACCAATGGTTACCGTTGATTTCCCTTCACCGGCAGGAGTCGGATTAATCGATGTCACTAAGATTAATTTTCCATTTGAACGATTGTGTAAACGACGAATCGCTTCATTTGATAATTTTGCTTTATATGGTCCGTAACATTCAATTTCGTTTTCTGCCAATCCGATCTCTGCGGCAATTTCCCGGATTGGTTTCATCTTTGCTTGTTGTGCAATTTCAATATCCGTTACAAGGTTTGACATGTTTTTCCTCCTCAATCTGTCATTAAAATATATCTTCAACCATTGGGAAAATCACTATCCCGCTAATTGTTAGGTAAATAATTGGACGCATGCGGGAATTCCCTCTTCCGGTTATTTTCCTCATGGACTTAACATAACAGACTTACAAAAAAATACGATAAGCCTATTTTAACATGACATTTTCTGACAAGGAACATCGTTTTTTCATCATTGCTTGAATTTTCTTCCTAATAATTGGAGAAAGTAAGAATGAGGTGAGAATATGGAAGAAATTGTCGCTGTGGATAGAAACTATAAAGGTGAAATTATTAGTTTTCAAACATCCACCGGAAGAGTGATTTCTTATCAAAAAGCAATGGACGAAATTATCGAAGGTCGCATTACCGGAGTGGAAATCGTGGAAGCTCATGATGATGACAAACCACTTATCATTAATTCAAATCATCCGGATGACGAATCTTTTGTCAATTACCCACCGATATTCTAAACAGGAAAATTCTATAATTAATTCATTTTGCCTCACCACAATGTTCTTAAACTGTTGAACTTTAAAGTTTTTTGAATGGTATATTTATTTTAAACAAATAACTTATGAATAAAGTGGAGGACGATTAAAAATTATGTCAATCCTCCATTTTGTTCTGCATTCGGTTTAATTCTTCCAAACGTTCCGGATTTTCTTCAAAATACTGGACTAAGTCTCCAATGCGGTCAATTGCATTCCAGCTGAGATGGTGCTCAATCCCTTCAACATCATGATAAATATTTTCCTCTGCAACACCGATCATTTTCAAAAATTGTTCAAGTAATTCATGACGATATACTAACCGCTTACCTGTCTTTTTTCCTTTCGGTGTTAAAATCAGGCCGCGGTATTTTTCATAAATTAAATACTCATTTCGATCAAGTTTTTGAACCATTTTCGTCACGGATGAGGGATGAACGGAAAGTGCTTCGGCAATATCGGAAACCCTTGCATACCCTTTATTTTCAATCAATAAATATATTTGTTCAATATAGTCTTCCATGCTTGGTGTCGGCATTTTATTTCCTCCACAAAATCGTATACATATAATATATATTTTACTATAATTCCATGGTATTAACAAGATTTGCCATTGTTTTGCCTTTTTTGTCAAAGGTGTTAATGTTTTTCCAATATCCTCTGAAACATCTCTTCCAGTGCCTGAATTTTCTTGACTATGAATACGCTTTATTGTATATTAAATTTAATCAAGAAATGTGATGCAATCCTTTTTTGTATTCGTTTTTTGAGAAATAATTTTTATTGACACTTTGGTGTCGGGAGAGTTTAGGAGGAAGAAAAATGCAAAACGGTAAAGTAAAATGGTTTAACAATGAAAAAGGCTATGGTTTTATTGAAGTTGAAGGTGGAAATGATGTATTTGTACACTTCACCGCCATTCAAGGTGACGGGTACAAAACACTGGAAGAAGGGCAAGAAGTTTCTTTTGACATTGTGGAAGGAAATCGTGGACCTCAAGCAGCTAATGTTGTGAAATTATAAATTAAAATTCATATAAATAGAACAGTGAATCATCTAGGCTGGTTGTTAAAGACCAGCCTTTTTGGTGCATTAAGAAAGTATAATTTCCCAACAAAAAACGACCATTCTACGCAGTTGAGAATTTTCAGGCTTTTCGGTCAGGCATAAACTTTGTTCTATAGGCTCGGACACCCCCTTTATGACAGTTTCCTGCCTGTCTCTTTTAATTTCATCCCGACAGTACAATGATTGATACAAAAGCTATGGGCAAACCTTCTCCCTTTTTCTTTTTTAAAAAATTGAAAAACAAAACAGCCGTCACATATTTTTAACAATTCATCGATCTCTTCCAGCAATGCCTTTCGTTCCTTGTCAATCGCTTCATCCGACATGATCTTTTTCATCATTTATTCTTCATCACCTAATTTCTGTTTACTTTCGATCATTACTTGTTTTAATGCTTGACGTGCCAATTTGTCAGCTTCTTTATTATCATTCCGGTTTATTGGTTCATACACCGGATGAAAGTTCAACTTTTTCACCAATCTTTCAATCCGATCCAGCCAGCGATTAAGATTTTCTTCGTAACATGGCCATTCACCGCGCAGTTGCATTAACAACCCTTGACTGTCCCCTTTTATTATTACTTTTTTTCCGGCAATTGGGAACTCACCTAATCGTTTGACGGCATAATGGAGAGCACAATATTCAGCCTCATTGTTCGATTTCAAACCTTCCACCCGTTCATTCCAACGTTCGCGGTACTGCTGAGCGCCTTGTTTATAATAAAGGACGACACCGATTCCTGTCTCGTCGGTTTCTTTATTGTAACTGGCATCAAAATACAAGAGAAATTCATCCGGTTCTTGTTCAAGCCTTTGAAGAACTTTTTTCACTTCTTTTTTCGTCCATGATATTCCTGTTTCATCTTCAAACGACATGTTTTTTACCCGACCGGTTTTTTCCAAATCCTCGGCTATTTCCAAAAGAACATCGTCTTTGATCCATTCAGAAATAAAGTTCGTTTCTGTTTTATTTTTATTATAATAGTCCCATTTTATTTTAAATTTCATCTTCTCATCCCACAGTTTATTAGAAATAGATTTTATAAATTTTATGGTTCATCCATGCAAGCTTTAAGTTTGGTATCAATCTTTCACAAACTAAAAAATATCGGTTTAAAACTTAGAGTGACATTGATAAAATGGAAATAATTATTTGAATAACATTATCATAAACAGGTATACATTTTTTATTCAAATAAAAACCTTTCAAAAGCTACTATTTATAAAATATAAATAAACATTCGAGGGGGGTTTCAAGTGAACAAGAAATACATTGCAGATTTCACCTTATTATTCGTAGCATTTGTTTGGGGAACAACATTTGTCGTTGTACAGAATGCAATCTCATTCTTACAACCTCATACCTTCAATGCTGTTCGTTTTTTTATGGCCGCACTTCTCTTATCCGTTTGGTTAGTTGTTTTTCGCAGGGATGAAATAAAAGCAATCAATAAAAAACTTTTACTTTCCGGAATGGCCATCGGTTTTTGGCTTTTTATCGGCTATGCATGCCAAACCATTGGTCTTGTTTATACAACCTCGTCTAAAGCCGGATTTATAACCGGTTTAAGCGTTGTTCTTGTCCCGCTATTATCTTTTTTTATTTTAAAAATCAAACCGGGGATTTATGCAATCATCGGTGTTAGTATCGCAACTGTTGGGCTTTACTTATTAACAATGTGCGGAACTGCTATATTAAATATCGGGGACTTGCTTGTATTTTTTTGTGCGATCGGTTTTGCCATGCAAATTATTTATACAGGTAAATATTCATCGCAATATCCTTCTCTGTCATTAACCATTATCCAAATTAGTTTTGTCGCAATATTGTCAAGTGTTTGTGCATTTCTGTTTGAGGATTGGCAAAAAGCAATCCAACCTGAAATTCTGTTCCAAAGAGAAGTTGTTATTGCTTTAATGGTTACAAGTTTTCTAGCAACTGCTTTTGCGTTTTTGGTTCAAACCTATTTTCAAAAATACACTTCAGCGACCCATACCGCATTAATTTTCGCAACTGAACCTGTATTTGCTGCCCTTACCGCATTTCTTTTTGCCGGTGAACGAATGTCAGTCGGCGGTATTATCGGCTCAATCTTTATCTTACTCGGGATGATCTTCGCTGAGTTCCCGAGCAAACGAAAAAAAGCGGCAGAAAATACGATTCAAGAAAAAGCCGTTTAGTAAAGAAAACTCGGCGAATGCCTAGCCTTTAGGCAACGGAAAATCCGCAGTTACACTTATACATAAATCCTAAAATTTTCCACTCGGCGAATTCGCATCTTTGTTGGAAATTTATACTTTCCTATTAGCCAAGATTTAATCCCCGACTTAAGAACTTCGATCGGGGACTATTCTTTATAATAATTGCTTTTGTTTTATAAATTGATATGCTTCGCGTTTATCCTGAATATTTTCGCTCTTTAACGTTTCAAGTAGTGATAAATAAAAACTGCCGTCAAATCGTTTTTGCACTTTTAAAGTCATTTCAATGGCAATTTTTACTAATTTCTCATTTGCATTCGCATAGTCCATTCCAAAGTAGATAAACCCTATTGCGTCTTCTTTAAATTGAAAACCTTTCCCTTGTAAATTGCGAATATATTCTCCTACAGCTTCTTTTTCAGTACTCATTTTAATCAACCTCTAACATGCTTTTATATTCAATGCTAGGAAACCTATTTTCGATCATGTCACTTATCTTATGCTTGTTCGATGAAGATCGTTAAATAATTTTTATCAAAGCGAAAATACTACAAATGGAGGTGAATGAAACATGTCCGGCAGAAATCGCGGAACAAAAGCACTAGGTGTCAATCCACAAGGGTATGGCCAGGATGATACGATGACCCATGATCCGAAAAGCAAATTGGAAAATGCGGCAAAAAAGAAAAATACAAAATAATTTTTTCCTAAAAAGGCTGTTCACAGGAATCCTCATGCTTTCCTGACGATTAGATTACTGAACAGCCTTTCTATGAATTACCCTACATGCGTTTCTTCATGCCAGTCTTCCAACATTGTTAAGATCCGTGACATTCCTTTAATATCAAGTTGTTTCAGTTTTTCTCCCCAACCTTTCTGAAAAAAGCGGATCTTTGCGTCGTCAAAATGAAATTCTAACGGAACATCCAGCTTAATTTCTGCCAATTTTTTTGATAATAATAAGGAGTCCATATCTGTCTCAATCTTTTTTCGTTGTCCGGGTGATAATTGAGCCAGCGATTCCAATAAGTTCTCAACTGAAGTATATTCTCGAATCAATTTTTCGGCTGTTTTCGGACCAATTCCTCGAACCCCCGGATAAAAATCACTCGTATCCCCGGTCAAGCCCTTTACATCGATAAATTGACGAGGATGATAACCTCTTTCATTTATAAAAGTCTCCTTTGTTTGGATATCATAATTACCGAATCCTTTTTTTAATAACACAACGGAAATATGGTCATCTAATACTTGCAAGATGTCATGGTCTCCGGTTACGATGACAACATCTGCTTTATCTTTGCTGCGAGTGGAAATCGTCCCTAAACAATCATCCGCCTCAAAGCCGGGGATTCCTATATTAGGAATCGAAAAAGCTTCGACCACTTCTTTTGCTAAATCAAATTGTGGAATCAATTCATCCGGTGGTGCTGCTCTGTTCCCTTTATAATCACTGTATAACTCATTGCGGAAAGTTTTTGCACCCATATCCCAGCAAACAGCTAAATGGGTCGGGCGAAAACGGTTAACCGCCGTAAACATATGTTTTAAAAAGCCGTTTACGCCGTTTGTCGGAATACCTGAGTCATTAAACATAAATTGACCGGATGGACTTGTTGCATAAAAAGCCCGGAACAAAAGAGCCATCCCATCGATTAACATTAATTTCGATTGTTTATTGTTCAATCATGTCACCTCAAACGTTATCTATAAGAAATTTCAAACCTCAAAAACTAACTTTGATTCACAGATAATAATTCTACCTCATTTAAACGATTTTTTAAATGGCCAATATCGATTTTATCATCCAAAATCGACAACCAGCCTTCATATTGTTCCGCTATCTCACTGCGTATTTGTTCAATCATTTCGGCAAATTGCTGTTCCAAAATGGCAGTAAAATGGGTGGAAAGAGCCGCTTCATTTTTTGCTAAGTTTGCTTTCATCTGTTCCTGCAAAATGGCTTGAATCATTTCAGCCATCTGTTTTTTCTCATTCTTTTCAAAAAATGTCCGTGTATTTTTGAACCCGGCTAAAGCTTTGGTAAAAAGATCAAGAGGAAGATCTTTTAATTCGTTTTGAAAAACAACGGTTTCGACTCGATCTGGCTCATATAACGAAAAAGAAAGATTCCCATTTATTTTTAGTAATTGTTGTAAAAGCTTTTCATATATTTCTTTTAGTTTCAATGATAAAAAGTTTTCCAACCGCAATGAAGTAGCCCTTAACTCCTGTGCCAAGTCAAAACCAACCGAATGAAGTAATTCTTTCATTGCTTGATGTAAAGCTTGTTTCGCCTCATGACCGCTTCCTTTTATTGTAGCCGGATTAAACGCCTCTTTGAAAAAGTCGTTGAATCGATAATTCGTCCGTTGATAAATATAATAAATGAGTTCTTTTAATTCCTCGTTTACTTGTTCCTTTAAAATGGAGGAGGTGTAGGTACGAATCGATTGTTCAGCTGTCTCTTTTTCAGACCTTAATGTTTCTCTTTTTTCTTCTTTCATCTGTTCATCTGTACTTGCTGTTTCAATAAGGTGTTTCAACCGATCCACCGCATGTTCCCATTCCGATTGACCCGCTTGCAAAGTGATTTGTCCTAAATCATTCGTAATAAATTGATAAAAATCTTGTTCGAACAGCGGGAAACGGGAACCATGTTTTTCACCGGTCTGTTTTTCTTTTAAAGCATTTTGACTGGAAACGGGGTAAATTTTCGCATTTCGTATACCATAGGTCAACAATTGCTGTTCTACATATGAAAGAACATCTTGCAGTTCCTCTTCTGTGTTGGCAAGATCAATGGCGTTTACGATAAAAAACATTTTATCAAGGGCAAATTGATCCTTTACTCTGCCAAGTTGTATCAAGAATTCGCGATCTGCTTTCGAAAATGCATGATTGTAATAAGTAACAAAAACAATCGCGTCCGCTTTCTTGATATAATCAAAAGCAACATCCGTGTGTCGTGCATTAATCGAGTCGGCTCCCGGTGTATCTACAAAAGCTATCCCCTCATTCGTTGCCTCTGATTCATAATAAAAATCAATTGCTTCAACAAAACAGGATCGTTCTTCCAAAGCCACAAATTGTTGAAATTCTTCAAGACCAACCGTTACCTTTTCCCCTAATTGATGTTTAAAAACCGGATATCCTTTGGCAAAAGCAGTCAAAAAAGAAGTTTGTGTTTGGAATAATTGTTTCCTTTCGATTCGTTGGGTGATTTTCCCAACAATCGATACAGCTTCTTCCAAATTTTTTGCATCAATGTCAAATTTTTCCAATGCTTCATTTACATCCGCCAACATTTGCTCTTCCCTTTTTAACGTAACAACACCGGTTTTTGTCGGGTGTTCGTCATTTGCCGGCAGGATTCGATTTATTGCGGCGGTAGTCGGATTCGGCGAGACCGGTAATATTTTCTCCCCAACAAGCGCATTGGCAAAAGATGATTTACCGGCACTGAAAGCACCGAATAAAGCAACGGTAAATTGCTTTTGATTCAACCGATTAGCCCTTTCAATCAACTGCTTGCGAATTTTGTCCATATTGGGAATATCTGTCAACAATTCCGCTGTTCTTTCCAATTTCTGAATGATTTTTTGTTGTTCAAGATGAAAAGCAAAAGATTGCCCGGTACTTGCTTTTTTAACAGTTTTCGTCTGATCATTTTGTGGTTCTTTATTTTCCTTATTCACTTCCAAAGGTTCCTCAACAATCCCATTCACTTGTGACTCGGTATAAACAATCGTTTGGATCTCCTCAACAGTATCACGGTCCAATTGAGTATTTTCACGGTTCATAATCGTCAATAACTGATCTTTTACAAATTTATATTCTTTATCCATTTGATCCAGTTCATTTTTAGCTGATAATAAATGTTGTCGTTCCTGATGTTTTCGTTTTATCCCGTCCAGTTCGGTTTCAAGTGTTTCTAACAATACCGTTTCAATTTTTGCCAAAAGATTATGACTGATTGAGATAACATATTTCTTTAGATTATCGGCTACTTCATTGGTAAAATGTAAAACGGATTCCCCGGTCACAAGAGCACCCGGTTTGACGGCATTTTCAATATGTTCATTTTTAACAGGAATTGTCAGTTTTTGAACTTGACTTTCAATCTCGAATGGTTGAATATTGTACTGTTTTAAAGTCGACAGGAACAGTTTTTTCAAATGAACACTAAGTTGAGTATCAACCGTTTTTTGTAGTGCCTGATAAAAAAAGTCGAATCTTGCCTTTCTCACTTCTTCCGTTTTTTTCTTGGAAAAGAACAGTCCGACTTTAAAATCTTTTTGTACCGATTCTAAATATTCTTTGGCCAATTCACGGGTTTCTGCCGGCATTAAATAGGCATTTTTTAACATTTCCTGGATATCTGCAATCATTTGATCCCGGAAATTTTGTAACCCGGATTCTTTTATCTCTATTTCTTCTTGCAACTGTTTTAAATCGGCCTCCAGATGGTTTTGTTCTTCAACAGTTATGGACGATAGGATTTGTTCGAGCTCGTTCCTTCTCATTTCTTGATCTTCTGAAACCTTGCGCAAATGTTCTTCCATGACTAGCCTGAGCGATCCTTCCAATGGTACCGGCTCTTTTTTCGCAAAGATATGTCTAAGTTCCTCAACCATGCTAGTTAATTCATTGTGTGGATGATCAATTTCTTTCAAACTAGTATAAAAAATTTTTACCGGTTGAATATCCCATGCAAGGAAAGCATCCGCTATTGATTTTTGATACGTGTCAAAACTCAACTCATTGGCTTGATGTTTATCAATCATATTGATGACCAAATAAACTTCTTTGCCATGATTTGCCATTTCTTTCGTAAAAAGAAAATTTTCTTCTGCCATAACATGGTTATAGTCCATTACATAAAACAATGCGTCCGCCAAATGAAGAGCTCCCTCGGTTGCCAAACGATGGGCATCATCCGTAGAGTCAATACCCGGAGTATCCATAATCACCGCACCCTTTGGTAAAAATTTTGACGGATATGCAATTTCTACCCTTTTAATCGACTCACCATTTTTAAAATACTGTTTAAAGTGGCCAAAGGAATCGGTTGGCTTGTATTCCCGGACAGCCCCGTCTTTATAAAAAATTTTAAAAGATATATTATCGCTGGCTTTCAGTTTTACCAAATTGGCACTTGTCGGGATCGGGCTGGCTGCAAGAATATCCGCCCCGATTAACCAATTGATCATGCTTGATTTCCCGGCTGAAAAATGACCACAAAAAGCAATTATTTTTTCGCCATCCATTACTTTGGCAAGTAAATCCCTTATTTTATCCGCTGCTTGAAGATCGCCGTTTTTTGTGTAAAACTGATGCAAATCAAATAATCGGTTAATTGAACAAATGTCCCCTTTTGTGAAATCAAGTGTTGATACGTGCATATTGCTACCCCTTTGTAAGATTGATTATGATAATCCTATTCTAAATGGTTTTTGCCGATTTTCCCACTAATAAGGCAAATTTTTATCATGTTAACAGGTTAAAAGTTTTGCCGGAATAAGAAGCCGCATAATCATTTTGAGAATGTACTACAGTCTCAGCAAATAATTAATTACAAAAACGGCTGAAGGAATCAAACTCCATTGGGCTTTGAATCTCTTTGTTAAAGACAGTAAGAAATTGGATAGTGACGATTACTTCGTAGTTGGTGTTTTTGCGGTTTTTTGTACAATTTATTTATAAAGGGTCCCTGCATGGAAGGACCCTTTTGCTGATGTAACACTTATGATACCTTTTGTTGTTTTTGCAAAAGATATTTTGATTGACCGATTTTCAAAACATTAAACACAAGATTAAGTAAAACCGCAGTCAAACTTCCAAGAACAATGCCACTATCTGTTAAAATACGTAAACTGGCCGGTAAATCACCGAACATTTCCGGAACAACCGTAACCCCTAAGCCTAACCCTACTGAACAGGCAACTATTAGAAGATTTTCTTGCGATGAAAAATCCACTTGACCTAACATTTTAATACCTGAAGCAATAACCATTCCGAACATAGCCACCATTGCCCCACCAAGAACGGAAGATGGTATGATGGTGGTGAATGCGCCAATTTTTGGAACGAGACCTAAAAGAACTAACATTCCCGCAGCCGTATAAATAATATTTTTGCTTTTCACTCCGGACAATTGAAGCAAGCCGACATTTTGTGAGAAAGTTGTATATGGAAATGCATTGAATATCCCACCTAAGACAATGGCTATCCCTTCTGAACGATACCCTCTCGCAATATCATGTTCATTGATTTTTTTTTCGCAAATATCACTAAGAGCAAAATAAACACCGGTTGATTCGACTAAACTAACAATGGCAACAAGTGTCATCGTCACAATCGGCATGATATGGAACTCAGGTGTTTCAATAAAAAAGAGTTTCGGTAAATGAAACCATGACGCTTCTTTTACCGCCGAAAAATCAACCATGCCCATGAAAGAAGCAGCTAAAGTTCCTGCTAAAATACCAAGCAAAATCGCTATTGAACGAATAAAACCGTTAAAAAATCGAAAAATGGCAAGGATAAACAGCAATGTGCCAAAACCAAGCAGCACATTTTCCACAGCTCCGAAATTACTGCTGCCCTGACCGCCTGCCAAGTTGTTCATCGCAACCGGAATTAACGTTACCCCAATAACCGTAACAACAGATCCCGTAACAACCGGCGGGAAAAATTTCACAAGCTTACTGAAATATTTAGAAATGACGACAACGATGAGGCCACTGGCAATAATTGCACCGTAAATTGAGCCAACACTATATTGATTTCCGATCGCAATAATCGGTCCGACAGCTGTGAATGTACAGCCAAGAACAACCGGTAAGCCGATGCCAAAAAATTTATTTTGATACACTTGTAAAAAAGTAGCAATGCCGCACATCATAATGTCAATGGAAACAAGGTAGGTTAATTGTTCACCGGTTAAACCGATGCCTGCTCCAACAATTAACGGGACAATGACTGCCCCTGCGTACATCGCTAAAACATGCTGAATTCCTAAAGATACGATTTTTGATTTTGACAAGTTCATTGTTTAACCTCCTCATGAACAAAATGAACCCTTCCATTTTCCAATGACAATATTTGTGCCAACGATTCAACGCGAATGCCATTTTTACGTAATTGATCTCCACCATTTTGAAAAGTTTTTTCAATGACAATACCAAGTCCGACTAAACTTGCCTCCGCCTGATTCACAATATCTATTAAAGCCAGTGCCGCTTGTCCGTTAGCTAAAAAATCATCAATGAGCAAAACACGGTCATTTGTATTTAATAATTTTTTCGAAACGGATACTTCGGTTTTTTCCTGTTTCGTAAATGAATAAACTTCTGAATGATATAAGTCATCAACCATCGTTAAAGATTTTTTCTTTCTCGCAAACAATACCGGCGTCTGCAGGATCAGACCGGTCATCACCGCCGGGGCAATCCCCGATGACTCCAATGTTAAGATTTTCGTAATTTGGTCATTTTTAAACCGCTCGGCAAACTCTTTACCGATTGACAACATGAGTTCCGGATCAATTTGATGATTTAAAAATCTATCAACTTTTAAGACAGAGTCAGAAAGGACATTTCCTTCTAGTATGATTTTCTCTTCTAACAGTTTCATAGATGCACTTCTTCCTTTCATTTTGTATTAGAAAAGCGCAGAGCGCCCGCTTAGCGACGTACAAACTGGAGCGCCCCGCAATGAGAACAGATTTGCTTCCTCGAATAGACATCGCACGAAGAAAAAGCGATTAGCTTTTTCGAGGAAAAGGAAACACGGCGAGGGACGAGCCGTTGTTGACTTATCGTAGTGGAGGAGAGTGAAGTTTGCTAGTCGCTGGCGCTCGGAGCTAGACAATAAAACTAATTCCAAGTTATTTACATGTATTTTTATACTTTCTTATCTTTAAATAAAAACCCAAAAGTATTGCTCACAGATTATGAATGAGCAAAACTTTTGGGTAATATACAGGATGTAAAGACAATAAACTTAATAAACCTGTACAAACGAAAACAATTGCTCACCCATAGTCAGATTATTTACGGTAATCTGGTAGAAACTTGCGGGCCGTATCCCCGCGATTATATGAGTGATTCGCTGTAAAATTAATTCCATTATAGCACAGATGAAATAGGAATCAACAAAAATAGTAAATCAGAAATATTTCAATATTGGCAATTACAACATTTTTGACAAAATCCCGATAATCGATCCTAATACAGCACCTATGACCGGAATAGCCACATACATCAATTTTTTTCGAAAATCCCGCTTTCTTGCCATTTCTTCGGGTGTCATCCAGTTATTCATTTATATTATTTTCCTCCAAAATAGTATCAATAGACTAATTATAACGTTTTCATATTTTCAAATACATATGAAAAAATACCTATATTTTTTACAAAATGTTAACAAATTGGCGACATTTACGATGAACTATGTAATCGTGACGACATAATGACGATATATATTATAAAATATAGAAAATGGCGAAAGGAACTTATTGATGGAAACATTCGTAGCACGACAACCAATCTATGATATCGAACATAAAATTTACGGATATGAATTATTATTTCGTAAATCTATCGACAGTCATTCGGCAGGGTCCAATGATGATTCGGCAACAGCGGACGTTTTGGTCAACAGTTTTCTTAATTTCGACCTGGGTGAATTGACAAACCATACTTATTGCTTTATCAATTTCACAGAAAATTTATTGCTGAACGGTACACCGGAAAATTTTCCCCCTTCCAAACTTGTAATCGAAATTCTGGAAACCGTTTATCCAACTGAAGAAATTATCTCTGCCTGCCAAAAATACAAGGCCTTAGGGTATAAAATTGTTCTTGATGATTATCAATTAAATATTCAGGATAAAAATTCATTAAAAATATTACCATTTGTTGATTTGATTAAAGTTGATTTTCGAACCACCGGAAAAGAAATGCGGAAACAAATGCTCAAATTAAAAAACTTTTTCTCTATTCAATTTTTGGCTGAAAAGGTAGAAACAAAAGAAGAATATCTCGAAGCATGTGCGGAAGGTTTTGATTATTTCCAAGGTTATTTTTTTCAGAAACCTGTTGTTCTTTCTCAAAAGGATATTCCGACATTCTTTCATAATTATATGCTACTAATCGAAGAAACAAGAAAGCCTGAACCGAATGTTGATTATTTGACAAAAGTTATTGAAAGCGATCTCTCTTTTTCTTTTAAACTATTAAAATTAATTAATAATCATTATCGACGCAATTTTAAAATTGAGTCGATTAAACAGGCCATCATGATTTTAGGATTAAAAGAATTCAGACGATGGCTATATATATTATCGATTCGAGATGCTTCGAGACAACAAGATCCAATCATTGAAAATTTAATTCAAAATAGCTTGGTACGGGGAAAGTTTTGTGAGACTCTCGCCAAAAAGATGAAAATTCAAGGAGAGCCGGCGAGTTATTTTTTAACTGGAGTGTTTTCTTTAATAGACGAAATTCTCCAAACACCAATGACCACCCTTGTAAAAACTTTACCATTGAAAGATGATATTATTGATGCGCTATTAGGAAAAGAAAATCAGTTTCAATTAGTATTAGCATTGATTATTGCTATTGAGCAGACAAATTGGGATCAGATTGGCCAGTTGGCTAAAAAAATTAATGTGGCTTATGATACGATTACAGAAAGCTATTTAGAAGCAATAAAGTGGAGTAATCAATTTTTTTCAGAAGAAGGGTCCTAAGGTTCATCTGAACAAGTTGCGCGTTTCAAGGGTGAAGGGGGTCATAAGCCCCTGACCCCTAAAATTCATAAATTTCCTTATATTTTTCTGTCAAATAGTTGAGCAGATATTTCGGATTCGGTCCTTCACCTGTTACATCCTGCAAAATCTCTAACGGTTTTTTTGTTTTTCCAAATTGATGGATGTTTTGGTTAAACCATTCTTTAATTTTATCAAGCTTTCCGGCTGCCAGCAGTTCATCAAAATTTGGTAAATCTTTTAATAACGCATGTTTGAATTGAGCAGCGTATATAAACCCGAGTGCATATGAAGGAAAATAACCGAAACTCCCCCCGGCCCAATGGACATCTTGTAAGACACCGACACCATCATGTTCCGGTTCAATACCCAAATATTCCTTATATTTTTCATTCCATATTTTCGGTAAATCCTTTACTTCAATCGTATCATTAAACAGTGCCTTTTCTATTTCATAACGAATGATAATATGTAACGGATAGGTGACTTCATCTGCTTCAATTCGAATCAATGACGGTTTTACTTCATTAATGGCTCGGTAAAAATCAAGCAAAGGAACATCGTCGAATTGTCCCGGTGAATAGGATTTTAACAGATCATAATTTTTCTTCCAAAACGATAGATTCCTTCCAACAAAAATTTCATTAAATAATGATTGAGATTCATGAATCCCCATCGATGTCCCTTCAGCAAGCGTCGTTCCGGCCAAATCTTTTGAAATGTTTTGTTCATATAATGCGTGCCCGCCTTCATGGATAGTACCAAAAATGGCGACACGAAAATCATTTTCAACATATTTCGTCGTCACCCGAGCATCGCCGATATTTAATGTAATTTGAAAAGGATGTACCGTTTCATCCAAACGCCCTGCGTCAAAATCATAGCCCATTTGTTTTAAAATTTCGATGCTGAAATCACGTTGGCGATCCTTTGGAAAACGGTTATAGATGAAAGATGTATCAAAAGTTTTCCCGGAGCTTTGAATTTGTTGCAAAATATCCCGAATACCATCGCGAACATTTTCAAAAACTTCATCTAATATATCGACCGTCATATCCGGCTCATACATGTCCAATAACGTATTGTACTTATTTCCTTCATATCCCCAATAGCCGATAAATCGTTTCGTTGTGTCCACTAATTGTTCTAAATATGGACGAAATAACTCGAAGTCTTTCTTTTCTTTTGCCTCTTCCCAAACCGACTCCGCTTTTGTTTGTAAAGTTACATATATTTGATACTCGTCAAGCGGGATTTTTTTCATGCGATCATATGTTTTTTTACAATCTAAAGCAGTTTTTAATGCAATTTCAGAGACTGCCGGTTCTCCTTCTTCAATTAATGCTGTTAAGTAGCCATTCATTTCCTCTGAAGTTTGCATTTGATATATTTCTGAGGAGAGAATGCCGATCACCTCGGAGCGACCGTCTACACTTTTTTTCGGTGCTCCGGTCCGTAAATCCCAGTACATAACACTTATTGCCTCTTGATACGCCGTAATTTTCTTCACATAATTTAAAAATTTCTCTTCTATTAATTTAACATTTTCATTTGTCATAGCCTTCCCCCCAATGATAGTATGTTTATATTTTAACATAAGTTTACGAAATATTAACCTTTTTTGACAAAAAAGGAAATTATTCCCTTTTAGCAAAATTGCATGAAATTTTCAGCCAGTTTTCCTTCCTCTCCGTTTCAGTAAAATAAAAAGCAATCGAATTTGATTGCTTTTTATTTACGCATTTGTGTATTTATCGGTGTTGTCAGTGAATATTGCATAGCTAGTTGTAAATTTTGTTCCGCTTCTTTAATCGTATCTAATGCTTCGTTCGAAATATTTTCTGATTGCAATTGCTGATACGTAGCTTCCAGCGCTTTTGATATTTTTGCAAAATCAAGATTCCACTTATCCATCGTCCATCCCTTTCCGATAACCATTGATAATACTATTATAGACGGTGGCAGGGAAAATATTCCTTGATTGAAAAATCGATTTTTATCATCATACACGTTTTTTGGGGCCAAAATATTGATAATAATCCGTTTTAATAAACCCGTTAAATAATTTCCGCTTTTTAGTCGCTTTTTTTCCAAATAACTCTTCAAAATCTTCGTTTGATGTAATCAAATAAATCGACCACGTGTCAAGCATTTGTAAAGTTGCACCAAGTTCCCGGTATAACTTTTCGACTTTTTCTTTTTCGCCTATACGTTCTCCGTAGGGCGGATTGCTGACAATTACACCGTATTCAAGATCGGTACGGAAATCAGTCGCTTGCATTTGTTTAAACTGGATGAGGTCCCCGAGTCCGGCTTCCATGGCATTTGCTTTTGACATATCTACCATTTTATGATCGATATCCGATCCAAAAATTTGTAACGGCCGATTATATTCTGCCAAGTCTTCCGCTTCCGTTCTTGCTTCATCCCAAACCTTCGAATTGAACCAATGCCATGTTTCACTTATAAAATCCCGATTGAAACCGGGTGCAATGTTTTGTCCGATTAATGCCGCTTCAATCGGGATAGTACCTGAACCGCAAAAAAGATCGACAAACGGCCGATCCGCTGTCCAGTTTGTTAACAGAATTAATGCCGCTGCCAACGTTTCTTTTAATGGAGCCTCACCTTGATATGCCCGATATCCCCGTTTATGTAATCCTGACCCGCTTGTATCAATCGTAATCGTTACGATGTCTTTTAAAATAGAAACTTCCACAGGTACTTTCGGTCCTTTTTCCTGAAACCAGGTGATCTGTTTATATTTTATTTTTAATCGATCTACGATGGCTTTTTTAACAATGGCTTGACAGTCCGGAACACTGTGCAAAGTAGATTTTACTGATTTCCCCGAGACTGGAAACGCACTGTCCACATTGATAAATTGTTCCCACGGGAGATTTTTTGTTCCATCAAACAGTTGTTCAAATGTTGTTGCTTTAAATTCACCAACGATAATTTTTACCCGGTCTGCCGTACGAAGCCAAAGATTACTTTTGGCAATCGCATATTCGTCACCCATATATGTAATTTTTCCGTTATCGACTTGACATTCATAACCGAGATTTCTCACTTCTTTTGCGACAATCGCTTCAATCCCCATTGGAGATGTGGCAAGAATTTTTAATTTGTTCATGTCATCACCTTTACTATTATTAACACAATTCAAAACAAAAATGCTCCCTTTCAAAATGAAAAGAGAGCATTTTGTCCGTTTTAGCCGTTAATAACGTTCTGTAAGCCATGTTCTGTACCATCGTACTGCTTACGATTGAAAAATCTCGTACTCCGGTGGTAATCATCTATCTGCAAGAGCTTGTCTCTTGCCTCTCTCTTGAGTTGAATTCCTCAGAGAAAGTTCCCCTACCATTATTTGGGTTTCTCGCTCGCGGGGTTTACCTCGTTCCACCCTTGTCATTTCTTCCAAGGCTACGTCACTGTGGCACTTTCAAGGTAATAGAGCCATATCCGAAGACTTAGGCTCGTTCCCTGCCGTCAGCCCAGTCGAAACCAGGCTGCCCTAGCTTATTGTTTCGCTAGGCACGAACACTACGGGCATCTCAGCACCGTGCGAGCATGGACTTTCCTCAGCATAATTGCCGCGATTACCCGAACGTTATTAACATGACACGTATATATTATAAAAGAACTTTTTCTAAAATACAACTGGTATTTTTTTCTGTCATTGTGACTGATAAGCAAGATAAATTTTCGATAACTGTTAAAAACCGTTGTGTCTGAAAAGTGGTCCTTTATCTATATACCAACTTACTTGATTGGAATTACCAGTCTTTATCATTATTTAATTTATTCCCAAAGACATGTTTTTCCAAATTGCTCAATCTTTTTAAAATATCAAAATTCGTTGCACCGGTTGTTTGTACGGGCTGTCTTCGCGCTTCTTCCAATTGTTTTTTTAGTTTTTGATTTTCGAATACAAGTGTTTCAATCTCTTTATTGAAATTTTCATAATCCTTTATAATGATATCCAGAAATTTATCAACTTCCTCTTGATTATATCCACGCATACTCGTTTTAAATTCTTTTTCTAAAATATCCTTAGGTGTTAATTGAATATTGTTTGCTATCAAAGTTTTTCACCTCGATCATGCTCATCATTAATCTTATTTTTTCAAAAATGCATTCCTTTGTCAATTCTTGCTTGTTGTTTGTTTCAATCGTCTAACGTATTTATGTAATCATTGATATACCTTATTATATAATAAAATGGAAGAAAAGGGTCTAAAGAACTATTATGGGGGGCCGATATTTTTCATCAGCCCCATATTTCTCATTTACGTTTAAAAACCAAATGGTCTTCTTGGCGGCGGACAACAGCAATTCAAATGCTGATGGCATACTTCATTTACCACTGAATGGGTATGCGGGCAATAATGTTGGTGCTGAAACATATGCTGGTTGACAGTGGTCGTATGTGAAGGATGAACATGCGGTACGATATGTGTAAATTGGTTTGTATTTACAAATTGTTGCGTTGGATGTACCACCGGCGGCAATACATTGGGTGGAAATGCAGGCATACATATACTCCCCTTTCTGCTGGTTGATTTCCTTATACATTAATAACCTATGTCAAAACAGGGGAACATGTACTAATGAAAATACCTATTTTTCAACTTTGAAACCACCGTCATCAATACCAGAACAATACCTTCATAATTACGTCTCGAAAAACCGTAAAAAAGAACATCGTTGAAATAACAATTGTAAAGAATAAAAATAAAACTGTGCGATGCATGGCATTCCCTTTCTTTCAAAAAATATGATGATAATCCAGAACTAATTTTAATTCCAGCCAAGCTTTTCATCAATATTTTTTTACTGGAAAATATGCATCCACTTTTCAGCAACCAATAAGGCTAGGTGAAAAATTTTACCAAGCCGGTATAAACAAATCCGATTTTTTGGACGTGAACCGTCATGACCATGTTCAATTTAATTTGATTTTTCTCTTCTTATTTTTCCTTCCAAACGAAGAATTCTTTTTTCTAATTCTTCCTTTAAATGATTATTTTTATAATCCAAGAGCTGAGTTGATTCATACTCTTCTAATGCCAATATGCTTAATTGTAATGCCTTTTCAAAATCCTTGTTCACATGCTCATGAACTTTTGCCAGCTCGATGCAAGCATTTATTTTCTCTATTCCGTTGCCCAGTTCAATGATTTCTTGCCAAATCGCTTCTGCCATATCTCGCTTCTTCTGTTTTTTATATTGAATGGCAAGATCATACATGCCCTTCCATTTTTCTCTCCCTCGTAAACTTGTTATCGCCTCTTCATATACTTGAATGGCCGCATCCCTTTCATTCAAAGCAGAATACCATTTACCGACGGCTAATTTTTCCCTATTTGTTTGATTCACATCAAGTCCTAATAATTGACAGGAAATATGCGTATATAAAATGATTAGGGATAGTACATCTTCCTCATTATGCTCCATCACCTTAACAATTCCGTCCAGTTGATTGGATTGAAGAAAATCAAAATAAATGATGGGCGCTAAATATCCGGGAACATCTTCTTCCCTTTCGATTCCCAAAACCTCTTTCTCAACGATTGTGAGTTTTACGGATTCTAATTCATCTTTCCATAGTCTCCTTGATGCATGCAGCAAATCAAAATGACCAAATGCCGGAAGCTTCGGTACATGTTCTCTGATCAATGTGTGTCTTGTTTTCACTTGCGGCCAATCAAATGCTTTTCCATTATACGTAACAAGGGTGGTATAATCAACTGATTTCAAAAAACTGTGATAAAGCGGAATTTCACCCCCGGGTTCAGGCAATAAATGTTGTTTCACTACGACCTCATCATCATCAATGAAAGCATAACCTAATAAAAAGATCGTATTGCCTGTTCCACCACCGAGTCCTGTCGTTTCCGTGTCAAAGAAAAACAAATCTGTTGGACGGTACCCTTTTGCGGATAAAGGGTGGAGAAGAGAATGATTTTGCCAAGCATTGACGACATTAAGATAATCAAAAAATGTATATTTCCCCCTTTGTGTTTCAAGAGGATAGCGGACTTCACGAATAAGGCAATATTGATCATCTAATATATATGGAGCAACCCCGAAATTATGCCATTTTTCCAAGTTTGGTATGTCGATAAGTTCTTGTTTTGCTTCCGGTTGCGATTCTTGTTTCTTCGTTCCGGTTGGTAAGTACGACTGATAAACTGCTAACTTGTTTTTTAACTTCATTTAAGCACCCCATTTAAGAAAGCATTCAAAAGGGTAATTGCATCTATTTTGCCGTTTTGTGAAGTACCGTCCGTCCCAATACAAGAAGGACAACCATTCTCACACGGGCAATTTTTTATCATTTTCCTCGCTTCCAGCAAAATATCCGTTATTTTATCGTAAATTTGATCGCTCAGGCCCACTCCACCCGGATAACGGTCATATAAAAAGATCGTTGGTTTTTCATTATGACTCGATTTCAATTGCGGTGTCACATACACATCGCTCGGATCACACATCACATACATCGGCACCATATTTTTTAAAAGATGTGCCATACCGATCAACCCTTGCTCCAGGCGATCTTTATGCCAATTCGGCTCATCCTTTAATGAAATCCATGCCGAAGTTGTATGCAATATTTGTTCCGGTAAATGAATCGGACCGGAACCGATATTTTCATGAGTTTCAAATTTAATCTTTTTAAAAATTGTCGCCATCGCTTGTACAGCCACGTCCCCATATTGAATTTGCGCGACATCCGTTTCTCTTTCCTTATCAACCTCTAAAACTTTCAAATCAACAGCCAAGTTTGCATCTGTATAATAATCCGTTTGCACTTCACGTACAAATGCCTTTTTTTCCTCCCAGTCTAATTTTTCTACCTGATATTGAACTCCTTGATGCATGTAAATTGCCTCATCATGGAGAAGCGTTAAAGCGCTGAAAGTATCCATTTCTCCGATCACTTGTACATGGGCAATGTCGGTTTGGTCAATAATGACTACATTTTCCTGTGAAGCGGAACGAAGACTGATATTATGCGCCGGAAATGAATCGCTCATCCAATGATATTTATTCCCGCTAAAAACAAGAATTTTTTGATCAAGCAGGTAATCGAGTACATCCTCCACATCAATCCCTCCAAACGTTTCTCCTTTTTTAAAAGGTAATTCGAAAGCTGCACATTTTACATGATCAACAAGAATGATTAAATTATCCGGGTTGATTCGGGCAACTTCCGGTGACTGTTTGAAAAAATATTCCGGATGATTGATAATGTATTGGTCTAGTGGGGCTGAACTGGCGACATACAAAATTAGCGCCTCTCCATGTCTTCTTCCGGCTCGTCCGGCTTGTTGCCAGGCGCTCGCAATCGTACCGGGATAACCGGTCATTATACATACTTGTAATTGTCCGATATCAACGCCCAACTCCAACGCATTCGTGCTGACCACACCATAAATATCCCCATTTCTCAGCCCTTTTTCGATTTCTCTTCGCTCTGTCGGTAAATAACCGCCCCGGTACCCACGTATTCCCTTTGGTCCAATCTTATCTTTAATCAACTCTTGTAAATACGTTAAAATAATTTCCACTCGAACCCTGCTTTTCGCAAAAATAATTGTTTGAATTTTATTTTTCAGAAACTCCCCGGCGAGCTTCCGAACTTCCAAAGTTGCACTTCTCCGGATATTTAATTGTTTATTTACAATCGGCGGATTATAAAAGACAAAATGCTTTCTTCCGCTCGGGGCACCGTTTTGATCAATTAACTGCATGGTTTTACCTGTTAAAGCTTCGGCCAGTTCCTTTGGATTGGCAATGGTCGCTGAAGTACAAATAAACACCGGATCACTTCCGTAAAAACGGCAAATCCGTTTTAATCGACGAATAACATTTGCTGTATGGCTTCCGAATACACCACGGTAAATATGTAATTCATCAACGATAATAAATTTTATGTTTTCGAACAGAGAGACCCACTTTGTATGATGCGGCAAAATTCCGGAATGAAGCATATCCGGGTTAGTTATTACGATATGGCCAGCTTTGCGAATTTTTTGCCGGATATGCGCCGGTGTGTCCCCGTCATATGTATAACTATTAATTTCGATCCCCGCTTCATCAATCAATTCATTTAATTCACTTTTTTGATCATAGCTGAGTGCCTTCGTTGGAAACATATATAACGCTCTTGCTTCAACGTTCTCTAAAATCGTTTGCAGAACCGGAAGATTATAACAAAGTGTTTTCCCGCTCGCCGTCGGGGTTACGGCAGTAAAATCCATTCCTTTCATACCATAATCAAAAGCTTCCCGTTGATGACTGTATAAAGAGGTAATCCCCCGCTTTTCTAATGCTGCCTGCAATTTTGGATGCAATTCTTCAGGAAATGGAACATTAATGGCCTCCTTCCCTTCTATCGTTTCCCAATGGATAATATTTTCGTTAATTTCATTTGTTTGTTTCATCCAATTGATGATTTCTTGTAATTGACGCTTACCTAGCATCCACTTCACCCTCTACAATTCATACCAAATTTCCCTTTAACATTTATTATAACGAATACACGTTCCTATATCAAAAAATATTTACCGTACAAACATCGTACCATTAATCTAACACGATTTTTATTATTTTTCATATATTATATCGGAAATAAAAATAAAAAGTGGGGTGGAAAACATGGATGAGCAATTACCGGAAAAAAAGGACAGCCATTCAAATGAAGCTTCTCCATTTTTTCATATTTTTCAGGACCGGCCATTTCGTAATATTTTGGAGACCATTGATCAATTTTTTCAAAACTCCAATTTAAAACCGGGTTTCAAAGTCAATGTTCAAGAAGATGTTGATAAATACATCATATATGCAGAATTACCCGGGGTAAAGAAAAATCAAATTGACATCCATATTTTGGAGAGAAGCATTACCATCACTGTGAATCGTTCAGAAAGTGAGACAATTCAAAATGATAAAGCTAAATCATATACAAAGATACACGAATATGAAAAAGCCAGCCGGACGATTCCTTTTTATCATCCAATTCATTCAAAAAACGCCAAAGCCAAATACCGTGACGGGCTATTGACGATCATCCTGCCAAAAAAATCCGGGAAGAAACTGAATTTAGAAGATTGATGTCTTTAAAAGTTAAATAATTGTTTTATACAAACAGATGAATTTCGCTAATGTCCATTGAAAATAATGGTAACCTACAGCAATTGGTTTTTCGCCAATTGCTTTTCTTAGATATGATGGAAGGACTTGCACTTGGCACATAATTACGATTTAAATAAATGACTGAATCCTTTTAGTAAAGAAGAAACTTGATTGATTACTCCCATGAATTGACCGGCCGTTCCTAGCATTTTATTAAAATCGATGGATCCATCTTTATTTTTAAATGATTGGATAAAGCTGTTCATCGGACTCTGGGGAAAAGATTGATGCGACGCCGATAAACTAAAATTTGGTAATATCTGATTAGAAAAATTTGAAATTTGATTATAAAGTGGGTGTAATGGATCATCCAAAAATTGTGTAAACGGTACATCGTTATTATTAGATGGGAAATGGTTGTCTTGATTAAAAAAAGCACTCGGAGGCCAGACTTGTCCGGGAGCGACACCGGGAAACATACCCTGAGAATTCATTGGTGTTGGACCATGAAAGAATGGCGGTGGGAACGTATTTACCCCTACAGGAAATTGCAGGTTGGCATTCGTACCTAAATGATTTTGTGGCATTCCAAATGTCTCCGGAATCGCATTATATTTTCGTGGAAAAAACTGGTTGTGTGGCAGATGATACATACATATCAATCCTCCTCATGAACTCCACCATATTGTATGATTGTTCGCCTAATCATGTGAATTTAAAAGTTTTGCGGAAACTCATTTTCGTTTATTTCGCTATGTAATTTTTCTAATATATAATGGATTGAATGGAGACGATGTTTAAAACGGGAATAGCTTGTTTTAGGAAAAAAAGCTTGTACACTTATTTCTTTAATATTCTCAATAGTGGCATCGATTTGTTGAATATATAAGTGTTTCGGGTGAGAAGTGACAATGAATTTCTTCGCCAGTTCCCCCCACTCTTCTAAAACGAAATGGACTTCATCAACAAATGGTTTAATAACCGTATAAAAATCTTTTTCTTCTCCCGTTTCCCGTGCATGTTCATAAATGTGATCCATTTCCATTACATAGTGTTTTAATTTTTTCGTTGCTGATACAAGTTGCATTTTGTCCATACATTAACCCCTCCTATCCATCCAATTATATCATAAGTAAAGAAAACCCGGTGATTGCCGGGTTTTCTTTAAACAGTCCTACTGATTGAAGTTTCACAATATCAACGGAAAATCAAAGCCGGACCAATTTTTTTACATTGATGCTGCCTGTTTCATAATCGGCTCCGTATTCCTCACCTGTTGTTTCGTTTGATTTTCTTTCGTCACTTTCATTATTTCCTTTTCTATCGCAGAAATATTTCTTGAAAGGTTACTTGTTTGTTCTATTATTTCTTCCGTTACAACGAGATGCATCTTTTGCTCCACAAACGCTATTTCCATTTCCAAACACTTGATTAATTCCAAAATTTCGCTCGTTTTCACTGTTTTATTGCTTGCCATCTCAATCCCTCCATCCTTCGTTATTATGTAATTTCGACCTGCTTTCATCACTTCCTTCCTGTTTGACAAAACTAGAAGAAATTCGCCAAACAAAGTGGAATTCTGACAAATATTCAGAAATCATTGTCAAAACATGTTTCTTGACCTTTTGTTCATAATAACGATAGGAGGTGCAGCCAATGGAAAAAAAGAAGAAACAAAATCGCGTAACTGAAAAAGAAAATCATGCAGACACAAAAGCGGCTAAAGGAAATCCAAAACTAAATGGCCCAAACCGTCCATCCACTTAAGTTAAAGGAAGACACCACTACATATTGACTTCTTTCCCCATCGTGGTGTCTTCCCTTCTTACCTACTCATTCCACCGCATCCATTCCTTCAAGTTTACCAACAGTTCAATTTCTATATGTTTTTTCCTTAACCAATAAGTCATGTTCACTTCTTCTTCTTTTATGATGGGTGGCAGGAACCATCGTTTTTTAACCCGTTGCTTTTTATCCCAAGATATCCCGGTTAATGGTTCCTGCTTTACAATCGGATACGTTAGTCTTAACATAGGCGTGTTCCGTTTTTTTAACCAAAATTTTTCGTAATCGTACCGTGAACCTGTATGCGGTGTATGAATGGCAAAATCAATAAATGTTTGAAGCCTCCCCGTATCAAATAAAATCCACGCTAATTTTTTCCCGAGTTCGATTCGTTGATCCAGTTTGACAAATTTTTTTACAGTTGCCCCGAAAATTTCACCGTAACAAGTTGGAAAAATAACTGCATTGAAATGAAAAAGTTCCTGCAAATAAAAAGGTACTGTTTGAAATACTTTTTTTTGATAAAATAGTTTTGATATGATTGGCTCTTGTATCAAGTTCTGTTCATTAATAATGAGGGAATACAATAATCGATTTTCATTACCGGTTTGCCAAAATCGAAACCATTCTTGCTGCATAAATGCCGAAACATGAAAATAAGGTAGTAAGTGAAACAAAGGACGCCCTATTTTCGTTGAATAATGATAAAGTAATAATTGTGGATACGCATCTTGAAAAATCAGCCAATTAGCCCGTTCATAAGTTAAAAACAAATACGTGCGATATTGCTTGGTCAACAAGGAGGAATACGATTTGCCTTCCAAATCACACATATTCCAGCCGGCGTTACGGGAAACCAATCCGGCAAGAAAAGCCCATTTAATTTCTTGGTAACGAAAATAAAATGACTCATAACAATTCGTTCGTGATATATTATCTATATTGCCTTTTCTTGTTGTTTGTAAAATATGTTGGATTAATTGCCTCTCGTCATGATTCATCGAGATGTTCACATCCTTTATAAAATTTCGGTCGTTTCATTCCGACCGGTAAATAAACAGCCCGGAGTTGCGCATGAAGAAGGTTTAACGAGGTGGTTAGTTTGGAAATCCATTATCCGAATGGAAAAACGTTTCATTTTAAAAAAGAGGATAGAAAAATAAAAGTAAAAAAATATCAATACGGAAACCGTGGGATGACTTTAGAGGATGATATTAATGAGTCCAATAAATATTATTTGTCAAACAAGATTGCGGTTATTCATAAAAAACCAACTCCTATTCAAATTGTTCAAGTCGATTATCCGGAGCGTAGCAAAGCAGTAATAAAAGAGGCCTATTTCAAAACACCTTCGACAACGGACTATAATGGTGTGTACCGGGGGAAATATCTTGATTTTGAAGCAAAGGAAACAAAAAGCGAAACATCTTTGCCGTTAAAAAATTTCCATGAGCATCAAATTAGACATACAGAAGCGGTACTAGCTTGCGGAGGTATTGCTTTTGTCATTATTCGTTTTTCAAAAACAGAAGAAGTATTTCTTTTAGAGGGTGAACATCTGCTGAAATTTTGGCAACGGATGGAATCAGGCGGCAGAAAATCGATAGCGAAAGATGAAATTATGCAATATGGACATTATATACCACTTGGAATTCAGCCAAGAATTGATTATATTAGATTAATAGAATCTCTATATTATTAGGGGTAAAATAACTTACCTCAAATTGTGAGAAATTCCTTATTCGATATTTGACGGACAATCCCGTTTTCGATTTTGATAAGGAATGAAAGGATGGTCATTGTTTATGACAGAACAATATAAATCAAGAACAGAAAAAAGACGTGCGAACCAGAAAAATAAACAGAAACAACCAAAAGGAAAAGGGAAAAGTATAGCCAAGAAAATATTTTTAACGATGATAATTGTCGGATTTCTATGTTTAGTTGGCGGATTGGGAACCTTTGCTTACTTTGTTTCAGATGCACCAAAACTGGATCCGCAAAAGCTAAAAGTCCCTGTTCCGTCAAAAATTTATGATATGAATAAAGAACTGGTTACCGAATTAGGTACAGAAAAAAGGGATCTGGTTGAATTTAACGAAATTCCGGACCTGATGAAAAATGCGGTTTTGGCAACTGAAGACGTCCGTTTCTTTAAACATAACGGAATCGATTTAATTCGTTTGGGCGGTGCCGTCATTAGTAATATCACCGACGGCTTTGGTTCACAGGGTGCATCTACCTTAACGCAACAGGTCGTTAAGCTCTCCTTTTTATCAGAAGAAAAAACATTGAAGAGGAAGGCGCAAGAAGCTTGGCTTGCTCTGCAACTTGAACGCAATTTTTCAAAAGAAGATATTTTTGAAATGTATGTTAACCGTGTCTCAATGGGTGGGAATGTGTATGGAATTAAAGCAGCGGCTCAAACATATTTCAATAAATCACTCGATGAATTAACATTACCTGAAGCGGCTTTAATTGCCGGCTTACCGCAACGACCGAATGCTTATAATCCATTTGTCAATCCAGATTTAGCCGATCAGAGGAAGAACACTGTGTTATCTCTTATGCATCAGCACGGCTTTATCTCTGAGAAAGAAATGAAAGAAGCTCAAAATATATCTATTGCATCATTAATTGTAAACAAACCGGAGGACACAATTAAAGATGATTCGCCATATGATTCCTTCGTCGATCAAATTATCGAGGAAGTTGAAGCATTAGGTTATAACGCATTTACGGATGGCCTTGAAATATATACAACAATGGACCCGAACGCACAAAAGAGAGTCAATGATATTTTAAATACAGATGAATATATTAAGTATCCGAATGATGAAATCCAAGCCGGGGTCATTTTACTCGATACTCAGTCTGGAGAAATTCGGGCAATTGGCGGCGGTCGCCATCAAAAAGTAAGGCGTGGGCTTAATTATGCGATTGATATAAAAAGACAACCGGGTTCAACAATCAAACCAGTTCTTGATTATGGTCCGGCAATCGAGTATTTAAAATATTCAACATATCAAATTTTCAAGGATGAACCTTATACGTATTCCGACGGGACACCGGTTAAAAACTATAACGGGAAAAATTACGGCGAGGTGACCATGCGTTATGCCTTGCAAGAATCCTTAAATATTCCAGCTGTCAAAGCAATCCAAGCGGTCGGATTAGAAAAAGCGAAAGAGTTTGCCAATAATCTTGGAATTGGATTGAAGGAAATTTATGAATCATATGCAATCGGCGGCTTCGGAGGCGGTGTTTCCCCTTTACAGTTAGCCGGTGCTTATAGTGCTTTTGGTAACGGAGGAATATACAATGAACCGTATGCCATTAAGAAAATTGTGTTATCTGACGGGGAAACCGAAATTAATTTGGAACCGAAACCGGAACGTGTTATGAGCGACTACACCGCATTTATGATTTCTGATATGTTAAAAACGGTCGTCCAAAGCGGTACAGGTAGGGCTGCACAAATTTCCGGCGTTCCGATTGCCGGAAAAACCGGGACGACAAACTATACGAAGGATGAGTTAAAAAAATATAACTTAAAATCATCTGAGTCACCGGATTCTTGGTTTTCCGGCTATTCAACCAATTATACAGCTACAGTCTGGGTTGGTTACGAGAAGAAGGCAAAACCGGTAGATGATACAAAATTACCAATAAAGATTTTTAAATCACTTATGACCTATATGCATGACGGGATCGATACACCTGATTTTAAACAACCGTCAAGTGTTGTTAAATTACCGATTGAAAAAGGTTCCAATCCGGCAAAACTGGCAAGTCCGTTTACACCGGAAAGTAATATTGTCTATGAGTATTTTGTCAAAGGTACAGAACCGAAAGAAACATCAAAAAAATACGAATCGATTCCGGCTGTAACCAATTTAAGCGTTGATTATAACCAACAAAACGCAACGGCAAGCTTAAATTGGAACTATGAAAATGTTGATAATGTCAATTTTGAAGTACATTTATCAGCAGATGGTTCGGGTGATCAAATACTAGGCACAACAGATAAAAACAGCTTTGAGGCTAATAATTTAGTACCCGGATTAAAATATACATTTACGGTTTATGCCGTTTATGATGGCCATAAGAGTGATCCGGCTTCCGTTACCCTTGATCTTTCTTCTTTCACAGATGATTCACCGGATAATAATCAAGGAAATGAGGAAGATACGGATAATGAAGGAACAGACGAACAAGAAGACGATAGTGGAAGCACTCCCGGACAGGGAAATCCTCCGGGAACAAATCCAGGAAACCCAAACCCAGGGAATCCGAACCCAGGAACTCCAAGTACTCCTAATCCCGGAAATGGCGGGAATAACGGAAATGGCGGAAATAGTGGGGGTGGCGGAAATGGTTCATCGCAAAACTCAACCGGTTCCGGCACGTAAATCTTCAATGAAAAGTAAAAAGAGTGAATCGACTAAGTTCGATTCACTCTTTTTTTCATTACCATATATTTATAAAAAATTTTTTCTTGTTCAATCATTAATTCGGATAGTTGGATAAAGGAATGGTACAAAGTCGGTCGCTGCATTAAAAACTGAAGCCGTTCGACGATATTTACCGGTTTCGCCTCAAACAGCACTAATTTCTCCTGTAAATTTTTTAAATCAGTCGGTTCATTGTTTGACCAAAATAACAGTCGGATGAAAAGGCTGATTCCCTTTACCATCAACGGTTTCGTTTCTTTATTTTTTCGTTCTTTAAACAGCCCAGTAAGCTCCTTCAAGTAAGGTTGCCACTCATGGACAATTTGGATAACTGCTTCTTTTTCATTTTTCCAAGGCATGCTTTCATCTATACCGAGATAAAACCGATTTTCTTCAGGAAAAAAATCGGCCGGCGTCAACGAATCAAGATAAAAGAACTCATGTTGTAATCGTTCACTTACCTGCATTTTCCAATTCAAGACCTTTCGTTCGTTTTTTTCCTTCACGACAAAGGGAAAGCAGCGGACATTCCAAACATTTTGGTGATTGGGCTTTGCAATGGTACCGGCCAAAAAAGATCATGCGATGATGGGTAATACTCCATTCATCCATTGGAACTTTTTTCATTAACGTTTTTTCCACTTCCAGAACACTATCTTTCCAACGACAAATGGCCAAACGTTTCGAAACCCGTTCGACATGCGTATCAACAGCAATCGCAGGAATACCAAAGGCAACAGAAACAACAACATTTGCCGTTTTTCTCCCCACCCCGGGAAGTTGCATTAATGTATCGCGATCACTTGGAACTTGTCCATCATATTTTTCTATTAAAATTTGACAAAGCTTTTGAATGTTTTTTGCTTTGTTCCGGTATAAACCGATTGACCGGATATCTTGTTGTAATTCATCTAACGAAACTTTTAAATAGTCCTCAGGCCGCTTATATTTTTCAAACAAAGATTTTGTTACTTTATTGACAAGGGCGTCTGTACATTGAGCAGACAAAACAACTGCAATTAAAAGCTCAAACGGATTCGAATGATTTAATTCACAATGGGCTTTTGGAAACATTTTCCCCATTTCATCCAAACAAAAACGTATCTCCTTTTTCGTTAACATATTCACTCCCCTTAACTTTCTAACCAATTATAAAACGGCACCGCTTCGGTTTTCTTTTGCTTTTCCTGCCCGCGGTTTTTTTGTTGCCCGTTGCGGAAATGTCTGCTTTGATCCTGTGCTTGTTCCACAGTTTTAATCCCGGCTTTTTTCCATTCAAAGAGAATCCGATCGATATAGCGGAAATTTAATTTTCCTGATAAAACAGCTTCCTTCAATGCAGCTTTGATGAGAGCGGGACTATGATGATCATTATCGATCCACATCGATAAAGTTTCACATTCTATCGGGGATAATGCTCTGGCAAATTCTTGCTCAAACAGGGTAAATAGCGAGCCTTCTTCCAGATTTGTTTGAAATTGCAAATCTTCCTGTTCATGAAGCGCATGCTCATTGATCAGTTTTAGCCAAAGTGGTTTTAGAGAATATTTTTCGAAATAAATGCCCTCTTCTGTCTGACCTTTCAAAATCTCCAAATACCCTCTTTGGATTAAAGTTAAGATGGTTTGCGAACAATGCTCAGTCGATAATACCATCCGCTCGGCAATTTCATCAATGGTAGGGAACTCTTTACCCTTCTCGATAAAATTGTAAATATGTAGAATAACCATACACTCGATATCGGTTAACCCGATTTTTTTATAATAACGGAATAAAAAAGAAGGAATCGAAATAACCCCTTCTTCAATCCAGGAAAGGAACGTGTTTTTATTCATATTTGACACCTCAAAATTAGTATAGCATGAATAAAAAGTTAATGAAATAGGGACTGTCATAAGTGTGACAATCCCTCTTCTTTCTATGGATATAGACGGTTTAATAAACGCGGGAATGGAATGGTTTCTCGGACATGTTCACAACCGGCAATCCAAGCAACGGTTCTTTCCAAGCCTAAACCAAAGCCGGAATGTGGAACAGAACCGTATTTCCTTAGATCTAAATACCAACTATACGTTTCTAAAGATAATTGATGTCGTTCAAGTTCTTGTTTCAATAAATCATAGTCATGGATCCGTTCAGAACCGCCAATTATTTCACCATAACCTTCCGGGGCAATTAAATCGGCACATAACACGACATCATCACGGGTCGGATCCGGTTGCATATAAAACGGTTTAATGGCTTTCGGGTAATGGGTAATGAACACCGGCTTATCAAATGAATTGGCAATCGCTGTTTCATGCGGTGAACCAAAATCGTCGCCCCACTTGATATCATCAAAACCTTGTTCGTGTAAAAATTTAATCGCATCATCATATGTAATTCTCGGGAACGGAGCTTGAACTTTTTCTAATTTCGTTGTGTCACGATTTAATATTTTCAATTCCAACGAACAATTTTTCAAAACCGATTGAACCACATAGGAAACATAGTCCTCTTGAACTTTTAAATTGTCTTCAAATTCATAAAAAGCCATTTCCGGTTCAATCATCCAAAACTCGATTAAGTGACGGCGTGTTTTTGATTTTTCTGCACGGAAGGTTGGTCCAAAAGAAAACACTTTTCCAAAAGCCATTGCCGCTGCTTCCATATATAATTGACCGCTTTGAGAAAGATACGCATCTTCGTCAAAATATTTCGTATGGAATAATTCCGTTGTTCCTTCAGGCGCACTCCCCGTCAAAATCGGAGGATCAATTTTTATAAAACCTTCTTTATTGAAGAATTCATAAGTTGCCCGAATAATTTCGTTTCTTATTTTCATATTGGCATGCTGACGTTTTGAACGTAACCAAAGATGACGGTGGTCCATTAAAAACTCCGTACCATGTTCTTTTGGTGTAATTGGATAATCATGGGCTTCGTGGATTAATTCCAATTTGGTTACTGATAATTCATAGCCAAACGGTGAACGCTCATCTTCACGAACGATACCCGTTACATACAAAGAGGATTCTTGCGTGAGTGATTTCGCTAATTGAAAAACTTCCTCAGGTACTTCATTTTTAACGACAACACCTTGGATGAAACCCGATCCATCACGAAGTTGCAAAAAGGCAATCTTCCCGCTGGAACGTTTATTGGCAAGCCAAGCTCCGATCGTTACTTCTTGTCCAACATAATTTTTCACTTCTACAATCGTTGTCTTCACAAACTTCCCTCCAAAAATACTATCTAAAGCCCTTCTTTATTATACAGCTCCAAAAATTCACTAGCAACGTTTCCTAAACTTACGCCGCACCTATCATAGTCAGTTCGATATGAACTATCCATCAATGGGTCACTGATGGAAGTTTCGCTTTATCCCGTACGAACGGGCACTAAATCTTCCTCTTTACGTTTAGAAAAAATTTTCGATGCAATTAGTGAAAGATAAGTGCCCGTATGTACCCGATTGGCTCAACTAACCATCAGTGGGGCTCCTCTCCCCACTGATGGAAGTTTCGCTTTATCTTAAAGTCATTTTAGTTTCCACAAAGTTTTTAATACGAGCGGCAGCCTCTACTAAAATATCTTCACTTGTTGCATACGATAAGCGGATATAGTCAGGCGAGCCAAATCCTGTTCCCGGAACGACTGCAACATGCGCTTCACTCAATAACGCTTCAGCAAACTTATCAACGGTATCATAACCGGTCAATTTTGCTGCTTCTTTCACATTAGGAAATAAATAGAATGCGCCATGAGGTTTGACACAGGAAAATCCAGGTATTTCCATTAATTTTTCATAGAATAGGTTTAACCGTTTTTCAAATTGAAGCTTCATTTCTTCCACGCTTTTTTGACTGCCACGATATGCCGCAATGGCTGCATATTGAGATGGAGTGGCCGGATTTGATGTGCTTTGGCTGGCAAGAGATGTCATTTGTTTAATTAATGCTTCGTCCCCTGCTGCATAGCCAATCCGCCAACCGGTCATCGCATGAGACTTTGATACCCCGTTAATAATCACCGTTTGCGATTTTAATTCTTCAGAAAGTTGGGCAATCGAAACATGTTGTTCATCACCATAGATTAATTTTTCATAAATTTCATCAGATACAATAAGAATATCATGATGTAAACAAATCTCACCTAAAGCAGAAAGTTCATCACGACTATATGTCATTCCGGTCGGATTGCTCGGTGAATTAATAATTAGTGCTTTTGTTTTATTAGTAATAACTTGCTGTAATTTTTCCGGCGTTAGTTTAAACATGGTTGTTTCATCAGTTTCAACAAATACGGGAACACCACCAGCCAGTTTTACTTGCTCAGGATAAGTGACCCAATATGGTGCAGGGATAATGACTTCATCTCCATCATTGATCAGTGTTTGAAACAGTAAGTAAAGCGCATGTTTTGCCCCATCGGTTACAATAAGGTTTGAGGGTTCATAGCTTAATCCTTGGTCTTTAGCAAATTTTTCAATGATTGCTTGTTTCAACTCTAACAAGCCACCAGAGGGAGTGTACTTTGTTTTTCCCTCTTTCAAAGCTTGGTAAGCAGCTTCAATAATATGCTCAGGTGTGTTAAAATCGGGTTCGCCGACACCTAAACCGATCACATCTATTCCTTTCCCTTTTAATTCATTGGCCAGTGCGGTTATTGCCAATGTTGCCGACGGAGCCAATGTTTTGATTCGATTTGCTAGTTCCATCCGTGGTTCCTCCTTCATTTGCCGGTTTTATTTATATCAAAAATTACTGAATCGACAACGTTTTTGAGCCTATTTTCTATAAATTATACACTCTGTACCATTCCCCATTATAAAAATCAACATATAAAATACTATAACGGTCTTCCTGATCCCGATAGGTTATTTCATATGCCGGAGCATTTTCAACCATTCCTAATTTTACCCGAATAATTTCTTTCGGCTTTTTATCATTCGATAAGGTAGTTAATCCACCCCGTACAAAGTTTAGTAATTCTTTTTCAGACATGCCTTCATTTTTTTCTTTTACAATTATATCTTTTTTTGCATCTTCCGGAACCCAGACAAAAATCTCTTTGTCCTTATCATTCTTACCCTTAATGACATAATAGCTGTCTGTATAATGAAACCAATCAACCGAAGTAACAGACACTAAATTCGTCTCCTTTTCCGCTCTTTCAATTGCTTTCGTTTCGCCTGTTTTCACCGGTTTTGTAGCCGAGATATATATTGATATGAATCCGATCGTTAACAGAACAACCGAAACGATCGAAATCATGAAAATTTTAAATTTCATCATCCGTCCCTTCTTTTCAATGAAATGATTATTATGTAGCCTTTATGTTCGGTAAATGGTAAAAATAGCTTTTTTTTGATCTTCTTTATCTAATGCGAGTCCAAACATTAAATCTTCTTTTTTTAATGTTCGATTTAAAATATCAACGATTTTATAAAGGTCCGGTGAATATTCCACCTTTATTGTCGAAAGAACCTCTATCTTTCTTTCCATAAATCATCCTCCCCGGATCTTGTGAAACCAATTTCCATCATATGGCAAGTCTATAGGCGACTCGTAATGACCAAGCAGGTCCTTTGACTTGCCGCAAACAACGAGAAATCATTCCTTTCTCGACAGCTAAAGAATATTAAAAATCTTTCTTTATTATACCAAGAAAATAGTGTGAAAGATAACTGCTTTCTCCCGATCTTGAAAAAATTTATTACTATTTCATTAAAATATTTTGTCGTCTAGGAATCATTATCAAGCTTTTTACATAATAAAGTTAAATCGACCTTTTCCAGTGGTACCGGTGGGATTGAATGTAAAAACGTACGTCCATAACTAGTTGAATAAATGCGTTTATCAAATATGATCCATTCACGAATCTTCGTTCCCGGATTCATCAGTTTTACAAATCCTTGTTTAAAGCGAATAACAGCTTCCGGTAAAGATAACGTTTGGAACGAATTGATCCCTTTATTTTTCAATGCTTTTGCTCGATGGTAATGAACCGGTTCATTAGGAGAAAGAAAAGGTAGTCTTACCATTATCGCCGTTTGAAGTGATTGATCGAAACTGAATTGTTCCAGATTCGAGTTTGAAATGAACAAAATCACCTTATCAAAGCGGCTAAATTGCTTACTAAGCCGATGTAAACTTCCGCTTGAAACGCCTTGTGCCATGAGTAAATATTCATCAAGTGCACCACTGTCTTTTATTAAATGGTACGTTTTTTTCAACATTTCATTGGAACTGAATAAGATTAACAACTTTCTTTCCAAAGTTGTTGCGATGGCGATAATGGAATTACTAATTTTTTCAATATACTCCTCTTCCTTTACCTCTGAAATATTGGGTAAATCGTTTAAGCTGTATAAACGAATCTGTTTATAAAACGACTCGGTGGAATAAAACTGTTTAGTAACAACAGGAAAATCATTTAAGCCAAGCTTTTTTATCATATATTGGAAAGAGTCCTCGACTGTTAACGCATTTGAAATAAAGATGATCGCCTTTTTACGTAAATATAATGTCTTTGCTAAATCATCCTCCACATATAATGGCTGACTGTGAATGACAATAGATGTAAGAGGATTCCGTTCATCCATGTCTAACCAAATTAATTTATTGTTTTGCAAATCTTGAAATTCCATGTTCATTTGTTTAAGGATGGTTAGATCTGTCAATAGTAAGGAGAAGTCTTCAACTGTCATTTTTTCCTGTTCAGATAAAAAATGATAATAACGAAATAATTGATTTAACCGTTCTTCTAAACATGAAAAGAAAACGGTAAATGCATCATAAACTCGTTCCCAACTATAAAGAATATCGGAAAAAATCGGTGTATTTTCAATAACAATTTTTCCGTTATATATATTTTTGTTGTTTTGTTTATAAACAGCCACACATGTTTGAAAAAACTCATCCAGACGTTCTAAAAAATCATGAATAATCAATTGAACTTTCTCTGCATTATATGTAACCGGCAAATTGTATTTTGTCAGTATCGCATCAATTTTTCCCGACACTTTCATTTGTTCAATCGGACCTAATTGATTTAATAAAAATTTCATTCTCCGGTAAGTTAATTTCATTCCGAAAACCGATAAAGCGTTATTTTCAAATAAATGTGCCTCATCAATAATGACATATTCAAAATCAGAAAAAATATTATTTTCTTCCTCCACATTTGTTAACAAATAATGATGATTTGTAACAACAATTTGTGCTGCGCTGGCTTTGGTTACGGCTTTCCGATAAAAATCCCGGTCGAACCATGGATTACTTCCTTCCTTATCGATTTGAATACCGGAAATCCTGCGCAAAAATTGCCAACCGCCTGTCGATAAATTCAACTCATCACAATCACCGGTTTCTGTTTCAGTCAACCAAACTAGAATTTGCATTTTTGTAATCACTTCATCATAATGCTCACTATGCTCATGTAAGATTCGTTCAAATTTCCATAAATTTAAATATCGGTTTCGTCCCTTCAACAACTGAACGGAAATTGGTTGAGCCAAACATGAACGAACTTGTGGAATAATCTCTTGTAAAATAACTTGCTGATCATGAACCGTTGCGGTTGCCACTAATACAGGCTTGTTTTTTTGCATCGAAAAAACGGCGGCCGCTAATAAATAAGAAAATTTATGATTGGTCTCTGCACCGGTTTCAATTAATGCCAAATCACCACGATCAAGAGAAGCATGAATAAAAGAAGCGGGTGATTCTTCTGCCCATTCGTCTTGTAAATTCACTTTCTCCAAAACCGCTTTATGGTGCCCGGTACTTAGATTTTGATCGACTTTCTCTTTTTTCAATACAATTCCGCGAAACAGTTCCAAATCAACAGCTAATTTTCGCGGATGACTGACCCTTTCTAAATACCACTGATCAAGAAGGTGAAATAAATCCGACTTTACATATTTTGCCAGATTACGTAAAGCGAAAATCGTTTGATCCGGAAGATGATCCAGTTTGTTAAGCATGGCTAAAAACCATTCAGCCGTGACGATGGCATCACTGTCTGCCTGATGCGGCCGGTCATGATCGAAACCGGCGAAATTGGCAATATCACTCAACTTGTAACTTTCCAAGGTAGGCATAAAGATGCGCGTCATTTCCACCGTATCAATAACCGGAGAGGTAAGTTTCGGAAAACCCCCAAGCTCCAATTCATCCTGCAAAAAGGTTAAATCAAAATGGGCATTATGAGCAACAAAGCAAGCTTCCTCCATCAGTTGGAGAATTTCCCCGGCGACCTCCGTAAAAGATGGGGCATTAGCAACCATCTCATTATCAATCCCGGTTAATTCGGTAATAAATGGAGAAATAGGGATTCCCGGATTAAGAAAGGTGGTAAATGTCTCCGTTATTTTTCGATCTTCCAGGACAACGCCGGCAAACTGGATCATTCGGTCGCCTTTTTTCGGAGAATGTCCTGTTGTCTCTATATCCACGATTACAAATTTATTCAAAGTCAACACCTCATATTTCTATCAAGAAAACATTACCATAATTTTGCACTTTCGAAAAGTCTCCTATTCCTGATAGGAAAGTAGAAGCTGGTTCTTTCGTAGCTTTCCTTGTGGAGCCAAATAAGAAAACAAATCAAAAACGTCCGGCTGAAATCGATATTCGATCTCAGCCGGACGTGAATACAAAAAGTTTATGATTCAATCACCGTTTTTTCCTTTTCTGCTCCGATGATTTCGATTATTTTGTTTTGTTCATTTAAAACGGCAATTTTCGGTCGGTGTTCTTTCACTTCTTTTTCATCAACAAAAACATAAGAGATCACGATAATAATATCACCCGGTTGGACTAGTCTTGCAGCGGCCCCATTCAGGCAAACAACATGGCTGCCTCGCTCGCCGGGTATGATATATGTTTCAAAACGGGCCCCATTATTGTTATTGACAATTTGAACCTTTTCGTTGGCTACCATGCCAACCGCTTCTAATAAGTCTTGATCAATCGTAATGCTGCCAACATAGTTTAAATTGGCTTCCGTTACACGGGCACGATGAAGTTTGGCATTCATCATTACTCGAAACATTTCTACATTCCACCTTTAAGTTCAAGAATGATATTGTCGATTAATCTCGCTTTTGAAAATTGGACGGCGATAGCGATTATGATTTTCCCCGTTAACCTTGTCTGAGGTTTTAATTCGGGATATGAATATATTTCGACATAATCAATCTTTCCATTTACTTTGTTTTGTAAAAATTGTTTTATTCCCGCAATGATGACGTCGGGGTCTCGTTCACCGGCAAAAATTCGTTCTTTTGCCTCTACCAGTGATTGATAAAGAAACGGTGCTTCCTGACGTTCTGCCTCTGTTAAATTCACGTTCCGGGAACTTTTTGCAAGCCCGTCTTCCTCACGTACCGTTTTGACCGGACGCAACGTAATTGGGAGATTTAAATCTTTTATTAACCCATCAACAACAGCGACTTGCTGGGCATCTTTCAACCCAAAATACACATGATGCGGGCGAATAATAGAAAATAATTTTACAAGAACCGTTGCAACCCCGTCAAAATGACCGACACGCTTCCTGCCACAAAGAACATCTACCCGCTTTTTCACTTTTATTTCCACGGTCATTTCATCGGGATACATTTCTTGAACAGTCGGGCAAAATAAGTAATCAACACCGACACTTTTTGCCAACCGTTCATCTCTTTGGAGATCCCGCGGATAAGCATCATAATCTTCATTCGGTCCAAATTGAAGCGGATTAACAAAAACACTGGCTACAACAATGTTATTTTCTTCTTTCGCTCGCCTCATTAATGTTAAATGACCTTCATGCAAATAGCCCATTGTTGGGACAAAGCCGATTATTTGGTTATTTTGTAAGCATTGACCTGAAATGTTGCTCATCTCTTCAACCGTCCGGATGATTTTCATGCTTTCACTCCTCCATACAAGCCCGCCAAAACTTCTTCTTTGAGGGTGTAGCTTGTCTGTTCATCCGGAAATGTACCGTTTTTTACCTCAGTAGCGTAGTTTTTGATTCCGTTTATAATTTCTGTTTGGATATTGGCATACGGTTTAACGAATTTAGGTAGACGATCAACGCCGTAACCAATTGCATCATGATAAACAAGTACTTGTCCATCGGCATGATTCCCCGCACCGATCCCGATTACCGGAATTTTCAATTGTTTGGTTAGCTCAGCTGTAAGTTGGTAAGGAATACATTCAACGACAAGCATGAAGGCTCCTGCTTCTTCACATTTTTTCGCATCTGCTATCAGTTTACGGGCAGCTTCCACCGATTTCCCCTGTACTTTATATCCGCCTAATACACCAACCGATTGTGGTGTTAACCCGAGATGTCCAACAACAGGAATCCCGGCTTTCGTTAATTGAGAAATCGTTTCCAATACATCGTCTGCCCCTTCCACCTTCACCGCATTTGCCCCGCCTTCTTGCATAATTCTTGCGGCATTTCTTAACGTTTCATCTTTTGATAAATGATAAGTGGCAAAGGGCATATCAACAACGACAAAAGTATTTGCTGCCCCCCGTCTGACAGCTTTTGCGTGGTGAATCATATCATTCAAGGTTACTTGAATAGTTGATTCATAGCCAAGTACGACCATTCCCAGTGAATCCCCTACTAAAATACAATCGATGCCTGCCTGTTCGACAAGTTTTGCTGACGGATAATCATAGGCAGTTATCATGGTGATTTTCTCTTTCATTTCTTTCATCTTCAAAAAATCGATTGTTTGTTTCATTTTTTTTACGTACCTCCTCTTTTTTTCAGAGGAAATGAAACTTTGAACTCCGCCAAACAGATTTGACGCAGTTGCCCTTATGTCAGGAAGGAAAAATCGGCTAGTTTTGCGTTCAAAACTTTAAAGAAAACTCGGCGACTGTCGAGCCTTTAGGCGATGGCAGAGCCGTAGTTGCGCTTATACTTAAAACTTAAAATTTCCCACTACGTCGAATTCACTTCTTTGCTGGAAATTTATACATTCTTAAGGTACAAGGAAAAATTGTTGTCGTTTTCCCCTCTCGCTGTTCCTCTTCTCATGGATGAAAAACATAAGCTCTGGTGTCGAGAGGCGATTCGCTTGCTTGAACTTCACAGCTCTTTTTATCCTTTTTTGAACACGTAAGATAAACAAAAAAATCCTTCCAGGGCACGAAGGATTTGAAAATTTTTTTCAGTTTCATCCCTCTGTCCCGGTCCTCTACGGCTACAGGCAGATTTTCTATTATAAAAAAACCGATGAGATGATAGATACCGCCCGGAGAGGTGCAGTTCTATCTCTTGGAAATCATTATATCAACTTAACTGATTTTTGACCAGTAAAATGTAAAAAAGAACCGGACCTGTTTATGATCCGGTATTATGGCAAATCAATATCCGCAGAATAAATTTCCATTACTTCCCCGGAGGCTTGCTTCAGTAAGAGAACACCTTCATCATTAATTCCTATGGCAAAACCGGTATAACTCCCCTTTGCCGTACGGGCAGTAATTTGTTTCCCGATTGAGTTCGCGTAACTTTCCCACAATTGTTTAATTGGTTTAAACCCTGTATGTAAATATTCATTTAATAGTTGTTCTAATTGATAACAAATATTTTGTAACAGCTTTGTTCGGCTAACGGTTTTGTCGGCTTCGATTTTTAATGATGTAGCAATCGTTTGTAATTCTTCCGGAAAATCCGCCTTGTTCTGATTCACATTCACACCGATACCGATAATAACCGATTGAACCCTGTTTTCTTCAGCTTGCATTTCCGTTAAAATGCCACATACTTTTCGGCCGTTAATCAATATATCATTTGGCCATTTAATTGTTGGATGTAGACCGGTTGTTGCTTCAATTGCCTGAATAACAGCCACCGCCGTCAGTAATGTTAGCTGAGGCGTTTTCTGTATCGGGATTTCGGGGCGAACGATGATACTCATCCACAATCCTGTTCCTTTAGGAGAATACCATTGCCTGACTAGTCGCCCCCTTCCTTCCGTTTGCTCATCGCTTACAACCAATGTTCCGTGCTTTGCTCCATTCAATGCGAATTCTTTAGCTAACTTTTGGGTGGATGAAACGGATTCATAAAAATGAACTGTGCGACCAATTTCTTCCGTCTCCAACCCTAAGTAAATTTCATTGGCCGATAGTTTATTGGAATGTTCAACAAGTAAATATCCTTTTTTTCGGACAGCCTTCACTTGAAAACCTTCCTTTTTTAACTCTTCAATATGTTTCCAAACAGCCGTTCTGCTGCAACCGATTTCCTTTGCCAATTTTTCTCCGGAAATATATTCCCCTTTTGCATTTCGGAATGCGTTTAAAATATCTTTGCGAACGTTCGATTTCACGGGAACAACCACTCCTTGATTTTGCTCTTGTCATTATCAATTTCCTTGTTTATTATCGCCTTTTCGATTTTTTCTAGCGTTTCCTTGATCCAAGGTCCGCTTTTTTGATTTGCCCAGTTCATTAAGTCATATCCGGAAATCGCCAGTTGTTCACGACTGTTAATCGGCAAATCAGCCCATATGTTTTTCACCGTTTGCACATTTTGTTGTACAGGGAGATGATGCAGAACAGAGTAAATTTTTTCGGAACTTATACACGTATCATACCCGTTGTAATAAACCATTTCTTTTGTCCAACTCTGTTCTTTCCGCAATTGGTATGCCACATAAATCTTTTTCACTGCTTTAATTATTCTTAAAGGTGTTTTCCATGCACGTAAAAATGCGTCAACCGGTTCTTTATCAATTAGGATGAGTAATATCGCCCATATTTCCGCTTCTTTCCATATTGGCAGATGAATTATATCAGCAGTCTGTTTCAGTTCTTGTCCATAGCCGCTAAGTTTTGGTAAATAATGATGCAAATTTTGTTCAACAAGTAAGCGAAGGGCCTGTTTCCGACTCTTCCCGACAAGGATTTTTTGAAATTCCGCATAGATTCGTTCAACCGAAATATTCGTTAAAAGCTCCCCGTATTTTTCGATAGCCTTATAAGTATCTTGCTCGATTCGAAAATTAAGTTGACTAACGAAGCGAATGGCCCGCATTATGCGAAGAGCATCTTCGGTAAATCGCTTTTCCGCATTTCCGACCGTTCGAATCAATTTGTTTTTAATATCTTCTTGACCGGAAAACGGGTCGATTAATTCACCGGTTTTCGTCATAGCAATCGCATTCATCGTAAAATCTCTCCGTTTTAAATCCTCCTGAAGGGAACGAATAAATGTAACCTTATCAGGTCTGCGGTAGTCGGTATATTCACCATCTGTACGAAACGTGGTAATTTCGTAGTTCTCACCATTATAAATAACAACTACTGTACCATGTTTAATCCCGACATCAATTGTTTTTGGAAAAATTTGTTTAATTTCTTCCGGGAATGCACTTGTTGCAATATCAACATCCTCAATGGATCTATGTAAAAGTGCATCTCTGACAGAACCGCCGACAAAATACGCTTCAAATCCGGCTTGTTCAATTTTTTCCAAAACCGGAACAGCCTTCTTAAACTTCTCAAGCATATCACTCATCCATTTCCATTAGTTGGTAATAAATATCTTCATATTGGTTCAGGATTTTTCCTGAAGAAAACTGGGTCCGGGCTCTTTTTATTCCTGCTTTTGAAAATTGCCAATGAAGCTCATCATCTTGCAAAATCTTTAAAGACATGGAGGAAATCATATCGATATCACCCACCTCACAAATATAGCCCGTTCGTCCGTTTTCAATTACTTCCGGTATTCCGCCGGTATTCGTTCCGACACAAGGTACACCGCAAGCCATTGCTTCCAGCGCAACTAACCCGAAACTTTCTTTTTCCGATAACAATAACAATAAGTCACTTATAGCATATAATTCTTCGAGATTCTCTTGCTTGCCAAGAAAAAGAACCTGTTTTGTTAAATGACGTTCATCCACCATTTGTGATATTTTTCCCATTTCCGGGCCGTCACCGACTAACAATAGTTTTGCCGGAATCATCTCCGTAATTTTTTGAAATGACTCAATCACATCTTTCACACGTTTGACCGGTCGGAAATTGGATACATGTATAATTACTTTTTCATCTTCTTTAACGCCAAAATCAGCTTTCAATTGATGGTTAGCATCCATTTTATAGTAGATTCTTTCGTCAATAAAATTATATACGGTTCGAATTGGTTTCATAGGTGTAATTAAAAGATGCGTTTCATCAACTAGCGCATTGGATACGGCTGTAACTTCATCTGATTTTTCAATACCAAATTGTATGGCTTTTTTCAAAGACGAGTCTTGACCTAATACAGTAATATCCGTACCGTGCAATGTTGTGACAATTTTAAAATCGGTTTCTGCCATCTGCCTGGCTAAAAGCGCACAAATGGCGTGGGGAATTGCATAATGGACATGAATAATTTGCAATTTTTCCCGATCCGCTACCTCAGCAATTTTACTAGCAAGCTGAATATCATACGGGGAATATTGAAAAACAGCATATTGATTCACTTCCACTTGATGGAAAAAAATGTTGGGATACATTTTCTTTAGACGAAACGGCATGTTTGATGTTATAAAATGAATTTCATGGCCTTTTTCCGCTAGCATTTTTCCCAACTCTGTTGCAATAACCCCGGAGCCGCCGACTGTTGGATAACAAACAATTCCTATTTTTAGTTTCATAATCCCATCCTTTAATGATAATTGCGATGTTTTACCGTCGTGACTTTTCTATAATTTTAGACAATAACACCTGTCTAAATACTTACACGTAACTGATAAAATGAAAAAACTTTCATTGTCTCATATTCTTGATGACTTCTCTCCAATCAATATCTCCTCTTTCTAAACCGCGAATCAATACTTCCGCAGTTCCCATATTTGTTGCGATTGGAACACGATAGACATCGGCAAGACGAATGAGTGCAGAAACATCCGGCTCATGCGGTTGGGCAGTTAAAGGATCCCTAAAGAAGATAACAATGTCCATTTCATTTTTAGCAATCCTCGCACCAATTTCCTGGTCACCGCCAAGAGGTCCGGATTGAAAACGATGCACCTGTAGTCCGGTAGCCTCGATAATTCGCTGACCTGTTGTTCCTGTTGCAAAAAGGCTGTGTTTTTCAAAAATATAACGGTAGGCTGTAACAAATTGAACTAAATCATCTTTTTTTCGATCATGTGCAATCAGGGCAATATTCATCTATAAACACCTCTATTTTTTTATTATGATGGAACCTTGTTAGTCCAGAATGTTCTCTAAACCATAGACGTATCCATCAAGTTTCATAACTGTCTCAACGGAAACTTTCACTCCCGTCATGAAGGATGACCGATCATATGAATCATGGCGAATGGTTAATGTTTCGCCTTTTGCGCCAAATATCACTTGCTGATGAGCAATTAAGCCGGGCAGTCGGACACTATGAATATGCATACCGTAAAATTCAGCTCCACGGGCTCCTGTCAATTTTTCGGTTTCATTCGGATGACCTTGTTGTTTCGGCTCCCGATATTCATGAATCATTTCAGCAGTTTTAATTGCCGTTCCACTCGGGGCATCCAGTTTCCCGTCATGGTGCAGTTCAATAATTTCAACATCGCCGAAATATTTGGCTGCCATTTGAGAAAATTTCATCATCAATACGGCCCCAATTGCAAAATTAGGAGCGATAATGCAGCCAAGCTTTTTCTCATTGGCAAGAGCTTTTAATTCTTCTAACTCATCAGGTGAAATTCCTGTCGTACCAACAACCGGCCGTACATTTAATTCAAGTGCCGCCTTGGCGTGATAAAAGGCTGCTTTCGGAACAGTTAAGTCAATTAAGCAATCCGGTTCCGTATGTTTCAAACAAGTATGTATATCGGTATAAATCAGGCAATCCACTCCCTGAAATTCCGATTCAACTTCAGAAAGCTGTTTCCCATCGTTTTCTTTATCAATAACGGCAACCAGTTGAAAATGCCTTTGACAGGTGACCATTTTAACGGCTTCACGTCCCATTCTCCCCCGTGGCCCGGCAATAACAATTTTAATTGGATTCGTCATCGTGATTCTCCTCCTTTTTTGTCCAGCGATTTGCATCCCGCGTTTTAAATTTCTCCATTACTCTATTATGTGCTTCTTCCAAGTCAATTTCCAATGAATTGGCAAAACAAATTAATACAAATAGCATATCTCCCAATTCTTCTTCAATGGTTTTTTCCTTCTCTGTTGATTTTTTCGGTTTCTCACCATAATAATGATTCACTTCCCGGGCCAGTTCACCTAATTCTTCAGTCATTCGAGCCGTTAATGCCAAAGGGCTGAAATAACCTTCTTGAAACTGGGAAATATACTGATCGACATCTTTTTGCAAGTCATGGATAGTTTTCAAGCGTATCACCTCTAGTATTTTGGATGAATCTTGCAATGCTACTATAGTATATGTTACTTGAAATTACGAGAGAATGACAATCATTTATTGTTGAAAAGTAATATTTGCTATGGATTGAGGAAAAGAGTAAAATATTGACGGACTCATTAGATTGATAGAGAGAAATTCCATTTTTAGAAAGGAACATGCTTATGAAAAAAATTACCGTCAACATCAAAATGAAAAATATCCTTCTTATCTTATTCGGTACAGCCATCTATTCATTTGGACTCGTCCATTTTAATATGCAAAATAATTTAGCAGAAGGCGGATTTACCGGAATCACATTACTTCTTTATTTTTTATATTCAATTAATCCGTCTATCAGCAATTTAGTTTTAAATATTCCTGTTTTTATCCTTGGATGGAAATATTTAGGAAAAACTAGTTTTATTTATACCATTATCGGTACAGTCGGCCTCTCCTTCTTCCTCGAAATTTTTCAACGTTACCAAGTTACCATTCCGCTTGATCATGATATGACATTAGCAGCACTTTTTGCAGGGGTGTTTATCGGCGGGGGACTGGGGATTATTTTTAGAAGCGGCGGAACAACGGGAGGGGTTGATATTATCGCCCGCTTAGTTCGAAAATTCCTAGGATTTCCGCTCGGACGGACGATGTTCTTATTTGATGCGGCAGTCATCACCATTTCCATCATCGCCTATTTGACACCAAGAGAAGGAATGTATACTTTAGTTGCTGTGTTTATAGGTGCGCAAATAATTGATTTTATCCAGGAAGGAGCCTATTCAGGCCGGGGTGCTTTCATCATATCCGACAAATATTCGGAAATCGCAGAAAAAATAAGTACAGAATTATATCGAGGTGTAACCGCTCTTGAAGGGCAAGGATATTATTCAAAAGCAAATAAAAAAATCTTATACTGTGTTGTTGCCAAACGTGAAATTATACCTTTGAAGAATATTGTAACTGCGATCGATCCCCATGCTTTCGTTACGATTACCCATGTCCATGAAGTGTTAGGTGAAGGTTTTACTTTAGATGAAAACAAAAATCCAATCCATATTTAGTACTGAACGAAACAAGAGCTGATGATCATCAGCTCTTGTTTCAGTTTCGTCATTTTTATTAATCATCATTGTTCATTCCAACAAACATCAAAACGAATCGTAACAGTTCCAATAATGCAACGGCAGCAGCAGCAACATATGTTAAGGCGGCAGCATTCAGTACACTTCTTGCGCCTCTTTCCTCGTCATTTCGAATAATGCCTAAGGAAACAACTTGGTTTAATGCCCGACTTGATGCATTAAATTCTACCGGCAATGTGACAACTTGGAATAGTACGGCTACTGCCATAAAGATAATTCCAAGTAAAGCCAAATTCGCCATTTGGAACATGAAACCGATGATTATTAAGATCCATGATGTATTTGAACCAAAACTTGCCACCGGAACTAATGAAGATCGTAAACGTAAAAAGGCATAATCTTCTTGATCCTGAATAGCGTGTCCGCATTCATGGGCTGCAACAGCAAGTGCTGCAATCGAATGACCATGATAGTTTGCTGAAGATAGCCGCACTACTTTTGCACGTGGATCATAGTGGTCACTTAAAAATCCCCGTGTTTCTTCAATTTGAACATCGTATAAGCCATTCGAATCCAAAATTCTTCTGGCCACTTCATAACCAGTGGTTCCTGTGGAATTTGGGACATTCGAATATTTTTTGTATGCACCATTTACTCGCAAACTTGCCCATATTGGGATAATTGTAATGATAAGAAAGTAAATCAGGAAACTTCCCATTTACATCCTCCTTATTCTATTTTATAAAAATTTTATAGAATATCTCTGTGTATGTCAATTTTTTTGCCCTTTTTTTGCTGCTTTGTGAGCCGCTCTTTCAGCCTTGTATTTTTTCCAACCAACATAGGATAAAGTTAATATGATGATTCCTCCCGTTGAAATAATGACCCACCATAAAGATAAATCGGCTTCATCTTCTTCGGCATTTTCAAAAAGACTTTGTAAATCTTTTTGGAGTGTTTCTATCGCTTCCAGTCCATCATCACTATTCAATAGCTTATTTGAATATTGTTCCCAGTATTGAAGTTGGGCATCGACTTTTTGAACTTTTTCAACTGGAACATCCAACATAATACTCGGATAAACGATGTCATATACGCTTAAAAAACGGTTAAATTCTTCATGAAAATGTTGGTAGTTTTTTTGTTCAATTTTTTCTTTCACGGATTGAAATGCTGTTAAAACAGAACTTTCCATATTCGTCCAAAGGGGTTCGTAGTCTGTGATCACTGCATCAACAACAAGGCGAAACTTTGTTAGACGATTGACGATTTCCTCATTTGTAAAAGTCCCGTTTTCTATCGTTCTCATTGACTCATGATGGGCAACTTGTAAGATTCGCTTTTCATCAGCGGATATGTCACTCGTATGTTCAAGTATCTCACCAATATTCTTCAAAACTTTTTGCGTTTCTTCATATCTTTGTGCTTTTGAAAGTTGAAGGGCTTCATTCGCCAGCATATCCAATGTATTGAGGTCGCTCCCATTTTCTACAGCTTGTACACCATTTACTGGTCCAATTAAAAAGGTAAATAAAGTCAATAATATGACTAATTGTTTCATTTCCTGTCCCCCCTATTCCTACTAAAATGTATGATAGAGTGGACAAGGATAGACCTTGAAAAATTAAAATACCATTGTTTTTCTTTGTTTTTTCATCCCAAAGTAAAAGGTGATCCAGATCGAAACAATACTTAGCCAAAATGTAAAGTAGCCGATTTGGGGAATAAATTGATCAAGCGCTCCGTATCGAGGATACATAAAAAAGACATAATCGATGATTTCATTATGTAAAGTCCATATGGCAGCGATCACTAAATGTTTTCCTTCTATTCGATAATATGGAGAATAAAGTAAACCTTGAACAGCCATTCCTAAATGGGAAGCAATTAACATATAGCCTTGCCATGGCAAGTAGCCTGAAACAATCAAGGTTAAGATATTCATGACTACCGCCCAAATCCCATATTTAAATAATGTCATTATCGCCAAAGCCTCAAACAATGGCCAATTTTTTTTGAACAGAAAAGCAATGAGGACGAAAACAAAGAAAAAGCTGGCAGTCGGACTGTCCGGAACAAACGGTAAAAAAATTGGAGGGGTTTCCGCCAATTGATATCCGTACCAATAATAACCGTAGATTGTCCCGATAACATTAATAAATAGCAAGATAACAAGAAATTTTTTCCTTGTTAAAAAATATTGAAGATTTATCACTCGCATCACCTCTATTCTATTATAAACGGATTTAAACGGAACCAAAAAAAATAATTTCAAATTAGAAGGGTAAGACCTCTTTTTCATATAAGTCAACTGCTGACCAAATGAAATCGAAAGCCTTACCCTAGAAAAAGACCATTATTATTTTTCAATACTTTTAATAAACTCGGCAATTTGTTGCAGTTCTTCATCTGTTCCTTGGAAAATTCCCGGTGGCATACTACCCTTTCCATTTTTTGCAATATCTTTAATCTCATCAACAGATAATTTCGTTCCTGCTAAAGGTGGCCCGGAACCGCCTTCCAAATTTCCGCCATGACAGCTTAAACAAGTATTGGCTTCAAGAATTTTATAAGCCGGATCCTCTTTATCGACCTCGACAACTTCACGAATCATCCCTTGTTTTTTGGCCGCTTCCCAATCATGATGACCGGCGGCTTCCCAAGTTAAATAAAATATAGCGCAAATCGCAAGTAGCATAAATCCCGTAGCAAACGGACGGTCAAGCGGACGCCTTTTTGGTCCCCGATCAAGAAAAGGCGCCAAGAGTAAAGCAGTAAAAGCCAGCCCTGGAATGATAAAAGCACCTAAAATATTATATGGTCCTGATGCAAATGAATACTTTAACAATTGATAAAGAAACAGAAAGTACCAGTCCGGCATCGGTATATAGCTGGTATCCGTTGGGTCGGCAATCCTCTCTAATGGAGGCGGTTCGACAACTACCAGACATAAAAAGCCAATTAAGAAGACAGCCCCGACCATCCATTCTTTCAACAAGAAATCAGGATAGAAAGCTTCTGTTTTTCCGGGATATTCCGAGTAGTCTTTCGGGATATTCGGCTTCCGATTATTGATCGGAACACGAGAATCCCCGACAAACTTCATTCCTTTCCCCCTCTTCATATGTTCCCCTCCTTAATACAAAACAACTTCAACCCATTGAAATTACAGCGGACCTGAAATCCCTTGTTTACGAATCATAAGGAAATGCAAGCCGATTAATCCAAGCAATGCTGCCGGTAAGAAAAATACATGGATGGCAAAGAAACGCGTTAATGTCTCTGCACCAACAATATGTTCATCACCGCTCAGCAATGTTTTTAGCATATCACCAATCAAAGGTGTAGATTGTGCAATATCCAAAGTAACTTTTGTAGCGTTTAGCGCTTTCATATCCCACGGTAACAAGTAACCGGTTAAGCCTAAGGCCAACATGACAAAAAAGATTAAAACCCCAACAATCCAGTTTAACTCCCGGGGCTTTTTATAAGCACCTTGGAAAAATACCCGCAACGTATGTAAAAACATCATAACAATCACAATACTTGCTCCCCAGTGATGCATTCCACGGACAATCTGCCCAAATGCGACCTGATTCTGCAAATAATATACCGATTCCCAAGCACGCTCAATATCCGGAACATAATACATAGATAAGAACATTCCCGACAAAACTTGGATTACAACGACAAAGAAAGTCAAGCCGCCAAAGCAATAAACAAATGCGCTAAAATGATGGGCCGGGTTTACGTGCTCAGGTACTTCATGGTCTGCAACATCACGCCATAACGGGGTAATATCTAAACGTTCGTCGATCCAATCATATACTTTGTTTAACACTTTTATGCACCCCTAACCGCACTTGCTCGTCTACTTAAATAAAGCACGCCATCTTTTACCTTATACTTATACCGGTCTAATGGTCCGCGAGGCGGTGTCCCCGGTACATTGGTTCCGTCTTTTTCATACAACCCTTTATGGCATGGACAGAAAAATTGATTTGGATGGTCTTTGTTCGAATTCCAGTTAACCGTACAGCCTAAATGTTTACAAACCGGTGAAAGTGCAATAATTTCACCCTTATCATCTTTGTATACCCATGCTGTTTGTGTTACATTGGACGTATACCATCCGTCTTCCTGCTCAAATTGAAAATCGACACGAGTCGGTTCGTTTGTCAATTCATCAACTTTCACGGTTGTTGCAATAAAATCGCCCCCCGCTTCAACCTGTAAAACAGGATCAACTGCCATTCGCAGCATTGGCATCACTGAAGCAACCGCCATAAACCCGCCTACACCCATTATCGTATAGCTAAGGAATTGGCGCCTTGTTACCCGTTGTTCACTCATCCTACTCCCCTCCAATCTTGCAATTCAATGGGTATACCCCATTCTATCATAGTCAATTTTTATAATATATCATCATCAAAATTAGGTCAATATAATAAATATTATTAAATAATATTTTATTCAGTTATCAACTTCACAATTCTTACTAAGCATTTACATCTTCTGCTGCCTGCCATTTTTCCACAAAAAAATTCAACAATTGTTTAACTTGATTATCGATAATGGCCATTTTATTCGTTCCATCAAGATGTTCAAGCGGAATAGATGGAATCCAAATCAACTCTCCTTTTAACTGTTCAACGATACTTTTCCATGATTGGTCAGAGCTGATAAAGAAAAGATGTTTAAACGATTTCTTAGTCAGTTCGTGATGCCATTTGGTAAGCAACATTTTTTTATCTTGATCGGAAAAGTTTAAAAAATAGACAAATGATGGTAATAGAAGGATTCTCCCTTTAAATTGGCGCTCAATTTCGATTGCAATCATTTGGATGAATTCGCTTCCACTTGCAGCGTCTTTTCCACGTTCATCAAAGGAGATTGGAACCATTGGAATCAGAACGGTATCGATATATTCCTTTGAAAGAGTGAAAGTGGAAAAATCTTGAGCTGTCCAACGCACTCTTTCACCTCCCTTTTCCTAAATCTGTTTCAAAAATAATTTTTTAAGCAAATAAATATCTTTGTTTAATTATAAAGATAGCATAATTTTATACAAATATTTGAATAAATTGTGAACAATTTTAGACATTTTTATGAAACTACCGTTTTGTTTTTTCATCTTAACAACGAGTCATGACCTCCATCTCAAGACTTTCGAGCTTATAAAAGGAAAAGGTGGGACTGCTGCCCATATATGCCCGACTGGTTCAACTAACTTAAAGAAAAAGGTGCCCAACGAACGGGCAAGTTCATTAAAAACTACAAAGAACCCGTGGTCGGACACCTTTTCTATCGATTCAAAATCCGGTTTAACTGTTCGGATAACATGATAAATTCTTCTTTATCTTTCCGGTCCAATGCTTTATCAATTTTTTCCCGAATTTGCTCCAGTTGGAAATTCTTAATGGAGGTTTGTAAGAACTGTTCTGCAAGTTCACGGTCCTTATCCGAAATCTCCAAGTGTTCCGGCATATACGGATTATTCTCAAGAACAAGTGCATATTGATGCGATTTGTGAACTGCCTTAAAGTTCAATTGGATATATATCTCCTGATCACGATTGAGTCGAATATCATGAAAAGATTTTTCAGCATCCGTTGTTAAAATAGAATCTTTGTAAAAACGAAAAGGGACATCATCCACACATTGGGTACTCATTATAATTCCCCGGGGACAAAATTCGGCATGTTCCACAAAATGGACTTTTTCCATCAATTGATCATGGCTCATTAAATAATTTAAAATCCATACACATTCCCGCCTTTTCAATTGATAATGATTTAGAAACCAGCGGATAAATTCTTTTTTCTCATTAACAGAAATAGGAGCGGCCATCGACAATCCCTCCTTGTTAAATAAAGTTAATTACTTACTGTCTGCTTCCAATCTCTCCAAAACATCCAGATACTCAGCATTCGTTGGGTCCATAATTTGCAGTTTATTAAATACTTCGATAGCTTCATCAAAAATTCCTTCTTCTAACAGAAAAAATCCATAATTTTGTAGAAAGTCACTGTTTTCTTTTAAATATCTATATGCACTACGGTAAGCATTTAATGCCTCAGAATATTGTTCTTCTTTGTCACAACTGACGGCATAATCCCAGAGAAGATCAGGGTCTTCTTCACCTTCCGCTAACAATGGTTCGACTAATTGGATAATCTCTTGATATCGTTCCTGTTTTAAATAAAGCTTATTCAAAGTAAGAAGTGCATCGATATACGAAGGATCCAATTCAATTGCATCCAAGAAAAATTTTTCTGCAGATGATTCATCTCCCAGCTTCAAACTGATTTTACCGGCAAAATAATGAAGTTCTCTTTGATAAGGGTTCACTTTTAACCCGGCTGTTGAAATTTGCAAAGCTTTTTCAAGATCCTCGAGATGTTCATAACTTTTGGCAAGCGGCAGATATAAGCTGTGATAATCAGGATCCAGTTCTTTTACTTCGGTTAATTTTTCAATTGCTTTTTCATATAAACCGGCCTGGTAAGCAGTCAACCCGTAACCAAAAAGCACATCGATATCAAGCTTGTCTTCCAATACATGGTCATAATGATGTATTGCTTTTTCAAATTCTCCTGCTGCCGCATAAGCATCCGCCAGTCGCTGGTGTAAATTGACATGACCGATTTCTTTTGTATCTTTAAGCAGTTGTTCATATTTATAAATCGCTTCAGCAAATTTTCCAATTGAGGCATACAGTTCTGCTAAAGCAAATTGAATGACAGGTTCATCAGGTGCTATTTTTTCTGCCTGTAAAAGTTTTTGTATACTTACTTCAAAAAGCCCTTGGGAATCATATAAATCCGCTTGTAACAAAAGGGCTTGAGCATAAAATGGGTCTTCCGCGTTAATTTTTTCCAATGTTGATAAAGCTTCATCTTCCCGATCTAACTGGATAAAGACTTCGGCAACCGCTACCAGTAATTCTCCCTCATCCGGGTAACGGTCAAGCAAGCGCTGATAAAGAGTCAATGCCTCTTCCAAAAAACCGAGATGGGTTAATTCCTCAGCAAGGGCGTAGATCTCCTCATCACTACCTTTATTTAAAACTGCATGAAAAATTTTTTCAGCTTCTTTCAATTTTCCTTGCTTCATTAACAGTGTATATTGCTCCGTTTTATTCATCGAACATTGCTCCTTATGACAATAATCAATTACTTTCTTTCTATTTTATTTAAGAAAAGCTTTGAATCCAACTTTGAAAACTGCAAATAATCGGCTAAAAGCGACACGTCCTGTTGCAACACAGGGGCCATACCAAAGTCCGTAGCCAATCAGACAGCCGTAAATTAAATACAGAAATCTAATTTAGCTAAAAAACGACGGACGGTTAATTGTAAATTCTTCGCCATTCTCCAAATTATAATATATCTTTTCTCCTGCCTTGACAATTTTTCCTTTATGCACCGTAACTGCTAATATGAATTTTTTTTCATCGTTCATGAACGAAAAAACAGGATGTTCGTTTCCCGACAAATATAAATTATAGCTTAACTCCCCGCCGGTTTGTAGATAACCTTTCAGCGGATAAATACCGATTTTTTTAAGGACTTGAAGATGTAACGGTGTTTGTTCAGAAAGCGATTCTTCAATATGGGGTATTTTTTCACGTTGTAATATCGATTGCCATGTTTGGAGTAAATCCTCTTTTTCTTTTCCGGAGTTTACGATTACCGGTATAAGCGGACTATTGTAAGGAAATAGGGCTTCACGAATCCATCCCCATGGAATTTTGTACAACTCTCGTTTATCGTTAAATTCAATAAATATCGCCGGTATTTTCTTTCTCTTGCATTTTAAGACAAATGGAACAGTAAAATCTTTAATGGGAATCTTTACAGCAATTGTATAGTCTAAAGGGCTGTTTTTATAAAAGTTCCTTACCTCTTCTATCGCTTGATCAAGTTCATTCACATTTTTTATATAGGCGGAAACGAGAACAGTGGTGCAACCTTTTGCCAAATACCGGGAGATCATATATTGCTCAATTGTAGTATCTTTATCTTGCGGAACACCATCGGCATAAAATACTGAAGTTGAAGTCATAATGAAATCTTTTGCGGACATTTTCATGTATAAGTATTTAGGAAAATTGGGCTGAACGGATAAAATTTTCCCGTTATCAACTAACAGAGAAGTTGTAATAAGCTGATTTTGCTTATACAAATTGGCATTTTCAATAATATATGTCATAAAACCACCTCCAATGGTCTTATGACAAGCTATGAACATGAAAATGATTTTATTCAAATTTTTTTGCTAAAAGTGATTACATATCCATTACATATTAATTACTCTTTTGTAACAAGTTATCATTTTCACAAGGTAATTTCCAGTTTTATATACTCTAGAAAAGTTTGAAGAAACTCGGCGTTCACCGAGTTTTCTTTACTCTATTTTTTGATAAAAAAATGTTTCGATTGGTTCAAGTTTGTATTGACTCGCATTAAAAATTTGTTCTGTACTGCCGACAAATAAGACACCGCCGGGTTTTAACGAAGCACTGAACTTTTTATACAGTGAATTTTTCGCCTCTTCGGTAAAATAAATCAATACATTACGGCATACGATCAAATCAAAGTTTTTATCGAAAGGATCAGCCAAAAGATTATGCTTTTTAAAGGTGACTGTTCTTTTTACTTCCTCATGAATTAAATAGTGATTTTGGTCTTTGAAAAAAATTTTTCTCTTCATCTGCTCAGGAACTTCCTGTAGAGACCGCTCCTGATAGGCCCCAATCTTTGCTTTTTGAATTGCGTTTTCATCAAGATCGGTAGCCAATATTTTAATTTCGGAGAGCGGCAGGAAATTACTTAAAACCATTGCGATTGTATAGGGCTCTTCCCCTGTTGAACAAGCTGCACTCCAAATTTTTAAATTTCTATTTTTGGAAAGTAATCGTGGAATAATTTTTTCCTCCAAAACATCCCATCTTTTTCGATTCCGATAAAATTCCGATACATTAATCGTCATTCGATCGAGAAAAGCATAAAGTAATTCACGGTCTCTTTCCATTCCTTGAAAAAATTCTTGAAAGGAATGAAAACCTTTTTTTTGATATAATGACGTTAATCTTCTTTTCATTTGTGTTTCTTTATATAAAGATAAATCAATCCCTGTTTTCCTCTTCACTTTTTCAATAAACAACCGGTAATCCTGTTCCATTCATTCTTCCTCGTTTCTAAACCACCAGACAATTCTTAGCGAATGATTTCTGATTTCATAAAGTGAAACTTCCATCAGCGGTGGTTTTGTTCATCCACCACTAATGGTTAGTTGAACTAATCGGACCTTTACGGGTAGCTCGTTCCCCACCTATCTTCTTTGTAAACTAGAAAATCTTGAGATAGGGGTGTTTCTACCCGTTAAGGTGGGATATAACGGAAACAGACTGGTGAAGGGATTTCTCGACTAACCTAGTGTTATAAGGTTAGCATTAATAAATCCATCCATCAACTGTTCTTGTATATTCAACCAATTCTTCTTCTTTGAAAAATAAGGAAATTTCCCGTTTTGCACTTTCCAATGAATCAGAGCCGTGGATGATATTTTTACCAACCGTCACACCATAATCGCCACGAATTGTTCCCGGTAACGCATCTTTCGGATTCGTAGCACCCATCATTTGGCGAGCCGTTGCAATAACATTTTCACCTTGCCAAACCATGGCGAATACAGGTCCTGAAGTGATAAATGAAACCAACTCATCGTAGAAAGGTTTTCCTTTATGTTCACCATAATGTTGTTCTGCCACACTGGTTGGGATTTGCATAAGTTTTGCTCCAACCAATTGAAAACCCTTCCTTTCAAATCTGGAAACAATTTCTCCAATTAATCCTCTTTGTACTCCGTCCGGTTTTACCATTAAAAATGTTTTCTCCATCATTCTCTCTCCATCCATTCGTAGCGTTAATAGTTTTCCAAAAACATATTATCATCTGTTTTCATTGTTTGCAAATAAAGAAAACTCGGCGACTGCCGAGCCTTTAGGCGAGAGCAGAGCCGTAGTTGCACTTATACTTAATTCTTAAAATTTCCAACTACGTCGAATTCGCTTCTTTGCTGGAAATTTATACTTTCTTAACGTATAAGAAAAGTGCAGAGCGCCCTCTAGAATGCTGTCAAAAATTTCGTTTTCCGATGAATTTTAACATGGTTCCTAATAATTTTTTTGTCGGATTTGGTGGTAAATCATTCAATACTTGATTTGCTTTTTGCAAATATAAGTTACTAATTTGCATCGCTTTATTGATCGCACCCGTATTTTTTATTAATTCAATGATTGCAGACAGTTCATCACTATCCATATATTCGTTCACTTTTTCAATCTGGGATTTTACATCGGGATTTTTTATGGCAAGAAGGACCGGCAGAGTAATATTCCCTTGCAACAAATCTTCTCCGGCAGGTTTACCCAACTTTGCTTCGGTTGAAGTAAAATCTAATATATCGTCTGTAATTTGGAACGCCATGCCTGCATAATAACCGAACTTTGCCAGTTTGATATGAACATCTCGTGGTACGTCAGCGGCAATTCCTCCAAGTTGACAACTGGCTGCAATTAAAAGTGCCGTTTTTCGTTTAATTCGGCGAAAATAATTTGTAATCGTTTGTTCAAAATTATACTTATCCCGAATTTGTTCGATTTCCCCAATACTCAACTCTACCATCGTCTTTGATAATATTTTATGGGCTTCTACATTATTTAAGCTAGTTATGATTTCTAAAGCACGTGCCAATATGTAATCACCGGTATACATGGAAATTTTGTTATCCCATTTCGCTTTAACGGTTGGTCGACCTCTTCTGGTATAAGCATCATCTATCACATCATCATGGATTAATGAGGCCATATGTATTAATTCAAGACTGACAGCAACATCTTTAACAATTTGAAAATTATAGTTTCCAAATTTGGCTGATAACAATACAAAAACGGGACGGATTCTCTTTCCCCCCGCCTGCAAATAATGCAAGGAAGATTCTTTTAACAGCTGCGAATGTGCATCCAATACGTATTCCAATTCATTTTCAATCTTTTTTAAATCATTATTTAATATTGTATATACCGTTTTATAGTTCATATGTACCACCCAGCTTGACTAAAGCCTACTCCAGCCCTTTATATCCTAAGTGTAAAGCTGCAACTCCGCCAAAATATTTTTTATAGGTTACATGATCAAATCCCGCCGCTTCAAACATCGACGCCAATTTTTTCGCATCCGGAAACGCTCTTGCCGATTCTTGCAACCACGAATACTCTTGATAGCTTTTGGCAAACAACTTCCCGAATAGCGGCATAATGTAATGAAAATAAAAATAATATATTTGTCTGAAACCGAACATTGTCGGTTGGGAAGTTTCAAGGCAGGCAACGACTCCCCCCGGCTTTAAAACCCGGTACATCTCCCGGAGAACCTGCATATAATCAGGGACATTTCTAAGGCCAAATCCAATCGTGACGTATTCAAAACTGTTATCGGGAAATGGTAGTTCCATTGCATTTCCTTGAACGAGTTTGGCATTATGAATATGTTCTTTGACTAGCTTTTCCCTTCCAACTTTTAACATATTTTCACTGAAATCGAGTCCTACGACTTCCCCGTTTTCCCCGATTGCCTTGCTCATTGCAATCGTCCAGTCAGCAGTACCACAGCAAACATCCAGCGCCTTTTTCCCCTTCTGAACGTTCATCTGTTTCATCGTATCTTTCCGCCAGCGAATATGTTGCCTAAAACTAATAATCGAGTTCATCTTGTCATATTGTTGATAGATATTTTCAAACACCCGGTGAACTTTTTCTTCTTTCGATTGTTCCATCTACAACGACTCCCTTTACCGGTCAATTTCAAGAAATGAAGGTAGAATTGACATTATTTTTATTGAACGCAATCAACTCAAGAAAATCTTCAATTAAGGATGGTTCTTTCACCATTTCGATAAGTTGGCTGTACATGGAATCTATATACGCATCGATTTGTTTTCCTACAAAGCGATTCAATTTTTCACCTTTTAAGTTGCTATATTCTAGCAAATCATTTTCCTTAATGTAATTCATGTACTTTTCTTTTTCTTTAATGATTTGGTTAATATGTAACCAATTGCTTGATAGCAGTTCTGAAATCGGATGATGAAAATAGCGGGCCAATTTTTGATAAATAGCCGTTTCTTTCTTCATCATGCAAGACATATATTCCTCAAAAGAATGCACTTCTTTGTTATAAATACGAATTTTGTTTTCGTTAACAATTTTAATCCCTTCCGCAAGATTGCGGATCATTTGGATATTTGGTAAATGAGACAAAGAGTAATAATATAAACCGCTATAAAAATCACCCGCAAGCACGGTTAATTGACGCTTTTTATGCTGCATGTATTCATCATCATTTTTAACAAGATCATGGGTATCAAGGGCAATTTGAATAAACATCACTGAAGTAGCATATGTTTCAAACTGAGCTCTCGGCAAATCTTGAAAACGTAAGATGGATAAGAGTAAGTAGAGTTTATCATTATCAATCTCCGGCAGTTCCAATTGACTAGATAAAAATGAATGATGAATTTTGTTATATATTTTTTCTTTCATCTCCGTAATATACTTTTTCGAAAATTGCACAAAACCACCCTCAAATACCGTTCTTGTTTAATATTGGTTCATTGATTTAAAATTTTTGTATCCATGCAAATAACCTGATTTGTTCTGATTGAAGCGAGCACAAAGCTAATTTTCCATTTTTGCAATCATCATTTTGTCAAAAGTTTCTTTACTACTTTTAAACCCGAAAAGTAAACTATCACAATTATATCACAAGTTTTTCCGTTTTTTGAAAGGCATTTTATATTATTCGAAACACAAAAGAGTGTTTATTTACTGTCACTGAAAACTTCGCCATAAGCTGAAATGATTTGAGATTTACCGCGAACTTTTATCGCTGAAGTATGATCCGTAAATTGTGCGATCATTACTTCCCCTTTATCCAACTTTTCTGAATGGTGGAAGCGTGTGTCTTGCCCCCTGGTTAACCCGATAACGTTTACCCCATCATCCAATGCCTTGATGATTACATAATCATTTGTGATTGTATGCTTATCCATACCAAAGCCCCCTTGAAAGTTATTTAATCAAAGACAAGACTTCTTTTCTTTTTTCTGCATCTGTATCAAAACAACCTCTTGCTACTGTTGTCACCGTCTTTGAACCCGGTTTTTTTACCCCGCGCATTGTCATGCACATATGCTCTGCTTCAACAACGACCATAACCCCCAATGGGTCCAGTTTTTCCATTATGCTGTCAGCAACTAAGCGAGTAATTCTTTCTTGGAGTTGCGGCCTTTTGGCAACCGCTTCAACAGCTCTTGCCAGTTTGCTTAATCCGGTAATTTTCCCGTTTCTTGGGATATAGGCAACATGTACATGTCCGAAGAACGGAACAAGATGATGTTCACACATTGAATAAAACGGTATATCTTTAACGAGGACAAGCTCCTCAGTTTCTTCGTGAAAAACTGTATTAAAGTATTCTCTCGGATCTATATTAAGCCCATGAAACATCTCTGCATACATTTTTGCAACTCGTTTTGGCGTGTCTAGTAAGCCTTCACGATTCGGATCTTCACCTATTCCCTCAAGGATAAGACGAACCCCTTTTTCAATTTGTTCCAGATTCATCTCTTTCATCGTATGTTCCTCCCTATATGAACTGCAAATTCCTGATAGATTATAATTAAAACAAAACAATATTTAATTTTAATCTATTTCATATTAGCACATTGGAACATATGGGGCAAAAAAGAAAGACCGTAAAAAAACGCTTAATAAAGTGAAACTTCCATCAGTGGGGCTCTAACCCACTGATGGTTAGTTGAACCAATCGGGCACTTACGGGCACTTAGGGGTAGCCCGTCCTTATCTATCTTCTTTGTAAATTCGAAAATCTTGAGATGGAGGTCTTGACTCGCCGTTAAGGTGGGAAAAATTCCGTGGAAAAACGAAAGGACCTGTATATGTAATCACATACAGATCCATTTAAATTACAATTTTATGTAATTATTTGACTGCTTCTTTAAGAGCTTTCCCAGGTTTGAATGCAGGAACTTTACTTGCTGCGATTTCAATTTCTTCACCGGTTTGCGGGTTCCGACCTTTACGAGCAGAACGTTCACGAACCTCGAAATTACCAAATCCGATTAGTTGGACTTTATCGCCTTCTTTTAAAGCATTTAGAATTGAGTCAAAAACAGCATCAACTGCTTTCGCCGCATCTTTTTTAGAAAGTTCAGCAGCTTCTGCAACTGCGCTTACTAATTCAGTTTTGTTCATGCCATTCACCTCCTCCCAATAAAGTGGTGCAATATATGGATTGCAACTCATTTTTAAAATTATACTTGTTCTTTTTTCCATAATCGGAAAGTGAAACAAGAACAATTCTGTTAAAAGATTATCACAACATTTCTATCATAGCAAGGTTTAATCAGAAAACAAACCAAATTTTTCTAGCTTTAATCAATTTTCTTGTCTAAGGTTCATTTTATATCATGTAAAGTAGGTTATTTATATCCTTTTGCCCGTAAAGTAACACGAATAAAGTTCCTTCATTTAGACGGTCTATATTCACTTTTTCCACTTTTTTGTCATTTTAAACATAAAATACATTTTCGTTTACCTTCGTTTACAGAAATTAACGTCGGGCGTGCAGAACTAGACAATAAACTTGCCTATAGACTAGTCACCCGTATTTTTTATTTTCATTCATATTCCACGAAAAAAGACCCCATTCTTCCTGGAGTCTATCGAAACTATAAAATAATTGCAATCAATCCGCCTGATCCTTCATTGATGATTCGTTCCAACGTTTCTTTTAATTTATACCGGGCATTTTCAGGCATTAATGCAAGTTTTGCTTGAATTCCTTCTCGGACAATCGAATTCAAATTTCTACCAAAAATATCTGAATTCCAGATTGATAAAGGATCATCCTCAAAATCTTGCATTAAGTAACGGACAAGCTCTTCACTTTGCTTTTCCGTCCCAATAATCGGAGCAAATTCACTCTCTACATCGACTTTTATCATATGAATGCTTGGTGCCACGGCTTTTAAACGGACACCGAATCTGGAGCCTTGGCGAATAATTTCCGGTTCATCCAAACTCATATCCTCAATGGATGGTGCAGCGATCCCATATCCGGTTTGTTTCACCATTTTCAACGCATCGGCAATTTGATCATATTCCTTTTTCGCATGAGCAAAATCTTGCATTAATTCAAGAAGATGGTCTTTCCCGCGAATTTCAACGCCGACAATTTCTTTCAACACTTGATCATACAGTTCATCAGGTGCATGTAAATCAATTTCCGCAATCCCTTGCCCCATTTCAATTCCGGCAAGTCCCGCCCGCTCAATAAAGTCAAATTCAGTAAATGATTGAACGACACGGTCCACATCTCTTAATCTCTTAATATCTTTCACCGTTTCTTTTACTGCCTCTTGATAACTTGTTCTTAACCAATGACCTTCTTTTAATACCATTACCCAACTCGGCAAGTTGACATTGACTTCAAGAACAGGAAACTCGAATAATGTTTCTTTTAAAACATTATGAACATCTGCTTCCCGCATATTTTCCACACTCATGGCAAGCACAGGGATATCATATTTTTCTTGAAGCTCCAGTCTTAATTGTTCCGTTTCAGGGAAATGAGGCTTTGTCGAGTTGATGATAATAATGAAGGGCTTTCCAACCTCTTTCAATTCTGTAACGACCCGTTCTTCTGCTTCAACATAATTATCCCGTGGAATTTCTCCGATTGTTCCGTCTGTCGTTATAACAACGCCGATTGTTGAATGCTCTTGAATAACTTTACGGGTACCAATTTCCGCCGCCTCATGAAATGGAATCGGTTCTTCATACCATGGTGTGTTGATCATTCTCGGGCCGTTTTCATCTTCATACCCTTTTGCTCCCGGTACGGTATAACCGACACAATCAACGAGGCGAACATTTACATCCAATCCCTCATCCACATGAACAGTCACCGCTTGATTCGGTACAAATTTCGGTTCAGTTGTCATAATTGTTTTACCAGCTGCACTTTGAGGGAGCTCATCTTGGGCCCGTGCCCGCTCTGCCTCATGTTCAATATTTGGTAAAACGACGAGTTCCATAAATTTTTTTATAAATGTGGATTTTCCTGTTCGAACGGCACCGACAACACCAATATAAATATCACCGCCAGTACGTTCGGCAATGTCTTTAAAAATATCGAACTTTTCCAAAAAATCCCCTCCCGTTCCTCGATTGCTGGGATATTTAATCCGGTTTTTACTCCTATGGACATTATATATTTATGTTGTTGTCCACTTAACTTATGACTATTATTTTATTTGTTTTATATTTTTTACCCTCACTGCCTGCAAAAAATATATAACCCCTCTCCTACAATATATTGTAAAAAAGAGGGGTTATTCCTGTTTTTTATACTTTTTGAAAGATTAACTTTTCAACAATGAAGTAAATTCCAAGGATAGCGAAAAATTTTTTGATAAATGCATATAGGAGTCAGCACAACGTAAATCACTTCATTCCTTTTTCTCCATAAAAACCGGTTTCCCTTGTTCATCAATTGTATACGGAAGAGAATAGGCCGGTACAAAAATAGATTGCTCCGCCAACATTATTCGAATATCTTCACCCGGTTTTACTTTTGAAAGTTTACCTGTTTCCCATAGTTGGTAAAGGTCATTTGTATAATCGACATAAAGCTCACCCTCACCGGACATAATCAAAGGCAAGTTCTTTCCGGTATAGGGACTTTCTATCATTGGATCTTCTTCAAATCCTAATTTCTTATAGTCTAAAGAAAATGCGTTTTTACCGATTACTTCTTTAAACGGAGGATATTCTTTAGATACTAAACGGTAATTTACCTCTCTAATTTTCTCAGCAATTCGTAAATCAAAAATTTTGACGGTCGGGTTCGTTTCCGGATTCATAATAACGTACTGGAACACGCCACCATTTTCATAAGCATTTTTCGGGATTTCCGATAAATATTGCGGGACAATCCGTTTGAAATCAACCAAATATTTCATAAACATGTCTGTTTCGTCATCTTTATTTTTTATCGGTAAAATTCCGTCATTATCTTGATAATAGTTATCTACCGCTTTTTGAACAGCTTCAACTTCCACTTCATTCGGTAAACGTTTTGCCTGATCGTCTTCCGGATATAAACACCCGCTGAGTATAAAACAAATGCTCATAATCGTAAAAAGGAATATTGCTTTTTTCACCCTGTTATTTCACATCCCCGCATGTCCAAATGGTTATTGTTTTATTCAGTTAACGACAGTTAAAATAGGAATACTTGAAAAATTTCATTCAATCGTTGGACCGGAAAAAACGATAATAAAGATAATGATACCGGAGTAAATCATCAATCCGTATGCAACAAAGGCCGTCAGTATTCGTAAAAGTCTCATTTTCAATTTATAGCGGCTTAAATAAATGAGAACGATGGAAAGAAACATAAAACCCATAGCCGCAAATGATATCCACATTTTTGTTAAGGCTAAAGACAACCTGTTCACCCCTTTTTGAGTATTTCAATAATTATAAAGTGTTTTTCGTCATTCATTCTATCATAATTTTAATAAACTGTATTGAAATATGTACATGCATCTCTGTTGTTAACGAACAAAAAGAAAAAGCTGAATGAAGCGGAGGCGTACACTTCTTTCAGCTTATCAGACAATTAATACCCAACCCTCGTTAAAACACACCATATTCTATGCACAAATAAAATATTCTGTATCCTCGAAGGCCTATTTTCATTGAAATATTCCATCTTCGTAATCGTGAAGATCATTCATTTTGTAAAATGTTGACTAAATCCTCCATCTCATGTGTCTTTTTTCTTGTCATTAATTCATCAACAGCTGCTTTCGGATTTAAATTTTCAAACAGCACTTTATATAATATGATTGAAATTGGCATATTGACTTGATATTTTTCTGCCAATTGATAGGCTGCTTTTGTTGTGCGAACTCCTTCAACCGTTTGTCCCATGTTATGTAAAATCTCCTGCAAACTTTCTCCTTTACCTAATGCGTTTCCGGCTCGCCAGTTTCTCGAATGCACACTCGTACATGTTACAATTAAATCACCAATTCCGGTCAATCCGGAAAAAGTGAGCGGATTCGCCCCCATCTTTGTCCCAAGACGGGCAATTTCGGCAAGTCCTCTTGTCATTAATGCGGCTTTGGCATTATCCCCATAACCGAGTCCATCTGAAATACCTGCTGCAAGGGCAATAATATTTTTCAATGCCCCGCCGATTTCAACACCGATTACATCCGGATTTGTATAGACCCGGAAATTCGTATTCATAAATAATTCTTGAACCATTTCAGCTGCTGCAAGATTTTCCGAAGCAACTGCAACCGTTGTCGGGTGGCGCAGACTTACTTCCTCAGCATGGGAAGGCCCGGACAGAACGACAATATCTTTCAATAGATATTCAGGAACTTCCTCTTTAATTATTTCGGAAACGCGCTTTAAAGAACCGGGTTCAATTCCTTTACATACATGAACGATCGTAACCGGATTCTTTATATAATTTAATAATTTTTTCATCACTTCCCGGACAGCTTTTGTAGGGACTGCGACAATAATGATTTCACAGTTTTTAATTGCTTCCTCTAAATCATGATAAGCAATTATCGTTTCCGGCAGTAAAATATCCGGTAAATAATTTTCATTCATTTTCGTTTGATTGATTTTTTCTGCTTGTTCCTTATGATAACTCCATAACCGTACATCATGCCCGTTGTCGGCAAGAACAAGGGAAAGTGCAGTTCCCCAGCTTCCGGCACCTAATACGGTTAACGTTTTATTCGTCATTTTCTCCACTCCTTTATTTTCTAGCTCGCGGAATGATTCTAATCGGGGTTCCTAAAAATCCGAAAGCGTCCCGGATCCGATTTTCTAAAAAACGTTCATAGGAAAAATGCAGTAATTCCGGGTCATTTACAAACAAAACAAAAGTTGGAGGCTTTACGGATACTTGGGTTATATAATAGATTTTCAGCCGTTTCCCTTTGTCCGTTGGTGTCGGATTCATGGCAACCGCATCCATAATCACATCGTTTAACACATTCGTTTGTACTCTCAGTGAATGATTTTCACTGACGAGTTTAATCATCGGGATCAATGTATGTAACCTCTTTTTTGTTTTTGCGGAAACAAAAACGATCGGTGCATAATCAAGAAATAAAAATTGATTACGTATTTTCTTTTCAAATTCATTCATTGTTTTTTCATCTTTTTCAATGGCATCCCATTTATTAACGACGATGATGACTCCGCGTCCGGCCTCGTGAGGTAACCCCGCAATCCGTTTATCTTGTTCAATAATTCCTTCTTCAGCATCGATAACAACAAGAACCACATCAGAACGTTCAATTGCTCGTAACGCACGGAGGACCGAATATTTTTCCGTACTCTCATAAACTTTCCCTTTTTTACGAATTCCTGCCGTATCCATTATGACATAGTTTTGCCCTTCATATGTATAAGGTGAATCGACCGCATCTCTTGTTGTCCCGGCAATATCACTGACAATTACCCGTTCTTCACCCAATATTGCATTGACTAAAGAAGATTTACCGACATTTGGCCTGCCAATTAATGAAAATTTAATAACATCCTCGTCGTAATCCGCATCAGCTTTATTTGGAAAATGTTTCACAACTTCATCGAGTAAATCACCAAGACCCAGACCATGACTTCCGGAAATCGGAAACGGGTCCCCGAATCCTAATGAGTAGAAATCATAAATTTGATCACGCATTTCCGGATTATCCACTTTATTGACCGCTAAAACAACCGGTTTCTTTGAACGGTATAATATTTTCGCCACCTCTTCATCAGTCGCCGTCACACCGTCTCTACCGCTTGTTATCATAATGATCACATCTGCTTCATCAATGGCAATTTGTGCCTGCCAGCGGATTTGTTCGAGGAACGGTTCGTCTCCGATATCAATTCCACCGGTGTCGATAATATTAAATTCAACATTTAACCATTCTCCTTTTCCGTAAATACGGTCTCTTGTCACACCGGGGACATCTTCCTCAATTGAAATACGTTCCCCGACGATTCTGTTAAATATTGTTGATTTACCGACATTTGGCCTGCCAACTATAGCTACTACTGGCATTGACATATTCTTCACCTCTTCATCACTTCTTAAGATTCTTTCATGGCTATTTTAATGGAATGGCAAGTTTCAAGGATTTTCAATTAATTATCCCCTAGGCTAATATCTGATTGAAGCGAATCATCGCTTGCTATCCATCTATTTATATAAATGATAGAAAATAAACCCTTCTAGCCATAAAGAAGGGTTTAATCCATCCGTCTTCCATTTACAAATTATCCGAAGAAAATGTCCCAATATATTTTACCAAATTATAACTCATTTGCCAAATTGGATTAATGTTTTACGATAATCATGATTTCATCAGTTATTTTATGGGCAATTCCATCTAAAATCGGTTCTAAAACAGAGCATATTTTATACATTTCCTCTTGGTTATCACAATGGAATACAGCAATTCCACTCGGAGCTTTCTTTGGATTCGTCGTAATTATTGCAAGGATCATTTTTTCAATAGACATAACCAAATTCATCCCTCTTTCGTATTTCTTTCTGTCGGCATTCTTATTGCATTTTCCAAAGTTGGTGTATTGCCGATAATTTCAAGGGCCCTTTGAATATCGCGATTTTGTGGTAAAACAAAAACGGCAACCCGTCCGTCTTCCAAATCCCGTTTTGCAAGCGGCACAAGAGCCGGTGTACCCGAATCTCGATAAACACCTAAGGCTACTGAGACATCATGTAAAATGGCTTGTCGTTGCCCTAAATTGGCTATCGTCGAACGAGCATCGAAGTTTTTCGGCTTCAAGATAAATCCCATGCCGTATTTTAATATTTCTTCCTGCCTTTGGGGAAGGCCGATATTCATAATATAAATATTATCGATATAAAGTCCCTCATTAACAAAATGCGGTTTGACAAATTCAATATCAACAATATCTTTCAGTTTCCCGCCACCCATCAATTTTTTTGAAATAAGTATGCAAATCAGCGCAGCAATCAGTCCCACAACAATATTAAACTCGATATAAACCAATGTTGTAATCATTGCCGTAAAGATAACTAAATAATTGCGGCTTTCAAAAGCAACTGCGATTCCCTCGATATATGTGCTGCCACGGGAAACTAATTCATAAGAATCAAGCTGTGCTAACGTATTTCTTTCCATATTGCGAACTTCCCGAAATTGAGAAGCGGCAACCGTCAAAAACGTAATCGCGGTAATATTTTCTTCCATTAAAGCCGGGACTGCAACTGCTCCTAAAGCTGAGGCAATAAATCCTAGTGCTACATGGATAATTTTCCCGTGTAAATAAGTAGGATATTGCCGATAATCCGTACGTAACATTAATATACGATCAAACAGACCGCATGCCATTCCAAATAATACCGGATATACGTATTCACTCATATTACAATTGCTTCTCCTTCTTTTGCTGAAAGTTTTTATGTTCAAAAGTCGTTTGTAAATATTCAAAGCCGGACCAGATCGTTATAAAAACACAAGTCAAGGCCAAACCATCCAGAAAAGCGAAACTGCCAATCGGAAAATCAATGGAGAAATTTTTTAAAATGATCGCATAAAGGATATCTCCTTGAATAAGTCCAATAATAGCTGAAAAAACTCTTGCCTTATATTCTTTAAAAAGTAAAACAGCTAAACAAGCGCCAAGAAAACTAAGCAATATTTGCTGATCAATAAATATCCACACCGGATCATATAAAGACATGAGATAAAAAACAGCTGTTGCACTCGATACAATAAAAATCCCGATGGTACAATATAGAAGTTTCCAAAAGGGTAATTTTATAAATGTAAAAAAAGATATGAATAATAAAAATAAAGTTGCTAACGATATATCAAGTCCGAGAAACCGAATCTTAAAAACAGACAAAATGATTGCTACAAGAAGGCATGCAGCTATTGGAAATCGATAGGGATTTGTTTTTTCCATAATAAATGTAGAATAAATCCATCCCGCCCAAGCAAGTCCGAAGAAAACAAAACCTGTCATATACTCCCTCCTATCTTTTCCATTATGAGCAAAATTATGTATTTTAAAACGTAACGATACTTTGAATCCACTAAAAAGGGCAAAATTATCCTTGAGAGTCTTACAAATATAAACGATGAGAAAGAAGAGAAGTTAGGCTATTTCGTAGTAAGATGGTGAGGCATGATTTTGGCAGCCAGGCTCGTTTCTTTTACCAAGACATAAAGAAAACTCGGCGAGAGGAATGCCGAGTTTTCTTTATTTAACTCACAGTTTTAATTTTTTCAATTGGTCACCGATCATATCACCTAATTGGAAACCTCTTTCTTCTTGTGGGAGTTCCACATCTTCTTTTACTTCCGGTTTTTCTAACTCCTTCATCGAAAGGGAAAGACGATTTTCAGCTTCATTGACACTCAAAACTTTTACAGTTACTGTTTGCCCTTCCTTCAACACTTCATGCGGTGTTCCTATATGTTTTTGTGAAATTTGTGAAATATGGACAAGACCTTCTACGCCAGGCAGTACTTCAACAAAGGCACCAAAGGAAACAAGCCGTTTTACCGTTCCTTCTACAACAGAACCGACAGGAAGTTTTTCACTTACTCCTTCCCATGGACCCGGTAATGTATCTTTAATTGATAGGGATACTCGTTCTTTCTCCGGATCAACAGCAAGGATTTTCACTTTCACTTGGTCACCTACATGAACAACCTCTGAAGGATGATTTACATGTTGATGAGAAAGCTGGGAAATATGAACTAAACCGTCGATACCACCGATATTAACGAATGCACCAAAGTCGGTAACTCGTTCGACCGTACCTTCGATCACCTCTCCCTCTTTCAAATTTGCCAATACTTCTTGCTTTTTCTGTTCATTTTGTTCCTTGACAACATCACGATGAGATAAGATTAACCGATTTTTTTCTTTATCTAATTCAACGATTTTAAATGTCATTGTTTGCCCTTTATAAATTGAAAGGTCTTCTACAAAGTGATCATCAACGAGTGAAGCCGGGACAAAACCACGGACACCGACATCAATAACAAGACCACCTTTTACGACATCACTTACTGTTGCTTCAATATATTCGCCATTTGCACTTTTTTCACTTAAACTTTCCCACGCTTTTTCAGCATCGACGCGCCGTTTTGATAATATAAGTGCTTCATCTTCCACTTTTGTAACGACTAAAGTTAATTCATCTCCCAGTTGAGCGGCGTCTTCAGCCTTTTCTATATGAAGGGCACTCAATTCGCTAATCGGAATAATTCCATCCAATTTACTGTTAGGAATATTGACGATTACTTGCTTGTCTTCCACTTTCGTCACCTGACCGGTAACATAATCTCCCACTGAAAAACTTTGAACCTCTATCTCATTCATCGTTTCGTTTATATTTTCAGTCATATGTACTCCTCCTTAACTTGACACCAATGTTTATTATAAAGGAAAATAATTACCTTTACTTAACTTCTAATAAAAATTCCTATTTGTCAACACATTATTTATATTGTAACAAAATTTCTTTAATATGAGTCATAATTAATTCCGTTGCTTCTTCAGCTGAAGTTTTTTTATTTCGTAATTCATCAAAAGGAATCGGCTTTCCATAAACTACTTTTGTTTTTCGAAAAGGTTTATAAGTTCCGATAATAGCACAAGGAATTACATAAGCATCCGATTTCAATGCAAAAAAACCAACCCCGGACATTCCTTTTCCAAGTTCACCTGTTTTACTTCTGGTCCCTTCAGGAAAAACTCCCAACACCTTTCCTTCCCTTAATGTTTCCAAACCTTTGCGAAGTGCTTCCCGATCGGCTTTACCCCGCTTAACGGGAAAAGCATGGCAAAGTCGGATAATTTTATTTAATACCGGAATATTGAACAACTCTTCTTTTGCCATGAAAATAACCGGTCTTTTCATGGTAATTCCGACAACCGGGGGATCGAGATTGTTAATATGGTTCGAACATAAAACGATTCCCCCTTTTTTCGGGATGTTTTCCAATCCAATTGTTTCGATTCGGAATAATGGGGTAAGAATGATTTTTACAATAATACGTGCAAATTTGTAGAAAAACATATTATTCCATCCTTTCAAAAACAAGTGCCATTATATTTTCAACAACTTGTTCAATCGACAATGACGTTGTATCAATTTCAATCGCATCTCTCGCTTTCTTCAAAGGGGCAAATTCTCGTTCAGAGTCCAAGCGATCTCTATTGGCAATATCGTTCTTCAATTGTTCAAAGTCGGAAGGAATTCCTTTTCGCATGTTTTCTTGGTGGCGCCTTTTCGCCCGTTCTTCTACACTCGCTTTTAAGAAAATTTTCACTTCAGCATTTGGAAGTACATATGTCCCAATATCCCTGCCATCCATGACAATTCCACCATTTTTTGCCAATTGTTGTTGTCTGGCTACCATTTCTTCCCTAACCAATTTATGTTTTGAAACAATGGATACATGATTAGTTATTTCCGGTAGTCTAATTTCCTCGGTGACATCCTTACCATCAACAAATACTCGTTGGTTTTTACCATCTTGTTTTAATTCTATATTTGTCATTTTTAATAACTGATACAGGTCCTGTTCGTTTTCTAAATTTATTTTCCGATTTATCGCTTTCCATGTTATTGCCCGATACATAGCCCCCGTATCGATATAAATGTATGAAAGTTTTTGGGCAACAATTTTGGCAACTGTACTTTTTCCGGCCGCTGCGGGACCATCAATTGCAATCGAAATCTTTTTTTCCATAGAATAAAAACCTCTTTCAATCCATATAAAAATTATTTACAACATAAAACTTAATTATTTCACTTTATTTTATCATAAATAATTAATCAAAAGCAGACCAGCTGATGATTTTTTCCATAATAGCACCTAAAAACTTCCTGCTGCATTTAAATTTACATCCTTTTTGAAATTAAAATTTTCTTAATGCAAAAAGAAAAAGCAGGTATATACCTGCCCTTAGGGGGAATGAAAGGTTTCTAACACTTTTGAAAAGTTTTCTTTCGTTACCCCTTCATACTGTGTCAATTCTTTTAATTCGGGAAATGCATTAAAGTGATGAAAAAGTAATTGACAAAGTATTAGGAAGATCGCGTGAATGATTACCAGTTTCATAATGACTCTTTCTACTTGCCTCATTTCTCTTCACCATCCATAATTTGTCACTATTATGGATGAAATAAAGGCAAAATATACTACTCATTTAATTCTTTTTTCCTTAAAGCTACTTGAGCTTCATAACAAAAATGAAGTAATATTTGTTCTTGCTTTTGGCTATTATTCAAAAACTTTAAGGAAAAAATCTTCCTAGTTTCATTATAGTCTATGATTCGAATGACCTCACATGTGAATTTTAAATAATGGTATTCTCCTGATCTCCTCGGTAAAACAAACCAACAAAGAATTTCTTGATGTTGACGGATTGGTATATTTATCGGGACTATAATCGAGGCTCCCCCGGCACTTATATCATCTGTGACCGTATTAAAAGGGACAAACTCATTATGTAAGGGATGAACCGCAACATCTACCGCCCATTTAATTCGAACAAATTCGCGCCGCTGAATACGGACAATATCCTCCTGCTTAGGGCTAGATAATACCAACAGGGGAATCGTTTCCTTTCGTTTACCAATGACAATCGTGATAAATTGATATGCTTGCTCAGACTCTTCTTCAACAAAAGAAATTTTTAGTTGCTCACCATTCATAACGTATAACATCCGATTTGAATTAAGTTCAACGGGATAGTCAATAGAAATGGTATCTTCATCAAAATCCATAATTTTACTTTTAAAACGTTGGAATTGATCATCATTTACCTTTTCAATGGTTAAAACCGTTCCGAGTTTAAACAATAGGATCCCCTCTCCAAAATCATTCTTCTCTATCATCATTATGACATGGTAAAGGGAAAACAGCAATTTCCTTTAAGAATTCCGGACAAATTTATCCCAACTTAACGGCAAGTCAATGATCAAAAGAAAAGTGGGAGAGGGACCCGCCCCATGCGTCCGATTTGTTCAGTAAACACTCAGTGGGTAAACTTCCCACTGAGTGAAGTTGACATTATTCATGCTTTGCCATTGGCAACATCTTCATAAATTGGTTCAGCATTTTGTAATTTTTCCACATATTCTTCAGAACCATCCTGTGCATTTACATAAATCCGGTACGTATCATTATCTAATGTTCCAAGAAACTCATAGCAAAGTACCTCATCATTCACTTCATTATTAATGATAGCTAAACGGGTTTCCATTACATTGACATTTTTGTTAATGGCTTTGCGTGCTTCTTCCTCTGAAATTTTCGCACTTGGAATTTCCTTGTGTTTATTATTTGTACCTAAATATTGTTCTGCGGAAAAACCGATGATACTTCCATCATCTAATGCTACTTTCACCATAATGGATTCCGGATAAATACGGACATTATTCTTTTTCGTAACAAAATTGAATAAACCAATATGATCATACTGAGTACTTTCAAACAGCTCTAAATCTTTAAATCCCCGTTCAGTCAAAAATTGATTGGCTTTTATGGAGGCATCATTTAAGCTGATTTTTTGTTCTTTTACATCTCGACTATTGATCAGCCAAATCGGGTATCCACCTTTTTTTGTAATATCCATATTGGTTTCGCCATTTTTATCTTGGATGGAAACACTATAAAAACCAAAGTCGGACCCTTTTCCGTTTTCAACCACTTTTGTTTTTGCGTTTTGGGAAACTTTTGTATATTTTTTTGCAATATTTACAGCTTCATTCTTTGTTATTTTTTTACCGGGTAGATTGCGATAACCTGATTCCTTTTCTTCCATACTTGTCATTATCGGTCCCATGTCTGTTTCGGAATACCCTTCCACTTTTTTTTCGACAGTTTTAAAGCCATCAATAATGGTATTGTCAGCAGCTTCCCTTCCAGATGCAATCGCCATTTCTACATCCATCCACCGCAAATTGTTTTTCAATGTAAGATGTTGGACTTTCCGTAATTCATTTTGAATTTCAGCCGCCTGAGAATATAATGATTGCAATGTTTTATATTCTTCATCTGTCAATGGTTCTTTTTCTAAATCACGGACGGCGGTTTTATAACTAAAGTCACCAATATTCGACAGAAATTCTTCTGTTTTATTAAAAGGAAGCAGTGTTAAGGGCAATTGACCCACGGAATTATTGGCTTCCGAAGTAATTCTCCATACCTCTGCAAGCGTCGGGGAAAGACTTGTTCTGGAACTCATTGCTAACGTTGTTCCGATTTTATCATGTAAAATATCAATATTATAGGTCAGTTCATGGAAGGCCCGTTGATAGTTATTTTCCGCATTGATTAAAATTGCGTTCTTTTCTTTATGTTCTTGATAACCCCAAATACCGACTCCGACTATGCCGACTGTCAAAACGCCGATCAATATATTTCTTATCATGTCGTCACCCCTTATTTACAGAATATATGTTTTCCAATTTGTTTAATTTGTGGCCTTGACCAGATCCACTTGTTTGTAGCTGTATTTGGGTTAAAATAATAAATTGCACCACCGGTAGGATCCCAACCGTTAATCGCATCAAGAACTGCTTTTTTCGAAGTTTCATTCGGTGTTAGCCATATTTGACCATCTGCAACTGCAGTGAATGCACCGGGTTCAAAAATGACCCCTGCAATCGTATGGGGGAATGAAGGGCTTTCTAACCGGTTTAAAATGACTGCCGCAACTGCAACTTGTCCGATGTACGGTTCGCCACGTGACTCACCGTGAACGGCATTTGCCATTAACTTGATATCATTTTGCGAAAATCCATTTGGAACATTTGTTGCAGTTGGTTTAGCAGGTGGGGCAGGTGTGGCGGGTTGTTGATTGGCTGTTCCACCACCTTGATTATTACCGCGGGCTTGTTGATTATTATTTGCCGTATTTTGATTTTGAGTGTTTCCTGCCGGTTTTTGATTTTGATTGTTTCCTTGGGGTGCCCTATTTGAAGGTTTTTGATTTGTTTTTCCGGCAGCTCCGTCCTTGCCTCCTGTTTTTTGTTTGTTTAAATCAACACCACCATAGTGCGTGAATTTATTCCCCTTATTTATCTGGTCCTTCACATATTTTTCATTATATTGGCTTGCGCGGGCAAGTTTTTGCTTTGTTGTCGCTCCTGCCAATCCATCAATTTCTAAGCCAAACTCATATTGAAAATTTCGTAAAGCCCAATATGTTCTCCATCCGAAAACGCCATCAATTTTCCCTGTATAAAATCCTAAATATTGTAAACGTGATTGTAATTCAATAACATCGTCTCCAACCGCTCCAATTTGTATGACTTGATTGGAGAAAGCTTTAGCATCGCGATCATGTACACCCGAAACTAATAAAAACGTGCATATAAACATAATAATTGTTAGTTTCATCCATTTCTTTCGTGTAATCATATTGTTGTCCCTCCATGATGTAATAATCAAGTATCACTATTTTTTGTAGGAATTGGTTTTTTATGCAAAAGAATACTTAGGAGTACATTACAAGACTTATTACATATAAAAATCAAAGTTTTGGACAGAATAAATCTAACGAGGAAAAACTTCTCATACTTGGAAATTTCCCTAATGTAAATTAGTTGAAAATCTTCCAGTAATGAGGTATAACAAAAGTAGGAAAGGTCAAATATAGTCAAACTAAGGAGGTTTTCCTGATGTTCCCGTTTTTTAATAAAGATTTTTGGAAATCGATGATGGAAGGTCAAAAAGAATTGGAAATGAAGGCGCCAAACGGGGCAATCTATCGGTTTACCACCAATGCTATGGATGACAAAACATTTAATAAGTACAGGATGAAATTAGAAGAAGCAGTAAAAAATAAAGATCAAACGTTATTTGATCAGACATGGGAAGAATTAACCACTGCTAATCAATTGAAAACAGATATTGAAAATGAATTTCAAAAGTTTTCAAGTGAGATGCAAAAGTTTTTCGCAGAAACAAGTCCATTGTTCAACTTTTCAACCCCAATGTTAAATGATTTTAATGAAAGATCTTTCCTATCTGAAGAACAAATTGATAAACAAATTGCCCATTATGAAGATAAAATTAAACAACTTCAATCTATGAAAAATAATATGGACAATGAAAAAAGAAAACTGGAATTGAAGAGGAAAATTGATGAAAACAAAAGATTACTTGATGAAAAACTGGATGAATTCTCGAAAAACCTTGATAATGAAGAAATGAAAAAACAGCTGACGGATGAAATGACTCAAATAAACCAAGTAATTAAACAATTGGAAAGTGAATTGCAATCATTATCGTAAAAAGTACAAAACTGGTCTGTACTTGATAAAGTCAGACCAGTTTTTTTCTCAGCTCGTAAAAGGGCTGTTTTTTTCTTTACTTTTTAACCGCCCGAATCACGGTAAAAAATGTCCGTCACTTTCCTGTAATGGAGTTGATTATGTTTCGCTTTTTTTACTTTTCTCAATGCCAGCCACCAAAGAAACACCATAAACGGAATAATGATCATTAACCAAACCTTTTCTTTTAACAAAATATAGTCGTATAAACTGTGCAATAAAATTGGAAAAACTAATGAATAGAACATCCATGGATGATGTTCGTCCCGTTTCATAAACTTTGCTTTTCCAATATAATATCCCATGATTACGCCAAATAATGCATGACTGGATACCGGTAAAATAGCTCTGCCTATCGCATATTTGATGCCATTTCCTAACAAATATAATATATTTTCAGCTGTAGCAAATCCCAGTGAAATGGACACCCCATAAACAATCCCGTCATAATGCTCATCAAATTCCATAGATTTATAGATAGTAAAATAAATGATAAACCATTTAAAAAACTCTTCTAAAAAACCGGTGGTAAATGCTTTTACGGAATCGAGCGGCAACACTTGCTCTTTTTCCAGTACATATTGTATAAACATAATAGGGAATACCATAATCATGCCGAGTAAAAATATGCGAAATACTTCTTTTAGAGGTTCCTTCTCGTATTCATCTTTTAAGTAAAAATAGGATAGAAGGGCAAAACCCGGTGCAATACCGGCTGAAATGATTGTAAACATGACCCGCCTCATTTCAATTCTTTTTTACCATCGTATCATGAATAAAAAAAATTGAAAATATGTAAAAGACTGTTCACTTGGAGGATTTTATGAAGAAAATAGTTGTTATTCTTACTGGTGGAACGATATCAATGTATGAAGATGCGAATTCAAAATCTGTTAAGCCACATTTATCCAATCCATTATTAGATAAAGCTGATGAAATGGAAAAAATGGCCGATATCATTTTCGAAACTCCATTCAATCTTCCATCACCACATATTACACCAAAAGAGATGTTACAAATAAAGAAAATCATCGATCGTTATCTTGAAAAAGGTGGTGTTGACGGATTTGTCATTACCCACGGAACAGATACTTTGGAAGAGACAGCATACTTCTTAAATTTGACCATTGAAACCGATGTTCCGATCATTATTACCGGTGCAATGCGGTCAAGCAATGAAATTGGTACGGACGGATTTTATAACTTTTTAACATCGATTCGCACGGCGGTTCACGATCAAGCAAAAAGTAAAGGTGTTCTTGTCGTATTAAATGATGAAATCCATACCGCAAAAAATGTCACAAAAACACACACGAGTAATTTATCAACTTTCCAAAGTCCGCAATATGGACCGATAGGCATTGTTACAAAAAAAGAAATTGTTTTCCATTACCAGCCAAAATTGGAATCAAAGCTGTCAATTAAAGAGCTGACAAAGCGAGTTGAACTTGTCAAAGCATACGCCGGCATGGATGCATCACTTTTTTACTATCTAAGTCAAATGAGTATTGACGGTTTGGTTATCGAAGCACTCGGACAAGGCAATTTACCGCCGATGTGTTTGCCGGGGGTTAAAGCATTATTGGATAAAAAAATTCCAATTGTCCTGGTCTCCCGCTGTTTCAACGGTATTGTCGAGGATATTTATGCTTATGAAGGCGGTGGCGTCCAATTAAAACAATTGGGAATCATATTTTCAAACGGATTGAACGGTCAAAAAGCAAGAATCAAATTACAAATAGCTTTAGAAAAAACAAATGATCTTAAAAAAATTGAATCTTGGTTTCATGAATAGTTGCTTTCCTTTACTGATAATGTCGAAACTATATTCATACAACATAAACTAAGAGGATAGCATACTTTTCCTATCCTCTTCTCATTATCGTTACTAAGAAAATGCGATGTTTTGTAAGTAAGCTTTCTTATTGAATTAGACAATACCATCAGTCCACAAACAAACACCATTTTGTATACACTTAATTTTTCAAAAAGAACTATTGCTATCTGATCTTTTTTTAAGTAGTTTCTAACAGACAGGGCAGGTCCATTTTCCAAGAAATCATGAATTTAATCGTTTTTTTATTTCATTGGCAATTAAGTCCCCGTGAAATCGACCGTTTTCAATAAAAATTTCATTTGCATTGTTTCCGGCAGCAATCACACCGGCAATAAATATACCTTCCACATTAGTCTCCATGGTTTCTTCGTTAAAAAACGGCCGACCGGTTACCGGATCGATGGTTACCCCCATTTTAGTAAGGAAAAGATGATCCGGATGGTACCCTGTCATCGCAAAAACAAAATCATTAGCTATTTCTTCTCTTTTTCCGTCAACCTCATAGATAACTGAATTTGGAGTTATTTCAATTACATTCGCTTGAAACACCATCGCAATCTTTCCGTTTCTCACCATTGCCTCAAATTCAGGCAACACCCATGGTTTAATATGATTTGAATATTCGGAACCGCGGTACAAGACCGTTACTTTCGCTCCTGCTTGCTGAAGTGCCAAAGCCGCATCGACACTTGAGTTTTTACCCCCGATAACAACAACATTTTGGCCAAAGTAAGGATGTGCCTCTTTAAAATAATGGAATACTTTCGGTAATTCCTCGCCGGGTATATTCATATCGTTTGGGTGATCATAATACCCGGTCGCGATGATAATAAATTTTGCTTCATATCGATCCTTTGAGGTAGTTACGGTAAAAAGGTCTCCAGTTTTCCCCACCGATTCGACTGCTTCAAACGGTGCAATCCGCAGTTGTTTTATTTTGACCACTTCACGATAATATGCCAAAGCTTGATTGCGAGTCGGTTTGCGGTTTTCCGTAATAAAAGGAACACCGCCAATTTCCAATCGATCACTTGAGCTGAAAAAAGTTTGGTGTGTTGGAAATCGATAAATTGAATGAACAATATTTTCTTTTTCAATAATTAATGGGTTAATCCCAATTTCTTTTAAACGAATAGCTGCAGCTAACCCACAAGGACCACCGCCAACGATGATGCACTCCTCATAATGCATAGTAAATCCTCCTCAACAAGTTCATCTGATGTGACCGTTAATTTCTTTTAATCTAATGATAGGAGAATAAGGGCATTCTTTCAACATTAATTTAAAGCGAGTTACGTGGAGGTTTAAACTTAAATTAATGGAATAAGGCAATTCCAGCATCTGGAATTGCCTTATTCCATCAATTTTCGTACTTAAAAAAAATACAATGATTAGACCCAACCTCGAAAACGGCATGCTTCTGCTAATTTACGAACACCAACCATATAAGCAGCTAACCGCATATTTATTTTTCTGGTGGCAGCGGTATTGTAAACATTATTGAACGCTCTAACTATAATTTTTTCTAATTTCTCTTCTACTTCTTCTTCTGACCAGTAATATCCTTGATTATTTTGTACCCACTCAAAATAGGAAACGGTCACGCCCCCCGCTGAAGCTAACACATCAGGGACGATTAATTTTCCGCGTTCCGTTAAAATTTTTGTTGCTTCTAAAGTTGTCGGACCATTTGCGGCCTCAACAATAATATTTGCTTTAATACGATGTGCATTTTCTTCGGTGATCTGATTTTCGATTGCAGCCGGAATAAGTATATCGCAATCTAATTCCAGTAATTCCTGATTGGAAATCGTATTTTTAAATAAATTCGTTACCGTTCCAAAACTGTCTCTTTTATCCAGTAAATAATCTATATCCAAACCATCCGGATCATACAACGCACCGTAAGCATCAGAAATCCCGATTACTTTGGCACCGGCGTCATGCATGAATTTTGATAAAAAGCCGCCAGCATTACCGAAACCTTGAACGACAACACGGGCTCCTTCTAAATGAAATCCCTGCTTTTTGGCTGCTTCACGGATACAAATCGTAACACCTTTAGCCGTTGCAGAATCTCGTCCATGTGAACCGCCTAAAACTAACGGTTTCCCGGTAATAAAACCCGGTGAGTTAAATTCATCAATCCGGCTATATTCATCCATCATCCACGCCATGATTTGCGAATTAGTAAAAACATCCGGTGCCGGAATATCTTTTGTCGGACCGACCAACTGACTGATCGCTCTTACATAGCCGCGACTTAAAGCTTCCAACTCTCGAAATGACATTGTCCGTGGATCACAAACAATCCCGCCCTTTCCTCCACCATAAGGCAGGTCGACAATCCCACATTTTAAACTCATCCAAATGGACAGTGCCTTGACTTCCCGCTCAGTAACATTAGGATGAAAGCGGATTCCTCCCTTTGTCGGACCGACCGCATCATTATGTTGTGCCCGATAACCGGTAAAAACTTTCGTTGTACCGTTATCCATCCGAACCGGAATCTTTACTGTAATCATCCGGAGAGGTTCTTTTAACAATTCATATACGTCTTCTGAGTAACCTAATTTATCAAGTGCTTCACGTATTATCGTTTGCGTTGATGCTAATACATCATTTTTTTCTTCAGTATCGAAATGCTCTGAACCCTTTTGGGTGGTCATTTGTAAACCTCCTAATACACCGACAAATATTTGTTATTCAAAACTAAGTATACACAGAATTTAATATAATGCAAGAAAAATGACAGGGTTTGCAGGACTAAAGCAACATGAATCGATATGAGTCTCTTTTCATAAGAGACTCATAGATTTTGGAAATGTTTCATCAAGATTTGAATGGCAGATTCATTGATTAAACATCGTCCGTATTCTTCAAGAAATGCATATGTGATGGGGGAATTGTCCCCGTATTCAGAGAGGATTGAGGAGATTTGGTCAATTTTTGTTTCATCGTTAATCAGTAAATATAAATAGTAATGATTTTTATAGGTAAAAAGCGAGCCTCCCTGCCAAACCGGATAAATCCGGTGGGCAAATTGGAGCAAATTTTCTATATCTGTAAAAAGATATAAGAACTCTGCATTTACTTGAGTTGAGTCATTCCAATCTTGAGATTGAAATAGATCATTTTCAAAACTAAAATCATCATCCTCTTTTAACGTGAACGAAATAACCAACCCTTGAGTTTGAAGAGAATATACCTCTATGATAATTGTCCCTTCCATAAATTGTTCAAATTCCTCATAGGCTTCGTTTATCATATTGAAAAAGAGTTGATGCCATTTTAAAGAATTTTTATCCACATCATCCTCTGAAAGTCCAAGTTCCACCAATTCATCATATGTCAAAAAAATTTTTATTTGGTTTCCATCAATTCGCTCTAACCGCATAAGTTCGGCCTCCTGACTGTTGCAACTCCTATTGTATCGTATGAAAAATTTAATTATTTGTTCTTGGTACAGTCATAATTTCAGGAAACCGCTCCTCATTTATTTTCATGATACAAATTTATATCATATTTATTTTTCATCATTTCAAATACAAGATGGCGTTTTTCCCATCCTTCACCTTTCCATAAATCCGCACTTTTATCAATAATTTCGCAACGCAGCGCATGATATTCCTTTTCATATTTATCCATCTGCTTTTTCAAGACATTCATATATCCAAATAATCCAAACAAGGCGAATAAATAATACCCATTCTGTGAATTTGATACAAAAGCATTGAACATCTCAGCAGCCGAGTATGAATTTGGTTGGTAAACCGATATATATAAATAAATTCCGTACATAATAAATCCAAACACTGTTAACCAAACAACAATCAGATGACGTTTTTCATATTTATCAAACTTTCTTTTTCGCTTAACAACATTTTGCAACATTTCTTTTGTTGCTTCATCGGTCCAATCTTCCAAATTTTTAATAGCATCTTCCACAACAACCCAGCTCCCCCATACATAATATCTATATATTAAAAATATGGGCAAGCTGTACAACATATTCCTTGAGTTTTCCATTAAAAATCAGAGGGATGGAAAAATTCCCTCTGCTTGAACTCTCTATTCAAATTCAACTTGTTCAAAATGATCATCGTCTTTAACCGGATCTTCCTCTGAATGAAGAACATGATAATAGTAGATAAGACCTATCGTAATCGGTAATAGCAAAAAAATAAACGCTAAAATTTTTATTAAAGGATTTTGGATTTTCCTTTTTTTCTTTTTCTTCTTTTTGGCAGCTTCCCGTTTTTTCTTATGATACTCGCTCCGTGACGGCAAATGGGTAGCCATGATCGTCTCTTCTTGTTGTTGTTGAGACAATTTTCTCAATCGTTCTGCCTGATCCTGTTGCACCATTATCAGCCACTCCCTTAATTAAACATCCCAACCTTCTTATTTCTGTTTGGGGAGGTTTTTAAAATAAATAAATAGCCCTAATAAACAATCGATAACAAAGTGCATAAAAAACGAAACGGCCAGATTTCCTGTCCACTCATATATGAAACCGATAAAAAAACTTAATACCACGACATCAAAAAATAAAAATTTATTGAATAAATAACGGAAATGAACGAGTGCAAAAATAACACTTGCCGTGACAAGACCAAATTTCGTTTGCAAGACACCGCGAAACAATAATTCTTCACAAAACGCAACGAGCAGAGTCATGAAAATAATCGGAACAACACCACGATTTGTAAATAATCGTTCATTAATTCCCCCATCATCAAAATACGCTAAGGGTAAAAATTTCATTAATAAAAAATCAATGAAGACAACAAGCGTCCCTGCTCCTCCGCCAATTATGAGGATGGATTTGATGTTACTGAAATCGAATAATTGAAAGACGTCTAGGAAATCCGGAAAAAGAAAAAAGGCAAGGAGGACCGCAATAAAAAAAATTAGTGCTTGAGAAATGTAAAAATTTAATAAAAGTTCCTGATCGGACAATTGGTCAATCATTTGTTTTTGTCGATTTTTCACTTCATATCTCCATTTCTATCGAAAATAGTTCCGCCAGTCTATGTCGCCAATTAATCGGAAGAACCTGTTTCTTTAGTGCATTTGCTTGTTGATAACATGATAAATCGAGTCCACAATTATCGCAACAATTATCGTGTCTTTCTCTTTTTGTTTCCTGGAAGCTCATCAGCAATCGCTCTCGCCGACAACCTTCATATTCAATCCAATCTGTTATTTCTTGCAGTTTCACCTTTTTAATTGCCAGCCTTTCGTCAATAAATGAACGCAATTTCCTTTTAAAATCATTTTCGTCTTTACTATTTATATAAAACTTCCATAACAGTCGCCATTGTACTTCGGTATAACCTTCAGGGACTGCTGTTTTCTCCGGGACATTCCCGTCTATATTGTTGAGAAAATTTTTCAATCGTTGAATCCGTGAAAAATGGTCGATTTGAATATCGCTTGGATATTCGGATTCTAACAATTGTTGTTGTAGAAAGATATCGTCGTCCGCATAAAGCATAACAGCAATACTTTTTTCTCCATCTCGTCCGGCACGACCAATTTCCTGTAAATAAGATTCGAGATTGATCGGTGGATGAAAATGAATAATATAACGGACATTTTCTTTATTTACACCCATGCCAAATGCACTTGTTGCACACATTATTTTTAATTCATCATATAGAAATTGTTGTTGAAGTAATATCCGCATTTCTTGATCGATCCCGGAATGGTAAGCTGCCGCCGGGCCAAGAGAACGTTCATTCAACTCTTTTGCAACTTCATTTGCCAATTTTTTACTGGAAAAATATAAAATACCGGGGCCTGTTAATTGCTTGACCAGTTCAAACAAATGTTGTTTTTTTGTCTGATAATCTCGGACTTTGATTACTTGTAAAGCGATATTTGGCCGATCTACAGAATTAATATATTCCTCGGCATTTTCCATATGTAAGAACTTTTTAATATCATTTTGAACATCTTCCCGGGCAGTCGCTGTTAGTGCTAAGGTAACAGGATTTCCCAACTCGCGGCGAATCCGTCCCAGTTCAAGGTAATCAGGACGAAAATCATATCCCCACTGGGAAATACAGTGAGCTTCGTCAATAACTAATAAAGAAACTGGAACGGACTTTATTTTTTTAAAAATAAAATCGTTTTGGATTAATTCAGGCGAAATATATATAAATTTGTACTTGTGAACGTTCTGCAAAACCGATCGCCTTTCCTCCCTTGTTAAAAACGAATTGATGGCAACAACCCGTTTTTCACCGCGTATTTTCATCTGCTCAACTTGATCCTGCATGAGTGAAAGCAGCGGGGAAATAATTAAGACCATCCCTTTCATTAAGTAACCCGGCAGTTGGTAGCATAATGATTTCCCGGTTCCGGTTGGTAAAAGCGCCAACGTATCCTTTTCGTTCAAAATGGATTGAATAATTTCCTTTTGTCCTTTTCGAAACTGAGTATAAGAAAATTTTTCATATAAAATCTTTTCTAACTCCATTTTCCCACCTATTTTTTCCTAATCATAATTAAACATCTTTTTTGTCATTCATTTTGGATAAGACTAAGCGAATTGAAAAATAATCGATATCCGTCAAATAGTCTTTAATCGTTTTTAATTTTCTCGTATGTAAAAGGTTTACCGCTTCGGTTATTCGTTTTTGTGTTTCTGGTTTAACATAAGTTTTAATTGAGAATGCCGGATCCAGTAAAGCAATTTCAACGATATGGTCTTCAATGGTACTTTTCTTTAGTTTACGAAATTTCGCGATTTCCTCAACGTTCTTTCCATATTTTAAAAATTTATATGTTTCCCAACTTGAACTGGTTAAAGTCCACGGTGACTTTCGATCAGCGAGCAATGAAGAAAGGATTGGAAATTCACCTCTTTCATGCCAAATGGTTTTGATCATAAAATGAAGGCAGCTGCGAAATGCTAATAGGTAATATGTCTCGTCTACAGCAGCTTGTTTGGCAATTTGCGTTGAGGTGTAGCCCGGTTTTTGATAGCCGGTAAATCTCGCTACGATATAATCAGGATTTTCTCGGTTCTGTTCACAAATTTCAAAAATTGTAAAAAGTTCATGATATAAACGTAGTGATAATTGTTTTTTGTTATAAATTTGCCGCTTCTCTCCAAGCCAACGTTTCACCCAGTTTTGGATCGGATAGTCTCTAACAACCGGAATAAATTTCGTTTCACTATAGGCCCAATTAGTAAGTATTTGAATGAGTAGGGTTAGTCTTTGCCAAAAAAGTTGTTCAATTTTGTGAAATTGCCAACCATTTAAGTGGTCCGGTATCGGATATCCCGACATCAACTCGGAAAGTACTTTTTTGCCTGAATCAGTCAGCGTGACCGTTTTATCGGAAATAACTATTGACCCGGTTTTTTCTAATTTTTTCACTGTATCAATAAAAGCATCAGCGTCCATTTCCGGGTATACTGAGTAAAGATGTTGTAATGAATACCAAACTGCATCTTGTAATGTTTGTGTCGATTTTTTTCCGGTTAACAAATATTGGACAGCTTTAATAGATCGCTCACCTTTAAATTGGTATATACAGTACAAAATTAACGCATAAAAGTAGTTCACAGGTATCACCACCTTTATTTTACCATGAATTCGTTGGAAGGAATGGTTTTCTTTTCTCCCGGTAGATTTTCAACTAATTGTCAATAATCAACATGGTTGGATCATTTCCAGCTACAAATCTATTGAAAAGTCTTTGCCCGAGTTTTACAATGAAAGATGTCTTCCTTTCGTTCATGTAAAGAGAGACGAATAAATAAAGGAGGCTATAATGGAATGGGCAAATATACAATCGTTGACAAAGAAACATGTATCGCATGTGGTGCCTGTGGTGCTGCTGCTCCAGATATTTATGATTATGATGATGAAGGTATTGCATATGTAATACTTGACGATAATACCGGTACGAGTGAAGTACCTGAAATATTAGAAGACGATATGATGGATGCTTTCGAAGGCTGTCCGACTGATTCCATTCGTGTCAGTGATGAACCTTTTGATGGGGACCCGGACAAATTTGAGTAATGTATAAAAGGACCGATACTATTCGTATCGGTCCTTTTATGCTAATGTTTAATATCTATACCTGATTAAATGCAGACTGTTGTTTTTGAATCCAACTTTGCATCCTGATATATAATCCAAAGAAAACAGCGGATATTAATATTCCTTTTAGTAAATTAAACGGCAAAATCGCTTGAACAACTACTTCATTCGGCAAGTGGAAATTTAAAAAGTAGCCATACATCGGGATAAATACAAAATAATTCAGTACACTCATCACAAGTGCCGTAATCACACTGGCAGTTGCTAAAGCAATGGTTAAGCCTTTTGTCGTTTTAATTTTTAGATAAACAAAATACGTTGGCAAAATAAAACAGATTCCGGTAACAAAATTGGCAATATGACCAACCGGGACACCTGTTTCACTGCCGGTTGAAATTAAGTCCAATAAATTTTTAATTAACTCGATTAGTATTCCTGCTGCCGGTCCCATAATCATGGCCCCTATCAACGCAGGAATATCACTAAAATCAATTTTTAACCACGTTGGGAAACCCGGGAGCGGAAAGTTCAGGAGCATTAAAACATACGCGACTCCACTAAGCATTCCAATGGTTACAAAAGCTTTGACATTAAATTTTTTCATTTCTACCTCTCCTTTTTTGTGATTCATCACAAAAGAAAGAAGAAGAATTGGCTTCGATTTCTTCCTCACAATAAAACCCCGAGAAAAATTCCTCGGGGAGATTGTTTAATGGCAGGTTAAATAAACGTCCTGAAATGAAAACAGAACAAACCGAAACCTCCATCTTCTCCCATCCAGACTATACTGTCGGCTTTGGAATCTCACCAAATCCTGTCTAAAAATTAGACTCGCGGGCTTAAAGGATACACCCTTATTACCGCCGGTCGGGAATTTCACCCAGCCCCGAAGATGAACCATATTTATTTTTTATTTAATATACTATATAAAAACAAAATTGTAAAGTAGAAAAACCTACATCCTGCGTATTTTTAGTAAAAAGATAAAATGAAATGGATCTAAAACCTCCGAATGGCCGGGCAAGCTTTTCTACTGTTCCACCACTAATTGTTGGCCGGGTACAATAATTTCACTCTGTAAATCATTTAATTGTTTTATATCATGAACTGTTGTTTCGGACTTATTGGCAATTCCCCAAAGCGTATCACCGGATTTAACTGTGTACTTATCGGATAGCGTTTTACCCACTTCTACAGCTTTGGTAGGCATTGAACCGGCACTAACATGCTGGCCGATTTCCCCGATCCCGAAAATTTTTGTCGGGTCTATGGAGTTCTCTTTCGTTTCCGTCCATTCATTTTGATGTATTTCAAAATGCAAATGGGGGCCCGATGATTCACCAGTACTGCCCATCAATCCGATCTTCTGCCCTTTAGCAACCATTTGTCCTTCTTGCACTTCTCTTTTAGACAAATGGGCATAGACCGTTTCATAACCTGTTTCATGTTTAATAAACACAACATGACCATATGTATCAGAATAATATGATTTACTTACACGACCGTCATCGACAGATAATACCGGAGTCCCTGTTACATCGGCAATATCAATTCCTTTATGTTGACCATTCCTTGTGCCAAATACATCGGTAATAACACCGTCTGCAGGCCAAATCCATGACAGTTTCATCCCCTCAGCCCTTGCGATTGATTGCTTACTTCCGATAATAAGAATGGTGATAATTACCATCATAATTATGCCAAGCAGCAGTCTTTTTATATATTCAACCATTATTTTCCTCCTAAAATTAGTCATACTTTCGAACATTCTCAAATAGTGCTTGTCCAAAAAATGACAATAAAACCACATTACATTATTATGATTATTTCACCTAAGTTTATTCGGAAAAAATGAAAAAAATGTGAATGTCGATGGAAAAAATTGTTTTTGAATCATTTAACAATGATTAATATGGCATCTCATTTATGGTGTAACTGCATGTAAATCAATTAAATTTGGCGCAACAGGAACATCAGGCGTGCCATCAACAGAAAGCATCACGGTCTTGAAACGATGAAAAACGTTTTTTCGACGATCCTTCACGACCTAATGACCCGGCTTTTTCGGTTGCCATCTCCATCTTTGAATTTGCCTAATCATCTAGATAATCTGGATTAAATAATTTTCCAGCGAAAAAAATGACGAAAAGCAGACCGACGACCTTTGAGGTGGGGGTCTTACTTCCCGTTAAGGTGATAAAGTGAAACTTCCCGGAAATTTATACCCAAAAAGTATAAAAAAAGGGCGCCCATACATTCTAACTACTTTTATGATGGGAAAGCCCTTGTATTTAAGTGTAACGCATAAAAACTGGCTGCTAACTGGCCGCCGCCGCTTTTCTATGTTCCGTATGAAACAAGATTTATCGGCAAATATTTACAACTTTCTTTAATTTTCATGTGGTAAAACGAAAACAAATGTCGTACCTTGGCCGATTTTACTTTTTACATAAATCGTTCCATGATGGGCATCAATAATGTTTTTAACAATGGCCAGCCCAAGACCGGTTCCGGATCTGCCTCTCGTTCTCGCTTTATCGGCTTTATAAAATCGTTCAAAGACAAACGGAAGATCTTCTTCAGGAATGCCGGACCCATTATCGGACACTTCAACTTGCAGCCCTTTTTCACTATCTTTTACAATGATTCGGACCAGACCGTCTTCATGTGTATGGCGAATTGCATTATCCACTAAATTCGTCAGTACTTGCTCGATACGATCCGGATCAAACGTATAAACTTTTTTCATTGTTTCTACTTGTATTTCTAATCGGACATTACTAACCTTTGCAACCCCCATAAACTTTTTAGAGATTCGCTCAATGAATGGTTTTATTTCAACATTTTCTTTGTACAGGCGCATTTGACCCGATTCTAACCTCGCCAAGTCGAGCAACTCATTAACTAGCCGCCCCATACGCTGAGATTCCTCATTAATAACCGTGGTAATTTCTTTTCGCTCTTGTTCACTGGCGGCAATATCATCCATCAGCGCCTCACTGTACCCTTGCAACATGGCAATAGGGGTTCTTAATTCATGAGAGACATTTGCAATAAAATCTTTCCTGAGTTTATCCAGTTTTCTTTCTTCAGTCATATCACGCAATACTGCAACTGCACCACGAATCGATTGTTCATCAAATTGAGGCGTAACAATAACTGTCCAATATTTCCCTTGAAAAGAAATTTCTCCTGTTTGTTCTGTTTCATTCGCAACCGCATCGTTAATCAGGTTGATTAATTTTTGCGGTATTTTGGAAGTATCATTATTAATTTCTTGTTCTTTTTCCCATGCTTTAATAAATTGTTGTGCCGGCGGATTCGTAACGATGATTTCCCCTGCTTTATTAAAGGTAATCACTCCGTCAGCCATACTGCTTAAAATACTTGATAATTGCTCTTTTTCCTGTTTTAATGCGGTCACATTAATCTTCAATTGTTTCCGCATTTGATTAAATGTTTTCGCCAATTCACCGATCTCATCACGTGTTAAAATCGGTACTTTTACATCAAATTTTCCTTTCGCGACTTCGGCAGCAGATTCACGCATTTTCCGAAGCGGGGCAGTAATTCTCGTTGACAAGAAAAACGCAAAAACGGTTGTTAAGATAAAGGCAATTAAAGCAGACCACATAATAATTTTATTAGTGGCTTTCATTGTATCATTCATGACATCTAATGACTGGTATATAAATACAGCACCTTTTTGATTGGAAAATTTATCCAGCGGTACGCCAATCATTAATGCTTGATCGACATTGCCCGTTTCCGAGGATAATTGTATTTCTTTTTTGACTGTTTTGTTACCAGTGAAAACTTTTTTAAATACAGGATCATTGTAAAAATAGTTTAAAGTAAATTTTTCAGCATCATCTTGTTGTGAATAGTAAATATGATCCTCATCGGTAATAATAATTGCGTTTGTTACATCATCCAACAATTCCCAGGCAACTTCCAAACCAAATTCCAAATCGTCATGCCTCTCAAGATTAACCGCAATCCTGTAAGCCGTATTCGTCAAAGAATCTGTTGCTCGTTCACCAACAAAATCATTGAAAAATCGAATGATTAAAACTAATAACACAAATAAAACAACGAAAACGAGCAATAATATCGTTGCCCAAAGTTTTAAGACAACACTATTCCATTTCATTCATGAACGACCTCGAACTTATATCCCACGCCCCAAACCGTTACAATCATTTTTGCCGCTTCTTCCGACACTTTACTTAATTTTTCCCGTAAACGCTTGACATGGGTGTCGACGGTGCGCAAGTCCCCGAAAAATTCATAATGCCAAACTTCCTTTAATAATTGCTCTCGGTCAAATACTTTATCAGGGGTTTTGGCCAAAAAATACAGCAAATCATATTCCTTAGGAGTTAAACTTACTTCTTTTCCGTTTGCCAATACACGATGCGCATCATGATCTATTGTTAAATGTGGGAATACTAGGACATTCTTTGCTGTTGTATCTGTTTGTAAAAAGCCTGTTACAGACGATCTTCTTAAAAGTGCCTTTACGCGAAGAACAACTTCTCGCGGACTAAACGGTTTGACAATGTAATCATCTGTACCGACTTCAAAGCCTTGAACCCGGTTTGCCTCCTCACCTTTTGCCGTCAACATAATGATTGGTGTTGCTTTCTTATCTCGGATTTCCCGACAAACGTCTATGCCGTCTCTTCCGGGTAGCATTAGATCAAGTATGATCAAATCATAATCATTTGCCAGTGCTTTTTCTAAAGCTTCGTTTCCTTCTTGTGCTTCATCGATCAAATAATTTTCCCGCTCTAAATACATTTTCAATAATCTTCTAATCCGTTCTTCATCATCAACAATTAAAATTTTCACTTCTTGTTCCATAAGGTTAACCCTCCTTACCAACATTGTACAAAAATCGACAACTTTTTTCTATATGTATTTCACGATTACAAAAGTGACCAAAAAACTTTTTGTCACTACTAGTATAAATGTTCCCATAAAAAAAGTCTCCAATAATGAATAATGGAGACCGCCAAAATGTGACAAATACGTCACATTTCACTTATTTCATTCAAAAAACTTTTACATATAGAATCAAAATTCACTGTTCTTATCAATAATTTTTAATAGGACGATCACACATAGGCATGTAATCCGGCAATAATCAGGTTGACAAAAACAAGATTAAACATAATGATGCCAAATCCGATGACCGCAAGCCAGGCTGATTTTTCACCATGCCAACCTTTAGAAAGGCGTAAATGAAGAAAAGCAGCGTAGAAGAGCCAAGTGATCAATGCCCATACTTCTTTTGGATCCCATGCCCAAAACCTGGTCCACGCAATTTGGGCCCAAATCATCGCAAAAACGAGTCCGCCGAGTGTAAATACAGGAAATCCGATCAATACTGATCGATAGCTGATTTCATCGAGAAAATCGGCATTAATTTTTTTCACAAACGGATGAAATAGCCGGGCTGCCTTTTTCCTTGTTATTAAGCGAATCAATATATAAAGAACCGTGCCTGCAATAAAGGACCAAATAACTGTATTAAATTTTTGTGCTTCAAGGATTGCAGGCATTTCCAAGATTGGTTCCATTCTTCCTGCTGTTAACAAGTTCCATTCATTGGGTCCCAAAATTGCAGGTAAAGTATATTTTAATGTGGAGGTATTTCCTTCTTTATCCACCCATTCAAAAACAGCTTGATAGTTCATTATTGAAAAAACCAATTTAATCATGATAAATCCAATAACGGCATTGATACAGTATAAGATCATTTCCAAAAAAAATTGTTTCTTTGGAGGTGCTGATGCGTCAATCGTTTTGATTAAATAAATTAATCCGGCAATAAAACTAATCGACAAAATTGCTTGTCCGGCTGCGGTTGTCATCACATGAATGGGCAGCCAATAACTTTGTAATGCCGGGATAAGCGGCGTTACATCTTTCGTAAACATGCTGCCATAAGCGATGATGATTAAAACAATCGGCAGGGTAAACAAACCGAGAACGGTGGATCGATAAATTGAATAAATGATAATAAAGGCTCCCACCATCATAATGCTAAAAAACGTAATAAATTCAAACATATTGCTAACAGGTGCATGTCCTGCCGCAATCCACCTTGTAATAAAATAACCGAGTTGAGAAATAAATCCCAAAATCGTGAGCGTCATAGCGATTTTTCCGCTTCGAACCGGTTTATTCTGATAAGGACTGCCTTCTAACCCTTTTTTCTGTCTAATCGCTCCCCCAAAAAATAAAATTGCTACCAAATAGAAAACAAAAGCTGCAAATAATAAATTGCCGCTCAGTTCAACCAACTGACTTCCCCCCTTGTCCTTCCATGGCTTTCTTTTCTTTTAACAAAGTTTGATCAACGGGAACTGGAATTTTTGTTCCGTGAACGATCGTTTCAATCTCCTTTGCAAAACCGTACCAATTTTTATTTGTATGACCGGCTAACAAAATGACTCCGTTTTCTTGTTTCAACCAGATCCTGCGATGGTACCAGAACGAACCCTGCGCAACACCAATCAAAAATATTACGCCGCCCAACGCAATAATCGGCAAAGTTAAATCTTTTCTGACCGTCAATCCACTATAATTCACAGTATCTACTGATTTGAAAGTCATTTTATATTTATTTTCACCCATCGGTTCGATCGTCTGTTGAATGGCAGCAAAACTAACTTCTCCTTGTGGTTTGTCCGGTGTAACCATTTTAAAAGCAAAAGCCGGATTTACCGGTTTACTCGATTTTGTTGAAGGTTCACCATCTACTATTTGAAAATCAGGAAAATAGCTCATTAACTCAACGTGATAACCGTTACCTAAATCATAGTTTTCCTCAGGATTTGTTAAATCAATCGTAATGTCCCCAAATGTTTGTCCGCTTTCTTTATCGGTTAATGAAAATGTCATTTTTGCAATTTCGTTCAAGCGATAACTTGATTGATAGATAGCATATTGATCAAATTTTAATGGTTTATTCACTTGAATCTGGTAATCTTCCAATTTATGTAATTTCGGTTTCTCCCCGGGTAATGACTCTTCTGCTTTATATAACGTAATATTAGACTGGTAGTTTTTGACAACCCCACCTTTTTGGTTAAGCGCTTCCTTATATACTTCACCATCGGATTCATCATATAGTTCCAAAATAAATTGGTGATTCGTAAGATAGTATTCTTTATTTGTACCGGGGATTGCCAACGTATCGCCTTCTTTAATCCATAACGCTTCATTTACGTAAAATCCCGGTGCAAAACGAAGCATAGCTCCAATGAGAAAAATAATTAATCCAATATGATTGATATAAGGGCCCCATCTGGAAAACCTGCCCTTTTCCGCCAGCAAATTCCCGTTTTCTTCCATCACGTTATAACGTTTTTTCGTTAATCTTTCTTTTACTATCTCAATATCTCCAACGGTATTATCAATCTGTTTTTCACTATATAGTCGTTGCCGTTTTAAAAACCCGGAATTGCGAGTGACTTTTTGATTTTTCAATGCTTTGTACAGAGGGATAACCCGGTCCAGACTACAAATGACTAACGAAACACCAATGGAAGCAATCAGTAATAAGTACCACCAAGATCCGTATAAATCATGGAAACCAAGCGTATAATAAATTTTCCCAAACCAGCCATATCTTTCCTCATAATATTGATTCACCGGTATTTGTATCGACAAATTTCCTTCCTGCGGTAAAACGGTTCCGATAATTGAAGCAATTAGCGTAACGACGATTAAGGTTACTCCGACTTTCACTGATGAAAAAAAATTCCACACTTTATCAATAATCGTTTTGTTATATGTTTGGGATCTTCTTGCACTCCCTTCATATCTCATATCCAGCAGTTCATTTTGATTCATCTTTTCGTCTAATATTTTTCCGCATGCTTCACAAAGAATGGTTCCATGGGGGTTGATATGACCGCATTCACACTTTACTTTTTCCATGAACTTCCCCCCTCATTTTACGGTTTAATCCGCTCCATATAGTTTTTTATCATGTCTTCTGTTAAGGATTGTTCAATATAATCGACTATTTTACCATCAGGACTAATTAGAAAAGTTGCCGGTAAAGGATAGATACCGTATGCTTTTTGAACTTCACCCGTGTGATCAACGACAATTGGAAATGATAATTGATATTGTTTGGCAAATGTTTCAATCGCTAAATTCGTTTCTCCTGCATTAACAGCGATAATCTCTACCCCTTGGTCCTTATATTGCTGATATTGATTTTCCATGTAGGGCATTTCTGTTTTACACGGCTTACACCAAGTTCCCCAAAAATTTAAAAATACACCTTTGCCACGATAATCAGACAAACGATGTTCATTTCCCTCTAAATCTTTTAACACAAAATCCGGTGCTTCTTCTCCTACAGCTGCCGTTTTTCGTGTATCTTTCGTTAAATTGGCATACAATGTATAAAAAATTGCTGCCAATAGCACCGTTAGGATGATTGTTCTGAGAGCGAGTCTTCGCTTTTTTTTCATATGAAACCCCTCCCATTTTTTGTATGATTATACCATTTTTGCAGAATAATATTATCCTATAAATATGAACTTTTTGTGACATGGCTAAAATAAATATTCAAAGACTATTCAACATTTCTGCCGTTTTTTACATTTTTTTGACAGGAAGACATCCTACAGGTTGGCTTCAACTTTCGGATGTCCCAATTTCGCTGGAATATGATTCCTTCATGATTAATAAGACGGTCCGCTTTTCGCTAAGGCAATTAATTGTTTTACTTCATGGGGCGTCAGCGGTCGATATTCCCCGGCTGTTAATCCGTGTAAAGTTAAAAAGGCGAAACTTTCCCGCTTTAATTTCATTACCGGATAGCCAATTTGCTCAAACATTCTTCTGACTTGGCGATTTCTTCCTTCATGAATGGTGATTTCAATGATTGCACTGTTCTTTTTCCGATCCCCGGATAAAAATTTTACTTTTGCCGGACGAGTTAATCCATCTGCCAACCGAACCCCTTTTTGCAGTTTTTTTAAATCTTCCCGGCTCGGTATGCCTTTTACTTTGGCAATATATGTTTTATCAATTTCGTATTTTGGATGTGTCAAAAGATTTGCAAACCCGCCATCATTGGTCAACAGTAATAAACCGGAAGTATCGTAATCAAGTCTGCCAACCGGATAAATTCGTTTATTTATCTCCGGGAAAAAATCGAGTACAGTTTTTCGGTTTTTATCGTCACTAACTGCCGAAATAACCCCTCTAGGTTTATAAAGTAAAAAGTAAACGGGTTCCTCTTGTTCAATTTTAATTCCATTTACTTCAATATAATCTTTTGAACTAACCTTTAAACCCAATTCCGTTACCACTTTCCCATTAACAGTTACTTTCCCTTGTTTTATGAGTTCTTCAGCTTTTCTTCTTGATGCAACACCTGCGTGGGCAATAACTTTTTGTAGTCTTTCCAAATAGTGGACACTCCTTTAATTTATTGTAAACATTTTGGTTTATATGGTAAAAGATAATGCATATCCATTATACCTATATATGTACAAATACGATAATATTATCCTGCCAGAATTATGCCATAAATATAATTGAAAAACAAAGAAAATACAAATGGGGCCATAAATAGAAATAAGACCGGATAATCATGATCCGGTCTCGTTCGCATCTTTTTATTGCATTCCGAAAAAAATAGTAACAACAATTATGCTGGCAATATATCCGATTAAATCTGCCATCAGTCCGATTTTTAAAGCATCGCCCATTTTCTTGATTCCCACGGCACCGAAATAAACGGTTAAAATATAAATAGTCGTATCTGTACTGCCTTGCATAACTGATGCAAGTCTGCCAATAAAAGAATCCGGCCCATAGGTAGCAATTAAGTCACTCGTTACACCGAGAGCAGCATTTCCGGAGATCGGACGCAAAATAGCCAGCGGGATGATTTCCGGCGGGACTCCGATTCGCTCGAGAACCGGACGGAGTAGCCCGACAAAAAATTCCAATGCACCGGAGGCACGAAAAATGGAAATAGCGACCAACATGCCGACTAAAAAAGGAATGATGGAAATCGCTATTTTAATCCCTTCTTTGCCGCCTTCAACAAATGTTTCATATGTTGGCACTTTTTTCCATGTGCCGTGTATTAAAATAAAGCCAATCAAGATTGGTATCATCCATAATGAGATCGTGGAAATGATTGCCATTATTTCACCCGATTTCTCTTTTTTCGATTATACATAAACCGGTCAATAAAAATTGCACAAACTGTTGCGAAAACAGATGCAATAATAGTGGGAAGAACAATTTCTGCCGGTGATGCGGAGTCATAATTCATTCGAATCGATAATACGGTTGTCGGAATAATTGTAATACTTGCCGTATTAATGACTAAAAAGGTAATCATGGAACGGGATGCCTCGCTTTTCCCGCCATTCAATTCTTTTAACTCCTCCATTGCTTTAATTCCCAGTGGAGTTGCGGCATTCCCCAGTCCGAACATATTCGCTATCATATTTGATAAAATATAGCCCATGACCGGGTGATCATCCGGTATATCAGGAAAAATTTTTTTAATGATTGGGCGAAAAACATTAGCGAGCTTGTCTAGTAATCCGGACGCTTGGGCAATGCGCATCAAACCGAGCCAAAATACGAGAATACTAATAAAACCAATACATAATGTTACTGCCTCCCCGGCCCCTTGAAAAATCGCTTTATTCACTTCATCCATGGTCCCGTTAAACATGGCAAAGACAATGCCAATGACAATCATCAACACCCAAATTAAGTTAATCATAATTTTGCTCCTACCACAGAACTGAATAGTTGTTTAAAAGAGTCAAAGAAAGACGGCTCTTGTTTGTTTTCATGGTCATAATAAATAGGCATTGTATGAATGAGTTCATCATGAAAATAAATTTCGGTTTTCCCAATGACTTCCGGAATTTTATCTGTATTCTTTTTCCATTCTTTTTTCGGTTTTATAAGACGGTAATGAACGTGAAACGACTCCTTTTCGTCCTCGTTAATCGGATAGACATATTCATGTGCGATATATGCATGTTTTTTATAGATTTTTTTTGTTATCTTATCAATCGTTCCATCCGGTACAATGACTTGATAATCATAATGATCAAATACATATTCAAACATTTGAATATGCTCGGTCCAATCCGTTTGCGATGGAGTATTTAATGTGACAGCGATCAGATCCATTCCATTTTTTGAAGCAGTGGATACTAATGTTCTATGTGCTTTTTTTGTATACCCGGTTTTCCCGCCTGTCGAATATTTGTACAATTCAGTTAATAACCGATTTTTATTTGTCCATTTTCGCTTCCATTCACTATCCGGGTTCGGTGCGTAGTGGACTTTTGTACCGGATATTTTTCGAAATTCTTCATTTTCCATGGCATATTTTGTTAAAATAGCCATATCATAGGCACTTGAATAATGGTCTTGATCTTCTAGACCATGAGGATTGGCAAAATGCGTGTTCTCCATTCCGATTTGGGCCGCTTTTTCATTCATCATAAAAACAAATCCGTCCACACTTCCCCCCACATGTTCAGCAATTGCAACTGCAGCATCATTCCCGGAACGCAACATTAAGCCATAAACGAGGTCTCTTAATTTGATTTTTTCACCCGGTTTTAAGTAGACGGAGGATCCTTCCGCTCTTGTCGCTTTTTTACTGACAGTTACTGTTTCTCCCATTTTATTAGATTCAATTGCCAGAATAGCCGTCATGATTTTTGTAATACTGGCGATTTTCCTTTTTTCATGCGCATTCTTTTCAAAAAAGACGCGACCTGTTTTCTGGTCCATCACAATCGCACTATATGAACTGACATTTATTTCATTCGCATACGTATGTATAGGAGGAGTTACATTTACGATCATCGTGATGAAAATTACCAAAATCAGGAACCGTCTGCAGCGTACCCACATACTTGTCCATCGACTCCTTTTACGTTTTGTACAAGTTTATGGCCGAATGGTACAAGTTATGATAAAAAGTTAAAAAATGGGCAAATGCTACTTTTTCTTTAAAATATAAAAGGCCGGAGCTCTTATGAGTTCGTCCGGCCATTCACTGTTTTTAATCTTTACTCAATTTTTCAAAAAACAAATCCGCTTCCTCCTGTGTTATATCGTTTTCTTCCGTCTCAGGGAGCGGTGGAAGTTCCTTCAAGTCTTTTAAACCGAAATAATCTAAAAACTCCTTTGTCGTTCCATAGAGAATGGCTCTGCCTGTTCCTTCCGCACGTCCCACTTCTTGAATCAACCCTTTTGCCACTAATGTTTGAATAGGCCTTTCTGTTTTTACACCACGAATTTCCTCGATTTCTGCACGGGTAATCGGCTGTTTATAGGCGATAATTGTTAACGTCTCCAGTGCCGCTTGGGATAAGGTGGAAGCGTTTGGAACTTCCACTAATCGCTTTAAGTAAATGGCATATTCCTTCTTAGTTGCCAATTGATATGTACCGGCAATTTGGATAAGTGATATCCCACGATTTTCATTATGATCATAATCATTTTTTAATAACCGGATCATCTCTTCAACTTCAAATTCCGGAAGTTCCATTACTTTGGCAATTTGTTTCAAAGTTAATCCTTCGTCACCTGCTGCAAACAATAGACTTTCCAAGATTCCAAGCCAATTTTCACTGCTCAACATCGTCACCTTCTTCATACATTGCCTTTTGTAGTCAGCCAAATATCGGCAAAATTATCGCGCTGCTCGATTAAAATCTGATTCCGTTTCATCAATTCGAGAATGGCCAAAAAGGTTGTCACAATATAATTTTTATCCGGGTAAGGAAACAGGTCATTAAAATTTACCCAACTAACTGAGTGCTCTAACACCTGGTAAACTTCTTCCATTCGTTTCTCAATGGAGATCTCTTCACGAGTAATTTTGGTGTGGAGCGGTTTCTGCAATCTTCTTCTGCGCATTAATTTATGGAAGGCACCCAACATATCATAGACAGTCACCGCTTTTTCGCCAGCGGTAACCGGAATCCCGGAAGAATACTCCGAGAGATCACTGGGCGGTTTCGTATAAATTAACAATCGGTCTGCCTCTTTTTCTTTTAATTTAGCCGAGGCCTCTTTATATTTTCGATATTCAATAAGTCTTAAAACCAGTTCATCCCTTGGGTCCTCACCAAAACCTTCTTCATATGGCATGTCTTCATCGATGGAGTCATTATATTTTGGCAGTAACATCTGACTTTTTATCGCCAATAATGTAGCCGCCATGACCAAGTACTCACTGGCAACATCGAGTTCCAATTCCTGCATGGTATGAATATATAACAAATATTGTTCAGTGATTTCCTGCATCGGGATATCATATATATCGACTTCCATCGTTTTGATTAAATGCAAAAGCAGGTCGAGAGGGCCCTCAAATACAGCCGTTTTAAAATTCATCAACATCATCGTATTACCCCAATAGTTTTTTTTCAATTTTATTGGCAACATAAAAGGGCTGTCCAAAAACCTGTGAGAATTCATGTCACTATCACCATTTGTGAGTTGGGACAGTTATTGGTTGGACAGCCCTAAATACTATTATTGATCACAATGTTCAAAAAAGCCGGCCAATTCTTCGTTAGGGACGATTTCCTTATCCGGAAACATGTCTTTTAAGGCCTTAACCATCCCCTTGCCAATTCCTTGACCACGATGGGAAGGGTTAACGGAGAGATGTTGTACTTCCATAATCTGATTTTCTCTCTCTAAAACTCCAATAATGGCAACAAAGTCATCATCTAACTTCCATAGAAATAAATGCCATTTGTCATTTGTTTCATACTCTTTAATGGTTTGTTGTAATTTCTTCAAATCTTTTTCCGTGGGCATAAATGATAATAAGCCCATTGCAATTTTTTCAAATGCTTTTTTATATCGAATTAACATTTTGATCCCTCATTATATTAAACTATTCCATTGTTATTTTTTCCATAATGAGATTAAGTTATACAGCGACAATAAAATTGCAATTGCAGATACAGTCGGTTCAGGCAGTTTGAATATAAACGATTGATTTAGTAAAACTTTCGTCAGTACGGGTTTTCCCCGCTAATGGTAGTTGAACCAATCAGGCGCACTTGCGGTCACTGAGCTTCCACCTTTAGGAGGAGCCTTAGGGCAGGTTAATTCCGGAAAAACTCATCAATCCCTCCTATACGAATACCAAGTTTAGTATACGCGGTATTATTTTACAACATTTTAAGCTATTTTTCTATTATCTCTTTTCAAGTGCCTTTCCACGACAAAAGGAAAATCATTTAACATATTGATAAAAATTACAACAGGCTTCTCTATTTTTTTACGACTTCATATAAGGGGCGATCAAGCTTTATTATGTCTTGATAGCTTTCTCTTTCAACAACAAGTGTTGCCTGCCCGTTTTCGACAAATACAACAGCAGGTCGCGGCAGCCGATTATAATTGCTTGCCATCGAATACCCGTAAGCACCGGTACAAAAAACAGCTAAAATATCTCCCGGTTGTGTTTTTGCCAAAGGGATATTCCAGATCAACATATCACCTGATTCACAGGCTTTACCGGCAATGGAAACAACTTCTTTATCAGAATGGATTGCTTTATTGGCAACAAGGGCTTCATATTTTGCCTGATATAAAGCCGGACGAATATTGTCGCTCATCCCACCGTCGACAGCTACATATTTTCTTACACCAATGACCTCTTTTGTAGAACCAATTGAATATAATGTCGTTCCTGCATCGCCAACTAATGATCTTCCCGGCTCAATCCATACTTCGGGTAAAGTAATATGATTTTCAGCAGCCTGCTTTTTAACTTCTGTCAGTATTGCAGAAACGTAATCTTCCGGTTCAAGCGGTGCATCCGTTTCAGTATAGCGAATGCCAAATCCCCCGCCGACATTCACGACAGTCGGTTCATACTGAAATTCTTCTTTCCATTGTGTAATATGAGTAAATAATTTGTCAATAGCTAATAAGAAACCGGTTGTTTCGAATATTTGTGATCCGATATGGCAATGAATGCCCAACACGTTAAAAGAGGAGGACAATGCTGTATCCAACGCATGTTTTGCTTGACCGCTATTTAAATCAAATCCGAATTTTGAATCTTCCTGACCGGTTAAAATATAATCATGTGTATGAGCTTCAATACCCGGTGTGACCCGAAGCAAAATATTCACTTTTACATTTTTTTCCCGACAAAGCTGATCAAGGATATCCAATTCATAAAAATTATCAACAACAAAACAGCCGACCCGATAATCTAATGCCATCTCAATTTCTGCCGGGCTTTTATTATTCCCGTGAAAATGAATTTTTTCCGGGGGGAAACCGGCCATCATTGCTGTATATAATTCTCCACCGGATACAACATCCAGTGCAAGTCCTTCTTCATTTATCACTTGTAAAATTGCTAAAGACGAAAAAGCTTTACTTGCATAAGCTACTTGGCCCGGCATACCAGCTTTTTGAAAAGCACCGACAAAGCTTCTCGCCCGCTTCCGAATCAATTCTACATCATATACATAAAGCGGTGTTCCAAATTGGTTTGCCAACTCCACTGTGTCACAACCACCAATTTCCAAATGACCGTACTGATTCACACACATTGTCCCGTGTAACATTCCAACTCACCTCAGCTACATTTTGAACTCCCATTGATCCGAACAATGAATCTAATCTATAATAGGAAAACTTTATCATATTCGTATTTGCATTGCAATGGATACTGTTTCATCTCAAAACATATTTTTCCGATAAATAGAAAACAGCCGTATCTATTATGACGGCTGCTTTACCCGATTTCTCGGATGGACGATACTCGGTCTGATTTTCGACCCGGGTGTGGACCTTCTTAATAAAATTTGCATGAATGCTTTCGGTTGAAACGGGATAAACGGCCATAAGTACGGGGTATTTAATGAACGAATTTGTGCTAAATATAAGATAAAAAAGGTTGTTCCTATCACAAATCCCGGTACTTTAAAAATAGCAACCAAAATTAAAATAACTAATCTGGCAATTTTATTGGCCACACTTAATTCATAACTTGGTGTAGCAAAGGTGCCAATTGCAGAAACGGCAACGTATAAAATCACTTCGGAAATAAATAATCCGACGTCCACGGCAATTTCCCCAATTAAAACAGCGGCGATAATGCCCATTGCTGTGGATAATGGTGTCGGCGTGTGAATGGCTGCCAACCTAAGAAATTCAATCCCCAAATCACAAATAAACAACTGCAAAATGACGGGAACATGTGATTTTTTATTTGGTCCAATATAATTAATAGTTTCAGGTAGTAAATCCGGTTGGATAACAAAAAGTAACCAAAGAGGCAAAAGAAATAAAGATGCAAAAATACCGATAAATCGCGTCCAGCGTATAAAGGTGCCGACTGCAGCGGATTGACGATATTCTTCGGCATGTTGGACATGATGGAAATAGGTTGTTGGCGTGATTATAACACTTGGTGAAGTATCTGCAATAATCAAAACGTGCCCCTCTAATAAGTGGGTTGCTGCAACATCCGCCCGTTCTGTGTAGCGGACAAGCGGAAAAGGATTATACCCTTGTTTGACTAAAAATTCTTCAATCGCTTTATCTGCCATTGTTAAACCGTCAATTTTAATCTGTTCAATTTCTTTTTTAATGGTTTTGACTAAACCCGGGTTCGTTACATCTTTCAAATAGACGATGGCGATATCGGTTTTTGATCGTTCCCCTACCTTAATCAGTTCCGTTCTCAGCCGTTCATCGCGAATTCGCCTTCTAATTAATGCCGTATTCATAATAATATTTTCTACAAAACCATCTCTTGAGCCACGAACAACCTTCTCGGTATCCGGTTCTTCCGGTTGTCTTCCGGGATAATCACGAGTATCAACAATAAATGCTTTGGGAAAACCTTCTACCAGAATGGCAATTAACCCTGAGAGCACTTGGTCAACAACTTCATCTAATGTTGTCACTTTTTCTACGGAATTATTATTAATCCGATTATCAACTAAGTCTCCTAATTGTTCAGAAGTGATATCCTGACGATTGTCATTCAAGTGAACCAACTCTTGCAGCGTTCGCAAAATCAATAAAGTATCCGTTAAGCCGTTTACATAATAAAGATGAATTTCTTTATCTAAAACCTTGAATTTCCTTAATCCTAAATCAAAACTGGTCCCTAAACCGACGTTATCTTTCATATACTGTTCAACTTCGGCTAATGATTTCGGAATCGGCTTCTTATTTTGTTTATCCTCCATATTTCCAACACCTTTCTTAGATGTATACAATCGGTTTTGATAAAATTTTGTTACCGGGCTCGCTATGATTATAAATTGACAAAGTAGAGCCAATGAAACAGCGAACCCAGTATTTTCCCAAGCACAAGCGCAGCCAGTAAGTATAGTAACCGATCGTCTAAATGAATTCGTTTAAAAATTAACGGTAAAACATTTATAGCCTCATAAAGAGCTGCCGCCAACATACCGACAAAGACACCGTGAAAGAGCCCGATAATCATTACGAAAAACATTGGCAATTCGAGATAAATCTTTTGTAAACCAAAAACGGTTCCAACCAAAACACCTAACGTCACAGCCCATTCATAGAATAAAATCATTTTCATTGATTTCGTTAACTGCATTAATCTCGGAATAATGCCTAAAACAGTGATAAATGCGACAAACCCTGCCCCTACCGCAAAGCCGCAAGCAAGTCCGACTCCGATCACAAAGATAATTTTAATGGCCATTACTCATCCATTCTTTTAATGCTTTCTTTATTTTCATTCATAATGACATATTGATCGAGACTTTGCTGGTAGTTAAACATTTCTACTTCCAGTGGACTAGGCTCATCGTTAATCCGCTTTTTAAAAAAATGGTTAAAAAATAAAGTCATCCCTAACCCTAAACCGATCGAATAAGGAATTTGAATGGTTAAAGGTTTTTGATCTTCTATGCCCGTTAATAAGTGAAATAACTTTTGGTGTACTGTTTGCATGCTTACATCTTCATGGAAATTCATGATTGAAACGGCGGATCCGATAAATAATAACAACCAAACAATTACAAATATCGGAATCGACATTTTTACCTTCTTCAAAATGACTTCAACAATCGTTTGTTGAGGACCCACGAGCTGTATATCAGTATCGTTTAATTGTTCTGTAATTACTTGAATTACTTTCATTCCGTCGATGATAATAATATTATTATCTTCTTTCTTCACTTGATGAACGATTAAATTTCCCAATGTATTCATCACAGTTTTGGGTGCAGTGATCAATGCAATATCTTTCAAATAAACGGTCGCACCGGTTTTTACTTGAACCCGGTGACGGAGACGGATATAGATTGTTGTATCCAATTCCATCACTTCCAATTCGATTTTCTCGTACGTTTAGTATTCGTCAAGTGAGAACATTTCATGAAAACCAAAAAAAACCAAATGGATCAAACATCCATTTGGTTCTTTATTTGCTTCAATATTTTCTTTTCCAATCTCGACACTTGCACTTGAGAAATTCCTAATCGCCCGGCAACTTCCGCCTGTGTTTGATCATTATAATACCGCAAAAAGACGATAAGTTTCTCCCGATCATCCAAACCTTCAATGGCCTCTTTTAATGCGATTTTATCAAACCATTTTCCTTCTTCTTGATCCGAGATTTGATCGAGGAGCGTGATCGGGTCTCCGTCGTTTTCATAGACGATTTCATGTATGGATGTAGGAGCCATGACAGCTTCTTGGGCCAATAATATTTCATCTACCGGAATTTCAAGATAGTCGCTTACTTCATAAATAGTCGGGGCACGTCCCAACTCTTTAGCCAGGTCATCTTTCGCCCGGCGGATTTTATTACCGACTTCCTTCAAGGATCGACTCACTTTAATTGTGCCATCGTCCCTAATGAAACGTTGGATTTCTCCAATAATCATCGGAACAGCATAGGTTGAAAATTTCACATCATAAGATAAATCAAATTTATCTACCGACTTTAACAAACCGATACATCCTATTTGGAAAAGATCATCAGGATCATAGCCCCGGTTGAGAAACCGTTGCACAACCGACCAGACGAGACGCATATTCCGTTCAACGATCTCATTCCTTGCTTCTTGATCTCCCGCCTGACTTTTCTTAATTAGTTCCTTGATTTCTCCATCCTTTGTAAAAGATTGATCGGAATCTTTTTTAACCTCCACATCCATTGGCACTACCCCTTAATTGAACACTGCTTTTGCATTGGACAATTTTTTTTTCAAACGGACAACCGTTCCGTGATTTGGATCGGATTCAATTGTCATTTCATCAACAAAATTTTCCATAATGGTAAATCCCATACCGGAACGTTCTAATTCCGGTTTTGTTGTAAACAATGGTTGTTTTGCTTCCTCAATATTCGAAATACCAATACCTTCGTCACGGATTTCAAGTTCTACCGTGTCACCATCGAGCCAGGCGGAAATATAAACATAACCTTCCCTTTTATTTTCATAGCCATGGATAATGGCATTCGTGACCGCTTCCGAGACGGCCGTTTTAATTTCCGTCAATTCATCCATGGTCGGATCCAGTTGAGCAACAAATGCTGAAACGGTTACCCGTGCAAACGATTCGTTTTGACTTATGGCACGGAACTTTAAGTGCATTTCATTATTCATATTAGGCTACCCCCAATCTATGTAAAGCTTGTTCTTCTGACGGATCAATGCGGATAATTTTATATAATCCGGACATATCCAACAGTCTTTCGATTGAAGGGGGAACAGAACAAATAATCATTTCACCATTTGCCTGTTTCATTTGTTTGTATCTGCCCAATATGACACCAAGTCCCGAGCTATCCATAAATGATAGGTTTTCAAGATTTAAAATTAAATGTCGAACTTGTTTTTCTTCTATGGCTTGAGAAACTTGTTCACGAACTTGATCAGCCGTATGATGGTCCAGTTCGCCGCTTAATCTCACTACTAAAATATACTTCTCTTTCCATTCAAAATGTACTTGCAGACTCACTATACATGCCTCCTTCTTTCGTATAGTGAGTCAATTCGATATGGATCAATGAAATTCCTTCTTGTTGACAAAACTAGTAAAAATTCGAGTTTTTCTCGTATTTTTATACAAATTTCTCCAATGCCGCTATAGCTGTTATTGCAGTTTTGTAAACATACTGAATGAACGTTTGTACAAAGTCCACCAGCTTGCCGGCTTCACATTCTCAGCAGCGATAGCAGAATTTTCAGAAAGGACTTTGTCGTTTTTTATCAAAACAATTTTACCGATTTCATCCCCTTTTTTAATAGGTGCTTGAATATGTTTATTTAACTTCAAGCTCGTTTTCACATCATCCATCTTTTCACCTTTTTTGGTTAGTAGGGAAATACTTTCACCGGCAGCTATTTTTATGTTTCGCTGCTGACCTTTTTCAACTGTAACTTTACCCAATTCATCGCCCTTTGCATAAAACTGCTTCGTTTCATATTGACTAAATGCATAATCGAACATTTCGGTAATCAGTTTATTTCTCTCTTTAGATGTCGGTGCTCCGAAAACAACAGCAATCACACGCATATCGCCTTTTTTAGCGGTAGCTGTTAAGCAATATTTCGCTTCTTTGGTGAAACCGGTTTTTAGGCCGTCAACCCCGGGATAAAATTTCACTAACCGATTGGTATTGACAAGCCAAAATTTTTTATCCGTACCTTCACGTAAATAGGATTCATATTGACTTGTATAATTTGTAATTTTTTCATGTTTTAATAATTCTTTGGCTAAAATGGCCATATCTCTCGCACTGCTGTAATGATTTTTCGCAGGCAGACCGGTGGCATTTTGAAATTTCGTGTCTTTTAAGCCCAGTTCTTTCGCCTTTTGATTCATCATTTTTACAAATTGCTTTTCTGAACCAGCGATTCTCTCAGCCATCGCAACCGAAGCATCGTTAGCGGAACTGATGGAAATTGCCCGGAGTAGCTCATCGACTGTCATTTCTTCACCTTCTTCAAGGAATACTTGTGAGCCCCCCATAGATGCTGCATATTCACTGGTTCTGACTTTCTCGTTCCATTGAATTTTCCCATCTTCCAATGCTTCCATAATTAAAAGCATCGTCATGATTTTTGTCATACTTGCAGGTGACAGTCTTTCATCGCTATTTTTTTCAAATAATACCGTTCCTGTATCTCTCTCAATAAGAATGGCCGATTTTGCGTTCTCCGCTAAATCTACTTTTACTTCTGAAGCAAAACTTGGAGTGGGAATAATAGTTGCGGATATAATTAGGGCAGTGATTATCATAACTATTGACCGTTTCATGACTTTCCCTCACTTTTAGTTATAAATACGAATCTTTTTCCCATTATTTCCAAGTTAAGGGATTTTATACAAATTTTTCTAAAAAGAAACACGAAATTGTCTTAGTTTTAAAGTTGCCGGAAGGATATACTTTCGCATATAAAGAAAACTCGGCGATTGCCGAGTTTTCTTTAAACTTTATTTTGATATGATTTCATGAATTAAAGGCGGTGGTGATATTTTGGAATGAGAGATTTTGATGCTATGATATAAAAGATTTTTTACTTCCTCGATATTTTCCGAATTCGAGTAGATTGTTAAGATTGATTCACCTTGTTCAATTGGGTCACCAACTTTTTTATTTAGAACAATTCCGACGGCTAAATCAATCTTGGATTCTTTTGTTTCTCGTCCTGCCCCTAATTGCATGGCAGCAAGTCCGATTTTATCCGCCATCATTTTTTCAATCCAGCCGGACGCCTTTGCCGGTAGTTCTATTTTATATTTTGCTTGCGGCAGTTTTTCCAGATCATCAATACATGTTGCATCCCCGCCTTGAGAAGTAATAAATGATTTCATCTTCTCTAATGCTTTTCCTGATTGAATAGCAGAGATAAGCATTTGCCTTGCTTCATCAACGGATTCCGCTTTTTTAGCTAAATAGACCATTTGACTGCCCAAAGTTAAACAGAGCTCTGTCAAATCTTGGGGCCCTGTTCCTTTTAACGTCGCAATTGCCTCTTTCACTTCCAGCGCATTCCCGATTGCAAAGCCGAGCGGTTGATCCATATCTGAAATAACAGCCATTGTTTTTCTGCCTACACTGTTACCAATCTCAACCATCGTCTCAGCAAGCTCTTTTGCATCTGCGACATTTTTCATAAACGCACCGGAGCCAACTTTTACATCCAGTACGATACAATCCGCTCCGGCTGCAATTTTTTTACTCATTATCGAGCTGGCAATTAATGGAATACTATTGACGGTCCCCGTTACATCCCGCAGTGCATACAGTTTTTTATCTGCCGGTGTTAAATTTCCGCTTTGACCAACTACTGCAATTTTTTGCTCGTTAACAAGTTGAATAAATTCATCCTTCGTTAGCTCTACATGAAATCCCGGAAACGATTCCAGTTTATCAATGGTTCCGCCGGTATGACCGAGACCGCGACCGCTCATTTTCGCAACCGGGACACCGACGGAAGCGACAAGCGGCCCTAATACTAAAGTTGTTGTATCTCCTACACCGCCGGTAGAATGTTTATCTACTTTGATTCCTTCAATTTTTGACAGATCGACTTGATCACCTGAATGGACCATTGACATTGTTAAATCTTTTCGTTCACGATGATTCATCCCTTGAAAATAAATAGCCATTAATAAAGCGCTCGCTTGATAATCGGGAATTGTTCCGTCTGTGTAGCCTTTAATGAAAAACTGAATCTCTTCCGTTGTCAGTTCATAACCATCCCGCTTTTTTTCAATAATATCAATCATTCTCATCAATTTTCACCGTCCTGGCATCTTTTTTCAGCTAATAGGAAAGTATAAATTTTTCAATTTCTACTTTCCTAACGCATAAGTGCACTGAAAGACTTCGGTAGCATTACCTCGCAAGCGAAAATGTTTTTTCGCTGAACTACGGCTCTGCTCTTGCCTAAAGGCTCGGCAATCGCCGAGTTTTCTTTAAACTTACTAATAAAAAATCTAAGCTTGAATTTCTTTAAGAAAACTTTTTCCATACTCGGGTGCTTTTACTGAAAAGTTTTCGGCAATCGAAGCACCAATATCAGCAAATGTTTCCCGGACCGGTAAAGCTTTGCCTCCGTTCATTCGCGGTGAGTAAATTAATAATGGTACATATTCACGAGTATGGTCGGTCCCCGGGTGGATTGGGTCATTTCCATGATCCGCTGTTATAATTAAAAGGTCGTCATCCGTTAATTTTTCCAATACTTCCGGTAACCGAGCATCGTATTCTTCCAATGCTTTTCCGTAACCAAGCGGATCTCTGCGATGACCATAGAGCGCATCAAAATCGACTAAATTCAAGAAGCTAAGACCGGTAAAGTCCATTTCAAGGGAATCGAGTAATTTATCCATTCCGTCCATATTCGATTTTGTCCGGATGGCTTTTGTTACACCTTCTCCGGCATAAATATCCGAAATCTTTCCAAGAGCGATTACATCAAAGCCGCTGTCCTTCAATTCATTCATGACTGTCCGTCCAAACGGTTTTAATGCATAGTCGTGTCGGTTCGCTGTCCGTGTGAAATTTCCCGGTGTTCCGATAAATGGCCGGGCAATGATTCGTCCCACTTTATACTCATCAGACAAAGTGAGTTCGCGACAAATTTCACATATTTGATAAAGTTCATCTAAAGGAACAATTTCCTCATGAGCGGCGATTTGGAGTACCGGGTCTGCAGAAGTATATACAATCAATGCTCCTGTTTCCATATGTTCCTTTCCTAATTCTTTTATAATTTCGGTACCGCTTGCCGGCTTATTCCCAATGACTTTTCTTCCCGTTCGTTTTTCTATCTCATCAATTAATTCTTTAGGGAATCCATTTGGAAAAACTTTAAATGGTGTTTGAATGTTAAGGCCCATAATTTCCCAATGGCCTGTCATCGTGTCTTTTCCACGTGAAGCCTCTTTCATTTTTGTATAAAAACCTAATGGATTTTCTTGTTTGGGAACTCCTTTAATTTCCCGTATGTTACTTAAACCGAGTTTGGCCATATTCGGCATATTTAAACCGTTCATCTTTTCAGCAATATGTCCTAATGTATCCGCACCTTTATCTCCAAATTGCTCGGCATCCGGTGCTTCCCCAATCCCGACAGAATCCATGACAATAAGAAATATGCGTTTGTAGTTTTTTTCCATTTCGTTTCCTCCTTATTTGACAATACATTATTTATTCAGAAGGTAGTATATGTATTTTTAAACACTACTAATTATTATAGAACATTTTTACCGACATTAATATAATTCTCACAAAAAATAAGGCGCCACATAAAAAGCATTTGAATATTAGCTTAGCCAAAAAAGGCGCTACCTTATAACACCATTGCTCAGTCGTCCCTCAAAAAATAAGCAGCCTTCTTATCGAAATTTTGCTTGATATTAATATCATCTTCAAAAAAAATAAGCCGCCTCCTTTAGCAGCTTTTCACGTTTTACATCACTTATGCACGGGGATGAAATTGGTTATATACATCCTTTAACCTAGTTTTTGTTACATGTGTGTAGATTTGTGTTGTAGATATATCGGAATGACCTAATAACTCTTGAACAGAGCGTAAATCCGCACCATTTTCTAATAAATGAGTAGCAAAAGAATGTCGTAACGTATGAGGTGTCAATTCCTTTTCAATGCCGGCTTTAACCGCCATTTGTTTTAAAATTTTCCAAAATCCTTGTCTCGATAAACGTTGACCATGGTGATTCATAAAAAGCGAATCCGTTTTATTCTTTTGATTAATTAACTTTGGTCTTGCTTTTTCTAAATATTCCTTTAAAGCCTCTGTTGCCATTTTCCCAATTGGAATAATCCGCTCCTTATTCCCTTTTCCGAGACAGCGAACAAAGCCAAGTGACAAATGGACATCGTTTATATTTAAGTTGACTAATTCACTGACGCGCATACCGGTTGCATACATTAGTTCCAACATCGCCTTATCCCGTAAGCCAAGTGTCGTTGTCAAATCCGGTGTATTTAAAAGCGTGTCAACCTCATCGGTATTCAGTACTTTCGGCAACTTTAATTCGGGATGAGGTGTCTCAATATGCACTGTCGGATCATGATCAACGATTTTATCAAGAATCAGAAAATGATGGAATGACCGGATCGAAGCAATATGTCTGGCAATTGTTCGTGCCGATTTTCCCTCGTCTTTTAAACAGCTTAAAAACTGCATAATATGTACCCGTGTCACATGATTTATATCGGTTATTTGTAATTTTGTTTCTATAAAAATAAGATAGGCTGATATATCCCGTCGGTAAGATTGAATGGTATTTTCCGCTAATCCTTTCTCAACGATTAGATAATGCAAAAAATCCTTTAAATAGTCTTTCACATACATTACTCCCCGCTCAAATAAAACATAATCAATCTGTCATACCATGAATGCTCGCTTTCAATCCCATCGGAAGCCACTTTTACCGCTTTTCCCTCCGGCTCTTCGTATCGTTGGTGATTTTGATACTCCTCACTTATCCACATAATAGCATAATAAAATAAAATCGTACATCCCGTGAATAAAATAAACACTTTTAATGTTTGAATAAATAATTTAACATATTTCATCGTTCCTCGCACCTTTATCTCCAATGTTTGTCCACTAGTACAACTTATGCCAGGAATGATGAATTTTATACACAAAAATTAATGGCGGTATGATTTTCGTCGCCAGGTTGGTTTCTTATACGAAAAAGAAAGAAAAAAACAATGAGTACATTCCCATTGTTCGACTTTATAAATATAAATTAACTTTTCCCCTTTTTTTGGCAATTTTTACATATACCGTGAAAGGTGAGACGATGATCTTTTACAATAAAATTCCACTTTTCCTCTACAATCGCTTCAACATCATCAAGTAAATCTTCCTGTATCTCTTCTACTGAACCACATTCAATACATACAAGATGATGATGGAAATGGGCTGCCCCTTCTTTTCGTAAATCATAACGGGAAACGCCATCGCCGAAATTAATCTTATCAACTACCTTTAATTCCGTTAATAATTCTAACGTACGATAAACTGTCGCAAGTCCGATCTCAGGTGACTTTTCTTTAACGAGGAGGTAAACGTCTTCTGCACTTAAGTGATCCTCTTCATTTTCCAGCAATACCCGGACAGTTGCTTCTCTTTGTGGAGTTAATTTATAGCTTGATGTGTGCAACATCTTTTTTATTTTCTCAAGGCGATTTTCCATACATATTGCCCCTCCCTCGCCAATGTATACTCATTATATCAAAAGATGAGAGAGTTGCAAACTAAAATAATTATAAATTGTAATTTATAATCATTATTAATTGATAATCAATTGATGACACCTGTTTCACTAAAAACATATTACAGGGATAATAGGCTTCTCATTAAATACGGCGTAAAATAACCCTCTACAAAAGCAGCCAAACCTAAAAGGAGAATTGCTGCGCCAAAGAACATGCAGTATTTGACTAACATTGGGGCAATCGGCTGGTAAATGGATTTTACAAATAATTTTTTTATTAATTGTAAAGCAAACGAAACGGAAATAACCGCAACAACGATAAATACCGGGATAATAATTAAATTTTGCGGCAATACGGAAACAAATGATAACAAAAATCCTTTCCAACCCATTTGCTGGACAAAAAATCCGATTGTAAAACCGATCACCATGCCTTTAAGAAATAACAGCAAAAGAATAATCGGCAGACCAATCATCGTAATACCTAAGATCCACATCAGCCCGATATATTTGCTGTTATAGCTTAATGAATGTAAAAAAATTTCTTTTGGTGCTAAAACTTCTCCTGATTTCAGCTGGGAGAAAAATTCATTGATAAAGTAAAATAAATCATCTTTTTGAGTCGTGCTCAAACTATTAACAACAATTGCACCAAAAATAACGCCCATAATGAGTAACACGGTATGAAAAATATAAAACGAGGAATATTGTTCAATATGATTTGTTATAAAATTGGACCGCCACCGCTTCTTCATTCTTCTTCCTCCTTCAAAACACTTACTAGATTGTATGAAGGAGGGAAAGGAAGTATTCAAAATTTGATAGAGTATTTTTTTCAAGTGAAATGGTGGAATATTATGAAGACAGTGACGCGGCGATGTTCGAAATATTTCAGCCGCATATTAAACGACAACTCCGGGTTCGTTAACAAATAATTTTTTCGAAACTCGGCTATTAACGGTTGAAAAAGAAGTCCTTACTCCTCCTCTTTTATTTTCCCGTAACGACCTCCGCCACCGGCATGTAAAGACAATGTTCCTTCTCTGGCTTTTAATATCAATTGAGCCGTTTTTTCCGGAAGTATTTCTCGTAATTCTTCTAAAGTTGCATCGTGAATGATTACCATTTCGGTACCAAATTTCTTCAGCAATTTTTTTAACGTTTTGGGACCAATCCCGGGTAAAAACTCCAATGGTACTTGATGTATGTACGGCGGCCGGTCGGGATAGCTCTCTGCATCAGATAATTCTTTAATCCGATCGGCCACCCCCTTTGTTACATTCTTGGAGCCGCAACTCGGGCACTGATCGATGCCGGGTTTTACCGGGGTCAGACATTTGGCGCAAGTTGTCTCATGATATTTTCCTAAGAGCGGATCCAGACCGTAATTTGCTAATATTTTTCGTCCGTCTCTAGCAGTTAATGCCTTCTCAAACTCAGAAAAGCTCGGATGATCCAATAACAAGGCTTGATACTCCCTTGCGATTTTCGGCAAGGAATGTGCATCGGAATTCGTCACATATGAATAACGATGCAATTGACTTAAGTGATCGGCCATTTCCGTATCACTGCTTAATCCCAGTTCAATCGCATCGATAAGCTCAGGGTCAAATACTTGATCCAGTCGTTGTTTTACACCCTTGCCAAATAAACTTTTAAACGGTGTAAAAACATGTGCGGGAATGAACAAGCCGCCAAGTTCTTTTACTTTTTTTTGCAATTCCCGTCCCTGTGTATAAACCCGCTGTGAACTGAGGTGGATATTTTTTAATTGTGTCGTTAACCAACTTGAGAAATCTTTTAATTTTTCTATACTTGGCAAAAAACAGAGCACATGGATCGGGCCATCACATGACAGATCATAGATTTCCAACTCACTGCCGGGAATTAACGTCGTTTTCCCTTGAAATAGCAGACCACCGTCTTCCATCGGTTGCAAATCCCCGATTTCAATGAGAGCTTCCATTTCTTCTATCACTTCGGGGGAGTGGCAGTCAATAACGCCGACCATATCGATTCCCTTTAAATTTTTTGCCACATATAAAATATTCGATAATGTTAAAGTTTTAGACCCGGTAATTTTGACGGCACGACCGGTTTCTGTCCTTCCGATATGAATATGCATATCAGCAAAATAACGCTTCATTCTTATCTCTCCATTGTTTTTATAAGTTGCCAATATTGAACGGCATAAATCGATTTCGCATCATAAATTTTTTGTTCCTTGATTAATTGCTGTACTTCTTCATAAGATACTTCAAGCAGGTTGACAAATTCATCATCATCTAAGTGAAGATGACTATTTTTTTTCAATCCTTTTGCCAGGAAAATATGCAGCAGTTCATCGCTGAAACCCGGTGATGTATAAAATGACGTAACATGTTCAATTTGCTCACATGTATAGCCGGTTTCTTCTCCCAATTCTCTTTTAGCACACTCGATCGGATCTTCACCTTTTTCCAGTTTCCCGGCCGGAATCTCGATAAGTAAATGTTCTAAAGGTTTCCGAAATTGCTCAACCATTATCATTTTATCTTCATCCGTAATGGCGATGACAGCTACCGCCCCCGGGTGTTCGACGATTTCCCTTGTACTTGTATTCCCGTTCGGCAATTTCACTTCATCGACATGCAGGGAAATAATTTTCCCTTCAAATATCGTTTCCCGTTTTATCGTTTTTTCTTCATATGTATTCATCTTTTTTCCTCCAGTTCTTTTCAAACAGTATCTTTCATATAGTTTAGCATAGTTTTATTTCTGTGGAAGAAAAATAAACAGACAAAAATAAGAGGTGGTGCAGATGAAAAGAGTAGTTTTATCAGGAAAAATATGGGAAGTTCGTAATTTGTTAAACGTATATGGGAAAAGATACACATATGTTACTGAGTGGATTGACGGGATGGAAAGCAATGGGAAACGCCGAAATTCGGAAGTAACTTACGCGACCATTTATCCGTTTCCAAAAAAACCGTTGATGGGGGGAGAAAAAATATAAGGTGAAACGTCCATTTCTGGAGGTTTTCTTCATCCCCACGGATGGTTAGTTGAACCAGTCGGATGCATACGGCCTTTCTTCTTTGAAAACTTGATGAGGTTGGGTGTTACTACCCGTTAAGGTGGGATAAGGTGAAACTTCCATTCCTTTTTTCACTTTTATTTTGTCCTTCCGATGGTGAAACTCTTTGGCTGTTCTTTTTTCTTCAATCATATTAAAATAGAAAAAAGAATAGAAAGGTTGATGGATTTGGAAAAATGTTTACTAGGTAAATCTGATTTGGCGGTTTCAAGAATTGCACTTGGCTGCATGTCTTTAGGTACGGATCAAAGAAAAGCTCAAGAGATTATTCAAACTGCACTTGATGCCGGCATTAATTATTTTGATACAGCCGATTTATATGATTACGGGGTAAATGAACAAATTGTCGGAAAAGCACTTGCACCGGTTCGTGATCAAGTAATTATTGTGACAAAAGTTGGTAATCGGTGGCATGATGACAAAAACGGCTGGTATTGGGACGCGTCGAAAACATACATAAAAGAAGCAGTAAAACAAAGTTTACAGAGACTTGGCACCGATTATATCGACTTGTATCAATTACATGGCGGGACAATGGAAGACCGAATCGACGAAACGATTGAGGCCTTTGAAGAATTGGTAGAAGAAGGAATCATCCGTTATTACGGTATTTCTTCCATCCGGCCAACCGTGATTAAAGCGTACGCTGAACGTTCGAATATTGTCTCTTGTATGATGCAATACAGCATATTGGACCGGCGTCCGGAAGAAGAGGCATTCCCGTTATTGGAAAAGCACGGCATAAGTGTTGTAGCCCGCGGACCATTGGCACGAGGTCTGTTAAGCGATGCACTTCTTAATAAAGCTTCCGAATCAGTAAAACAAAACGGGTATGTAAATTATCGTTACCAAGAATTAAAAGAGTTGCTCCCTCTATTGAAAGAGAAATTGACGACTGGACGGGGAATGACTGCGGCAAGCTTACAATTTGTGTTAGCTCAACCGGTTGTTGCAGCCTGTGTCGTCGGGGCGAGCTCTGTCGGGCAATTGGTAGAAAACGTACGAGCTCTCGAACAACCGGCTTTGACCGAGGAAGAACTACACTTTATTAGAAAACTAACCAAATCGAACGGCTATGAACAGCATCGGTTATGTGAGAAAACTCGGTGAGTGCCGAGTTTTCTTATCAGAATATCTTTATTTAAACTTCCGCCAGTCAAGATCACTTTCTTTTAGCAATTCCTCAAAGGATTTATTTTTCTCGCGTTTTTTTCTTTCTTCCCGTTTTTTCTGTTCTGCTTCTGCTTTTTGTTTTTGCTCTTGTTCCTCTAACTCTTTCTTTGTTTCTTTCAATTTTTTCAGCAAGTCTTCACCAAGCGCATCTTTTAAGGTCAGTGCTTTATCTTCTTGTTGTTTCTTTTTCATCGTTTGGAACTCCCCCTGCAATTTATTTTCATTCGAACCTATTTTTTCTGTAAATTATTTACTTTGATTTTACCAAAAAATTGTCACGTTGAATAAATTTTTTGGGTTTTCCTTAAAATACGGATGAGTCTTTTTCGGAAAGGAGAATTTTGATGAGTAAGAAAAAGGATAAAGGATACAGCCAAAAAGGAAAGCCCAATGCAGATACCGTAAAACAGCAAATGGCAGCTGAAGATTTAGAAAACGCCATTCACCCGACAAAACGACAAAATACACCGCAATAATGTCTTTTACGGAGACCATCAAACAGATTCTTTTCCGGTCTCCGTTATTATTTTCGCAAAACCATCACCAAGTCCCCCCCATAATCGTCACTCATAATTCGCATAATTGAATTGAAAAATCACTTAATTTTCACTGAAAATTCCTTTTAAAATTAGAAAATGAGGCTTAAAATAGAGGGGATAATATTTTTGCCAATGAAATTGACATACGCAACTTTAAGACGATGATGTTTATTTTCCATGGAGGGGTTAGTGTGAAAAAAAGACATATTTTTGGCCTCAGCGCCATACTAGGAACAACGGTTGCTTCTGTAGGGACCTACTTTTCGGAACGGGTACTACATATTAAGAAAAAAGACGAGCAAGCGATTATTGACCGAGATACGAAACTAAAACATATTGATCCGGACAAATTTTCATCTTTGCCGAAACAGGAAGTGAGCATTCCTTCCCCGAATGGTTATGAAATTAGTGCAATGGTGATTCGGCCGTATGACTCAAAGCGATTCGTCATTTTCAGCCACGGGGTTACGGAAAGCAAAATGAGTTCTCTCAAATATGTGAATCTTTTTCTGAACCGGGGATTTAATGCTGTGATTTATGATCAACGACGGCATGGAAAAACCGGTGGAGACACGACCAGTTACGGATACTATGAAAAATTCGATTTACAAGCAGTGGTCGATTGGCTTTTTATTGAGGAAGGGGAAGACCTTCTTTTAGGAATTCACGGAGAATCGATGGGTGCCGCAACTACTTTATTGTATGCCGGGGAACTGAACGGCCGGGCGCATTTTTATATTGTTGACTGTCCATTTTCTGACTTAGAGGAACTCCTTACCTATCAAACAAAATGTGAATTTAAGTACATGCCTTCAAAATTGATTCTTCCTATTGGAAATATGTTTGTCAAGGTTCGCGGTGGATTTTCACTGAATGATGTTTCACCGATTGCTGTCGTTGATCGTATTAAACAGCCGGTGCTTTTTATTCATAGTGAAAAAGACGACTATATTTTGCCATATATGACAAAGGATTTATATGAGCAGAAAAAAGGAGAGAAAATGTTGTTTATGGCGAAAAACGGCGGTCACGCGCAGTCGCTCAATGAAAACCGGGAAGACTATGAAAAAGCAATCGACCGGTTTTTAGAGAAATATGTAAATTTGTAGTCTATAAAGAAAAGCACCTAACTTTTTAAATAAGTTACGTGCTTTTACCAAACTTTTCCATTTTTATAAGCTTTCACATGTTTCTTTTTATATTAAAAAACGGAGAAGGTGGGATTCGAACCCACGCGACGGTCACCCGCCCTAACGCATTTCGAGTGCGTCCCCTTATAACCACTTGGGTACTTCTCCAAATAATTAACAACATATGATATTATATAGGAAAATCACTTGCTTGTCACTATTTTTCAAAAAAAGAGCTTTTTGCGATGTACT
>NZ_CCRF01000062.1 GCF_000751775.1 Caldibacillus thermoamylovorans
TCAAAAAAATTTTGCCAGCCGTTGTCAAAAAATAAAACAATTCATCGCAATAAAAGGGAAACAATGTTAAACTATAGTTAGATATGCTCCTTATCATATTTCGTTCTATTTACGGGAGGACTTTAGATGAAATTTCTAAAATTAATACTTCTATTTTTCCTAGCAATTTTCCTTATTAAAATTATGTTTAAACTTGTTTTCGGCATGATTTCTTTTCTATTTACAGCAGTGATATTCATCGTTTTCTTATATATTGGATGGCGGATTTTAAAAAGCTAAACGATATCTATTCTTTCAATGGTTGCCTAGCATTAAGGAGAATCGAGCACTTCCGTTGGCTCTTATCTCCTTTTTTATTAACAAGTCATTCCATATATTCGATGGCAGTAATCGCCGCTAGTGGGATGGAATGGACATCTCCTTCTTCATTTATCACTTGTATATCGTTTTGGAGGGTGTCAAAAGAGCGGATATTTCCGTTGATTGTCTTGTAGTGATGTCCGACATAATATTGGATGGTCACCTTTCTATTCATTGCTTTGGCCACTTGAACCTTTTCATTAAATTCTTCTAATTGTTGTTCATCCAATTCCTTTGGTGATTCCCACAAATCCTCTTTTGCCCAATCACGCAACATTTTGACATGCTCCGGCAGCATCATTGCCGTCCATTTGATTCGTCCGCGATCGCGAATCATCTTGATCATCCCTTTCCGCATACGGTAGATTACTATAAATATGCTGAAAAGCAACTCTATCCGATCTTTAAAAATTAGCTGCCTCATCGTACATTTTCCAAAAATGATTACGCTTTATGCCCGCCGACAAGTTTCGCCCTTCTCCGTGCCGTTCCCCCTTCCGTATAGGAAACTGCTCTAAGCAGGGAGGCAGAACCAAACCGTTGACGAATTCTGTCCACGGTATAACCTAATTTCTTTTTCTTCCATAAATTTGGATCAAATAAATCGAGCTGAATGCTTTCATCCGGGACAATATTGGACAGAGCGATGGAAATTTGCCGTACCGTTCGCCCGTCATAATGCTTGTTAAAAAGCTCCAAACAAACCCGGTACAGATCCATTGTCATATTGGTCGGTGATTCAACCGTTTTCGACCGATAAAATCCGCCGCCTAATTCTTCATGACTGTAACCAATACCAAGGCTGATTGTCCGTCCCGCATATTTTCCTGTCCGCGCCCGCCTTGCTACTTCTTCGCACATTTCTAAGATGACATGCTTGATTTCGGTTACGTTTTTATAATCGCGCAACAAAATTTGACTTTTGCCGAAACTGACTTGACCGTCCATGATCGGCGCCCCGATTTCTGATAGATCGACTCCCCAGGCGTGGTAATAAAGCTGATTTCCCATAATGCCAAATTTCTTTTCTAATTTTTCCAAGTCATAATGAGCCAATTGCCCGACTGAAAAAATCCCCATATTATTTAATGTTTTTTCGAGACGGCTGCCAATTCCCCACATTTTTCTCAAGGGTGAGACAGGCCATAACTTTTTTGGTATATCTTCATATGTCCAGTGGGCAATCCCGGATGTTTTCGCATCCAAATCCAGGGCCAGTTTTGCCATGAGCATATTGGGGCCGATTCCGATTGCACATGTAAGCTGGAATTCCCGCATCAAATCGTCTTTTATCTTCTCGGCAACCTGTCTGACTCCACCCCATAAATGTGCCGTTCCATCAACCTTAATAAAACTCTCATCGACACTGTAAACATGAATGGCCTCTTTTGGCACATAACGATTGAACAGTCGAGTGATTTCTGTTGATACCCGCAAATAAGTCGCCATTTGCGGCTCAACAATTTCTATCCGCGGATCATTTGGCAATTCAAACAAGCGGGATCCTGTTTGAATCCCAAACTCTTTTTTCATCTGCGGGGAGGCAGCCAACACAACACTTCCTTCCCGTTGTTTATCACCGACAACGACCAAATAGCATTCGAGCGGATCAAGCCCATACATCACTGCTGAACAACTGGCATAAAAACTCTTAATATCAACACACAAAATATGTTGATGCGGCAAACGGCTATAATCCACCATTTTACCATCTCCTTCAAAACCCGGGGCACAATTGCAAACGTATGTTTGAAATAAGTATATGCATCATTTTATAAGAATATAAGTTCGTTTTCAATAACAATTTTTTCCAATATCCTCATTGGCAAACTAATATTAAGACAAGCGTTTGCAGGGTATTGGATGGGCGAGCAGGTTTGTGAAAAGATAGAAAAAAGAGTGTACATAACAAGAGAAATCTACCCTGACTTTTGCCAAACAAATGGCCAAGAAAAGTAAAAAAAGCCGGACCCATTCATGGACCCAGCCTTAGTTTGTACTTCTATTAAATTAGGGCGGATAGTAATCCGGATGCAGCATTTTTTTCCTGATCTGCCCCGGGCTACTGTCGGCTCGTCTTTGCCCCCCACGTCACGTTTTACTGAAACAATGGAACTCTTTCTTCCCAGGCATTAAGCAATGCGCGGACTTCCTCGGTAGATTTTGTGTTCATCAATTGATTTCTCAATTCACCGGCACCATTAAACCCTTTGACATAAATCTTAAAAAAGCGATGAAGAGGTTTGAAAGAACGCGGTTCTAATTCCGAGTATTTATCAAAGAGATCCAAATGCAACCTTAACAGATCCAACAATTCCTTACTGCTATGTTCTTTCGGCTCTTTTTCAAAAGCAAATGGGTTTTTAAAAACACCGCGGCCAATCATAACTCCGTCAACACCATATTGACCGGCAAGCTTCAAACCGGTTTGCCGGTCGGGAATATCCCCGTTGATTGTCAAAAGTGTGTCTGGTGCCACCTCATCACGAAGTTTCTTAATCTCCGGAATCAGTTCCCAATGGGCATCTACTTTGCTCATTTCCTTTCTTGTACGCAGATGAATAGAAAGATTCACAATGTCTTGTTTCAATACATGTGTCAGCCAGTCCCGCCACTCGTCCACATCAGTGTAGCCAAGCCTTGTCTTTACACTTACAGGTAATCCTCCTGCTTTTGCGGCTTGGATGATATCACTAGCGACTTCCGGACGCCGGATCAGACCGCTTCCTTTCCCTTTGGACGCCACATTTGGTACCGGACAGCCCATATTAATATCCACACCACTAAACCCAAGTTTTGCCACGCCGATACTCGTTTGCCGAAAATATTCGGGCCTATCCCCCCATATATGGGCCACAATCGGCTGTTCATCTTCTGTAAATGTCAAGCGCCCGCGCACACTCATGATTCCATCAGGGTGACAAAAACTTTCCGTGTTGGTAAACTCTGTAAAAAACACATCCGGTCTGGCGGCAATACTTATGACATGACGAAAAACAACATCCGTCACATCTTCCATTGGTGCAAGTATAAAAAATGGCCGTGGTAGTTCACGCCAAAAGTTATTTTTCATTTTTCATTTCACATCCTAACATATGAAATAACAGGTCAAACATTTATTTCAAATAAAAAACAAAAATATGCCTTTTACACTTATATCATGCTTCTGCCCTTTTTATCAAACGATAGTATATTTTGAACATTTCCATTTAAAATTGAGTTTATCTTGAATGCGAGTATACGGCTTTCTGCTTCGATTTTTGCATCACAGAGAGTATTCTATAGATAAGACAAACTTGAAAAGTATGACTAACAGGTTAATCTTCTCAATATGGCATTAAACCATTATAAATTCTTTTAATGAGAAATATCGGATACTTACAGAGCACGATGAAGAATGAAAAAAGACATTCGATTTGGAATGTCTTTTTAACAAATAATGTTCTCTTTTTTGGAAATATCTTTTACCACATCTTCCAATGTCACGTTCTCTAAAACTTTCTCCATTGCGATCTGGGATGCTTCAAATATCGGTTCAATTGTATCTTGAATATTTCTTCCCACAGGACATTTCGGATTAGGATTCTGATGGATGCTAAATAACGCCCTGTCCTGGACAACATTCACCGCCTTATAAACATCAAGCAGTGTAATGTCGGACAGGTCTTTTGCCAGTTTTGCCCCCGCTTTTCCCGGATGCACTTCTACTAAACCGGATTTTTTCAACATTCCCATGATTTTCCGGATGACAACAGGATTTGTATTGACACTCTCGGCTAAAAATTCGGAAGAACTCACGCCATCTTTATTCATTTCAATTAAAACCAATATATGAATCCCGACAGCAAAACGGCTGCTGATTGACATTTTAGTCACTCTCCTCATGTAATTCATATGATTACAAGTATAGTATAACTTAAATCAAAAATAAATAGCATTGACATTTTCATCACTTGTAATTATAATGATTACATGTAACAAAACAAATTACATATCTTAGGAGGAATGCCATATGAAAATTGGAATCATTGGTGCCAGCGGAAAAGCAGGCAGCCTTATTCTTCAGGAGGCTGTTGAAAGAGGCCATGAAGTGACAGCAATTGTCCGGGATGCCTCGAAAATTCAAAACAAACAGGTTCATGTGGTTGAAAAAAATATTTTCGATATCAAATCCGAAGATCTTCAAAAATATGATGTTGTCGTTAATGCATTTGGTGCTGCTCCCGGTCAGGAACATCAACATGTGGAAGCCGGCCGGGTTTTAATCGAAGCTTTAAAGGCAGCTCCCAACACACGCCTTATCGTTGTTGGCGGTGCCGGCAGCCTATTTACGGATGAATCAAAAACCGTTCGTGTCATGGATACACCTGATTTTCCCGCTGCATTCCTGCCAACTGCGAAAAACCAGGGGCAGAATTTAGAAGATCTGCAGCATTCCACCGGTATCCAATGGACATTTGTAAGTCCAGCCGGGTTCTTTGATCCGGCAGGTAAACGAACCGGCTCCTACAAAAAAGGCGGAGATGTACTTACTTTGAATTCAAAAGGGGAGAGTTACATCAGCTATGCAGATTTCGCGATTGCGATCCTAGATGAAATTGAAAATCCACAGCACAAAAACGAACGTTTTTCTGTTGTCGGCGAAGCGGAATAACAGCAGCAGTCAGAAGAAAACCAACCTTTCAAAGCGAAAGGCTGGTTTTTTCCAACTTTTTTCGTGTAATTTGCTTATGTTGCTTATGAAAATTTTAGTTTTCCTGAGCGGATGTCATCGACCATTGTTGAATACGGTGCCTCTAAAATGACTTTTTCGTTATTCATCCCTTCATTCTGGATATAAGTTATATCCGCGAATTCAGGAACCACATATTTCGGGTAAGTTTCCTATTTTTCGCGGGATTCTTCCATTGGTAATGATAAACAGGCAGTAGCGGGAGCTTATAAGTCGAATTTAAAGCACTCACGGACAGCCTCTTTTACCAACAAAAAATTTGAGTTCAGTTAGCTTGGTGAACACTTAATCCCTTTGCACCATCCGTTAGGACAATATACCTGTCGCCAATTCCTCCATCAGACGATTCATCTCTTCATCCGTGCCAATTGTCACGCGCAAAAACTGATCAATTCGCGATTTATTGAAGTAACGTACATAAATCCCTTTCTCTTTCAACGTTTCAAAGATTTGTTTCGCATCTACCCGTCCATGTTTCATAAAAAGGAAATTCGCCTGTGAATCTAGTACCGTGAAATTCAATTGCCTCAGCTCGCCGATTACACGATGACGAGTTTCTATAATTTTTGACCGCGTTTCTTCAAAATATGCTGTATCTTCAATGGCCGCTTTCGCCCCGACCAATGCCAGGCGATCCAATGTATAAGAATTAAATGAATTTTTAATCCGGTTCAGTCCCTCAATTAATTGCTCGTTACCGAATGCAAAGCCGACACGGAGGCCCGCAAGTGATCGGGATTTCGATAATGTTTGGATAACAAGCAAATTTTCATAACGTCGGGTTAAAGGCACAGCAGACTCTCCGCCAAAATCAATATACGCTTCATCAACCATAACCACTTTGTCAGGATTGTTTTGCAAGATTTTTTCTATTTGTTCCAACCCTAAACCAATACTTGTCGGCGCATTCGGATTGGGAAAAATGACGCCGCCTTCCGCATGAAAAAATTGCTCAACCGGAATCGTGAAATCTTCATTCAATGGTACTTCTTTATAGTCAAGACGATACAAATTTGCATAGACCGGATAAAAACTGTATGTGATATCCGGAAACAAAATTTGCTCGCCCTGATTGAAGAAAGCCAAAAAGGAAAAGGCAAGCACTTCATCGGAGCCGTTACCGATAAACACCTGACTTTTTGCCACGTCGTATGCCTTTGCAATTGCTTCACATAACTCATCAGCAGTCGGATCGGGATACAAGCGCAGATTTCCATCGACCGCTCCTTTTAACGCTGCCAAAACTTTCGGCGACGGGGGATACGGATTTTCGTTTGTATTTAATTTAATCATATTTTTCACTTTTGGTTGTTCACCCGGCACATAAGGTTCCGTCAGCCGGGTTACCTCGCTCCAAAATTTACTCAACACAAGTCCCCCTTCCCTTACATCGGCAAAATTTTGTCTTTACCCTTTTGTTGCTTTTTCGTCATCCGTTTCATTAGTTCCTTTTTCAATTCTTCTATTCGAATATCCTTTTCAATCATTAACACTAACGAATGATAGATGAGGTCGGCTAATTCAAAAATCAATTCTTCACGGTCCGGATTTTTCGCGCCTATAATCACTTCGGTTGTCTCCTCACCGATTTTCTTTAAAATCTTATCCAACCCTTTTTCAAATAAGTAGTTCGTATAAGAACCTTCAACCGGATTTAATTTACGGTCTTGCAAAAATTGGTATAGCTCCGTAACGATTTCCCGGTTGTAGTCTGCAAATGGATCTTGTGAGTAAACTTCATTATGAAAACAGCTGGCCTCTCCGGTATGACAGGCAACACCAAGTTGTTCTACTTCTACTAAAACCGCATCTCCATCACAATCATAGGACATTCTTTTAACTTGTTGAAAATGACCGGATGTTGCACCTTTATTCCAAAGTTCGTTTCGACTGCGGCTATAAAACCAAGTGGTCCCTGTCTCCAATGTTTTTTCCAATGATTGTTTATTCATATAAGCAAGCATAAGTACTTTTCCGCTGTAGCAATCTTGAACAATTGCGGGAACAAGCCCTTTTTCATCAAATTTGATTTGATCGGTACTAAATTCCATCTTAAACGCTCCTAACTTCGACGTTATTTTCACGTAAATATTGTTTCAATTGTTTTATATCAATTTCACCAAAGTGAAACACGGAGGCAGCCAAAGCGGCATCTGCCTTCCCCTTTGTAAATACTTCGAGGAAATGTTCCATCGTACCTGCCCCGCCGGAAGCTACGACCGGAATGTTTACCCGACCGGCAATTTCAGCGGTTATGTCCAAACTGTAACCGGTCTTCACACCATCTGTATCAATGGCATTTAGCACAATTTCCCCGGCGCCGAGCCGCTCACCTTCTAAAGCCCATTCAACCGCATCCATTCCGGTGTCGATGCGGCCACCATTGATAAAGACTGTCCATTTTCCGTCGTCACGTTTTTTTGCATCAATCGAAAGCACGACACATTGGCTGCCGAACTTTTCAGCCGCTTCACGAATCAAATCCGGATTTTTTACCGCCGCACTGTTGACCGATACTTTATCGGCCCCGGCTTTCAATACTTTACGGAAATCCTCAATCGTCCGAATCCCGCCGCCAACGGTAAACGGGATATGCACTTGTTCAGCCGTTTTTTCAACGACATCGATAAAAATATCCCGTTCTTCATTGGACGCCGTAATATCATAGAATACTAGTTCATCGGCGCCGAGCTCACTATACTTTTCGGCAAGCAGAACCGGGTCATCGACATCCATAATATTTTGGAATTTTGCCCCTTTCACGACACGACCTGCCCGGACATCTAAACAAGGGATAATTCGTTTTGCTAACATATCGTCACTTCCTTTAATGCCTGTTCAAGATTGATTTTACCCGTATAAATCGCCTTTCCGATAATCGCACCATACATATTCAATGCTTTTAATTTTCGCAAGTCCTCCAAGGAACTTACCCCGCCGGATGCAATGACATCCATCGTTGTTTCCCGATTTATTTTTTCAAGTTCGGAAAAATTGGGGCCGGAAAGCATGCCGTCCTTGGCGATATCTGTATAAACAATCGTTTGACATCCTTTTTCTTCTAATTTTTTGGCAAATGCAAGGGCTTCAACCTCACTCGTCTTTGTCCATCCGTCCGTAGCGACAAAACCGTTTTTCGCATCAATCGACACAGCAATTGCCGGACCGTATGTTTCGAGGGCTTCATCTAAAAATTGTTCATCACGTAAAGCGGCACTGCCTAAAATGACGCGGCTGACTCCCATCTCCATCAGTCGTTCGACCTTTTCAAGCGAACGGATTCCCCCGCCTAATTGGATTGGAATATGGATGGTTTCTAAGATTAATTGAATAGCAGACAAATTTTTTGTTTCACCAAATAATGCACCGTCTAAATCGACGATATGTAAAAATTCGGCCCCCGCCTCTTCCCATTTTTTGGCCATTTCGACCGGATCACCAAAGGTTTGTTGCTTGCCATAATCCCCTTGAATAAGGCGGACACATTTTCCGTCACGAATATCGATTGCAGGAAATAAAATCATTTGATCATCGCTCCAAACGCTTGTAATAATGTTATTCCGGTCTCTCCGCTTTTTTCCGGGTGGAATTGCATACCGATCAGATTGCCTTTTTGAACCATAGCGGGGAATTTCACGCCGTAATCCGTCCAAAAGACAACTTCTTCCAGATGTTTTGGTACAACATAATACGAATGAACAAAGTATACATATTTATTCTCAGCCAATTTATCGGTAAGCGCGCTATCCGTTCCTTTCATTAATTGATTCCAGCCCATATGCGGTACTTTGAAATCATGTTTGAAGCGGACAACTTCTCCTTCCAGTAAACCGAGACCTTCCCATTGACCATGTTCATAACTTTTTTCATAAAATAATTGCATTCCTAAGCAAATCCCTAAAATTGGTTTGCCGTTCCGCGCATTTTCTTTTATCGCTTCAACTAAGTTTAATCTTTCCAATTCAATCATGGCATCACGGAAAGCACCAACCCCCGGCAAAATTAAGGCATCGGCTGAATACAACCGTTCCGGGTTACTTGTTATATCCGTTTCTAAACCAAGTCCCTTTAATGCATGATTGACGCTTTTCAAATTTCCTGCACCATAATCAATGATTGCAATCAAGCCCATCGCTCCCTTCCGTTATGGAATTGTTTATTCATTCTTGGTATATAAATAATCCGTTGTTAATATCCGTTCATCGTTCCCTTGCGTTGTGCAGCCATTCATTCGATTCTTGACATACAAATGATCCGTCTTTAATATCCGCACATCGCTCCTTTATGTTGTGTCATTGGTAATTGTGCCCGAAACGCTACAGCATTCCTTTTGTCGACCGAACACCTTTAATTCTTTCGTCAATGGCGGTCGCTTCATCCAACACCCGGCCAAATCCTTTAAAAATGGATTCAATGATATGGTGGCTGTTTTTCCCGTGCAACAATTGGATATGGAGTGTAACCCCCGATTGATTAACAAAAGCCCGGAAAAATTCTTCCACTAACTCCGTATCGAATGTACCCACTTTTTCTGTTGGAATTTCGACATCAAAATATAGGAATGGACGACCGGAAATATCAATCGACACTTGGGAAAGCGACTCATCCATCGGGGTAAAGACAGAAGCATAGCGACGAATCCCTGCTTTATCACCCAATGCTTGTAAAAATGCCTGCCCGAGAACAATCCCGACATCTTCCACTGAATGATGGTCATCCACATCGGAATCACCGTCACATTTGACTGCCAAATCCATAAATCCGTGTTTCGTCATGAGTGTCAACATATGGTTAAAAAAACCAACACCGGTATCAATCGAGCTATTTCCATTTCCATCGATATTCAACTGCAATTCAACCTTTGTTTCTGCTGTTTTTCTGACTACTTCCGCACTACGCATACTATCACCTCATTATTCAAATCGGACGCGAATCGAATTGGCGTGGGCAGTTAACCCTTCTTCATTCGCAAATTGGATGATTTGATCCTTTACATTTTTTAATTCTTGTTCACTATAATAAATGACACTGGACCGTTTTAAAAAGTCATAGGTTCCAAGCGGTGACGAAAATTTCGCGGTTCCGCTCGTCGGCAAGGTATGGTTTGGACCGGCAAAATAATCACCGAGTGGTTCCGGTGAGTATGCACCTAAGAAAATAGCTCCGGCATTGCGCACTTTTGGCAATTGATCAAACGGATTATCGAGGAGCAACTCTAAATGTTCCGGAGCAATTTCATTCACCACTTCAAACGCGTCATCAAGTGTATCCACTACAAAAATATGGCCAAAGTTTTCAATTGACGCCCGGGTGATTTTATTTCTTTCCAGTACTTTTAACTGTTTTTCGACTTCTCCTTGTACATCAAGGGCCAGTTGCTCGGAATCGGTGACAAGAATCGATGCCGCCATTTCATCATGTTCCGCCTGTGATAATAAATCAGCGGCGATATACGCTGGATTCTGAGTACCGTCTGCAATCACGCAAATCTCGCTCGGACCGGCAATCATATCGATATCCACTGTGCCGAACACATATTTTTTCGCACGGGCCACATAAATATTGCCAGGACCGACAATCTTATCGACCGGACGGATTGATTTTGTTCCATAAGCAAGGGCAGCAATTGATTGAGCACCCCCGACTTTATAAATTTCGGTCACCCCGGCTATTGATGCGGCAGCGAGAACAGCCGGATTTACTTTTCCTTCTTTATTTGGCGGTGAAACGATAACAATTTCTTCCACACCCGCCACAATTGCCGGGATCACGTCCATTAAAACCGTTGACGGGTAAGCAGCCTTCCCGCCCGGCACATAAACACCAACCCGTTTCAGCGGGGTAATTTTTTGCCCAAGGATAATGCCGTTTCCTTTTTTGACAAACCATGATTTTTCAAGCTGATGTTGGTGAAATTCCCGAATATTGTCTTTAGCGTTTTTTAAAATGGTCAAAAAGCTTGGTTCAATGGTTTCAAGTGCCTCTGTTATTTCTTCTTCAGACACTTTCAAAGACGCGAGCGAGACACCATCAAAGGTTTTTGTATACGCAAGGAGCGCCTCGTCCCCATTTTGCCTGACATTTGCAATAATTGCTTTTACCGCTATATCAATTTCTTCAAATGAATCATCACCCCGAGCCATTTTCTCATCAATGACAGCCAATTCATTTTTACTGATTTTTGTCAAGTTGATCATTGCCCAACCGCTCCTTTTTCATTTACTACGGATTGAATGTGATTAATAAAATCATCTATCCGACTATGTTTTGTTTTAAAACTTGCTTTATTGGCAATGAGACGGGCACTGATTTCAAAAATTTCCGCAAGCACCTTTAACCCGTTGTCTTGCAAAGTTCTGCCTGTTTCGACAATATCAACAATACAATCGGAAAGGCCGACAAGCGGAGCCAATTCCACCGATCCGTTTAAATGAATGGTTTCCACGGTTTGCCCTCTTTCGGTAAAAAATTGGTTGGTCACTTTCGGGTATTTTGTGGCGACAATAAATTTATGCTTTTGCAAAACGGTTGCTTCAAGCCCGGCGACAACAAAACGGCAGCGGCCAAAACCTAAATCGACGACTTCAAATACATTGGCACCGGATTCAATCAAGGAATCTTTGCCGATCACGCCTAAATCGGTTGCTCCCCGTTCGACATAGGTAGCGACATCGCTTGCTTTTACGAGAACGATGCGAATTTTTTTCACCGGGTCCTCAAAAATTAATTTTCGACTTTTTTCATGATAGTCCGGAAAATTAATGCCAATTGCACGTAATATGTCTATCGTGTGATCTACAAGCCTTCCTTTTGCTATGGCAATATTTAAATATTCCACGAACGGGTTCCTCCCTCTTGTGCTTTTAAAGCGGTAATTAAATGATCGGCATAAATGGCAAAACCAATCGCTTTTGTGTCATAACCGAATTGTTTTGTTAATCCGTCATACCGCCCGCCTAACAAAACCGGTTGCCCGTATCCGGCAATATATCCATGGAAAACAATACCGGAATAATAGTTCAAGTGGTTAATCAGCCCTAAGTCAACGGTTAAAAAGTTGCCAAAACCAGCCGCTTCCAATTCGCGAACAACCTTTTCTAAATGTTCAATTTCCATCTTCATTTCATCATTGACGGCAACCTGATTTGCCCGGGCAAATACCTTTTCCGGTTCCCCGTAAAGCGTCGGAATGGCGGCAAGGGCTTCTTTATAAGGGGCCGGTATCATCAATTCTTGAACATAGGACTCCAATTCAAGGAAATTTTTATTTTCAATCAACCGTTGGATAAATTGTATTTCGTGTTCCGCTAACTCAATTTGTTCAATTAATTTTTTGTAAAAATTGGCTTTTCCGATATCAATCGTAAAGGCATCAACCCCTGCCTCGATTAATGAAAGAATCGCTAGGGTAATAATTTCTGCATCCGCCTGTACACCGTCACTGCCGAACCATTCAATCCCTGCCTGAGTAAATTCTCTGGATTGAATATTTTGCGGATCATTGTTCATTCGGAATATACTGGTAACATAGGAATATTTTTGAACCGGTTTTCCATCCTTGGTTTCCCTGGCTTCTGCGACCATCCTCGCAATGGGAATGGTGGCATCCGGTCGTAAAACTAAAATTTTTCCATCGGTGTCAATAAGTTTAATCATTTGATCCTTATCGATCGTTCCTTTAATTTCGTTAAAAAGGTCATAATATTCAAATATCGGTGTTTGAACTTGGTGGAACCCTTTTTTCTTGAAAAGTTGTTTTATTCGTGACAGGACTTCCTCTTTAACTTCAAACTCACTTGGTTCCATACCGGTCACACCTTTCGGAACAAATTGGGTAAGTTTTTGCATCATATCCATTCCCTTTTCTTTATCATATTATTAATTTAATTAATTAGTTATTTAGTAGTTTATCACTTTATTAAAATAAAGTCATGTAGTAATATTAAATTATTAAAAAATTTTTTAGTAGGTGACGCGAGATGTTTGATTTTCATGTACATAGTTCGTTCAGTGAAGATTGTGAAGTAGCAATGGAAGATATGGTCAAAGCAGCCATTGAAAAAGGAATTCAAGAGCTTTGTTTTACAGAGCATATTGATAAAGATTATCCCGATCGTGACTGGACATTTGACCTAGATTTGAATAAGTATCGTTTAAAAATACGGGAGATGCAGTCGGCTTTTGGGCATAAAATCAAAGTTCGCAAAGGGGTGGAACTCGGGGTTCAACCACATGTGCTGGATGATTATCGAAGGATTGTCGATGAAGAACCGTTTGATTTTATCATTTGTTCCATGCATGCGACAAAGGGATTCGACCTTCATTCCGGCAAATTTTTTGAAGCGAAAAGTTTGGATCAAGCTTATGAAGAATATTATTCAGAGTTACTGGCATGTATTCGTGATTTTGATCGGTTTAGCATCCTTGGTCACCTTGATTTAGTGACTCGATATAAATATGAACCCGGCGTAAAATCGCTTTTGGATATTATTGAAGAAATTTTTAAATTGATTATTCCAAACGGGCAAGGAATTGAAATCAATACATCGGGATTTTATTACGGTCTTGGACGGGTGTTGCCGAGTGTCGATATTTTGAAGTTGTATAAGGAGATGGGCGGAGAAATTTTGACGATCGGCTCGGATGCGCATAAACCCGAACGCCTCGGAGAATATTACGATCACGCTGTTGATGTATTGAAAACCATTGGCTTCCATTATGTGGCAACTTTTGAAAACCAAAAACCGGTTTTTCATAAAATTTAGTATAGACATGCCGGCTTTCATCGGGAACCGGCATTGTTATTTTAAAATATGTATGTAAATCTATTTTTTAAAGAACGCATTTTTCCCGACTTTTTCAACAAGACCGGGAAAAAGATTGTAAATGGTACTACCGGCATTCATGAGCCGCGGCAAATTAATTTCACGGGTTGACGTAAACATTTTCTTAACAATTTGAGCGGCAACTTCTTCCGGTTTCAATACCCATCTGCCGACATTTTTTAAATATTCCCCCGATTCATCGGCAATATGAAAGAAATTCGTTTCAATCGGTCCGGGATTAACAGCAGTGACAAATATACCTTCATCACGAACTTCCATTCTCAGGGCATCAGTAAAGCCCAATACCGCCTTTTTTGTCGCTGAATAAATGCTTGATTTCGGGGTGGCAATTTTCCCTGCTTGAGAAGCGATATTGATAATATGACCGGAATTTTGCGCAACCATTTTCGGTAACACCATTTTTGTCATCGCAATTAAACCAAGGACATTGACACGAAGCATGTTTTCGGCCTCATACATCGTTGCATCCAGCACGGTTTTAAAGATGCCAAACCCTGCATTATTAATTAATACATCAATCCTTTGCTTATCGCCGAGTTGCTCAAAAAAATTTAAAATTTCCTCCGTATTTCCAACATCAAGTTTATAGACAGAGACGGAAGTGCGGTGTTTTTTTCTGATTTCTTCTTGAATCTTTGCTAATTTATCGTAGCTGCGGGCAACGAGGATGAGATGGGCACCACTTTCTGCACATTGATAGGCCAATTGTTCCCCTAACCCCCCGGAAGCACCGGTAATCAAGATGGTTTTGCCATGTAAACGTGGATTCATATTTCTGCCTCCAATATAGTTTTAACGATTCGTATGATGATCACTTACCTGTCTCTCTTAATTTAATGTTTCACTTCAATCTTTTTAAAATCCTCAGCAATAATTGTGTTTGGAAATATTTCTTGCGCCTGTTTTTCTAAAAACGGTAAATCTCCTTTTTCAAAACGCGAACTAATATGGGTAATGCATAATTTTTTTACATTTGCCTGTACCGCTATTCGTGCTGCCTGATGAGTCGTTGAATGGAAATATTGGTGAGCGATATCTTCCGCATCCTTATCAAATGTTGCTTCATGAATGAGCAAGTCCGCATTCCTTGCCAACGCTACACTCACTTGAGTCGGTCTTGTATCCCCTAAAATAGTAACGACCCTTCCCTTTTTGGCCGGTCCTAAAAAATCCGCTCCGTTAATAATCGTTCCATCCTCTAGCTGGATCGTTGCCCCGGTTTTCAATTGTTTAAAAATAGGTCCCGGTTTTACGCCGATTTTTTTTAATTCATCGGCCATTAATGAACCCGGCTTATCTTTTTCAACAATTCGGTAACCATAGGACGGGATGCCATGGTCAAGCAATTTTGCTTCAATTATAAAATCACCTTCATCTAAATAAAGTTCATCCTCAAACTCAACATAATGAATATCATATTTCAAATGAGACTGACTTATTGACAGGCTCATTTCAACAAAATCGCGAATGCCTTTGGGACCATAAATAGTAACCGGCTCTATCCCACCTAAAAAGGAACGACTCCCGAGTAAGCCGGGTAAGCCGAAAATATGATCACCGTGAAGATGGGTAATAAAAATCTTTTCTATCTTTCGCGGTTTTAATGATGTATGTAAAATCTGATGCTGTGTAGCTTCACCGCAGTCAAACAGCCAGATCGCTCCATCTTGTAAATGTTTCAAGGTAATCGCCGTCACATTTCTATATTTTGCAGGCATTCCTGCACCGGTTCCGAGAAAAGTAATTTCCAAAATAATTCCTCCAATATCAACAACGCTTAATCTATATATTTATTATCAGGTTTTACCAACTTTTTTTCAATATCAAACGTTTTGATAAAGAAAATGCAGGCGGCCGGGGTTAATCCATCAACCTTATCTAAAAGCTGTTTATCATTATTTTTATACTAAATGAAAGACCATTAACAAAAACTAAATAAGGTAATCAACAAATGAAAACAAGATTATGGAATTTATCGAATCAGCCGTTTTCAAAATTTGCCATTTTTTCTTGTTACGAGTAAAATTTTAATATATGTTAATAAGTACACATAAAGCGAGGGTAAAAATGAAAACAAGAGAAAATCTTTCATCATTAATTTTACTTTTTGGTGCAACCGGTGATTTGGCGAAAAGAAAATTATATCCTTCACTATATAACCTTTTTCGTAAAGGGAATTTATCGAATCGTTTTGCCGTCGTAGGTGTAGCGAGACGTTTAAAGGATGACGGCGAATTTCGTAATTGGGTGAGAGATTCCGTCACTACTTTTGGCGAAAAGGCGGACAATTTGGAAGAGTTTATCTCCCACTTCTATTATCAATCGCATGATGTCAATGATTCAGAATCGTACAAGCAATTAAAAGAACTGGTGGACCGGCTTGATCATACTTATCAACTGGAAGGAAATCGAATTTTTTATTTAGCGATGTCGCCTGAGTTCTTTGGTACGGTTGCTGAGCATTTAAGGGAAGACGGGTTGACTAATACGAACGGTTTTAAACGATTGGTCATTGAAAAACCATTTGGGCATGACTTAGCTTCAGCGATTGAACTTAATAAACGGATACGCTCGGCTTTTAAAGAAGATGAAGTTTATCGGATCGACCATTATTTAGGAAAAGAAATGGTACAAAATATCGAAGTCATCCGATTTGCCAATGCTATTTTTGAACCTTTATGGAACAATCGTTATATATCTAATATTCAAGTGACTTCCAGCGAAACTCTCGGCGTGGAAGAACGGGCAAGATACTATGATAAAAGCGGGGCCATTCGGGATATGGTACAAAACCATATGTTACAAATCGTCTCTCTTCTTGCCATGGAACCGCCAATCCGGTTGACCACCGATGAAATCCGCAGTGAAAAGGTGAAAGTGTTACGGGCATTGCGACCAGTGGAAGGAGAAGCAGTCCATGACTATTTTGTCAGGGGACAATATGGAGAAGGGATCATGAATGGCACAAAGGTTCCGGCTTATCGTGATGAACCGAATGTACCGAAAGATTCGAATACAGAAACTTTTGTTGCCGGTAAATTTCTCATTGATAATTTTCGCTGGGCAGGTGTTCCATTTTATATCCGAACCGGCAAACGGATGGCTACGAAATCCACCAACATCATCGTTCAATTTAAAGATATACCGATGAATTTATATTATAAAAACGGTTCGACTTTAAATCCAAATTTACTTGTCATTCACGTACAACCTGATGAAGGTATTACATTACATTTAAATGTGAAAAAGACCGGAGAAGTACTGGGAACTACGCCGGTGAAGCTGAATTTTTCAACCAAAAGCATTGATGGTATTAATACACCGGAAGCTTACGAAAAATTGTTGTATGACTGCTTGCGCGGAGATGCGACGAATTTTACCCATTGGGATGAAGTTGCTTTATCATGGCGGTTTGTTGATAATATTTCAGAAGTTTGGACAAATGAACAAGCTGATTTTCCAAATTATGCTGCTGGCTCCATGGGTCCAAAAGCGGCAGAGGAGCTATTAGAAAAAGACGGATTCTTCTGGTGGCCGGTTAACTTTTGAAAAACGTAAGAAAAGCGCAGAGCGCCCGCTTAGCGACGTACAAACTGGAGCGCCCCGCAATGAGAACAGATTTGCTTCCTCGAATCGACATCGCACGAAGAAAAAGCGATTAGCTTTTTCGAGGAAAAGGAAACACGGTGAGGAACGAGCCGATGTTGACTTATCGTAGTGAAGCTACTCCTAGAGTGAACTTCATGAGTAATCTTCCTTGATATACTTCATGAAGCTTTGCGACGAGCTGAACATCCGCTTCCTCGAATAGGCTATGGCGCAGGAGCACATTAAAGGGGAGCTAGTTTCTCAGTCGCTGGCGCTCGGAGCTAGACAATAAAACTAATCCTAAGTTATTTACTTGTATTTTTATACTTTCTTATACTAAAAAAAGGGGTGCGAACCGAATAGGTCCGTTCCCCCTTTTCTTTATATCCATTTTGTATGGAAAATGCCTTCTTTGTCTACCCGTTCATAGGTGTGGGCACCAAAGTAGTCGCGTTGGGCTTGCAAAAGATTGGCCGGTAAGTTTTTCGTCCGGTAGCTGTCATAATAAGATAATGCAGCCGAAAAGCCCGGAACCGGAATACCATTCATAACCGCCGTGGCAATCACGTTTCGTAAAGAATCTTGATAACGATCAGCAATATCTTTAAAGTATGGATCCAATAGCAAGTTTTTCAACTGTGAATCACGATCATAGGCATCTTTTATTTTTTGTAAAAATTGGGCACGGATGATGCAACCGCCACGCCAGATCATTGCAATTTCACCAAATTTTAAATCCCATCCGTATTCCTCGGAAGCCACCCGCATTTGCGCAAATCCTTGGGCATAGGAGCAAATTTTACTGAAATATAAAGCTTGACGCACTTGTTCAATAAACTCTTTACGATTTCCACTAAATGCCCCAGATGTTGGGCCTGTTAAAATCTTACTTGCTTGAACACGTTCGTCCTTCATTGCCGAAATAAAACGGGCAAATACCGATTCTGTAATAATTGGCAGCGGAACACCTAAATCTAACGCATTTTGACTGGTCCATTTTCCTGTTCCTTTTTGACCGGCTTTATCTAAAATCATATCAACCAATGGTTTTCCTGTTTCTTCATCTATTTTTGTAAAAATATCTCTTGTAATTTCAATTAAATAACTGTCCAATTCACCTTGGTTCCAATCGGAAAATACTTGATGTAATTCATCATTGGACAGACCTAAAATATTTTTTAATAGAAAATAGGATTCCCCAATCAATTGCATATCTCCATATTCGATGCCGTTATGAACCATTTTAACAAAATGTCCGGCACCATCCGGACCGATATATGTACAGCAAGGATCCCCGTTAACTTTCGCGGAAATAGCTTGCAAAATCGGTGCGACTAAATCATATGCTTCTTTTTGTCCCCCCGGCATAATCGACGGGCCTTTTAACGCACCTTCTTCCCCGCCGGAAACACCGGTACCGATAAAGTGAAAACCTAAATCACTCAATTCTTTATTTCGACGGATGGTATCTTGAAAAAATGTATTACCGCCGTCAATTAAAATATCACCTTTTTCCAAATGCGGCTTTAACTGTTCAATGGTCGCATCTGTTGCCGGACCGGCTTTAACCATTAACAAAATTTTACGTGGAGTTTCTAAAGATTGAACAAATTCTTCAATACTATATGTTGGCACAATATTTTTTCCAGTTGCTTCTTGCATCATGGCATCCGTTTTTTCCCGTGAACGGTTAAAAACAGAAACCGTATATCCTCTTGATTCAATATTAAATGCTAAATTTTTTCCCATAACGGCAAGGCCGACAACGCCGATTTGTTGTTTTGCCATGTTGATACACCCTTTCCTGTTATTATTCATCATCTTCTAAAAGAAAATCTTTATTAAAACTTGTATCCGTGTGTCCTTCTTTGTGAGAAGTTTTCAAACCTTTTTTAATAATATCTTCCCCAAATTTTTTGCGTAAATGATCAATCGCCTCTAGTAACAGTTCTTCTTTTGCATCCTTTTCATATGTAAATAGATCCAATTGTTTATACGCATGTTTTTCGTCAACTAGATCATTTCCTGTAATTCCTAACAGTCGAACAGGCGTCCCGTTCCAATTTTTTAAAAAAATCGATTTTGCTTGCTGATAGATGTCCATCTCTTCTTGAATAGGATTTCCCAATTTTTTGCTCCTAGTCAATGTCGTTCGGTCTTTGTAGCGAATCGTCACGGCAATATTGGTCGTATAAACTTCCTTATTTTTCAAACGGGCGGATACCGTTTGAGCCAGCTTTTGTAAAACAGTGAGCAAATTATTTTGCGAACTGATATCCCTGGGCAATGTTGTTGAATTCCCGATGCTTTTAAAGTCATAAATACTTTCGGGGTCGACACGTCTATGATCGATTCCATTGGCTCGCTCTTTTAAACGAATCCCATTAATCCCCAATAATTTTTGAAGTTGGTGTTCATCTCCTTGAGCTAAATCTCCAATCGTCTCCATACCTATCGTATGTAATTTTTCGGCCGTTTTGGCTCCGACCCCATGCATTTCACTTACCGGCATCGGCCATAAAATCTTTTGAACATCCCGCTTGCGTAAGATTGTAATACCGAGTGGCTTTTTCATATCAGAAGCCATTTTTGCCAAAAATTTATTAGGTGCAATCCCAATGCTGCACGGTAAATTCATTTCTTGTAAAAGGCGGTTTTGAATCGATTGGGCAATTTTTAGCGGGTGATCCGTGACATATTCAGTGATGTCTAAATACCCTTCGTCAATGGAGACCGGCTCAACAATACTGGTATATTCCCGCAATATTTGAAACATCCTTGTTGAAGCTTTCCGATACTGGTCAAAGTTCGGTGCTTTCACAATGAGCTCAGGACAAAGTTTTTTTGCTTGCCACAAAGGCATCGTTGTCTTGACGCCAAGCTTTCTCGCTTCATAACTGCATGTAACAATAATCCCACGCCGCTCTTTTGGGTTTCCGGCAATGGCGAGCGGCTTCCCTTTTAATGATGGATTTAAAGATATTTCAACCGAGGCGTAGAAACTGTTCATATCGACATGGAAAATAATTCTGCCTTTCTCACCTTTTTTTTCGCTCATGCTCGAAATCACCTTTTTCCACCTGCATTCAGGCCGGATATTGATATTCCATCCACCGTGCCGCTTGTCCCTTCAATAATCGGTATGTGCAACACCTTACCGGGAATCAATTATTTTGCCTTCGCAGCTACTCGATTTTCCAAAGCTGACATAAATGTGAAATAACCTATTAGGAATCGGTTATTTTTGCCTGTTCCTCCATATACGCTTGAATTTCTCTAATTCCGTCTAAACTGTTGATCATTCGGTTCGGATCAATTAGCGTAATGAGGCGATTATCTAAGTTGATTACACCGGTAAAATAAGAAGTTTTTTGATAGGCAAACAAGCCGACTTGTTTAATCGAATCGGTACTTACTTCCATTAATTCTTTTGCCTCACCTACAAGCAAAGCTAACTTTAATATTCCGGTTTTTAAAACAATCAATCTTGTCATTTCATGTAAAGCTTCATCGGTTCCATATAAAACATGATGCAAGTCAACAACCGGTACAAGTTCTCCTCTTACCTTTACCAAACCTTTAATAAAATTCGGCAGTTGTGGCACCGGCGTTATTTTTTCCGGTTTTTCAATGGAAATAACATGGTCGACATCAATCGCATACTCTTCATGCTTCTCTTTAAAAATAACGACTTTGACTGTGTCCAAATAACTCACCACCTTCATGATAAATCCGCTAAAACTCACTTGCTCCTAAGACTGTTTGTTTACTGTATCGACAATGGCAACAACCAGTTCAGCCAACTTATTAAGTTCTGCAATCGGCATTCTTTCTTTTGTCGTATGAATTTCTTCATAACCTACCCCAAGAACAACAGTAGGTATTCCCATGCCTGCGATTACATTGGCATCACTACCGCCGCCGCTTTTTATGAGTTTGCTGTTACGACCAATCTTTTCTGCCGCCTTACTTGCTATTTTGACAACGACATCGTCCGGTCCGTATTTGAAAGACGGATACATCACTTTTATTTCTACATCGGCTGTTGCTCCCATTTCACGAGCTGCCTCCGTAAAGGCATGTTTCATTTTGTCAAGCTGGATATTTAATTTTTCATTTGAAAGAGAGCGAGCCTCTGCAAAGACATACGCTTTTTCACAGACAATATTGGTTGCTTGCCCGCCTTCAAAACGACCGATATTTGCCGTCGTTTCTTCATCGATGCGACCCAGCGGCATTTTGGAAATTGCTTTTGCTGCAACCGTTATCGCGGAAACCCCTTTTTCCGGGGCAACACCGGCATGAGCACTCTTCCCGGTAATTGTCGCATTGATTTTTGCTTGCGTAGGTGCTGCTATTACAATTGTACCTACTTCTCCGTCACTATCAAGAGCAAATCCGTATTTTGCATGAATTTTAGAAGAATCCAGTGCTTTTGCTCCTACTAATCCGGACTCTTCACCAACTGTAATAATGAATTGAAGATCACCGTGTTCGATATTATCTTCTTTTAAAACACGGATGGCTTCAAACATTGCGGCAATGCCCGCTTTGTCATCTGCCCCGAGAATCGTTGTTCCGTCCGTGACCACATAGCCGTTTTCAATAGTAGGTTTCACTCCTTTTCCCGGAACAACGGTATCCATATGGGAAGTAAAGTAAATTGGATCGCTTGCACGGTTTGTCCCTTTTAATGTGCAAATTAAATTTCCTGCACCATGCCCGGTTTGTTCCATTGTTTGATCTTCAAAAACTTCCAAACCAAGTTTTGCAAATTTTTGTTTTAAAATCTTGGCAATTTCGCCTTCATGCTTGGTTTCAGAATCGATCCGGACAAGTTCGAGAAACTCTTCCAGCAATCTATTTTTATTGATCATTTTCAACCCTCCAGTCTACATATTTATAAGTATACTCCTATTTAACCGGTTCCTTCAATTTTTTCTTTTTCAGTTTTTTAGACTAGGAGGGACAAGTCCCGGCTTCAATGAATCTTGTCAAATAATTCTTTCCAGTCATTTTGTACTTCTAAAGAAAACTCGGCGATTGCCGAGCTTTTGGCGAGAGCAGAGCCGCAAGAGCACTTATGCGTTAGGAAAGTAGAAATTGGAAAATTTATACTTTCCTATTAGCTAAAGAAAGGACAATATTTCCGACAAGGATGAAAGCCCACTTGTCATAAATATCGTCCACTTCTATAACGGATTAATTATAATGGAATATTTCCATGTTTCTTTTTCGGTCGTTCTTCTTTTTTCGTTTGCAGCATGTCCAATGCTTGAATGAGTTTGATTCTCGTTTCACGGGGATCAATGACATCATCGACCATTCCCATTTTTGCCGCTACATATGGATTGGCGAATTTGTCTTTATATTCCTGAATTTTTTGGCTGCGAACCGCTTCCGGATCGGCACTGTTCTGAATTTCTTTGGCAAAAATAATATTTGCTGCACCCTCGGGACCCATAACAGCAATTTCCGCATTTGGCCAGGCAAAAACAAGATCGGCTCCAATCGATTTACTGTTTAAAGCAACATAAGCACCGCCATATGCTTTGCGGGTAATTATCGTTATTTTTGGTACCGTTGCTTCCGAATACGCATATAAAATTTTTGCCCCATGGCGAATAATTCCGCCGTGCTCTTGTTTGACGCCCGGGAAAAATCCGGTCACATCTTCAAAGGTGATGAGCGGTATATTGAAAGAATCACAAAAGCGGATAAAGCGGGCGGCCTTGTCGGATGAATCAATATCAAGTCCGCCAGCCATAAATTTTGGCTGATTGCATATCAGACCGACAACTTCCCCTTTAATCCGGCCAAAACCGATCACGATATTTTTAGCAAAATCTTTCTGAACTTCAAAAAATGAATCTTCATCTACCACTTGTTCAACCACTTTTTTCATATCATACGGACGAACTGTATCAAAAGGAACAATTTCCGCCAAATCCGGTCGATAGTCGTCATCCTTTTTCAATTCTCGCCGCGGCGGTTTTTCAGTATTGTTGGCCGGCAAATACGAAAGCAGTTCCCTTACCATATAAAGAGCTTCTTCCTCTGTCTTTGCCTGAAAATGGCTATTGCCGCTAATCGAACTATGTACATGTGCGCCGCCTAAATTTTCCGCAGTTATTTGCTCACCGGTTACCGTTTCAATGACTTTTGGACCGGTAATAAACATTTGACTCGTTTTTTCGACCATAATAACAAAATCCGTAATTGCCGGCGAATACACAGCACCACCTGCACATGGCCCCATAATAACCGAAATTTGCGGGATGACACCGGAGTAAATGGCATTACGATAAAAAACATGTCCATATCCGTCAAGGGAAATAACCCCTTCTTGTATTCTCGCACCACCCGAATCATTGAGTCCAATAATCGGAACACCGTTTTTGGCAGCTAAATCCATAACATTGGCAATTTTCTTGGCGTGCATCTCACCCAAAGCCCCGCCGAATACGGTAAAATCTTGGGAAAATAAATAAACCGGTCGACCGTGAATTTTTGCAAACCCGGTAACCACCCCATCTCCGGGCCCTTTCGGTAAATCCGGTGAACGATGTTCCATGAAGGGATTTATTTCAACAAAAGACCCTTCATCCACTAATACATCAATCCGCTCCCGGGCAGTCATTTTTCCTTTCTCGTGTTGCCGATCAATTTTATCTTCTCCGCCCCCAAGTTCAACTTCCCGTCTTTTATCATACAATTCATGGATCTTATCATAAATATCCAATTTTTTTGTGTCTATCATTCGTTTCTCCCCTTTGTCCACAGTTGATAGATTATAGAAATTTTACTTTTGCTTTTGCTTTTGACATAATTCATATAAAACACCAAAAGTTGTCTTTGGATGAATAAATGCAACCAGTGCTCCCCCGGCACCGATTCGCGGCGTTTCATCGATGAGCCGTACCCCTTGTGATGCCAAATTTTCCAGTTCTTGATAAATATCGTCGGTTTTAAAAGCAATATGATGAATACCTTCCCCTTTTTTATCAAGAAATTTTTTAATCGTACTGTCATCACTGGTCGGTTCGAGTAATTCAATTTTACTGTTATTCACATCAATGAATGCGACTTTCACTTTTTGTGATTCGACAACCTCTGTTTTTATATGGCTTAATTGAAATGTACCCGTATATAGCGGAAGTGCCTTCTCCAATGAATGAACCGCAATCCCGATATGGTCAATACCTTTCAAACCGTTTCCTCCCCTCAAACGTAACATATCATTGATAATGCAAACAGACCAATTTATACAGTGCAAACCGTTCAATCCCCATCGTTCAACCTTCGACTCATTGACTTTTTATAACTATGAATCTCTAATTTTTTTAACAGGAAAAAGATAGGACTTGTTTGAAAGCCATTCTCGCGATAAAATAATGTCAATGAAAATAGAGTGGAGGTTGAATGACTCCGATGGGAAATAAAAAAGTCCGGAAAATTATCGTTTACTTAATGATTATCGCCATGGTTTTGACTACGTTATTTACAGGACTTTCCATACTATTCTAATTTGATTGTAAAAAAACATTAATGGAAAAGGGAATTCCCGATTATGGAATTGCCCTTTTTTCTTTAGCAATCTGTTCAAAGCTGGACGACTGATTGGTAATAAAAACCTTTGTACCGATTGGAACGTTATCAAATAACTTTTCGACATCCTCATTATTTAACCGGATACATCCTTCCGAAATATAAAGTCCGATCGACCACGGTTGGTTTGTACCATGAATTCCATATGTTCTCCCGTCTGTATCCAAGGCATCAAATCCAATCCAACGGGTACCGAGCGGATTATTGGGTGCTCCGCCTTGAATATCTTTTTTTCGATAATATGGATTTATTGCTTTCACTGTAACCGTAAACATTCCTTCCGGGGTTAATTCCGCATTTTTACCGGTTGCCGCCTTATACACTTCTTGGACAATCCCATCGTCAATAAAGGCAACTTCATTGGTTTGTTTATTGACGATTACAAATGGGTCACCCGGTAAAGGGTTCGGACCAATCGGCCAAACCGGTGAAATGGTTGTAAAAGCAATGAGGAAGCTTACCAATAGGTTCATCAAAACCACCCGCCTTTTCCATTAGTTTGAACAAAGTCAGGTGGTTTTATCCCCTTAACAGGTAGTCCATCCCTTATCAAAGTTTTTCGAGTTTATAAAGAAAACTCGGCGATTGCCGAGCCTTTAGGCGATGGCAAAGCCGCAAGAGCACTTATACTTAATTCTTAAAATTTCCAACTACGTCGATTTCGCTTCTTTGCTGGAAATTTATACTTTCTTAACGTACAAAAAAGTCAGGGCTGCCCGCATGCGTTAGATTGGATTAACTAACCATCAGCCCCTGATGGAAGTTTCATTTTATAATCACAAGTCTTAAACATATGAAACGCGGAAAAATTTATACTTCATCGCAATGCTGTTCAAATAATTCTTGTAATCGTTCGATGACCGAAACAGGTGAATGACCTTCAATTTCATGCCGTTCCACCATGCCGACAAGTTTGCCATCCTTTAACAAGGCAAATGATGGTGAAGAAGGCGGGTAATCATCGAAATAACTTCTTGCCTCGAGAGTGGCTTCCTTATCTTGACCGGCAAATACAGTGACTAAATAATCAGGACGTTTATCATAATCAATGGCGTATTTTGCGGCCGGACGGGCAATCCCCCCGGCACAACCGCATGTTGAATTGATCATAACCAGTGTTGTCCCTTTCCGTTGTAATGCTTCATCCACTTCTTCCGGCGTTCTTAATTCCTCATAACCGGCTGCGACAATTTCTTTCCGGGCTTGCTCAATATAATCATTCATTAAAATATTAAAATCCATACTCATGGTCAAATGTCCCTCCCATTTATTTTTCATTAAGATAAAGCTTCATCAACTGTTCAACGGCTGCGGAAACAGGCAACCGCCCATGTTCAACATCTTGTTGGATAACCGGCAGCATTTCTTTAATCACTTCATTTTGGAAAAAAGATTGCTGTAATTTCTCAACAATTGACGTCATTAACCAGTCATTTGTTTGTTTCCTTCTTCTTTCAAAAAAGATACCGGATTGTTTTGTTATCTTAACAAATTGCTGAACGACATGCCAAATATCGATAATCCCTTCTCCGGTAATTGAAGAACAAGTGTAGGCTTTCGTCTGCCATCCTTCTGTTGCCGGCCTTAAAAAGCGTAAAATTTGACTGTATTCGTTTCTCGTCCGAATGGCATTTTCCTTATTGGCACCATCAGCCTTTGTAATAATAATCCCGTCAACAAGCTCCATCATCCCTTTTTTCATCCCTTGGAGATCATCGCCGGCGCCGGTAATCGTCAGCATGAAAAACATATCAACCATCGTTCGGACAACGACTTCACTTTGTCCGACACCGATTGTTTCAACTAGTATAACATCAAACCCTGCTGCTTCACAAAGCATTATGCTCTCCCTTGTTTTTCGGTGAACACCTCCAAGCGTTCCCGAAGATGGAGAAGGTCTGATAAAGGCATTTTCTTCCCTTGACAGTGACTCCATTCGGGTTTTATCCCCCAATATACTTCCTCCCGTCATGGTTGATGAAGGATCAATAGCAAGAACGGCAACCTTTTTCCCCATTTTGCATAGTTCCGTTCCAAAGCGATCAATAAATGTACTTTTTCCTGCACCCGGAACACCGGTAATGCCGAGCCGGACGGACTTGCCGGAAAGAGGAATAATATCCTTCAATAATTGTTGCCCTGCCCGGAAGTGATCCGGATGATTGCTTTCAATTAGTGTAATGGCTTTTGCTAAAACCGTACGATCGCCTTTTTTAATTCCTTCCAAATAGTTGGAAATTGGAACGGTGCTGTTCTTTCTTCTAAACCGCCCGGAATATTCTTGTGCCATTACGATGACACTTCCTCATAGCCTAATCTTTTATAAATTTCTTCCAAAACAATTTTTGCCGCATGGGGAATAATGGTTCCAGGTCCAAATATTGCAGTTGCTCCTTGCTCTTTTAAAAATGGATAATCTTTTGGTGGAATCACGCCCCCGACGATAACAATAATATCTTCACGCCCTAATTTTTTCAATTCAGCAATTAGTTGCGGTAAAAATGTTTTATGTCCACCTGCCAATGAACTCATTCCGATAACATGAACATCATTTTCAACGGCTTGCCTGGCTGTTTCATCCGGTGTTTGAAAAAGCGGACCAATATCCACATCGAAGCCCATATCGGCAAATGCTGTTGAAATGACTTTTGCCCCGCGATCATGACCGTCTTGACCAATTTTTGCCATTAATAATCTTGGTCTTCTTCCTTCCAGCTCGTAAAATTCATCGGTCATTCTCCTGATTTCTTCTATGGTTTCATTGTCCTTAAATGCATGGCGATAAACACCGCTAATCGTACGGATTGTTGCTTGATGTCTGCCGGATGCGGCTTCGATGGCATCCGATATTTCACCTAATGTTGCCCGTTGTCTTGCCGCCGCAACAGATAATTCAAGGAGATTGCCTGTTCCTGTCTTTGCCGCCTCACGAATGGCTTCCAATGCTGTTTGTACCGCCGCTTCATCCCGATTTTCCTTTAATTCTTTTAATCTTGCAATTTGTTTTTCTCGAACTGCAGTGTTATCAATATCAAGAACTTCAATATTGGTTTCGTCATCCGTTTGGTAACAGTTCACTCCAATAATTTTTTCTTGGCCGGAGTCAATCATTGCCTGGCGTTTTGCAGCAGCTTCCTCAATTTTCAGCTTTGGTAATCCGGCTTCAATCGCCTTGGTCATACCGCCTAAGTTCTCGATTTCTTCAATATGTTGCCAAGCTTTTTCAATTAGTTGTTTCGTTAACGATTCGACATAATAAGAACCACCCCAAGGATCAATTGTATGTGTAATCCCTGTTTCTTCCTGTAAATAAATTTGTGTGTTGCGGGCAATTCGTGCTGAAAAATCGGTTGGCAGTGCAATTGCTTCATCGAGCGCATTCGTATGCAACGATTGCGTATGACCCATGGCCGCTGCATGTGCTTCAATTAGCGTACGAATAACATTGTTAAACGGGTCTTGTTCTGTCAAACTCCAACCGGAAGTTTGTGAATGGGTTCTAAGTGCCAGTGATTTCGGATTTTTCGGATTGAATTGTTTCATTAATTTTGCCCAAATGAGACGAGCTGCTCTGAGTTTAGCCACTTCCATAAAATAATTCATGCCAATTCCCCAGAAAAAGCTGAGTCGCGGAGCAAAAGAATCAATATCAATTCCTGCCGCAAGCCCCGTCCGTACATATTCCAAACCGTCAGCTAGCGTATAGGCTAATTCAATATCTGCCGGTGCTCCCGCCTCTTGAATATGGTAGCCGGATATACTAATGCTGTTGAATTTCGGCATATGTTTCGCCGTATAAGCAAAAATATCAGAAATAATACGCATGGACATACTCGGTGGATAAATATACGTATTGCGGACCATATATTCTTTTAAAATATCATTTTGAATTGTTCCTGATAATTGATCTTGAGAAACCCCCTGTTCTTCCGCTGTCACGATATAAAAAGCCATAATCGGAAGGACGGCTCCGTTCATCGTCATCGACACCGACATTTTATCAAGCGGGATCTGATCGAATAAAATTTTCATGTCAAGAACCGAATCAATTGCCACACCGGCTTTTCCGACATCACCGACAACTCTGGGATTATCTGAGTCATAGCCGCGGTGGGTGGGAAGATCAAAAGCAACAGATAACCCTTTTTGCCCCATTTTCAAGTTTCTTAAATAAAAAGCATTACTTTCTTCTGCAGTCGAAAACCCCGCGTATTGGCGAATAGTCCAGGGCCTGTTAATATACATGGTCGGATACGGTCCTCTTGTATAAGGTGGAAGACCCGGGTACGATTGAAGAGCTTCCATTCCTTGCAGATCCTCTTCTGTATAAATTGATTGAATCGGTATATTCTCATAAGTTTGAAAGATGTGCTCCTTTTGGCGCGGCTGGTTGGCCCTCTCGTCATGAAATATATTTACTTTTCTAAAATTCGGCCTCACATCTATTCCCCCTTCACGAAAAAGCGGACAATTCTCTCTAAACATTGAACTTGCTCTTCCTGCGTATTTAAGATCAATTGAACGCCAATTTGCTTAAACTTATTGTGAATGTCCGCTTCCTTTGAACCGGCAATGATGAATCCTTTATCCGGATACTTTTGGACAATGAACTGAATATCAGAAAATGCCGCTGTTAATTCCTGGTCATTGCCGCAAAAACAATACAGTTTTTTTCCGGATTCTTTTATTATTTTGTCAAAATCATTATCTTGGCTTATTTCCGTGGCGATCCCCGCAGTATGTAACCATTCTGAAACCTCGTCAAAAATCAACTTTTTATCTTTCAAATCGCCGCAGTTTATTAAAATGGCAGTCGGTTTTTCACCGGTTTCGTTCTCATATTTCGCTACCTCAAAACGGATTTTTTCATACGGCTCACTTAATCGGAAACATTGAAGCGGTTGAATCCCCTCGCTCGCTTGATCTACCTTGGTGAAAAATTGATCGAGTCGTGTTCCTGCTTTTACTTTTTCAATGACTTGATAAAAATCGCTGACGGCAAGGTAACCGGAATGCGCTTGATTCTTTGCTGTTTCAAACGGGTCATGCAACTTTTCAGTCAAGTCCACATATTGGTTTGTCCCGATCAGTTTCGTTTTCCGCTGATTAACATCAGACTGTTTTACCGCTTTCATTTCAGCTACTTGGTTTTGAACTTTACCTTCAATAATCGACGAAAGCATGCCCCCTGAATCTTCAATAGTTAAAAACAACGTCCATGCTTTTTCAATCAATTGTTGCGTTAATGATTCAACAAAATACGAACCGCCGGCAGGATCACTGACAAGTGAAAGTTTTGCTTCTTCTCGGAACAGATGGTGTATGTTGCGGCTAATCCTTTGTCCCAGTGCACTAACTTCCCCAAACACTTCATCATACGGAGAAACTCGTAAAATTTGCACCTGCCCAATGGTTGCGGCAAATGCCTCCCCGCCAATTCGAAGCATATTCGTATACGGATCCAATTTTGATTTATTTCCGTTTGTCGTTTCAGCATAAATATCCATCGCTACATTCGGTACATGATAAGATTCAGCTATTTTTTTCCATAAATACCGTGCCGCCCTAAGTTTGGCAATTTCCATAAAAAAATGGGAACTAATTGAGAAACCAAAGAAAATTTTCGAAAATATTTGTTCAACATTCCATCCGGATTTTTTTATCTGCTCAATATGTTCCACAGCGGTTGCCAGTGCAAAAGCGATTTGTTGAACTGCATTACCACCGGATTTTTCATAGATGGTCCCATCGACATATATCGTTTTCAGGTTCGGAAATTGCTGGTCCATATAATGAAGACTATCTTGCCAGATTGAATAAAACATTTTCATCATTTGCGACGAATAACAATTGCGGCAAAAAACGGCGACCGGGTCCGTTCCAATCCAACCTGTGATTTTTTCTCGCTCGGCACTACCCTTTATCCCTTCTGTCAAAAACGCATAAAACGGAATAACTTCTTCTTCCCCTTCAATGAAGAAAGGAATATTAGCAACATCAATATGATGAAATAATTTAGCAAAAGCGGTAGCATCCAAACAATCAGGTATCGTTAATGAAATACTGTTTTGACCATTCCGGATGGCGCTCAATAAGTTTTTATGTAGTTCTTCTATCGTCTTTCCCGTAACAGCTTGGGCAATATACCAGCTATTGTCACTAGTTGTTGCCGGGTACATTCTTTCATATCCAACAGGCAAATCAGCCTTCGTATACAGCGGTTTAATCGTAATATTTTCATATGTTTTCCGGTAATATTCACCGATTGTTTTCCCCTTTAAGGCACGATCTGCGGCTTCAACCCATTGTTCATAGGTAACATCCGGAAATGTCGATTGAATCGCAGCCGATAATTGTTTGACCCCATTACCCTCCTTCAAAATTGTTCCCCCTTATCGGAAAATTTTTTTTATTATATTTGTTATTTTATCGAAAAAAAGGGCGATTGCAAAACGAAAGAACTCATTATAGTAAATTTGATAATAAATAACGAAAACATTGGAATAATACAGAACAAATAAATCGTATTGATTTTCCTAACGAAAAAGGGACAGTTTTTACATGTCCCTTTACGAAAGTGAATTTCTACTCTCATTTACATTATCGGTCCGTTCCGATCTGTCAGTCTCTTTGAAGATTGGCATCACGTACTTATGAATTTAGTAAATACTAATATGATCTTTATCTATAGCTTCGAGCCGCTCTTTTACTTTTTTCATAAACTTTCCGCAAATATAACCGTCCAATATCCGATGATCGAGGGATAAGCATAAATTTACTCTGTCCCGTACAGCGATCATCCCGTTATCCATCACAACCAATTTTTTAACGATTGATTCTACTTGCAAAATCGCAGCTTGCGGGTAATTAATAATACCCATAGACTGGATAGAGCCGAAAGCACCGGTGTTATTTACCGTAAATGTTCCACCCTGTAAATCATCTGCCGTTAAAGTTCCCGTTCGGGCTTTGTTTGCCAGTTCATAAATTTCCTTGGCAATTCTCTTAATGGATTTTTCATCGGCATGTTTAATTACCGGAACAAATAGTGCATCATCCGCTGCCACCGCAATAGAAAGATGAATATCTTTTTTCCGAATAATTTTATCCCCGGCCCAGGTGGCATTCAATTCCGGAAATTCCTTTAATGTTTGAGCAACCACCTTGACGAAAAAGGCAAAATAGGTGAGCGGAAAGCCTTCCTTCGCTTCAAATTCTTTTTTAATTGCATTCCGGTAGTTAACAAGATCAGTTACATCGGCTTCTACCATCATCCAAGCATGGGGGATTTCTTGTTTCGATTTTGTTAAATTAGCTGCAATGACTTTTCGTATTCCCGTAACCGGAATTTCCATATCTCCGGCAGCTGACTGGAGGGGAGAAACCGACTCCGGTTCCGCAAAAACAACTTCTCTCTTTTCGTTATTTTCTTTAACTGGAGTCGCATCCGATTTTGGGATGTTTGCAGTTGCAATCAGTTGTTGCAAATCTTTTCGTGTGATGCGCCCTCCTCTTCCCGTACCTTTCACCTGACTCAAGTCGATCTGATGCTCTTGGGCCAGTTTCAAAACAGCCGGTGAATAACGTTGCTTTAACGGCATCTCTTGATTATGTTCAACAATCGGCGTGGATTCAACAGGTTCCGCTTGTTCTTGAACAGTTCCGGCTTGATCTTCCGTTTCAATTACACAAATAACTTCACCGACAGCATAAGTTTCTTCTTCTTTGGCAATGACTTCTTTAATCACCCCTGTAAAAGAGGAAGGAATTTCAGCAGTAACCTTATCCGTCAACACTTCGGCAAGGGGATCATATTTATTCACATGATCTCCGACAGCAACAAGCCATTTCGTGATTGTTCCTTCTGTTACACTTTCGCCTAATTTCGGCATCGTTATTTTTTCCAACCCCATGACTTTCACCTACCTGCTTTTTAAAATTCAGCCAAATCACGCATTGCTTTTTCAATTTTATCTTGATTGATTAAAAAGAACTTTTCCATTGTTGGAGAAAATGGCATTGCCGGTATATCCGGTCCGGCTAATCGCATAATCGGCGCGTCTAATTCAAACAAACAATGTTCAGCTATGATTGCGGCCACTTCACTAATAATGCTGCCTTCTTTATTATCTTCAGTAACAAGCAATACTTTTCCCGTTTTTGCCGCCGCTTGGCAAATCGCTTCCTTATCTAATGGATAAACGGTTTGCAAATCAAGAATATGGGCAGAAATCCCTTCATTTGCTAATTTTTCCGCTGCTTGCAGGGCAAAGTGCACACATAAACCATACGTAATTACCGTGATGTCGTCTCCCTCTCTTTTCACATCTGCTTTTCCAATCGGCAGGACATAATCATCGAGCGGCACTTCCCCTTTTAGGAAACGGTAGGCCCGCTTATGTTCGAAAAATAATACCGGATCATCATCACGAATCGCAGCTTTCAAAAGTCCTTTTACATCATAAGGGGTAGAAGGCATGACAATTTTCAAACCCGGTTGATTGGCAAAAATGGCTTCGACCGATTGAGAATGATACAAACCACCATGAACACCACCACCATAAGGAGCACGAATAACAAGCGGACAGTTCCAATCATTATTCGATCGGTAGCGGATTCTTGCCGCTTCGGAAATGATCTGGTTAACGGCCGGCAGGATAAAATCGGCAAACTGCATTTCTGCAATCGGGCGCATACCGTACATGGCACTACCAATCGCCACACCCGCTATAGCTGATTCGGCAAGCGGGGTATCGATTACCCTTTCTTCTCCAAATTGCTCATATAAACCTTGAGTTGCTTTAAACACGCCACCCTTTTTTCCAACATCCTCACCCAGGATAAAAACATTCTCATCCCGTTCCATCTCTTCACGGATGGCCATTGTTACCGCATCAATGTAAGATATGATTGGCATATTCTTCCCCCCTATTCCTTATAAACATATTTCAATGCATCTTCCGGTTTCGAATAAGCGGCTGCTTCGGCATAATCGGTTGCATCATTGACGATGTTTTTTACCTTGTCTTGAATTTCTCTTTCCACTTGGTCATTCAGTAAACCAACTTCTCTTAAATATGTTCCAAAAAATTGAAGCGGATCATTGTCTTTGAGATTATCTAATTCTGTGTGATCACGGTATGCCCTGTCATCATCATCACTTGAGTGAGCGGTAAAGCGATACGTAATCGTTTCAATCAACGTCGGACCACCACCGCTTCTCGCGCGATTGACTGCCTCTTTGACCACCTCATAGACCGCCAGCGGATCTTTCCCGTCTACCGTAACCCCCGGCATCCCATATCCCGCTGCTCGACTTGATACATGTTCACAACTCAGCTGCTTCGATACCGGTACAGATATAGCATATTGATTGTTTTCACACATAAATATGACCGGGAGTTTATGAACACCGGCAAAATTTAATCCTTCATGGAAATCTCCTTGGTTGGAAGAGCCTTCACCAAATGTAACGAAAGAGATAAAGTCTTGCCGTTTCATCTTTGCCGCCAGCGCAAAACCGACAGCATGCGGTACTTGCGTTGTAACCGGTGAAGAACCGGTAACGATTCGATTTTTCTTTTTCCCAAAATGACTTGGCATCTGTCTTCCACCGGAATTTGGATCCTCAGCCTTTGCAAAAGCTGATAACATAATTTCTCTTGGTGTCATGCCAAAAGAAAGCACAACTCCCAAATCACGATAATAGGGCAATATATAATCCTTTGTCCGGTCAAGCGCATAAGCAGCACCGATTTGAGCACCTTCATGCCCCTGACCGGAAATAACAAATGGAATTTTTCCGGACCGATTTAATAGCCACATGCGTTCGTCCAATTTTCTTGTCAGGACGATGGTTTCATACATTTCCAAAACGGTGTCATCGGATAAACCGAGAGAGCGATGGCGAAATTCTGCCACAAGTCAAAACCTCCTTTTGAAATCGTTTTACATATGGCAATTTTTTAAAAAAGCAGTAGCTTATTATAAAAGACATGAAAAAATCGAAATTTATAGATGAATTGGTCTACCTTCTGCCATTAAACTTGCTTCCGAAAATATTTCAGAAAGAGTCGGGTGCGGATGAATGGTATAAGCCATTTCATCCGGAGTTGCATCAAGAACAAAAGCAAGGGAAGCTTCAGATATTAAATCGGTAACATGAGGACCGATCATATGAATCCCGAGTAAATCATTCGTTTTTGCATCAGCAATCAGTTTTACAAAGCCGGATGGATGGCCTGTAATTAGAGCTTTACCAATGGCTTTAAACGGAAATCGGCCAATTTTTAATTCAAAATTTTTGTTCTTTGCTTCTTTTTCGGTCATGCCGATACTGGCAATTTCGGGAAAGGAATACGTACATTTGGGAACATGATGATAATTTAACGGCTCCGGATCTTGATTTGCCATATGTTCGACTGCAATTGTACCTTCTCTTGCAGCAACATGAGCCAATTGCATGCCCCCGATACAGTCACCGATTGCATAAATATGCGATTCCTTTGTTTGGTAAAATTCGTTAACTTGAATAAAACCATTGTTTATGTCAATATCGGTATTTTCCAAACCAATTCCCTCAGTATTAGCTGCTCTTCCGACAGAAACAAGCATTTTTTCGGCAGTGAACTCCGTTTTCTTTCCGTTTTGCTTTACTGTTACGGTTATTTGGTTATCCTTTTCCAAACTATCAGTAATCATTGCCTTTGTTAAAATTTGTATCCCCTTCTTGCGGAAAACTTGGGTAATCTCCTTACTAATCTCATCATCCTCATGAGGGGCCAAGCGATTGGAAGCTTCTACAATGGTTACTTGAACATCAAAATCCGCTAACATTGAAGCCCACTCCAAACCAATCACTCCGCCGCCGACAATAATGATTGATTCCGGCAAATAGTCTAATTGCAACATATCATCAGAAGATAAGATATTGTTTTTGTTGAACGGCAGGCTCGGCAGTTCTCTTGGTTTTGATCCGGTCGCAAGCAAGACAAACTTTGGAATTAACATTTCGTTCTCTTGATTTGTATCAGATTCTACCGAAACCGTACCCGGTAACGGAGAAAAAATCGATGGACCCATGATTCGGCCAATTCCATTGTACACATCGATTTTATTTTTTTTGATTAACATTTGCACACCTTGATACAATTGCTCGGTAATTTCTGATTTTCGTTTTTGAACTTTGGCAAAATCCAATTTTTCCACTTTTGTTAATACGCCGTAATCACTGCTTTCTTTCATCGTCCGATAAACTTCTGCACTTTTTAATAATGTTTTTGTCGGAATGCACCCTTGATGGAGACATGTGCCACCTAACTTGTTTTTTTCAACAATTGCTGTTTTTAAACCGAGTTGGCTGGCCCGAATCGCGGCTACATATCCGCCTGTCCCGCCTCCAATAATCACTAAGTCATACTCTTTTGCCATTCATTTCACCTCTAATTATCGGATCTAAAACCAAATCATCAATATAAGAAATATGGGTAACCCTTTGTATCGTTTATTTCAGCCGCTTTTTCAAAATATGTTTTTCATTTGTCAAAAACGATTTTCTTGAACGGCTCACTTTATTGATCCGTTCTTCGGCCATTCGGTCCGCTGCCAAATATGAAGGAATCTGCTCACGCTTGGAAATTTCGAATATTTTTTTTATGTTGTTATATATTTGTTCAATTTTTTTATAAGCTCTTTCTTTATTGTAGCCGTATAATTCATCGGCCACATTGATTACGCCACCTGCATTAATAACATAATCCGGGGCATAAATAATTCCTAATTCATGCAAAAGATCCCCATGGCGGTTTTCCTTTAATTGATTATTGGCTGAACCGGCGATGACTTTTGCCTTCAACTGAGGAATTGTTTCGTCATTTAAAATGGCGCCTAAAGCACAAGGTGAAAACACATCACATTCGACAGCATAAATATCGGCAGGATCTACAGCTTCTGCCCCAAATTCATCTTGAACTCTTTTCACAGCTTCTTTATTAATATCTGTTACAATCAATCTTGCCCCTTCTTCAGAAAGAAAACGGCAAAGATGATAAGCAACATTGCCTGCTCCTTGAACAGCAACCACTTTTCCTTCCAATGAATCATTTCCAAAGTATTCTGATACAGCTGCTTTCATCCCTTTGTAAATGCCGTAAGCCGTCGCCGGTGAAGGATTTCCCGATGATCCAAAAGCAGGAGAAACACCTGTTACGAATTCCGTTTCTTGGTAAATAATATCCATATCTTCTACTGTTGTACCCACATCTTCCGCCGTTATATACCTGCCATTTAATCCTTGAATAAATCGACCGTAAGCACGGAACTTTTCTTCACTTTTATCGCTTTTCGGATCACCGATAATAACTGCTTTTCCGCCTCCTAAATTTAAACCGCTGGCGGCATTTTTGTAAGTCATTCCCTTGGCAAGTCTTAAGGCATCAATAATGGCTGCTTCTTCTGAGGCGTATGTCCACATTCTTGTTCCCCCAAGAGCAGGTCCTAAGGTTGTATCATGTATGGCAATAATCGCTTTTAGACCTGAATTTTTATCTTGAACAAAATGCAATTCCTCATAATCAAACTCTTCCATATACCGAAAAATATCCATTGCTGCAACTCTCCTCCTGTTTGTAAAATTGAACTCATAGAATATACTGCAAAAACAATGCCATGAATAGGTGAAAATAATAATGGTTCATACCAAAAACGTTTTTCGCATAAAATTTTGTCTAAAACCCCATTTTATACAACAAAAATCGAGGGCTTGGACAAAAATCCGGACTTGGGTTTCAACCGATAATGATGAAAACATCTGTTGATTCTGCAAGTATTTGCAAACCATGCAAAATTCCGCTTGCAAGAAATTGCAATTATAAGCCGTATTTTTCCATTTTATAATATAAAGTTCGAATCGAAACTCCCAGCTCTTTGGCTGTTTTTGTTTTATTTCCACGATGTTTATGTAAAATATGGCTAATAATCCTTTTCTCAAAGTTCTCCACCAAAGTATACAACGGTAAAGACGCTTCATTCGGATGATCTTGCTCTTGATTTTTTTGAAAGTTATATCCGAGTTTTGACAGATGCTTTATATCTATCCTATTTTCACTATAGTCCATAAAAATAATTGCACGACCGAGTATATTTTCCAATTCACGAACATTTCCCGGCCAAGCATAGCGTTTTAACAGTTCAGCTGCTTCATTCGTTATGCCCTCGACGTTTCTGCCGTAGTCATGATTTATTTTTTTGATTAAATGATCACAGAGCAACGGGATATCCTCTAAACGGGACCTTAAAGGTGGTATGTATATTGGAATTCGGTTAAGTCGATAGAATAAATCCTCCCGAAAATTCCCCTTGCGTATTTCTTGTTCAAGATTTTTGTTCGTAGCCGCAATAATTCTCACTTGAATCGAAATCGGCTTCGTTCCACCGACACGAATAATTTCCCGTTCTTGTAACACCCTTAACAATTTTGCTTGTGTACTCAATGATAACTCGCCAATTTCGTCAAGGAAAATACTCCCATTATTAGCTTCTTCAAAATAACCCTTTTTGCCGCCACGTTTTGCACCGGAAAAGGCTCCTTCTTCATAGCCAAACAGTTCACTTTCTAATAATGATTCAGAAATTGCCGCACAATTTACCCGAATAAAATGGTTATATTTGCGACCACTTTCATTATGGATCGCATGGGCAAATAATTCCTTTCCAGTACCTGATTCACCTCTTAGCAAAACCGTTGCCGGGGTCTTGGCCGCGATTCTTGCCTGCTCAATGGCAATAAGCATCTCTTCAGATCGTCCGACAATATCGTCAAAGTTATATTTCGCCTCCAATGTCCGAATTCGTTCTTTTGCTCTTTGTAATTCGGTTGTCAGCTCCCGAATTTCCGACATATCATGAATGATTCCGACACTGCCTTTTAGCTGACCATCCACAATAATGGGGGCAACATTAACCGCAACCTCTTTTTTCTTAGGACCGACAAGCATTTTAACCCCTCGAACCGGTTTTTTTGTTTTTAGTACATGAAAATGCATGCTCTCCCCTTTATAAATATCTGTAGTTGCAGGCTTTCCTAGTACATCTTCTTCCGTTAATCCGGTTATCCGAGTATAGGCGGGGTTAATTAAAATCCCATTTCCGTTTTCATCAACAACGGATATTGCATCATTACTGGAATGGATAATCGCCTTAAGCATGACATCGCCTTTTATTGTTTCACTTTGTAATTCTCGAATCAATTGTTCTTTTTCTTTAAAAAGGTGAACGATCATTTCGGCGATTGACCCCGGAACGATGATAAAATCCTCCTTAAACTGTTGAAGTTCTTGGTATACTTGTTCATCACCCGTCACATCAATAATGATATCAATTTCTTTATCAATAAATGTACGCCAATCGTTCCCGTACGGAATCCCTTCTTTTTTTGCAATAAGAATCCCGGGTGCCTGCAAATTTTTATCAATGATCACCCTCGTTTTTAGCGTCTTCATTTCACTTAAAAGGTTCAAAATTGCAGTACCGCCTTTTCCGGCTCCAATTACCATGACGCTTTGCAAAACCCCACCCCCACGCTCTAGCTCTACTATAAAATTGTGTAGTCCGCAATTCTTTGTTTCCTAACACAGTTTGCCTATAGGAGTAACAAAAAAATGCGATTACATAGCCCCTGCCCGTAACGGAAATGTCGATTGAAACAAAGATAAATCCATTATGGGTATTATACCACAACGGGTCTATTTGCAAGGGTAGAAATGAAAGAATTAGGAAAATAAACACAACTTTATCTTGCAATGGAGTAAAGAGCGGATGAACAAAAAGTCAGTTTTCTTGACATTCCATTCGTTTTTTATCATATTGAATGCATAAAATTATTTAAAGGGGGCTTTCAATGGGCCGTGTTTTCGCATTTTTTCTTGCAGCAATCCCCATTAGCTTATCAGTCATCGGTGTGAAATTAATCCGGGATAGCTTGTTTCAAATCATTTATTGGCCGTTTGCTTTTCCTTGGCTACAAACGATTGTCGGGATTGTCCTGTTTTTGTTGGGTCTTTCCTTTATCGGCGGATTTATTTACCACCGTGATAAAAAAAGAAATAAAGTGACAAAACGCCGCTTTACCCGTCGGTAAAATAGTCGGCGTTTTTGTTCACTTACACGGTTTTTAATTCCTTTGCTTTTTTCGGAAAATCAGTGATTATCGCATGTGTATTACAATTCAAAAACCTCTTTATATCTTCATCTTGATTGACTGTGTATGGACGGACTTTTATTCCATGATTTTGCGATAATGTGATCAATTCATCGGGGATGACCCGATAATTCGGGTGGATCCCCTTAGCACGAATCGATTGAGCATAAATCCAAGGCATAAACAGACCTTCAGCATATAAGGGAGCCGTTTCAATTTCAGGAGCAAGTCGATAACAGTAAACAAGGGAGTAATGATTAAAAGAAGAAAAAATGACGCGCTCTTCCAATTTATTTTTTTTGACCATAGCCACCGTTTTCTCTTCTAATTCATAATTGGAAATTGATTTCGTTTTAAACTCTATATTTACAAATAAATTAGTGCCTTTGAACCATTCAAAAAACTCGTTCAAGGTCGGGATTTCTGCTTTAAATTGACCATTTTGAAATTTCGCTCCCGCATTCAACTTTTTAATATCTTTCAATAACAAATTATTTATATACCCTTTACCGTCAGTCGTTCTATCTACTTTTTCATCATGAATAATGATGACTTCTCCATCTTTTGTTAATTGAACATCCAATTCAATACCGTCTGCACCGGCCCGTTCTGTCTCTTGAAAAGAAATCATTGTATTTTCAGGGTGCGTACCTGCTGAACCGCGATGCCCAAAAATATATGTCATGCTAACACCCGCTTTGCTTGTTTTAATTTTATTTTACACAGCTCTAATTTCCTCGTAAACTTTGTCCAATACATACTTTAGGAAGCTTGGTGTTCCAGCCGCAATTTGTCTGCAACCATCGCGATGAACTCTGAATTTGTCGGCTTTGCTTTTGACATACTTACGGTATATCCAAACAAATTTGATATCGATTCAATATTGCCGCGGGACCACGCTACTTCAATGGCATGACGGATGGCCCGTTCTACCCTGCTGGCTGTCGTATTGTATTTTTTAGCAATATCCGGATATAACACTTTTGTAATTGAACCTAATAATTCGATATCATTGTACACCATCGAGATCGCATCCCTTAAATACATATATCCTTTAATATGGGCTGGTACGCCGATTTCATGAATAATATTGGTAATACTGGCATCCAGACTTTTGTTGGCACGGGGTTGAATAACCGCTTGACTCAAATTATTGTTTGCCATATTATTTTTCGGTAAAAGACCGATTCTAAAAACATTTCGGATTTGTTCAACCAACTGGTCCATATTGAACGGTTTTAAAACAAAATATGATGCACCCAATTCAAGTGCTTTTTTTGTGACATCTTCTTGACCAAATGCGGTTAGCATAATAACTTTTGGCATGTATTCTTTTTCCTTTAATCGTTCTAAAACCGCAAGACCATCCAAATGAGGCATAATAATATCCAATAATAAAACATCCGGTTTTAATTGATCAATCATTTTTAAACAATCTTGCCCATTAAATGCTATATCAACAACTTCCATCCCTTCTTGACTATTTATGTAATTTTTTAATAAATTAGTTAGTTCTTTATTGTCATCAACAATACAAACTTTAATATTTTCCACAAGACATCCTCCCTATACAAAATCTCTTTATTCATTGTAAATAAAATTTTCGACACTTCCAATAAAAATCCCTTTAATTTTTTAAAAAAATGTCCTTTTTCCTATATTTCTTACTTTTTTCTACAACATGTGACATTTTTCTTTTTTTATCGGTAAAAATTTCAATTTGGCCCACTTCGAATTTTAGGTAAAAGCGAAAAAAAAAACGAGAAGCCCGTTTGGGTCTCGTTTAACTTGCTTTTTCTTCATTCTCATATATATTTATGCCGGCTTCATTTAACATCCACTCAATATGAACGCCGTAGCCGCTTGTCGGATCATTGACAAAAACATGGGTTACCGCCCCGATCAATTTACCGTCCTGAATGATTGGACTACCACTCATTCCTTGGACAATTCCCCCCGTTTTTTCCAATAGCTTCGGATCCGTTATTTTTAATACCATTCCTTTTGTGGCCGGAAATTTTTGTGGAATGGAACTGATGATTTCAATATCAAACAATTCCACTTTGTCATTATCAACAACAGTCAATATTTTTGCCGGTCCTTTTTTTACTTCATGGGATAATGCAATTGGAATCGGCTCATTCATAACCGGATTCGATAAAGTTTTATGGATTGTTCCATATATGCCAAACTGATTATTTTTTTCGATATTCCCAATCGTATTCCTTTGATTTAAAAATTTGGCCAATTTTTCCCCCGGTACACCATTCGCACCTTTTTGAATGGAGGTTACGGTTGAAGGAACAATATATCCATCTTTTACAACGATCGGTAATTTTGTATCCATATCTGATATGACATGTCCCAGCGCCCCATATTTTTTCGACTTTGGATCATAAAATGTTAATGTTCCAATTCCGGCGGCTGAGTCACGAATATAGAGACCTAATTTGTAATTACTATCCCCTTTTTCTTGCTGTGGTGTTAATTGGGTTTCGAATTCTTTATCTTCTCTTTGAATGCCTAGTTGCAAAGGTTCCCCTTTTTCCCCCGCTTCTTGTACGAAGGAACCCACTTCATTGATGGATTCAATGGTTTTTCCGTTAATTTTTGTAATTAAGTCACCGATTTTAATCCCTGCTTCTTCACCAGGGGAAACCTTACCTGCATCGGTCTCTACTTGATGATAACCGACGACCAAAACCCCTTTTGAATTTATTTTTACACCAATGGATTGTCCGCCGGGGATGACCTTAAAATCCTTCAACACGTTTACATGTACTTTTTTGATTGGTAAACCTGCTATATGGTAAACGACTTCACTTTCACCTTTTTGTTTTGCTTGAAGCTGTATTTCATTTTCCTTTTGAAGTTGTAGATGATCCCGGTCACCATTCGCCTCTACAAAAGTTGCAGTGGGTAAAGTGAAAGTCTGCCCTTCAAAAAACGTGATCTCATTCGGTATTTTCAGTATTCTTCCGACTGGTGAAAAAAAAGTAAGTAAAACGAAAGAAACAAGGAGAATATACCCAAATCTTTTTCTAATTTTGTCTCTGTCCATTTCCATCCACTCTCCTCGCTTCATGTCCACACAAAGGTTACATTTATAATCTTGCCGATAAAGCAAGCAATTATAATGACAGAAATAAAAAAAATACTGTAGAGAATGGATATTTTTGGACGAACTCTTATTTATACTTTTAAAAATGAACTTATCAATTTAACTGAGCGTATTTTTTAATTCCGCAGCACTTTGTAACATCTCTTTCGCATGTTGTTCGGTTGCTGTCGTAATTTGTGCACCCGAAATCATCCGGGCCAGTTCACCGATCCGTCCCTCTTCAGTTAACTTGGACAGGATGGTTTTTGTCCGATTGCCCTTTACTTCTTTTTTAATTAAGATATGATGATCGGACATCGCCGCAACTTGCGGTAAATGGGTAATGGATAGCACTTGAGAACCAACTGATATTTGGTAAATCTTTTCGCCGATTGCTTGGGCAACACGACCGCTTACACCTGTATCCACTTCATCAAAAATGATCGAAGTAATTCCTTGATGTGAAGAAAAGATGGTTTTTAATGCCAGCATGATTCGGGACAATTCACCACCCGAAGCAATTTTTGTCAACGGTTTCGGCGGTTCACCCGGGTTTGTACTCATATAAAATTCAACCTGGTCCATTCCGTTCGGATAAAACTTTTGGGACTGTTCTAAGAAGTATACATGAAAAACCGTTTTTTCCATATAAAGACTTTTTAATTGTTGATGAATAGCATGGGCAAGTTTTTTGGCAGTTTTTTTCCGTAAATCCGTTAAATTTTTTCCTTCTACTGCTAAATCTTTTTCCACAGACTTTAGTTTTTTATTCAACGATTCAATATGATTTTCTTTATTGGAAATCATTTCAATTTCTTCTTCAATTTTTGAAGCATATTCAAGAATCATTTCAATTGTTTGACCGTATTTTCTCTTCAATTGGTTAATTTCATTTAAACGAGTCTCTATTTCATTCAACCGGTTTGGATCAAATTCCATTTCATCTAATTGTGATCGGAGTGAATGAACCACATCCTCTAACTGATAAAAACTGTTGGATATAATTTGTCGAGTATCATTGTAGGCTTCATCAATGCCGGCTGCTTCTTCAATATTGGAAAGAGCTAAACTGACCCAATCCAAACCTTTTTGCTCACCTTGTAAAGCTTCATATGCGGTAAGAATGGAATGATAAAGTTTTTCAAAATTATTCAGTTTCCTTTTTTCCGTTAATAATTCTTCATCTTCGCCAATGGTAAGTTCAGCATTGGTAATTTCCTCGAGCTGAAATGTTAATAAATCTAATCGTTGGGCCATCAGTTGTTCATTTTGGGTAAGGGCAGCAATATCCTTTTTGATTTTTTCATATTCGCGATAAAGCGTTTGATATTCAGTTAATGCTTTTTGAACAGCTTGTCCACCAAATTGATCAAGTAAAGTCAGATGGTTTTTTTCATCCATAAGTTCTTGATTTTCATGTTGTCCGTGAATGTCAACTAATGTGCGGCCGATTTCCCGGAGTGTTGCAATGGTAACTAGTTTTCCGTTTATTCGACAAACACTTTTGCCGGAAGCGTACATGTCCCTTTTGAGAACAATCATACCATCTTCCATTTCGATTCCAAAAACGGCTAATTTTTCAATGGAAGGATGATCATCTTCAACTAAAAATAACCCTTCTATCTCCGCTTTTTCTTCCCCGTGCCGAACAAAATCAGACGAGCCTCTCCCACCGATCAAAAGATGAATTGCATCGATAATGATTGATTTTCCTGCACCGGTTTCTCCGGTTAATACAGTGAAACCTTTTTGAAATGAAATTGAAATTGATTCAATGATCGCAAAGTTTTTTATCGCAAGTTCTGCCAACAAGTTTTTCCCTCTCCTTTATTGACTACATTTTTTGAAGTTGGATGTATTGGCCGTTAAGCAAGCATATTGATTAATCTATCTTTAATTCGTTCCCCGTCTTCCGGTGTAGCAACAATAATCAAACAAGTATCATCTCCGCAAACAGTTCCTAAAATTTCATCCCAATCAAGTTGGTCAATCAAATTCCCTACCGCATTCGCATTACCCGGTATCGTTTTTAAAATGATAAAATGATCGACCATATTTATTTTTACAAAGGCATCGACTAAAAGTTTTTGCAATTTTTCCATTGGGTTATATCTTTGATCCGATGGGAGACTATACTTATAAAGTCCGTTTTTTGATGGTATTTTCACGAGATGAAGCTCTTTGATGTCACGGGAGATTGTGGCTTGCGTTACATTAAAGCCGGCGTTTTTTAATTGTTCAACAAGTTCATCCTGTGTTTCAATATCATATTTGGCTATGATTTCCCGTATTTTTAAATGACGTTGCAGTTTACTCATCATTTCACCCGCTTAAATAATCATTATTTTATTTTCTATATCTATTTTACATAAAAATTTTGTCGGTGGAAAAATATGAAGATGAAAATTAACTGTTTCTCTATGATGTTCGCGTTATTAGCGATCCGGTAGAGCTCATCTTATTTGTTGTTGCCTTTCATTTCCCCTTACCCTGCCCCCTGCTTATCCTTATTATAAGGGAAACAAAGACATTTAAAAATGGTCTTTTTGTAAGTGCAATAGGAAATAATCATGGCCGCCGTATTTATACAGGGATTTTTGAATTTAAAAAAAGAGAGGTTATTCCTCTCTTTTTCCATGTTTCAATTGATTGTGGGCGTCAATGACAAGCTCGGCTATTGGTGTCTGAAACTGATTCTTTCCTTTTACTCCCTCATTGTAACCCGGCCATTTTAAATGGAGTAAAAATTCGATATTCCCATCTCCGCCGGTAATTGGCGAATAATCGATATTCAGGCAATCAAATCCTTCATTTAAGGAAAATTGAAGAATATCCTCTATAACCATCTCATGTACTTTCCGATCCCTGACAATACCTTTTTTACCAACCAGTTCTTTGCCCGCTTCAAATTGAGGTTTAATCAGTGCCACAATGTCACTGTCCGGAACTAATATCTTTTTTAGCGGTGGCAAAATACGTTTTAAGGAGATAAAGGAAACATCAATACAAGCAAATTCAGGCATTTCCCTTGATAAATCTTCAGGTTTTAAATAACGGAAATTTGTTCGTTCCATGACGATAACCCGTTCATCTTGACGCAGTTTCCATGCCAGCTGATTATAGCCGACATCAACAGCATAACAATATTTTGCCCCGTTTTGGAGTGCACAATCGGTAAACCCACCGGTTGAAGCTCCGATATCGATGATAATTTTACCTTTAACGGTCAGATCAAATACCTTTAATGCTTTTTCGAGCTTATACCCGCCTCTTGAAACATATGGCATTTGTTTTCCTTTAATTGATATGTCAATATCTTTTGGCACCTTGACTCCGGGCTTATCCAATCTTTGTTCATTGGAATACACGATACCTGCCATAATTGCCCTTTTTGCTTTTTCTCTTGTTTCAAAAAAGCCACGTTCATTGAGCAAAATATCCAATCTTTCTTTTTCCAAATTCCTCAAGCCCTTTTTTCTGTTTTTGCAACATCGTTCTTATAGTTTGAACAATATGATCGGAAGTTAATCCGATTTCATTCAACAGTTCATGGACTTCCCCGTGATCAATAAACTGATCCGGGATGCCCAGCCTCATGATTTGATTCGAATAGCCGTTATCATGGGCAAATTCCAAGACTGAACTGCCGAAACCACCTTGTAATACGCCTTCTTCAACAGTAAGAACAGGTAGTCCTTTTTCAAAAATGCGATTTAACAATTTTTCATCCAGCGGCTTGATAAAACGGGCATTGACGACCATTGCTTGAATTCCGGTTTTTTCTAATTTTTTCCTTGCTTCCAGCGCCATCGGGATTGTTGTCCCAAACGTTAAAATTGCGGCATCCTTACCATCTTTTAAAACTTCCCATGAACCGATCGGAATCTCTTTTAGTTCATCGTCAAGAGTAACCCCGTAACCATTGCCTCTCGGGAACCGCATGGCAATAGGTCCGTCATCATATTTAACAGCCGTATACACCATATGTCTACCCTCATTTTCATCTTTAGGCATCATCAATACCATGTTTGGAACACTTCTTAAAAAGGCAATATCGAACACACCTTGATGGGTATCGCCGTCCGCACCAACGAGTCCTGCCCGATCGATGCCAAAAAATACATTTAAATTTTGCCGACAGATATCATGGACAATTTGGTCATAAGCCCGTTGCAGAAAAGTCGAATAGATCGTTAAATAAGGTTTCATATTTTGTGTTGCCAGTCCGGCAGCCAATGTTGTGGCATGTTGCTCGGCAATCCCGACATCAATCACCCGATCCGGAAATTCAGCTTGAAACCCTTCTAATTTTGATCCAACTGTCATTGCCGGTGTAATCGCAACAATCCTTTTATCATCTCTGGCCAATTCACGAACGGTTTCACTGACAACTTTACTCCAAGCAGGTGGACTATTAACCGGTTTTATAAAATCGCCAGTTTCAATTTTATATGGACCGGTCCCATGCCAAGTTCCCACTTTATCATTTTCGGCCGGATAATATCCTTTTCCTTTTTTTGTGACAACATGAAGCAATACCGGACCATTCGTTTTTTTCGCATAGGTCAGGTTTTCGAACAAATCTTCAAAATTATGTCCGTCAATTGGTCCCAGATAGGTAAAACCTAGCTCTTCAAAGAACATCCCGGGCACAAATAAATATTTGAAGCTATCTTTTAGACGTTCTGCTTTAGATGCCACTAATCCGCCAACTGCCGGGATTCTTTTCAAGAAAGCTTCGACTTCATCTTTCGCCCAATTGTATTTCCCTGCCGTTCGGAGTCTTCCAAGCATATTGTGCACGGCCCCGACATTTGGCGCAATGGACATTTCATTATCATTTAAGATAACAATGATATTCTTCTTTTCATGTCCGATATGATTTAATGCTTCCAGTGCCATACCACCGGTTAATGCTCCATCACCAATTACCGGTACGATAAAATGCTTTTCACCTTTAAGATCACGGGCAATTGCCATTCCCATTGCGGCAGAAAGACTCGTTGAACTATGACCCGTTTCCCAGATGTCATGTTCACTTTCATTTCGTTTTGGAAAACCACTTAAGCCCTTATATTTCCTTAATGTGCCAAAATCTTTCGCCCTGCCTGTTAGAATTTTATGGACATAACTTTGATGACCAACATCCCAAATAATTTTATCACGCGGACTTTCGAAAACTTTATGCAAAGCAATCGTTAACTCAACAACACCTAAGTTGGGGCCAATGTGACCACCGGTTTTAGACAAGTTTTCAATTAAAAATTTACGAATTTCTTCACTTAATTGTTTCAACTCAGCAATAGACATGTCACGGAGAAAAGAAGGACTCGTTATGGATTTTAGATCCATATTGGATCACTCACTTTCATTTCAAATTCCGGAAAAAAGTTTTAATGCTATTCTCTATATTATAACAGTATCCATTCATTCTACAAGAAGTTAACTTTTGTTTTGGACAAAAGCGTTAGCGATCTCGTTTGGCGATCAATTCCGTAATAAAGGAAAGTTGTCCGGTATCAATCGGCAAGGATTCAAGGATTCCTTCCGCTTTAGCAATATGTTCTTTTAATTTATTTTTTGCACCATTAAGAGTAAGGATCTTCGGATACGTACTTTTCTGCTTTTCTCGGTCACTTCCAACGTCTTTTCCGATCTGTTCGATTGTTCCTTCAACATCTAATATATCGTCGCGAATTTGAAAGGCGAGTCCAATATGATAGCCGAATTGCTCCAATAAATCGATTGTGGCTTTATCAGCGTCTGCTAAAATGGCACCGACTTTGACACAAAAAGTAAGTAATTTTCCGGTTTTATGGGTATGAATATATTCCAGTTCAGTCAATTGTAAATTTTGATTTTCCCCTTCCATATCTGCTATCTGACCCGCTACCATTCCTTCCGGGCCACTCGCTTTTGCCAATTCGTTAATAATTGCCAATCTCTTTTCTGCAGAAAGCTGTTTTATTTCTGAAATAATTTGGAAACTATAGGTCAATAAACCATCTCCCGCCAAAATTGCTGTTGCCTCGCCATACATTTTATGATTTGTCGGTTTGCCTCTGCGAAAATCATCATTATCCATCGCAGGGAGATCATCATGAATAAGTGAGTACGTATGAACCATCTCAACGGCACAGGCAACAGGCAAGCCGATTGCTACATCTTTTTTGAAAGCAGCAAGCGTTGAAAAAATTAGCATTGGACGGATTCTTTTTCCTCCTGCTTGTAATGAATAATCCATAGCATTTTTTAAAGTTTCTGGTGTTTTTAAGCGTTGAATCATTATTTTTAGCTCTTTATTGACCGTTTCCAAATAGTTTGCCAAGTGATCAGGATATTTTTGCAACTTTAATCCACCTCATTGATTGAGAAATTGTCAATTTCCCCGTTATCCTTTAATATTTCCGTCAATTGTTCTTCCACGTTTTTTAATTTTTGATGGCAGATTTTTGCTAATTCCATACCTTCTTTATATTTGGCAATAGCCGTTTCTAAAGGGACATCTCCACCTTCTAAAATATCGACTATCCCTTCTAATTTTTCCATTGCTTCTTCAAATGTTAAATTTTCCTTTTCTGTTTTTCCCGGAATTTCACTCATCTTGTTTCTTCCTCTCTTTCAATGATTTTTGCTTTTAACGTTCCATCAGTCAATGTCACTTTGATCGAATCACCGACTTTTACATTATTAATTGATTTAATAATGTGATCTCCACTATCATAGGCGATTGAATAGCCCCGTTCCATCACTTTCAAAGGACTAAGAACATTTAATGTTGAAACTTGGTTGAGAAATTCCTTTTCTTTTAATTTAAAAATTGCTTCAAACGATCGGCTCATACGCTTTACTTGTTGTCCGAGTTTATTATTGGCAGCATCAAACTGTCCTTGAGGATGGTTTGATTTTAGCCGCTGTTCAAGATACTTCATTTTTTGATTGGTATCAGTAATTTTCTGTTTTAGCAGCCGATTTGCCTGTTCTACCGTTCTGTCCAGATGTTCCGTTTTTTGCTCGAACAATTTTTGTGGGTAGCGAAAGGCATATGATTTTGTTAGTCGGTCGAGACGTTTAGATTCGACATTCGTTCTTTCTTTTATTGCCCGGATTAACCGGATTTTTCGATTTAATATTCTTTCAATCAAATCATCAATATTCGGCACGGCCAGTTCAGCTGCCCCGGTTGGAGTCGGTGCTCGCAGATCTGCAACAAAATCAGCGATCGTTGTATCCGTCTCGTGTCCGACAGCAGAAATGACAGGAATCTCGGAAGCGAAAATGGCCCTTGCCACCGCCTCCTCATTAAATGCCCATAATTCTTCAATTGATCCTCCTCCGCGCCCAACAATAAGGAGATCTGCTTCCTTTCTTGAATTGGCCGTTTCAATGGCGGATACAATCGAGGCTGCAGCGGCATTTCCTTGTACAAGAGCCGGATAAATGATAATTTTGGCAATCGGATACCTTCTTTTTATCGTTGTAAGAATATCGCGAATGGCGGCACCGGTAGGAGAAGTAACGACGCCTACTGTTTTTGGATAAAGAGGGAGCGGTTTTTTTCGGTCTTTATTAAATAAACCTTCTTTGCTCAACTTTTCCTTCAGTTGTTCAAACGCTAAATATAAAGCACCAATTCCTTCCGGTTCCATTTCTTTAACATAAATTTGGTATTGTCCGCTCGGTTCATAGACAGTTACTTCACCGTGCAATAACACGGTCATGCCGTTTTCAGGTTCGAAGCGTAGTTTCTTAGCTTGGGATGAAAACATAACAGCTAAAATTCTTGCTTTATTATCTTTTAAAGTGAAATACAAATGTCCGCTCGTATGTTTTTTATAATTGGATATTTCACCTTTGACAAAAACGTCTTGAAGATGGGGATCAAAATCAAATTTTCGTTTAATATATCTCGTTAAGGCCTGAACAGTTAAATATTGAACTTTTTCCATATGTAAACCCCTCAATCACAAAAAAAACCAATGTGAAATCTGAATATCATAATAATAGTTTACTAAAAATAAGAGAAGCAGTCACCGATTTCTGGCACTGCTTTTCTATTTCTTATTTTCATTTAGCGGTATATTTCATAGCCGCTTTTACAGTGTTGGCCAAAAGCATTGTTATTGTCATCGGTCCAACCCCACCGGGAACCGGCGTTATATAAGAAGCTTTATTTTTTACCTCATCATATAAAACATCGCCGCATAGTTTTCCTTCCTCATTTCGATTCATACCAACATCAATAACGACGGCACCTTCTTTTACATAATCTGCAGTAATGCGGTTCGCTTGTCCAATCGCACTTACTAATACGTCAGCTTGTCTTGTAATTGAAGGTAGGTCAACTGTTTTGGAATGGCAATAGGTAACTGTTGCATTTTCCCCCAGCAATAATTGTCCCATCGGTTTCCCGACAATATTACTTCTTCCGATAACGACAGCATGCTTTCCTGTCAAATCTATATGTATTTCCTTCAACATTTCAATGATTCCAAGTGGCGTACATGGAACAAAAGTATCTTCGCCGGTTAACAGTTTACCGACATTAAGCGGATGAAAGCCATCGACATCTTTATCCGGATGAATTGCTTCAATAACCACCTTTGGATTTATTTGATTCGGTAAAGGCAATTGAACTAAAATTCCGTGAATCTCCTTATTTTCATTCAGTTCCTTGATCCTGGCCAGCAAAAATTCTTCAGTAATATTCTCTTCATATTTAAGTAATAGAGAATAAATGCCAACTTCTTTACATGCTCTTTGTTTGTTTCTGACATAGGTTTGACTGGCCGGATCGTCTCCAACCAAAATAACAGCTAAACCGGGTGTAATCCCTTTTGCTTTTAGTTCCTCGACCGCCTGTTTCAATTCTTCTCTCTTTTTACCGGCAATTGCTTTCCCGTCAATGATTTGACCAGCCATAATTTCCCCCTCCAAAAAATTGATTATTTTCCCAATGTTTCCATGACCTTTGCTAAAACTCCGTTAATAAAGCGACTCGATTTTTCATCACCAAATCTTTTCGCAATTTCAACGGCTTCATTAATTGATACGGTATATGGAACATCTTCCATATATTTCATCTCATAAACAGCAATCCGTAATAAATTTCTGTCGATATTCGCCAAACGGTCAAGTGACCAATTTTCTAAATGGTCGGTAATGATTTGATCTAACTCATGCAAATGTTCCACCGTACCGAAAAACAATTTTTTTAAAAACACATCATCACTATCTTTTCCGAGAACATGGCGATACGCATTTTCCGGATCGGATTTCCCGACATCCACTTGAAAAACTGCTTGTAACGCTTTTTCTCTTGATGTTCTCCTATTCATTTATAAAGTACTCCTTTTCAAACATAAGTTTTGATTTTGAACCATACATTTCTCACGTTATACGAATGAAACTACTCAAAATCATAGCATAAATGATTGAAAAAAGGAAAGAGTTCACAGAGGAATTTTGCAAAATAGGAGAGGAGGTTTTATTCTGTAGAAGAGAAAATTGGAACTTCGGGAGTTAAAGTGACTTTAGCATACAAAAAGCAGGAACATAAGTTCCTGCTTTTTGTATTATTCAACGACCGGATTTTGTTGTTCTTCTTTTTGCGTTTCAAAATTGACGTTTACAATATGGATATTTACTTCATCTGTTTCCAACCCGGTCATATTGTACAAAGCTTGTCGAATATTTTCTTGAATACTTTGTGCTACTTTCGGAATGGAAACACCGAAGTTCAGAATACAATACACATCAATTTTAATTTGATTGTCAGACAAATCAACACGAATCCCTTTTCCATGGTTTTTCTTCCCTAATCGTTCAACAACACCTGCGGCAAAGTTACCGCGCATCGTCGCCACCCCATCAATTTCCGATGCGGCAATTCCGGCGATCACTTCAATCACTTCAGGTGCAATTTCAATTTTTCCTAAACCATCCAGATTCATTTCCAATGCATTATTTTCGGGCATCAGCTTACACCACCTTAGGCATTATTTTTCATTACGTCATACATTTCAAGGAATTTTGTATTGAAATCCCCTGATTTAAACGCTTGATGTTCGAGCACCTTTAAATGGAATGGAATTGTCGAATAAATTCCCTCGATAACAAATTCACCCAACGCCCGTTCCATTTTCTTAATCGCTTCTTCCCTTGTAGGCGCATGGACAATCAGTTTAGCGATCATTGAATCATAGTAAGGCGGAATGGCGTATCCGGGATATGCGGCCGAGTCAACCCGAACACCGGGACCACCCGGGGCAAGATACATGTTAATCTTTCCCGGAGACGGCATGAAATTTTTCTCGGGATTTTCTGCATTAATTCTGCACTCGATTGCCCATCCATTAAAGGTGACGTCTTCTTGTTTCAATGTGAGTTCTTTTCCACTGGCAACAAAAATTTGTCCTTTTATTAAATCGACACCGGTAATCAACTCTGTAACAGGATGTTCAACTTGAATCCGGGTATTCATCTCCATAAAGTAGAATTTTTTCTCCCGGTAATCATATATAAATTCTACCGTACCTGCACCTGTATAATCAACTGCTTTTGCTGCTTTAACTGCCGCTTCTCCCATTTTATTCCGAATTTCCGGGGTTAATGCCGGAGATGGTGCTTCTTCGATCAATTTTTGCAATCTTCTTTGTACAGAGCAATCCCGTTCCCCTAAGTGAATCACATTTCCGTAATTATCTGCTAAAACTTGAATTTCAACATGGCGAAAATCTTGAATATATTTTTCCAAATAAACGCCGGGATTCCCGAATGCTGTTAGTGCCTCTTGTCTTGTGATATTGATGCCTTTAACTAATTCCTCTTCATTCATGGCAACCCGGATTCCTTTACCACCACCGCCGGCTGTAGCTTTGATTATGACAGGATAACCAATTTCGGATGCCAGTTTCAGTGCGTCGTCCATATCTTCAACAATTCCATTGGATCCGGGAACAATTGGTACGCCGGCCTTTCTCATCGTTTCCCGGGCAACATCTTTTGTCCCCATCTTGGCAATTGCATCACCGCTTGGACCAATGAAAACAAGTCCGCATTCTTTAACTAAATTAGCAAAGTTCTCATTTTCAGCCAAAAATCCATAACCCGGATGGATTGCTTCACATCCCGTTAATTTAGCAACACTTATGATGTTCGCCATATTTAAGTAACTGTCTTTGGATGGATTTGGACCAATACAATAAGCTTCATCTGCCATTTGTACATGAAGAGCTTCTTGATCAGCTTGAGAGTAGACGGCTACTGTCCGAATATCAAGTTCCCTGCAGGCTCGAATAATGCGGACAGCGATTTCCCCCCGATTGGCAATTAAAATTTTTTTTAACACGTTAACCACCTCTTAATCTACCTTAACTAAAAACAGAGGTTGGCCAAATTCGACTAGTTGACCATTTTTGACAAGGATTTCGACAATTTCCCCATCTACATCTGCCTCAATTTCATTAAATAATTTCATGGCTTCGACAATGCATACAACCGAATCACTTTTTACTTTCGAACCGACTTTCACATATGGTTCTGCATCCGGAGATGGTGACGCATAAAAGGTCCCTACCATCGGAGATGTAATTTTATGAAGGTTTTCTTCAGGTGCATTTGTTTTTTCCAATTGGGCTGCCGGATTCGCTTTTGCCGATTCCACCACTTCTTGTACCGGTTGAGCGGCTTGCGGTTGATTGGTCGGTTGATCAATGAAAGTGTTTACAGGTTCAACTTTAATAGGTTCAACCGTTTTAACTTGAACAGGTTGGTTTTTTTTCATTACTAATTTTAATCCATCATATTCATATTTAAATTCATCAATATTTGATTGATCAACAAGCCTGATCAATTCACGAATTTCTTGAACTTTTAACATGTCTACACCCCTTAAATTATGACTAGCTACTAATAGTATACATTAAAATTTTACTGTAGTACATTGGGATTGACAAGCAAATCATCATTCAGGTATGAAAATTACTTTTTAAAAAGAGAAAAGTGTTCCGGATGTTGGAACACTTTATTAAAAAATAATCCTTTTGATTTGTTCGCTTATTCGACAAGCACCATGCTGTTTTTTTATTTCGTTTCATTTTCACTCTGGAATGCAACCGTAACAGATGAATTACCCATTTCCTTTTTTACAATTTTAATAATCTCATTCGCTTTTGCTTTTGAAGGCTCTTCCCCTTTGACAGTAACTAGCACTTCAGATTCATCTGCTTGAACAAGTGCATCTTCATAACCTAATGTTTGAATAATTAAGTTTTCGATAAACGCCTCTTTTTCGGCAATTTTTTGAAGGCGATTCATTTCATCTTTTGCTTCACTTCTTTCCTCTGCTGAAAGATCAGTAGAGCCGGCCACTTCCTCCAATTGTTCTAATTTTTTGCTCCGCTCATCTTGCATTTGCAAGCGAATTTCTTCAAACACTTCATTTTTTGCATCCGTAATCGTGGTATTTTTTGTGTCACTACTCTTTTCTTTTTCAGTCACTTTTTTACTATCTGCTTTTTCTTCCTTGCTAACATCAACATTGGCAAGATTATTATTATTAGTTGGTTCCGCTGTTATATAATAAACGGATAACACAACAACCAAACTTAACATCGTTAATAACCAAACGGTTTGCTTTTTCAACATCATTTCTTCTCCTCCTCATTGGTAGATTGATTTTTTCATGGTTTTTTTCATTTCTTAGACAGAACAGAGACACGATGACTTGGGACATCTAATGTTCTCATAACCGCTTCAATGATTGATTTTTTAACTTGAACATTTTCAGCGCCTTTTGCTACGATAAGGACCCCTCGAATATCCGGCTTTTTCGTTTCAGAAATAAGCGGGACTTCCTTATCACCTTCCCGAACAATGACAATTTGTTCTTCTGCAGAATTATCTTCTACTTCCCTTTTCCCTCCATTCGAATCAGTTTCACTCGTTATTTGCTTTTTATTGATCATATTTTTCTCATAAACTACTTTTTCTGTTGAATCCACGTTAACAACAATGGAAACGTCATCAACTCCAACAATTGATTCGATTGCCTCTTTTAATTGATTTTCATAATATTCCTCATAGTCCTTCATTGTGGAGGGCTGGTTTTTGCCACTATTTCCAAATACTTCAGCGTTTTCTGCTTCCTTTGAATCCGATGTCACGGGTACTGGGTTTGAGGACTCGTTTCTCTGCGATGAGAAAAAATTGCTAAATAACATAATCGCTATCCCGATAACGAAAACTATGATGATATAATGTTTTTTATCAAATTTTTGTGTGTCATCGTTTTTTTGAAACAATTTTTTTAGTATGGAAAAGGGGCCTTTGTCATTACTCATCTTCCCACATTCCCCCTTTCAATCGTAATTTGAACAATGTCGCGATCTACCCCCCATTTTTTTGCAAGAAAACTGGCAATCGAATTCATATCCGCCTCATGAAAATCACTTTTTTGTTCACCTAATTGCACATTTACTTCCTCTACATTCATCACCGTTTGATCGGCTTCTTGTTTGTCTATTAATGTCACATGTATACTTTCAATGTTGTCAAGGATGTCCTCTATTGAATTTGTTAATCCGATTGTGTCTGATACGTTTAACTGAATATGAGCAAATTGATAATCAAATTGTTTCATCAACTCCTTTTCCGTCATTTCTTCCAATTGGACAGCCGTTTGTTCTAAAATATATGCATGTTGATCTTTTTGTATTTCTATTTTCTGTTTTTCTATTGAATTTTCCAGTGATATTTTTTCCTCGCCCAGTTTTCCGGTTGCTCTGTTTAACAGATTGTCGATATCTACTGAAAACAGTTTAAATACAGGTGTCAGAAAAATAATGATTAATAGTAATCCGAGTACCATTTTTACATATTTTTGCAACCCGGTTTGCGGCAATAACAATTCAACAATGACGGCAAGTAAAATAAATAAAATAATATTTGTAATCCAACTTGTTAAAAATTCCATACTTCCACCAGCCTATCGAACCATCATTGTAATATTTCCGGCAACAACGATAACGGTTAAACTTAAAAAGAACATGATTGAAACAATGGCCAGGGCGGCAAATAAATAAATAACACTTTTTGAAATGATATCTAAACAAGTAATAATCGGACCACCACCAAGCGGCTGTAAAAGTGCCGCAGAAAATTTATAGACAAATGCGATGATCAAAATTTTGACTGCAGGGAACAAGGTAAGTAATAGTAAAATGCCAACACCGGCAAGTCCGACCGTATTTTTCAACAGAACCGAAGCACTTATAACTGTATCTGTTGCATCGGAAACCATTCTGCCAACAACAGGAATAAAATTACTCGTAACAAATTTGGTCGTTTTGATAGCAATTCCGTCCGCCACCGCTGTTGCCGAACCTTGAATGGATACAATGCTGAGAAAGACCGTCATAAATACGCCTAATAATCCGATGCTCCAATTGCGGAGGAGTCCGGCTAATTGAGTTGCCTTATATTGACTTGTTAATGTACTGACAATGCTTAACAAGACAGATAAAAATAATAACGGGAGGACGATCCTGTCAACAAAAAGACCACTTACATTCGTTAAGAACAGGATAACCGGATGAAAGAATCCCGCCGAAATCACACCACCGCCAGTCGCAATTAACGCTAAAAGAATGGGAATGAACGCTATTGTGAAATGAATCATATTTTGAATTGCACCGGATGCGTATTGAACGGCTAAATGAAAACTGTTTAATGCGATAATCATTAACACCATAAAAACAATGGAATAAGCAATTTTAGAGACGGTTGTTGTTTCAAATGCATTTTGTAATGATTGAAGCAACATGCTGAAAATCGTCAGCATAATTAATGTACCGATTAATTTGCCGTTAACGATCATCTCATGGAAGATAAATTTTAAAATGCCGATCGCCCACTCTTTAAAGGAAAATTCATTTACCTTATCTATGTAATCAGTAAAACTTTCCTTTTCTAACTCCGGTAAAAAGCCGCCATACTCATCAACAATTTGATTCCAAAATGTTTCAACCTCACTGAAATCCATTCTTTCTATTTGTTCATTGACAAGCTCATTGGGGGTAGTCGGTTCTTCTGACGATTCCTTTTCTGCATCCGTATTGGCAAAAGAAGTGCTTGTCCAAAGGAAAAATAATCCGATTCCAAATAGCAAGGATATCCATATCGATTTTTGCTTCATCTTTTCACCTCAATGTGTGAACAAACTGTATGCTTCATATGTTTGTACAGAAATAATTCTTTGGACTAATTTTCTGATTAAATCGAGCAACATAAGCAGTGAAACTTAGACATTGCCTTTTCAGTTCTTCACGATGGAATCATTTTTAAAATCATTTCAATTAAAACGGTAAGGATCGGTACAGCCATAGCCAAAATCACAATCTTCCCGGCCATTTCAATTTTGGAAGCAAGTGAACCTTGTCCGGCATCCTTTGTTATTTGAGCTGCAAATTCAACGATATAGGCAATGCCGATAATTTTCAAAATCGTTTCAACATATACCGAATTCACTTTTGCTTGGATGGCGATCCTTTCAATCATTTGAATGATATTGAAAATTTGGTCAATCAAAAATAAGAAGATGATACAACCGGTAAAGACGATTAATAAAAAAGCAAAATTGGCTTTCTGCTCCTTGATCACTAAGGCAAGAAAAGTGGCTACCAAGCCGATTCCAATAATTTGAAGGATATCAATCGACGATCCCCCCTTTAATTGTTAAACAAAAATACGGATTTAATTTTTTGAAACAACTCATTTACAATTGTGGCAACTTGAAACAATATATAAATAAAACCAAAAAGGGTCACCCATTGGGCATATTCTTTTTTTCCAACTTGATCTAAAATCGTGACTAAAAATGCGACAACAATTCCCACTCCTGCTATTTTGAAAATTATATCTACCTCGATGCCCATCGTTTTTCCTCCCTATTTCTTTACATCAGTAAAATAATGATGAATAATCCGGATAGGAAGCCTAAATTTTTAACCATATTTCCATAAGATGCTTGTCTTTCTCTCGCTTCCACTTCTTCTCTCTCCAAATGAACAAGGGCCAATTGAATATGTTTTTGCTGCTGAACGCGATCATGTTTTCCCAGTGTTTCACCAAATTGCAATAAAATTTCTAATTCATTTTTTTTCAAGTACGTTCGGTTCCAAATCGTCTTTAAACTTATTTCCCAAGCTTCTTTTGCTGTTATATCGCCTTGTAGTAATAGACTAGAAAAGTTCTCAAAAATCGTTTCAATCGGTTTACTCATTTGATTCGCAATTCTTCTTGAGGCATCATGAAGCGGTGCATGACCATACATAATTTCTGCTTCTAAACTTTGCAGGGCAGATTTTAACATTCGCAATTGCCTTGTCCGCTCGGTAAATGCCTTTGAAGCCTCAAAGCCGATCCAACTTGTGGCAATCAAAATACAAATCGCTCCGACAATTTTCAACATAGATGGCTCACTCGCCTAATGGGGATTTGATTTCCGCTTTCATCCTTGATGGCAGCCACATAACCCGGACCCTTTCCCCTCGTCAACTCAATATATCTTTCAAAGATTTTTTCCGATAAGATCGGTTTTAATGTCGGACGATTCAATAAATCTTGATATGAATCTCCATGGGTGGTCATAATTAAACAGATTCCGGCATGGACGGCTTCCAGAATTGCCTCGGTGTCTTCTTTTCTACCGATTTCATCAACAATAAGGACATCGGGACTCATAGAACGGATCATCATCATCATCCCCTCCGCTTTCGGGCATGCATCTAATACATCAATTCTCACGCCAAAAGTAAGTTGTGGAATACCACCGACACTTCCTGCAATTTCACTACGCTCGTCAACGATTCCAACTTTTTTTGGTTCGATGTTGGCATCAGGCGACCCCATTGAAATCATTCTTGCAAAATCACGAAGCAATGTTGTTTTTCCTGTTTGTGGCGGACCAATAATCATTGTGTTCTTCCAACCAGATCGATATATGTAAGGAATCCATCTTTCTGCAACGCCAATTTTTTCTTTGGCAATTCGAATATTGAATGAAGAGACATCGCGGATGGCTTTTACTTTCCCATTTTCAAGTATCACTCTGCCTGCGAGACCAATCCGGTGCCCGCCCTCTATCGTGATATACCCTCTTTTTAATTCCTCATCTAATGTATATAAGGAATGGTGACTAATATTATTAAGCAGTTGTTCTGCATCCCCCATTTGAGTGATATAAGGTAGGAAGATCGTATTTTGGTGAGCGGTTATCTCAATGGGGCGGTTAATTCGAATCCGTATCTCCTCGATATTTTCGAATATTTCATTTTGTAAGTTTTGAAATTGCTCCTGAATGATTTTAGGAAGATATGCCATGACTTTTTCCATAAAAATTACCTCTTTCAAAATTCTATTAGCTTCCTCTTATTAAAATGTATTGCACGTCCCTTTCAAGTATGACTAATTCCTAAGTTATTTAAGAAATCAGAGCGCCGGGGATTTTAGGTGAAGATCTTCGCTGGAATTTTATATATTCTTAACGGATGAAGAAATGGTTGAGGTAACGAGGATTCCTGAGCAAATATAAAGAAAACTCGGGCGTCCGAGCCTTTAGGCGAGAGCAG
>NZ_CCRF01000063.1 GCF_000751775.1 Caldibacillus thermoamylovorans
ATACTTTCCTATTAGCTAAAAAAAGAACCTTGACGTTTGCCAAGATTCTTTCTTATTCATATACAATTTTTCAAGTTTTAGGCTCTGGAAACATAAGACCCGTCTGTCGTATTGATAATTAATCGATCACCAACATTAATAAAGAACGGGACTTGAACGACAAGGCCGGTTTCAAGTGTTGCCGGTTTTGAACCTCCCGAAGCCGTATCCCCTTTAATTCCGGGTTCGGTTTCAGTCACGACCAATTCTACTGTATTTGGTAATTCGACTCCAAGTGTTTCCCCCTGGAACATAATAATTTGAACTTCCATATTTTCCTTCAAAAAGTTCAATTCATATTCGATTTGTTTTGCCGGAAGCTCCACTTGTTCATAGTTTTCGGTATCCATAAATACATGGGAATCGCCACTTGCATATAAATATTGCATTCTCCGGTTATCAATCTGTGCTTTTTCCACTTTTTCCCCGGCGCGGAATGTTTTCTCCTGAATAGCACCTGTGCGCAAGTTACGTAATTTGGAACGGACAAAAGCAGCACCTTTTCCCGGTTTTACATGTTGGAAATCAAGAACGCGCCAAATTTCTCCGTCAACCTCAATGGTGAGTCCTGTTCTAAAATCGTTTACTGAAATCATTCACTTTCCTCCTGCTCATTACAAAATAATTAGTTCTTTTGTTGAATGGGTTAGGGCTTCATTCCCGTGTTCGGTAATAACTAAGTCATCCTCAATTCTTACACCGCCTAATCCCGGTACATATATCCCCGGTTCACATGTAACGACCATGCCCGATTTAAGTAAAACTTCCGAATTTTTTGAAAGGGTTGGTCCCTCGTGGATTTCCAAGCCGATACCATGTCCGGTAGAATGACCAAAATCATCTCCATGACCATGTTCTGTTATGTAGTCCCTCGTGATTGCATCTGCCTCTTTTCCGGTCATTCCAGGTCGAATTTCTTCCATTCCTTTTAATTGTGCTTGGAGGACAATATCGTATATTTTTTTCAATTGTTCGCCAGGATCTCCAACGGCAACCGTCCTAGTTATATCTGATACATAACCATCATAATAGGCACCATAGTCAAGTGTTACCATATCGCCCTTTTCAATTACTTTATTGGATGCAACCCCGTGTGGAAGAGCAGAATTCAGACCGGAGGCGACGATCGTATCGAATGAAGATGAAGTTGCCCCACATTTTCTCATGAAAAATTCTAGTTCATTGGATACGTCCAATTCTGTGATCCCGGGGCGGATAAACTCAAGAATATGCTTAAAAGCGGCGTCAGCAATATCACAAGCCACCTTAATTATCTTAATCTCTTCTTCCGTCTTAATCAACCGTAATTTTTCAATGACACCACTTACCGGTACCAATGTTCCTTTAAACTCTGACACATACGCTTGGTATAATGCATAAGTGACATCATCTTCTTCAAAGCCAAGTTTGTTTATACCTTTTTCATTACATATCCGAACCACTTCTTTCGGTATTGACCCGCTATGTTGTATGATATCATATCCGACCGCTTGCCTTTTTGCTTGTTCAATATAGCGGAAATCTGTGATAAAATAAGCATCCTCTTCCGTAATCAAGACAACACCTGTCGTTCCGGTAAAATTCGCAATATAACGGCGATTATACGGACTCGTTATCAGCAAAGCTTGAATACCGAGCTGACCAAATTCGTTACGAATACGTTCCAATTTTTTCATCCATTTTCTCTCCCTATTTAGCATTAACATACTATATTTTACCATAATATACTTCTTTACTGGGAAAAGAATCGCTCAGATTCTCCCCATTTTTTACTAAGATCATTTATGTAGAATGATTTTTCCTTTTTTCCTCGATTTTTTCATTATATTCATAAGAAATCGAATATCCGACAAAAACACCGAATAATACATATAAACACAGCATTGTAATGATCGTATTTCTATCTAATTCAGTAATCGGATCTAAGTTTGGAAACAGCGGATTTAATAGGAAAAAGACAATAGCAAACAATACAATTCCATATCCGAAACTAACCCAGATGTTTTGAAATTTTTTCAATGTGAAATAATAAAGTAATGCCGCAACAATCCCTAAAACCCCGATTAACAATAAAGAGATAACCGTACCAATCCAACTTGTTTTCCAATCTCCAACTGCCCACGGTTCCAATATGGTATTCGGACGAATCTTCGTGAAATTGAAATAATATGCCATCAAACCGACCGCACCCCAGAATACGCCGCCAAAAAAACCGGTAATTATTGAAGTTGTTATGGGTGAGAGCGGTTTTGCGTGTTGGTTTTGTTCCAATTTTGCTTTCTCCATTGTAGCACCTCCAATTATAGTATGTCCTAAGCAATTCTGTTTTTTCATAAATTATTGCCAATAATGTAGAGGTTTTGCCTATTTTTTTGTAGAATATAAGTAGAATAAGATAATTTCATTTTGTTGCGAAGAAATGATTGGAATCCACCGTATCATGTTGAAGATCTTATTGTACTTGGGGCTTAAGTTTTAGAAAAGGAGTAATTTGGAATTAATTTTGGTAAATATGTTTATTTGATATAAATTTTGCTTAAAATGCTCTTAGGAGGTGGCCCTAATGAAAGCAAATTTGGCAAAGATTTTAACAAGTTTCATTCTTGTACTCGGCATTATCGGTTTAGCTGTTACGGTTATTTTCCAACCGTTCCGTCTGGTTCGTTTCTTATTAATCAGTGCAATTATAATCGGGATTTTCTTTCTCGTCATGAGAAATTTCGGCCTACCAAATCAATCCATGAGGAAAGAACAAAGGGCATTTATTAAAGCAGCACGACAATCGAAAAAAAGGATAAAGCGGGGGCAGAAAAAAGTCGATTCAAAAAAGAAACAGGCAGTTCGGAAAAGATATACATCAAGTACCCATTTAACGGTTATTGAAGGAAAAAAAGGGAAGAAGAAAAATCGGGCTATTCATTAAATATCCTTGATTAGATATTTAATATGCCCAATTTTTCAAAAATTTTAGTGTCTTTTCTTTGCCAATTTTTATTAAATCTTCTTTTCCTTCATTCGTTATCCCAAACTCGGTCGTTAACATCCCTTCTGTCGGAATAAAAATGATGTTTTTCTCGTGTTTCCGCGATATATATCGTGTATCATGAGCATCCTTCATTGTCGAAAATAACGCTTCAAACATTTGCAATGCATTTTTTATTTCCCTCGGTGGTTGCTCGTTTATGTTTGGACTTAATTTAATACCGAGAACGGGGCGCTCTTTCATAACATTTTCACGATCAAATAACCACATAGGAAAGTTGCTGAGAACACCGCCATCAACAATAACAATTTTGCGATGATTGATTTTTAATCGTACCGGTTCAAAAAAATAAGGTAAACTGCAACTCATCCTGACGGCTTTTGCAATCGGGAAATTTTCAAACGGAATATTGTATTTGTGCAGTTCGTTGGGGAGAATAAAGATCCTGCCATTTGACAAATCCGATGCAATGATTTGCAATACGCCAGGTGGCAGGTCACCAAATGTACGAACGCCTTTTTTTTGTAAAGTTTGATCAAGCCAATTTTCCAACGCTTGTCCTTTGTACATTCCTAATCTCCAGTAAATTGGTAACCATTTAAATACCTTATAAGGTAAAATACTTTTCGGCTCATCCAGTATTGTGCGTAATTCGAGATTGCCTAATTCATTATTCAACTCCTCACTGGTAAATCCCGCTGCAATAAATGCAGCAATAATTGCTCCGGCACTTGTACCGGCTACTCTTTTAAATTGGAAACCGTGCTCTTCTAAAGCCTGGTAAGCGCCAATATAGGCTAACCCCTTTATACCTCCTCCTGAAAACACCCCGTCAATATACAAAGGAAACCGCCTCCGTTGATTTTTTTCTAATTTTAAGAGATGATCCGTCCGCACGAGGCCACTGAAAAATGCAAAAAAATCCGTACGATTACTTACTTATCATTTTTGTGAAAAATCCTGCTATATATTGTAAAAGTGAGCTAAATTGAATTGTTTTTTTAACGTCCCATTCTGTACGGTAAGACGAAAAGGATCGTTTTCTTATGATTTTTATATATTTTAAGAGAACAAACGGCTCGGACACCCCGCGCTTTTCTTAATTACTTTATGTTTAATCAAAGGACAACGAAATTAGTACAGCAGGCAAGCTGTTTTTTTTCGGGATCATTCACATTTTTCTCACCTTTCTAGGGAATCTTTTGCTCGTAATAAAAAATAGCACGGTGAATTCTATTGAATCACCATGCTATTTTTTATGTTATTTACACTTATTTATTTACTTTTAAAAGGGTATTACAGACCGCATTTTAATTGGGCACCGCAGTTATCACAAGTATTGCAGCCGCCGATTTCTTTCACTTTCCCTTTACGGCAAACCGGGCATGTGTCGCCGATTTCCGAGCCGATTGTGACATCCGTTGAACGGAGATCTTGAATGGTTTCAACAAGAACAACTTTTGTCGGATGATGATGGTGTGCATCTTCTTTATGGCTATTTTCTTCTGCCTTTAAAGTTAATACTTGTGTATCACGGCTTCCGTCAACATACACTGTACCACCTTTGGCACCGCCTTTATATAGACGCTCATATACTTTTTGAACTTGTTCAACGCTATAGCCTTGTGGTGCATTTACCGTTTTACTGATAGACGAGTCTACCCAACGTTGGATCACACATTGAACATCTGCATGGGCTTCCGGTGCTAAATCCATTGCCGTTACAAACCAATGTGGCAAGTTGTCTGGAGAAACTTCCGGATGTTTATCCAAATATTCTTGAACAATCTCTGCCTTCACTTCCATGAATTTACCGAGTCGTCCGCTGCGGTAATAAGTAAAGGAGAAGTAAGGCTCAAGGCCTGTGGAAACTCCAACCATTGTCCCAGTAGATCCAGTTGGAGCAACAGTTAGCAAGTGGGAGTTACGAATTCCGCTTTCTAAAATGGATTCTCTAATATCTTCAGGCATTTTTTTCATAAAACCTGTTTCAATAAAGGCTTTCCGCAGACGGTTTGTTTCTTCTTCCGTTTCACCGACAAGGAACGGGAAGCTCCCTTTTTCTTTCGCTAACTCAATGGAAGCCCTGTAAGCTGTTGTCGCAATTGTTTCAAAAACTTTATCGACAAGTTCATTTCCTTCTTGGGATCCATATTCTTTTTCACAGTAAATTAGTAAGTCGGCTAGACCCATTACACCAAGTCCTACTCGGCGTTCACCAAGTGCTTGTTTTTTGTTTTCTTCCAAAAAGTAAGGAGTCGCATTGATAACATTATCTTGCATTCTTACACCGGTTCTGACCGTTTGTTTTAATTTTTCAAAGTCAACTTGTTTTGTTTCTTTATTGACCATGTTTGCTAAATTTACTGCAGCTAAATTACAAACAGAATATGGTGCGAGAGGCTGTTCGCCGCACGGATTGGTCGCTACAACCTTTTGCCCGTAAGCTTTGGCGTTTGTCATGTCATTGGCGTTATCAATGAAGAAAATGCCCGGTTCTGCCGAATAGGTTGCACAAATATTAATTAAGTTCCATAGTTCTTTTGCTTTGATCTTCCGATACGTACGGACGCGATAGCCCATCTTTTCCCATTCGCGAACATCGCCGACTTCATGCCATTTTTCGTTGTATTCTTTCATTTCTTCCGGATTGTATTTTTCAACATCCGGGAAGCGTAATTCATATTCACCGTCATTTTCAACAGCTTTCATAAACTCTTTTGTTAAACAAACGGAAATATTCGCCCCGGTTAAAAATTCCGGATTATTCACATCATAGGTTCCGCCGTCACGTAATTTTTCTTCGGCTTCCTTAATCACTTCTTCTGTAAAACCACCAAAACCCGGAATATTTTTATAACGGACAATTCCTTCATACATGATCCGTTCATTTTCTTTTAACGGAATAAATTTCAATTTTTCTTTAGCAAGCTTTTTAATTTGCTCGTCTTTGGTATTTTCAATCAAGAACCGTAAAATTCTTGGGTTTTGCATTTTGGAAATAATAAATTCAATAATATCCGGATGCCAGTCCGCAAGCATAATCATTTGAGCTCCACGACGGGACCCACCTTGCTCAACAAGATGTGTAAGTTTCGCTATGTCATCTAACCATGAAACCGAACCGCTTGATTTACCGTTTACGCCTCTTGCCAGTGTGTTACGCGGTCTTAAGGTTGAACCGTTCGTCCCTACTCCACCGCCGCGACTCATGATTTCCATTACTTTCTTACGGTGCTCAGAAATTCCTTCCCGTGAGTCCTGAACAAAAGGCATCACGTAACAATTAAAATAGGTTACTTCCTTACCTGAACCTGCCCCGTAAAGCACGCGACCTGCCGGGATAAAGTTCAATTGGACAAGTTCTTGATAGAATTTTTCTGTCCACTCCTGAATTTTTTCTTCAGACTCTTCTACTTCTGCAAGGCCAGTTGCATTCCGTTTGGCAATTTGCTCATAGAAAATTTCTAATGGTTTTTCAATGACATCAAGGGAGCGAACGATTATCCCTGACTCTCTTTCTTCTTGTTGCTCAAGGACACCGCGATATTCTTCTTCCACAAGGACGGATGCTTTCTTTAATTCCCAATCAATATTGACTATGTAACCTAATCCTCTCGCCGGGAATTTCGGATCCTCTTTTACCGTCAATACAACAAAATCGCCTTCAGATAAAGTCAGTTTTTCCGTGTCTTTAAATGAATAACGGTCAATCATAACGAGCCTGGATACACCTTTAAAAGTGATCTTCATATCCTCGGTTATCGGATGAACTTGTGGAAAAAGTCGAATCGCATCATTCAACTTTTTAATATTCAGTTTTGGTGTTTCTTTAAATGCAACAGCCATACATCCATCTCCTTTATATATAAATCATAACTGCTGACAAATCTAGCTGTCTTTTATACTTTTTACATTAACATAGAAAGCCCACTAATTCAATATATAGTGGTATAAAAAATTTTTTGCAACTATATATTGTGCTTGCAAGCATATTTGTCTATTTTTGTCAATACCTCCTTAAAAAAAAGTGACCAATTACCTACTTCGTCGATATTTGTTATGTTTCAACAAAAGTAAATTCTATCAAAGGAGAATGGAAAAATAAATACTCTTTTGTTGAATTATAACTAAATTATTGAAACCGAGTGTACTAATGTTGAAGTTTTTTTCTTTTGAAAGTATGCGCGGTACTGTGACGATCACTGTTTTTGTTCAACCTT
>NZ_CCRF01000064.1 GCF_000751775.1 Caldibacillus thermoamylovorans
ATAATTTACTTTGCGTTCACGGCATTTCATTTATATAATATAAATTAGTGCACAAGTTTGAGTAAGTGAAAGGGGAACCATCATGAGTTATAGTAATATTGTTTTGATTATTATTTTATTTGCACTACTCAGCTATTCGCTATTCAATTATTTTCAGCGGAAAAGAATTATAAAAGTCTTAACCCAAGAAGAGTTTATCGAAGGATATCGAAAAGCTCAATTAATTGATGTACGTGAGCCGAATGAATTTGAATCCGGTCACATTTTAGGTGCAAGAAATATTCCGTTAACACAATTGAAAATGCGGATGAAAGAAATCCGTCCAGATAAACCAGTCTATTTATATTGCCAAGGGTCGAGCCGCAGTGGAAGAGCTGCTCAAATGCTTTATAAAAAAGGTTATAAACAACTCTATCAATTAAAGGGCGGATTTAAGAAATGGACAGGCAGGATTAAGGTTGGAAAATAGGTAAGTACAATCGGACAAGTTTTTTGTCCGGTTTTTTACGTAATAAGGTACCGTAGTCAAGTTGGATTGATCTATGTAGCCTTGATGAGGACCAATTTTTTGAGATTTCCGTGTGTTTCGGTTTTCGTTATTCAGATGAATGGAAAAAAACGGCCGAAATTGGAACAATAACGACTTTATGGCACAAATCCATTAGAGTAATTAGCGGAAGTGTCCCATAGTCCCCCATGTAGTGCCAAGATACACCACAGAGGATGAAAAATGTTGTCTCCATGGTAGGAATACTCTATGATTCCCATTATCTACTGCAAAGTTATATATGAACTTAAAAAAGTCCTGATACATTCTTAAAATAGAATTGTATCAGGACGGTAATCATGTTATCGAATGAAGACTGTGACAAAATCATCCTTGAACCTTTACATATTATAAATCGATGGCTTACATTTTAGCATCTACTACTTTGTTATCTTTATTCTCTCACATATTTTAAAATCGGTTTTCTTGCCGCTTTTGTTTCGTCAAGCCTTCCTACAACCGTTGTATGCGGAGCCTCTTGGACAATTTCCGGATTTTCTTCCGCTTCCTTGGCGATTTGAATCATTGTCTCGATAAAGGCGTCCAACGTTTCCTTCGATTCCGTTTCTGTCGGTTCAATCATCATACTCTCTTCCACATTCAACGGGAAATAGATGGTCGGTGGGTGAAAACCGAAATCAAGTAACCTCTTCGCAATATCGAGTGTACGAACACCTAATTTTTTCTGCCGCCTGCCGCTGATGACAAATTCATGCTTGCAATGGCGATCATAAGGTAAATCATAATACGGGGCTAACGAGCGCATCATATAATTCGCATTAATCACTGCATTTTCCGTCACTTGCCTTAATCCATCAGGCCCCATCGTTCGAATATATGTGTAAGCCCGGACATTAATTCCGAAATTGCCGTAAAATGGTTTTACCCGGCCGATAGATTGCGGACGGTCATAATCAAAGAAAAATTCATTATTCTTCTTCACCAGTACCGGTTTCGGTAAAAATGGAATTAACTCTTTTTTCACACCGACAGGACCACTCCCCGGGCCACCGCCGCCATGAGGACCGGTAAATGTTTTATGAAGATTCAAATGCACGACATCGAAGCCCATATCTCCGGGACGTGCTTTCCCCATGATTGCATTTAAATTTGCCCCATCATAGTATAATTTCCCGCCGACTGCATGGACAATCTCTGCCATTTCCACAATATTTTCTTCAAACAGACCCAGTGTATTCGGGTTCGTCAACATGAGCGCCGCCGTATCCGAACCAACGACACGCTTCAAATCGTCGATATCGACAAGACCAAACTCATTGGACTTAACTGTTATTGTTTCAAATCCGGCGACTGTGGCCGAAGCCGGATTCGTTCCGTGAGCAGAATCCGGGATGATCACTTTTGTTTTATGGAAATCACCGTTTGCTTCATGGTACGCACGAATGAGCATTAACCCTGTCCATTCGCCATGAGCTCCTGCAGCCGGTTGCAATGTCACTTCATCCATACCGGTTATTTCTTTCAAATGTTCCATTAAATCATACATAAGTTCAAGAGCACCTTGGACTGAACTTTCATCTTGAAGCGGATGTATATGAGCAAATCCGGGAAGTCTTGCCACATCTTCATTGATTTTTGGATTATACTTCATCGTACATGAACCAAGCGGATAAAAACCGGAATCGACCCCGTGGTTTCTTTTTGAAAGAGCGGTATAATGACGGATAATGTCAAGTTCCGAAACCTCAGGAAGTTCAGGTTCTTCCGTTCGAATATAATCTTCCGGCAGCAAACGATCAATATCCGTTTCTGGAACATCTATTTCCGGTAATGAATAACCAATTCTTCCCGGCTTACTAATTTCAAAAATTAACGGAAAATTGTCCTTAACCATGATGATACGCCCTCACTTTCTCAACGAATGTGTCAATTTCCTCTTTCGTGCGAATTTCGGTAACACAAACAAGCATCTGACCGGCATATTTAGGATCCACTTTTCCTAAATCATACCCGCCAATTACTCCGCTTTGTAATAAATAAGACGTGAGCCCTTCTACCGGTTTATCAAGTTTAACAACAAATTCATTGAAGGACGGACCATCATAGACAATCTCAAAACCATTTTGTTTAAACACATTTTTAGCATAATTTGCTTTTTGTATATTACCTATTGCCATTTCCCGAATACCCTTTTTTCCCAGCGCCGTCATCGTCACACTTGCAGCCAATGCGTTTAACGCTTGGTTAGAACAAATATTGGAGGTCGCCTTTTCTCTACGGATATGTTGCTCCCGTGCCTGCAGTGTTAAAACAAAGCCGCGGTTGCCATTTTCATCGGTTGTCTGCCCGACTAATCGGCCGGGGATTTTCCGCATGAACTTTTTCGATACAGCAAAGAATCCACAATGAGGACCACCAAAAGACTGGGGTATCCCAAAAGGTTGGGCATCACCGGTTACGATATCGGCTCCAAATTTTCCGGGCGGTGTCAAAATTCCGAGAGCAACCGGATTTGCGGAGACAATAAATAATGAATGATTTCCATGCACAACCGGTTCAATTTCACGTAAGCTCTCGATGCGGCCAAAAAAGTTCGGATATTGCACAAGAACACATGCGACATCATCGGTTAACTGATTTTTTAATGACTCTATATCGGTAACTCCATTGTTTAACGGTACTTCCTCTACTTGTAATTTTTGCCCTTTTGCATAGGTTTTTACTACCTCTTTATATTCCGGGTGGATCGCTTCCGATATGAGAATCGTTCTCCTTTTTGTTTGTCCGGTTGCAAGCATGGCCGCTTCCGCCAGAGCCGTACCGCCATCATACATGGAAGAATTGGCCACATCCATGCCGGTCAATTCACAAATCATTGTTTGAAACTCAAAAATTGCCTGAAGCTCACCTTGGGAAATTTCCGGTTGATACGGCGTATAAGCAGTGTAAAATTCTGAGCGTGAAATGACATGATCGACGATGGACGGAATATAATGATCATATACACCCGCTCCCAAAAAACTTGTGAAATTTTTTACATTTACATTTTTGGCAGCCAAATCAGATAATTCTTTATAAAGTGCCGGTTCGGATTTTGCTTCTTTTAAACGTAAGCGACCCTGATACCTTACGTTTTCCGGTATATCTGAAAAAAGCTCGTCTACCGTTTCTACCCCAATTTTTGCAAGCATGTCCGCTTTATCTTGTTCTGTCATCGGTAAATATCGAAAAGCCATGAAAAATCCCCCTCTCTTATGCTTCAATCATGATTGACCAATCTTTTTTCTTTTATAAAAAGGTGTCGGAATCACTTTCCCTAATATTTGTTTATTACGTATTTCCACAAATAGCTCCGTATCTATATCCACTTTATTGCTTTTGACAAGGGCAAGACCGATATTTTTCTTTAGTGTGGGAGATTGTGTACCGGTTGTAATTACCCCAATTTCTTCTCCATCTTGAAAGACTTTATAGCCGGTTCTCGGAATCCCTCTGTCAATCATTTCTATCCCGATTAATTTCCTAGTGGCACCATTTTCTATTTGTTTTTTTAGCACTGCCTTCCCGATAAAATCTTCTTTCTTCTCCGTCTTTACGGCAAACGTTAATCCCGCTTCAACCGGTGAAATGGTGGAAGATAGCTCTTGCCCGTACAATGGCAGGCAAGCTTCAAAACGCAATGTGTCTCTGGCTCCCAGGCCGCACGGTAAAACTCCTTCATTTTTTCCGGCTGCCAAAATCTCCTGCCATAACCGCCGGGCATCGGACGGGTGACAATAAATCTCAAAACCATCCTCTCCCGTATATCCGGTTCTGGATACGAGTGCTGTTGCCCCGTTTATTTTTATGTATTGTTTAAACCCAAAAACAGGAATAGTGGAAAGATCGTCATTGCTAAGTTTCTGCAGCACATTTTCAGCTAAAGGACCTTGTAAAGCCAACTGTGCATAATTGGCAGAAACATTTGTCACGTTTACTTGTCCCGTTCTGTGCGTCGATAACCATTGAAAATCTTTTTCCGTATTGGCTGCATTTACAACTAATAGATAAGAGTCATCATGAAACTGATAAACTAATAAATCATCTACTGTTCCCCCGGCTTCATTGCATAAGAACGTATACTGGGCTTTACCCGGTTTCAATTTAGCAAGATCATTCGTCAGCATCGTTTGTAAAAAGGAAAACGCATCCGGTCCTTTGACTTCAATCTCACCCATATGTGAAACATCGAACAGTCCTGCACGCATCCGGACCGCCTCATGTTCGGCTTTAATACTCGAAAACTGCACAGGTAAAGCCCAACCGCCAAAGTCAATCAACTTTGCCCCCATTTGTCGGTACATATCATACAGTGGTGTCCGCTTCAGCTCTTCCATCCAGCTCCCTCCTTTTGTTGTACATGGATTGACATCCCAAATTTTTCATAATTTTCGCCAACAGGGATATACTACACTTACAATCCGTTACTAAATTTCTTTAACAAAATTCCAACTTCATCGTATCATTGTTTTTTACATTTTTCCACCATTTCATCGTCGGAAAAGGAGTGTTTTTATGGATGTTGAAGTACATTTTGACTCTACATGGCAAGAAGGATTTTTCATGAAACTCAAAGACGATGGACCATGGGCGAATTGGCACTTATATAACTTGGCATTAGAAGCTGAGAAGCATTTACTGATTCCCGACTTTTACGGTTTGATGGCCCCTAAATTTTTACCGGAGTTAAAACCGTTACCTCACCAAATTGAGGCTGCCAGTCAAGTCATCGAGCAAATGAACGGAAAAGCAATCTTGGCAGACGAGGTTGGTCTCGGAAAAACAATTGAAGCCGGGTTAATTTTAAAAGAATATATGATTCGCGGTTTGGCTAAAAAAATCTTAATTCTTGTACCTGCTTCCCTTGTCTCGCAATGGGTATTCGAATTAAACAGCAAATTCCATATTCCCGCAATCGCTTATCGAAAAAATTACAGTTGGGAAACGGTGGACGTCATGGTCTCCTCCCTTGATACGGCCAAAAAAAGTCCTCATCGAGAAAAGATATTAGAACAAAACTATGATTTTGTCATTATCGACGAAGCCCATAAACTGAAAAACCATAAAACAAAAAACTATGAGTTTGTCCAAGGTTTAAAAAAGAAGTTTTGTTTACTTTTGACCGCCACCCCGATCCAAAATAAAATCGAGGAAATCTTTAATCTTGTTTCATTATTGAAGCCCGGACATTTAGGAACATATGATGACTTTTTAGAAACCTATAAAAATAACAAAGATAAATATAGCGACGAACAATTGAAAAAATTGATTAATAAAGTAATGATTCGAAACAGGAGACAAGATACAAAAATCGAGTGGACAAAACGGCATGTCAAAACGATATTAATCGATTTTACAGAAGAAGAACGGGAATTATATGATCATATCACAAGTCAACGAAATCAATTTGACAGTCTGTTGGCCAATGCCTTTTCCATTTTGACTCTCCAACGGGAAGCATGCAGCAGTAAAGAAGCTGTTTTTACCACGGTAAAAAATATGATAGAAAAAAACGAGGACCCCGTCGCTTCTTTCAAACAATTTATTCAGTCAATAATGGAAAAAATCCAGAAAATCCAAGTGAATTCAAAAGCAGAAAAAGCGTTGGAGTTAATTCATTCCATTAACGACAAAGTGATTATCTTCACTGAATATCGGGCAACGCAACTATATCTTCAGTGGTTTTTAAAACAGCACGGGATCTCATCCGTTCCGTTTCGCGGCGGTTTTAAGCGGGGGAAAAAAGACTGGATGAAGGAATTGTTTCAAAACCATGCGCAAGTATTTATTGCAACGGAAGCCGGTGGAGAAGGAATCAATCTTCAGTTTTGCAACCATATCATTAATTTTGATTTACCTTGGAATCCGATGCGCCTTGAACAGAGAATTGGACGGGTACACAGACTCGGGCAGGAAAAGGATGTCATGGTTTATAATTTTGCTACAAAGGGAACCGTTGAAGAACATATTTTGAAATTGTTATATGAGAAGATTCATCTGTTTGAACGCGTCATTGGTGAATTGGATGAAATTTTGACCAAGCTTGATTTCGGTCGCCTAGAGGATCATCTGGTTGATATTTTTGGTCAGTCGGAATCAGAAGGAGAGATGAAAATTAAAATGGACAATTTAACCGCCATGATCGAGTTTGCCGAGAAGTTTAAGGAGGATGAATATCATGAAGCAGCAGAAAATTCATTCTTATCTTAAACAATTTTTCTCGACAACCAATTGTCAAATCGAATCGCTCGATCATACCCACTTAACCGTTCAATTGACGGTTGATATGGATAAATTACTGATGAATCGCCCTTTTTATTGGCATTATATTGAAAAAACAGGAGGAACACCGAATCCGCAAAAACTTACTTTTATAACCGACTTTCACAGAGCAAAAGATTTGAAAGGCGAACTCATTCATTTCGGTTCACCTCGTTTGCATCAAATCTTTCATGTTTCGAAACAAATGGGCAGTTATATTCGTTTATTTGAAAATAGACCGGGAACTGAAAAAAATCATACCGCATTGGTACCTTGGTTTTGTTTAAATTTGAAAATCAGTTATCTTTGTGATCGGAGGAAAGATATGTTGCGTTCGATCGGAATGAATTTAATAAATGGGACGCTGCTGGAAGGCTTTCATGATGAACTGGTTGAGAAGGAAATTTCCTTGGCTACAAAAATTCCGGACTTTGCTTTTACCTTCACCCCAATGTTTAAACCGGAAAGCGGAATAAGGCGAATCAGACAATATATTGAAAAGGACATAATGAAAGATGATCATTCTTGGGCAACCAGTGCGAGGAAACGCTGGCAAGCAGATGAATCGTTATTAGATTCCTTTTACGTTGACATAGAGGAAAAGCCGGAAAGGTATTATATTGAAAAAGAAGCATTAAAAAATCAGTATGAACCGAAAATTGAAATTTCCATCATCAATGGCGGATTATTTTATTTAACTAAGTCATGCTTGCTGGCTTAATTAGAAAAGAACAAGGAACTCGTTTAAAGAAGCTTGCTAGTTGCGAGCCCCTTGAAACTAAACAATAAACTTCCATTAGCAGGAAGTTTCTTCATCATGTATGAAGAAAACTCGGGCGTCCGAGCCTTTAGACAACTAAAGAGCCGTAGTTCAGCGAAAAAAATTTTCGCTTGCGAGGTAATGCTACCGAAGTCTCTCTAGTGCACTTATGCGTTAGAAAAGGGGTTGTCCAAAAAGTCAAAAATTAAGCCAATGTGTATAAGTTATTGAAGTGAAGGTGGCGGCGACTCCTGCGGGAACAGCACGAGCCGAAGACCCTGCAGGAGCGAGAAAACGAGCGACGAAGCGGCTGAGGCCGTGCCCGCGGAAAGCGTCCGTCACCGAAACGAAAAACCGAACCCTATTCTTTTACACTAAAATTTTAGAAGTTGTACTTTTAGGACAGCCCCTTCCTCCTTTAGCTAAAAAGAGAAAGGCTTCATGAAATGGGGGCTAAAAAAGCAATCCCACATTCATGAAGCCTTTTCATAAATGTCTTTTAAGCCTCAGGAAACCCGTCAAATATGAGGGTCATCAATGTAAAAAAGCCAAAAACAAGAACAGTTGCCACAGAAAAAAACAATCCTAAATAATTTTTGCTTTTAAACGAGGAAAAAACAGCAAAAATAGCAAGTAATGTAACCAAACCTGTAATAATTACTGTACCCATATAAATCCTCCTGTTTGGAAATATTTAATTGATCAGCCGATTGGTATGCATAAAAAGATTACCTGAGCTGTTAATGGCCTGTACCTGGAACAAAATGGAAGGTGGTATAATATGTAAAACCGACAAAAAATATGGTTAAATACGCACCAAATATATACATATACATCCTTTCAGATAATCGCAAATACCCCAATAACAGGAAAAAACCGGTTTGTGCTAAAAATAATAATGCTAAAACATTCATGCCCCCGACATAAAACATGACCGTGAAAATGCCGGTCCAAAATGATAATACCCGATACATACGATCCATCCAGATCCCTCCCCTTGTGTTTCAATTTATTTTATCATGGAATGACATGAAAAATAAAACTTCTATCGAGATATTGATAGAAGTTTCAATTTATTTCTATTATAATAATAGTGATTACGGTTGTAAACACTTTCAGCATTAATTTGGAATATTTATCCGATATGCACAAGCATCGCAACCTTCGAACATATTTTGTGTAGCCACAAGTTCGAAGTCATCAAATAAAGATTCAAGAAGTCCCTTGATAAACGCAATATGCATATTACATGTCGTTGATTTATGCTCTTTTGCTATTTCACGGAATGGGCAATTAAACACTTGTAAATGAAGTTTTTTCTGGCCCTCTTGAATATATAAATCCGGATAAAAACCTAACATCGTACATGTGGATTTAAATATTTCCACCTTTTGGTCAAACGTTAACTGATCACTGGTCAATCCATATTTCGTAATTTGGTTTTCCATTAATTCGTAACCAAAACGTCTGCCGGTTTCATAAAGGGCCGGTTCAGCAATTTCTCCAAGTTGGACCATTGATTCAATGGCAATTTTTGCAAGTAAGTGATAATCTCGGAAAGGAAAATTCAGTTCAATCACATCATCGGATAATTGGTAAATCCGGCTTGGTCTGCCGCCTTTTCCTGTTTTTCTATTTTCCGATTTCAGCATGTTTACATCTTCTAATTTGGACAAGTGTAATCTTGCTACGTTCGGATGGATACTAAATTTGTCAGCAATTTCTTGAACGGTTACATTTTTATGATTTTTCGTGATGTACTCATAAATGGAATACCTTGTGGGGTCCGATAAAACATTTGTAATTTTCAATGTTTGTTGCAAAGTTATCACCTCTTAGGGCTTTTTTATCATTATAATATAGAAAACGTAGCAATATTAGTCTATAGGGAGGATTGTCGGAAAATGTTCAAAATTTCACATATAAATATTAATAAATATGTAAAACAAAAAAATTTTTTATAAAAAAAGAAGGAATTTTGTCTTTTATGTCGAATTACATTTACTGAAAAAGAAAGGAAGGTGATTTAAACTTTGCCGAACTCGATTGAAACACGGGCAAGGGAAATTTTGGAGCACGCCCTTTCTTTACATGCAACAGATATTCATATCATCCCCAAATCAAAACATGCTTCCGTTCTATTTCGATTGTCTCATAAACTCATCCCCATAATGACAATCGAACTTGAGGAAACGGAAAGATTAATTTCATATATGAAGTTTCAGGCAGCAATGGATATCGGCGAAAAAAGAAAACCCCAGAACGGTTCTTTTCAAATAGATATCGGGGGGCTATCTGTCGGACTTCGATTATCCACTTTGCCTTCCATATTCGCTGAAAGTTTGGTCATCCGTATATTACCACAGGAATCATACATCCCATTTCAACAATTATCCTTATTCCCAAAATCACTGAGACTACTGTTAGCCATGTTAAAGTTTTCCCACGGTTTAATCATATTTACAGGACCAACCGGATCGGGCAAAACAACAACTTTATATTCTCTTCTCCAACATTCGACAAAATCTCTTGGCAGGAATGTCATCACCTTGGAAGATCCTGTTGAAAAAAATAGTGAAGATTTACTTCAAGTTCAAGTAAATGAAAAAGCCGGCATTACGTATAATACCGGTTTAAAAGCGATTTTAAGACATGATCCCGATATTATTATGGTCGGCGAAATTCGTGATAGTGAGACAGCGCATATTGCCATTCGAGCAGCATTAACCGGTCATTTAGTATTGACAACGATGCATACGAAAGATTCAAAAGGTGCATTGTACCGGTTAATCGAATTTGGTGTTAATTGGCATGAAATTGAACAAACTTTGGTAGCAGTGACGGCCCAAAGATTAGTCGAATTAATTTGTCCTTACTGTTTAGAAGAAGAATGTCCTGTCTATTGCAACCAGAATAAAAATAAGCGTACTGCCGTTTATGAAATTTTGTACGGTCGTGCATTAAAGGAAGCACTGTTGGAAATGAAGGGTGAAGCATTTTCGGCGCGCTATCCGACTTTGGGCCAATTGATTGCAAAAGGTATTGCTCTCGGATTTATCAAGAAAAGTGAGTATGAAAGATGGGTGCATGATATTGAGACAAAGTCGCTGGAAAATTGAAGAACAAATTTTGCTTTTAAAAAGACTTGGCATGTTATTGGACGAAGGATATTCCATTAGCGATGCGATCGGCTTTATTCAAATACAGTTAAAAAAGGATAAACAAGATGAACTGTTGGAAAGCATAGAAAAACTGAAAAATGGTGAAAAGTTTTTTAAAGTTTTGGAGCAATTACAATTCCATTCCACTGCTGTTAGTTTCGTGTTTTATGGAGAACAAAACGGGAATCTGTCAAAGTCATTACAAACAGCGGGTTTGATCCTTTCAGAGCGGGAAAGGCGGAAAAAGAAAATTCAAACTTTATTGACTTACCCTATTTTCCTGCTCATTTTAACAGGAGGGATGTTTTTTGTAATCAGTTGGCAGCTGTTGCCGCAATTTATCCAATTATATCACTCTTTTCAAGCAGAGCCGAATGTTTTGTTAAAGTCTTTGTTTTGGATTCGTGAACATCCGTTAATGATAGGTACCGTTTTATTATTGTTGTTCTCTATCATGATAATTGCCCAATATAGTTATCGTATGCGGAAAACAAGCTTTGAAATTCAGACTGCATTTGGAAAGTTCCCGATCTTAGGGAATTTGGTTCAGCTGTGGAACACCTATTATATCGCTTATCATACAAGTCAATTATTGCAATCGGGTTTGTCCTTGTTTCAATCTTTACATTTTATCAAGGACGACCCGAAAAAGCCTTATTTAAAAGAAGCGATTGAAAAAATTAATGATGGATTACTCAACGGAGATAGTTTTTCAGCGGCGGTGCAAAAGATCCCGTTTTGGAAGAAAGAGTTGGTTACAGTAATCCAACATGGTCAATTAATCAGCAAGCTGGAAGTGGAGTTGGAAGCCTACAGTCAATATTGTTTAGAGGCCTTTTTTGAAAAGTTGGAGAAAATTATTAAAATCATTCAGCCGCTTATCTTTGGGTTTATCGCTATTTGGATTATCTTGATGTATTTTTCAATCATGTTACCGTCATTCCAACTAATCAATTATATTTAAAAATTTTGGATGAAGGAGAGATTTTCATGTTGAAAAAAGAATCTGCATTTACGTTAATCGAGATGATGATCGTTCTGTTCGTCATCACTATTTTACTGCTTATAACCATTCCAAACGTGACAAAACACCAGAAAAATATCAGCAATAAAGGCTGTGAAGGATTAGAAAATATGGTTCAGGCAGAAATCCAAGCCTATCAAATAGATCATAATAAATTACCCGCTTCTATTGATGACTTGAAAAACGGTTATTTAAAAGAAGAACCGGTATGTCCGGATGGAAGGAAGATTGTTATCTCTAATGGTGACGCAGTTATCAAAGAGTGAAGGGAAGATCAATCGGATAAAGACATCGTTGCTAAACAGGCAATCGAATCAGGCAGGCTTTACACTTATTGAAGTATTATTAATCCTTTTCATCATCGTCACTATGCTAATGAGTCTGCCCCCCTTATTTCACAGTGTTCAAAATACCATTAATGAAAAATATTTTTTGCAGCAGTACGAAGAGGATTTGTTTTACGCACAAAGTCTGGCATTGAGCAGAAGAAGGGCTGTCTACTATCAATATGATAGCAATAAAAAGATTTATAAAATTACTGACCACCGGGGAAATGTTTATCTGCAAAGACAAGTACCGGATGATGTTGTCATTTCCCACGGGCATCTGGCAAATTTTCGTTTTGTCGGGGACGGAAATATTAACCGGTTTGGTAATATTTGGGTTCAAGTGAACGGGAAGAAATATCAAATCTTTATCAGTATCGGGAGTGGCCGTTTTGAAATTTTTGAAGAAAGTTCTTGATAAACAAAATGAGGGATCAATCTATCTTGAGATCTTACTTGCCTTTTTCGTTTGGCTTGTAATCTTATCAACGGTTATTCCCTCCTTTTTACACTTAACTTTAGCGAGGAAGGAAATCCTTATTGAACATATGGGAAATCAAATTTTATCGAGACAGGTTCAAAAAGTGATTTATGACCAACCGATTGAACCATTAATCGAACAGGAGGGGTATCCGGCCTATTATACAGTTGTTCAAGAAAACATGGAGGGGATGAAAGAAATTTGTGTTTATTATAAAAGCATGGAAAACGAGGAGAAACATGTATGCCGAACAATCAATAAACAATGAAAAAGGTTATACTTTGGTAGAAATGTTGCTTAGTTTGGCCATATTTTCTTTAATTATTGTCTATTTGACGAATATGGTCCCGTTGTTACGTTATCATACTTATTCAAGTGAGATAGCGGATCAAATGCAATGGGAAATGTTTATGAATCAAGCAAAACGGGAAATTCGGCAAAGTGATGAAATCTTTTTGACCGTAAGCTACAATAGAATTTTATTTTGGAAAGATGGAACCAATACGCTATATGAACGGTATGGAAATCGAATTAGGAGGCGAGTCGACGGGATGGGGCACCAATTAATCTTATTTCGTATCAGGAGATTTGACTATGAGCAAATACCACATGGGATTAAATTCATCGTTACACACGAAAACGGTAAAATTTATGAAGAAGAAATTTATTTGCCGCGGGAAATTCCGATCACTAATAATAAATAAAAATGGTTTCATCCTCCCTTTTACCTTGTTTTTGTTTTTTCTTTTTTCTACGATATTGCTTCACTCGACGACAAAATATGTTGTTGAAAAACAAGTTTTTGATAATTTTCATATCACTTATGAGTTGGAAACATTATTGTTAATGGCCTATCAAGATGTCGAAAAGGCATATGAGAGCGAGAATTTTTCCAATTCCGGCAAATTGGAATACGATGTCGGCTATGTTTTGTATCGGGTAAAAGAAGAAAAGGAAAACGGGCTATTGGTTTCCTTCGAATGTTACACGGATGATGAAGGAGAATTGTTTATGGATTTGATGTTAGATAAAAAAACGGAGGAAGTTGCCCCGGAACCAGAACCGGCTGAGCAAGACCAAGACACGGAATTACGTGAAGATGGGAACCTTAATGATCCAAAATGAATCAATCCACCGGACAATGGGTTTTTTGCATCCCTGTTTATAGACTTCATTATTTGGATAACCTAATAGTAAAAGAGAAATGGACAAGGATGAGGGTGGAATGAAATCAGATGACTATATTCGTTTTTTGACCAAAACGGTTGTCACCCATTTTGAAACACCGAAAGAGGAAAGAAATAAACGGAAACTAGAAAAAAAGATGCAAAAGGAACCGTTCGTCTATAAATGGTTCGGAATCTTCCCTTATATGGTGAAAATCGGATTCAAAAAGATTAAAAAACGGTAAAGAAAACTCGGACATGGGTCCGAGTTTTCTTTATTCAAATTCAATAACGGAAGCCATTTTTTTCTCATTTATAAAAATAATATGTTCATATAAGTTTCCTGTTAAACAGCTTTTTCCTTTTGGTGAACATAGCAGTGGTGCACTTTCAACAGACTTAAGAATGACTTCTTCTTTGCCACTCTTAATATTCCGTTTGACCAGCCGGAATCCGTCATTATAAAGATCCGCCTCCCCGCTTTTCTTCGGTTCAATAATAAAAAAATTCTTACCGGCCAAATCATAGGTTGGGATAACCCACCCGGAAAAATCGGTTAAATGCGGGATTTCAAAAGAATACAGCGGTTGAAGCTCATGATCATAAAAAAGAAATATCGCTTTCGATGGATCTTTATCACTCGGGGCAATGGCCAATAGGAAATTTTTCCACCCATCAATATAGTAAAATTTTTCTTCGTTTTTTACATGTTTTTCATTGCCATTTTCATAAATGGTTAGGGGCGCGGTAATCCTCGGTTCATCATTGCCCCAATCCAAATATAGAAATCTTGATTGCTTAAGCCAGACCGCAAACGGTTGGGAAAGGTTCATCTCTTGAAGGGAACGCTTTTCTATGTCGATTAAATAGGAACGAAATGACCAATCTTCATAAAAAGCACTGACAAGTATTTTCGTTTCATCATACCCATTCCACTCATAATGAACTTCTTTTGACTCAATTTCTTCTTGAAACACGATTTGTTGACCGGGAAGCCGGATGACAGTCAGAAGTGCTTTATAGGCCGTTGAGGCTGAATGAATCAGAAGATATTCTCTGGACGGGCTCAATTGTGCAGAAACAATCGGTTCATCACTAACATAGACTTCTTTTTTAACTCCGGATAGTAAGTCATATGCCGAAACAATTGACCGGCTATTTTTTCTCTCGACAAATAACAGTGTTTCGTCTGTCTCCCAATCAATGATAAATTGAAAATCCGCTTCCTTCACTTTTAATGGGACAATTGATTGTGAATTTAGTCCCTTGCCATTTACTGTTTGATTTGCGGCCGATTTTTCTGAATCAAGTTTGGACGGTGATGGTTTATTTAATTCTTCTGTTTCACAGCCGGAAAGTAACAGGACAAAAAAGATAAGAACAGACAGCCATTTCCCCATCAGATTTCACCTTCTCAATAAATAATGCGCACGTTTTTCAGGATATTGCCCCCACTATTGAAGTTTCCCTTTATAAGACGTATGAAAAAGCGAAATGTTTCATTTTTATTAAAATTTTTTTAAAAAAAGATGACAAAAAAAGGGGAATGCGGCAACAGCACTATTGTTCAACTGTTTAATGTCACTAAAAATACATTCAACATTTCTTCGTATATTTGCGGAAACTGTGAAACCGGCAGAGGATTAACACCTAACCCAAGTTCGAACGTAAAACCCGGCTTTTGATAAGCATGGACAAACCAATCTCGAAAACCTGCATGGCTGTCAATATAACGAACGGATTTATAACCGCTTACTTTTTCATATTCTCTTGCCAATCGCTCTGATTCGACAGGTTCTACACCTTCATATCCCCAGTAAAATTCCCTGCCCTGGGTATGGAAAGCTAAAACACGTGAAAATTGTTTTTTTTCAACAAGCCGAGCCATAGCCACCGCTTCCGGTTCGGAAAGTGGAATTTCACCCGGATAGTCCCTTGGCGCCGGACTTTTCGGTTCTTTACGTTCTTTTTCTATTTCCCAATTGGCCGGAAATTGATTATTCAAATCAACCCCCCGAATATTCGCCTTCCACCCGGAAAAATCAGGGGAACCGGAATTTAATGCAAGAATTTCTTCTTTTTTTTCAGCCGGCGGACCTTGAAGAACAAGATTCACGCCATCCGGATTTACCATCGGGACAATTGACAACGTATTTTTATGATAAAGCGGCAGTGCATGTATACCATTAAGCATGTTTTCATTTGTTAATGCAAGGAAAAATGTATTCACCAATTTCATTAACACAGGGGTCGTAATCCATTCATTAGCATGAAAAGAAGCGTTTACATGAATATTTCGTTTTCCTCTTCCTATTTCCAACTCATAAATGGGATTTCCAAGTACACTTTCACCGATGGTATTTACCTTGAGAAACGGATATAGACAAAGCAATGTTTCAATATCACGTTGTAAATGGGTAAAATCATAGGTTTGAATATCATTGATGACAGGTTCGGTCACTCTTTTTGGCAATTTTACCGATTGTCCTAAAGCAAGATGATCGGGATAAACACCGGGATTTAATAATAAGAGCGCCTCGACAGGCATTTTACTCATTTTTGCCAATTGAAAAAACGTGTCACCCGGTTGGATTATATATGTCTCTTCCATAAATCCCGGTATTTCTACTTCCATCCCAACATCTAAAAAATTGGATGCAATATGCCGGTTGGAATCTTCAATTAATTGAATTGGAATATGAAACAACCGGCTATATAACCAAAATGAATCACCATGCCGCACACGTACTCTCATTCATATCCCCCTTTGTTCCAACACTTTATTGTCATCTTCATTGTATGAAATGTTTATCCCTTTGTGTGTCAAACAAGAGAGGAATAGCATAAACAGTTAACTGTTTTGCTTGACCAAATAACCGGCTCCAATAATCCCGGCATCATTACCTAATTCAGCAAGCAAAATCTTTGTATCGGTACCGGTTGGTGGAAAAGCAAATTTCTGGTAATAGGTATTAACCGGTTCCAATAACTTGTTTCCGGCCTTTGAAACACCGCCACCGATAATAATTGCCTCGGGATTCAAAATCGCACTTAACGTACTCAAGGCATAACCTAAATAATAACCGACACGATCGACTATCTCCCCGGCAATCTCATCTTCATGAACAGCATCAAAAATATCTTTGGAAGTTAGTTTCCCTTTTTCTTTTAAGACAGTAGTTAAAATCGTTTCTTTTTCCAAGCTTTCAATTCTTTGCATAGCTAAATTGACAACACCGGTAGCTGAGGCAACGGTTTCTAAACAGCCGGTTTTTCCACAATTACATTGAAAACCATGTTCAAGTTGTACTGTCATATGGCCAATTTCTCCCCCGCCACCGGTCGTGCCGCCAACAATATGACCGTCAATAATGACACCGCCACCGACACCGGTACCAAGAGTAATAGCGACAATATCCTTTAATCCTTTACCTGCTCCCAGCCAGAGCTCGCCCAATGCAGCACAATTCGCATCATTTTCGACATATGCCGGTAACGAGAAGGTCTTTTCCAGTTCAGCCTTTAAAGGATAATTTTCCCAACCAATATTAACTGCCCGGGTTATTCGCCCGTCCTTCAATACCGGTCCGGGAGCACCCATTCCGATACCAAAAAATTGGTCCGGTTTGATGTTTAACTCATTGATTTTCTTATTAAAAGAATAATAGATTTCTTCAACAATGAACTTACCATTTTCCGCTTTGTTTGTCGGTATTTCCCATTTTTCCAATATTTTTCCATCTGTTTTCAAGATTGCAACCTTTGATGAAGTTCCGCCTAAATCAATGCTGAAAATAAATTCCTTTTCCATACAATCACCTTTTCTTTTTCTTATCTATTTCTTTTTGTATTTCTTGTCGTAACAATAATAATGCCATTTGGTAATCTTTTATATCAATTAATTGCGAGCGAAACAATTCTGTCACTTCTGATTCCATCAATTGTAAATCAGCTAACCGATCGCCGACATATATAATTGTACCAAACTGTTTCAATAATTGTTGAATATCATAAATTGTTTTCAACTCTTCTACCACCCTTTAATCAAAACAAGTTCTCCCCTCTCATTATAAACAAAAAATGATCATAAAAAAACTGCTTCTTCAGCAGCTTTTTTAACAATTGGTTACGGAAATTACCGATCCGGGTCTTTCGGATCCAAAAACTTCGGGCGTGTCCTCTTCAACGGGATTGGCGCCCGAATGATGATGTCCATCATCCCCTTGAAGTCAAAAGGAATAAATGGCCACAAATAAGGGACATTATAGGATTTCATGGTAACCAACAAAAGCACCCATAAAAAGGTCCCAATAACAAAACCAATTTCATGGAGGATGGCAGTCAAGGTTAATAAAATAAGACGGAAAATTCGGTTGGCCAGACTCATTTCATAGCTAGGTGTTGCAAACATCCCAATCGCAGCAATAGATAAATAAAGAATCACTTCATTGGAAAACAGACCAACTTCAACGGCAACTTGGCCGATCATTAGTGCGGCGACTAAACCGAGTGCAGTTGCCAATGAATTCGGGGTATGGATCGCGGCCATCCTTAACATATCGATCCCAACTTCGATTAATAAAAATTGAAGATATAACGGAATTTGACCGTCTTCATTCGGACCGATAAAAGAAAGTCGTTCCGGTAACAGTTCCGGTTGAACGGCCAATAAGTACCAAAGCGGTAATAAAAATATCGATGCCCAGACAGCCAAAAACCGGACAAGTCGTAAGTAAGCACCGACCACCGGCTTATTTCGGTATTCCTCCGCATGTTGCAGATGGTGCCAAAAGGTTGTCGGTGCAATGATGACGCTGGGAGAACCGTCGACAATAATGCAGACATGCCCTTCATATAAATGAGCGGCAGCGGTATCCGGCCTTTCGGTATAACGGACGGTTGGATACGGATTCCAATGATTACCGGATATAAATTCTTCTACTGTTTTTTCGGCCATTGGAATCCCGTCTGTATCAATTTTTTCAAGAGACTTTTTAATATCTATTACAAGGTCTTCATCTGCTATATCTTCCAAATAGCAAACAACAACATCGGTTTTCGAGCGGCGACCGACTTGCATATATTCCATCCGCAGTGTCCGGTCACGAATCCGCCTTCTCGTTAAAGCTGTATTAAATACTAATGTTTCAACATAACCGTCTCTGGAACCACGGACAACACGTTCAATATCCGGTTCTTCCGGGCTCCTTGCCGGATATGTTCTTGCATCGATTAAAATTGCCTTATCGATACCATCCACAATTAATGCAGTAGGTCCGGCCAACACCATGTCAGCAACTTTTTGCAAATCATCGGTTGTTTCAATTTCAACATAAGGTATATAGCTTCGAAGTAATTTTTCTAATGGATGGTCAGAAATTTCTTCCGCCTTTAGTCCGCTAAGCAGCTTCATTATTTGCACAAAAACATCATCTTTAATAAAACCATCAATGAAAAAGACTGCCATATCCCGCTCAGCATAAAGTAAGTCAAGTTGAATGACATCAAAGCTCTTTCCAATTCCTAAAATCTGCCTTAAATTGTTTATATTCTCATGGATGTTTTTCGAAACAGTGATTTTTTCATTATTCGTTTCCATGGTTTTTTACACCTGCCTAATTTTGGCTAACAGGATGGAGATATCCTAATCGGTACACATGTAAAAATTTCTAAAGATTATTCCGAAATACCAGTTTTATGACACCCTATTTTTCACCTAAATGTCCAAGAGGTGTTTTATCAAAAATATTTCGTTCTTTCGACACTATATCCTACCTTAATGTTTGGACAATCGGTTTTTTTCGCCTAATTACCATAATAGACAAAGATATATCCCTCCATACTTCTTTGTTCATCATTTTTACGGTAATAAACTTATTCAAACTCCCGCATCTTGAAATAAATACCGGATCATACATAGATGGACAAGAACATACACTGGTAAAGGAACGAATGATCAATTAATCCATTTAATGAATGGCGGGGAGTAATAGATGAAAACGACAAAAACTTTTCTAATCATATGTTCAGCTCTGATTACCATAACCGCATCTCTGTATTTTTTTCACTTTAAAAATAATCAAACGGTGGAGAGCATCACTTATTTTCCTCTGGATACAGAAGCACAATTCCTTGATGCAAAAACAAAAATAATGAATATCAAAACCGATCAAAATCGTTATCAGTTTTCTGTAAAGTCCTATTCTCGATTGGATCGTCCAACTTATTTACGGCAGGATGTAACTTTCATTTTTGCGGGCGGAATTCTTATCGGTAAACTGGGGAAATGGGAGGAGAGTACAGACAGTTTGGAATTAAGTGGAATTTTTACCGAAAAAGATAATCAAATTGTTAGAGCCATTAGTTTTCACCATGCCGAATTGCATGCAAAAGAAACCATTACAAGCAGTCAAAGCATGTCCGATGATTTTCTCTATATCATCCCAAATGCCCTCCCATCCCTTGTTTCTTTCCAAACGCCGAGTAATGAAGAAGAAACGGGATGGAAGGAAGTCCTGGATAAAGAAGAAAATCAAATCATTTCAACAAATTTAAAAAAAGCAGTAAGACAGCTTGATATTGATTTGGCTGAGTTTCATATAATTCCCTTATCTTTATTAGCCAATTATCAAAAACAGCCGCTCCCTTCCTTTTCCAGACAAAAATCAGATGAAATTATCGGTCAACTTTGGGAAGGGCTATATAAGAACTATTATTTGGGAATAAGAAAACAAAACGGTCAACTCATTTCACCAATCGGCAGTACCGTTCCTATTGTTTTACTATCAAAAGCAAAACAATACCTTTACGTCATTTTTCAAACAGCAGACAACGAATTTATCTCACTAAAACAACAAATCAATAACTAGATGTTTGGAAACTGATATCCATAGTAAAGGGCAATGGCTGTAATGACAACGGTTAGCAATAAATAATACATTCTATAGCGTTTTTTCGTATCCGGAAGTCCGAGAATACCTGCTGCCAGAAACCCGCCAATCATTCCACCCATATGCCCGGAAATATCGATAGAAGGGACGGCAAAACCGATAACAACATTCACACCAATCAAGGCGAGAATATTGGGCCCGATCGTCCGGAAAAAAGTGTGTTTATGCTCGATTCCGAAATAAAGAAGAGCTCCAAATAAGCCGAAAATGGCCCCACTGGCACCGGCAGATAAATGTGAACTAAAAATAAAACTCGCCAGCGTTCCGAAAAAGCCGGAAAAAAGATAAATTATTAAAAATCGGAGCCGACCAAAAATGCTTTCAACAGCCGTTCCCAAATAATAAAGACTGAGTCCGTTCATAAACAAATGGAGAAATCCAATATGTAAAAACATCGGTGTAAAGAATCGCCACCATTCACCATCTAAAATGGCCGGATTATATTTTGCGCCGAAATAAAGTAACACGTACGGGTTGGTACTCCCGCCGTTCATTTCTAATAAAATAAACACGAAAGTAATAGCAACTAATAGAAAATAAGTAAAAAACGGTTTGGTCCGGTTAAACAACTGTTTTTCACGTTTTTCGGCAGCTATGGTTTCTTGAGAAATCAGACTTTTTAGAGCACCCACTTCATAATCAGAATAATCTTCTTTTATTTGACCGAACGGATTTTGCCCGATAATTTTTGTCACGAATTGAACGGAGTCTTGCAAATGACTTTCATCAAATAAAATGGAATACATTTTCGTTTTTACATTTTCGATTTGAACGGGACGATTGACGTACGGTTCATATGAATCCACCGGTGGGAGACTGGTGAAATAAATATTCAACACTTGAAATTTATTGCGAAAATACATTTTACGAATCTTATCCGCTTGCAAAATCGTTTGCTTCATATCGGAACGCAGCCAATTGCTCCAGTCAATATCTTTCCGTTTCACCCGAATCAACGGAAATTGTTTATGAACGATGTTTTCCAACCAAACTTCCTGTTGATCCTCAGCCAAATGCATAATTCGATATCCATCTACAATCATGGAATGAATAAATTTCCAGTATAAATAATCGGTATGGTAACTCAAACGATTCCCTGCTTTCCTATTCCAATTTCTTACTACCATTGTAATGGAGTAAACGAAAAAATTGCAACAAAGAAAAGCGCAGGTGACTATTCATCTTTGTTCAAACGGGACTTAATCCGTCGCGCTCAGAAATTGACAACAAAAATACGAAGGGCGCCCGCTCAATGACCTGGCATTGGCAACAAAAAAAGACAGACCAATCAAAGCCTGTCCAAAATTCTTTATTGAGCAGATGTTGTCCGAAAAGATGAACGGATAAATAAGTTTCGAATACTCGGGATCCGCATGGAAGTAGCCACCGCCCATTTTCTAATCCGTTCATTGCCTAAAACCCAATTCATGATGTGGTAACGATATTGAAAAGCCTTGACTATCGCATAGCCTACAAACATTAACTTCAACAAACGTGATAACATTGATTTCAACCTCCTGAAAATAGTTTTTGGCAAATTTCGTTTTTTATCCAAAAATTATCTTGGAGGCCGCCGACTCATTCTTCAAACCCAAACATATCTTCATCAGTCAATATTTTTTTCACTTGATAATCATATTCCTCAACCGGTAACCAATCGACCAGTTGTTCCCGGAACGATAAAACGATGGATTCCCCGGTAAAATTCGGTAAAAAACGATCATAATACCCGCCGCCATAACCTAATCGAAAGCCGTTTTTTGTAAAAGCTAACCCCGGGATAAATAATAAATCTATTTCAGCAGGATCTGTTTTTTCTGCTTTTTTGGGCAATGGTTCATATAATCCGAAATAACCCTTCTCTACTTCAGAAAAGTTGTGAATTGTATAAAATTCCAAAGCCCTGCTCGAAGGAATACATTTTGGCACCGCCACTAATTTTTCTTCGGACCAAGCTCTCTCGATGATTGGGTGTGTATTGACTTCAGGAAACCTGGAAATTGTAATGCCTATCATTTTTGCCTTATTCCATTCTTCTGTTTTAAACAATTTTTCCGCGATCAAACTTGACTTTTCATGATAATCTTCTTTTGTAAGCAATAACAGTTTGGCCTTCATTTTTTCCCTGAATTCTTTTTTCGATATCATCAGACCCCTCCTATTGTGCGAAAGAAAACTAAAGCGATTGCCGTCGAGTTTGCATCCTTGCCGGAATTTAAACTGTACCTTATAAAAACCCTTACGATTGTCGCTGAATTTACCTTCCTTCTGGTATTTAAACTTTTGCGTATGAAGAAAAACAGCAGGAGAAATCCTGCTGTTTACTTTGTTTCACGATGTACTGTAGTTTTTTTATCACGAGGACAATATTTCTTTAATTCTAAACGATCGGGATTATTACGTTTATTTTTTGTGGTTATATAATTACGTTCACCGCACTCAGTACATGCCAATGTAATGTTTACGCGCATATTATTCCCTCCAGTCCATTCACAAATTACGACCTTACTATAATATCATTTAATTCATGAAAAAGCTAGTCTCGATTTTAGCTGTTCATCCCGACTTAACAATTCTTTTTCAGAAAAGGTTTTTGAGGCAAGCGTCCATGTATAGGCTACGGTCGTCTCATAAGGAACAAGCAGTTGTTCGAGGGTGTATAAGCCAACAACATTCCCGGTTCCAATCGGATTAAAAGGAATCACTCCGTCGCAAATTTTTTCAATGTATTGATACTTTTTTAAAACACCATATTGACTCATCGAGGTACCGTTAATCATCCCCGATGCCAAAAACAATCCATCTTCATTCGTTAAAAATAAAACATCCTTTTTCGGTGAGACAAAAACGTAATTGTTTTTCAGATCGTTTAAATTGCTTTCGACAAATACTTTTATCGGTACTCTTTGATCTGTTAAATTGCTAATAGAAAGCTTTGCCAAAAGAAAATCATCTTTCGTATGCAAATAGCGGCAATTAATATGAAAGCTGCCATCCATTAACCAATTTTCTCCTGCCGTTATTTTCTTCATTTTTCCATTCCAATAAAGAAAATGATTAAATTTCAACTGATAATTCAATTGCATTAAATAATCTTCCGTATGCAAAATATTCATCGTTCCCACTCCCATTCTAATGTTATCTTCCTCTATTTTCACCAATTACTTTTTCAAAATTATTATTATATTCATCGTAACACCAAATCATTATTCGAACAATAAACGCAATTTGTCATATTTTGTTATTTTACCTATGTTTTTTTCGCCATATTTTTTGTAAAATTGACAGGCTTTGATATGATATATGTAAAAATAGGAAAAATTTCTCAGTTATTATTTATCTATGTTGTTCCTTGTCAAATTATGATAAACTTTACGGTGGGAGTGATGATATGGATATTTTAATATTCGTACTAATGGCTATCGCGATTATTTTGATCGTTGTTTCATTTTTTCTTCCCGATCGTACGAAAGAATTGAGCAATGAGGTTGAGCAATTGTCGATCCAGATGTACCAGGAAAATTTTCAAATCAAAAAACGATTGAAAATTTTAGAAGAAGAATTATTAATTCCTGGTGACATGGATAAAAACCCTTCTCAAGCCAAAAACCCGAATCCAATCATTGTCGGACAAGTTCGTCTTTTACATGAGCAAGGATTGACTGTGGAACAAATTGCGAAACAGTCTGCACTAAGTGAGGATGAAGTGAAGCAAATTTTAGAAACGATTAAGGTGGTCAAGCAATGAATAGACTGAACGTTCGCTTTTTTAGTATTGGAATGTTGGTTGCTTCGATCATTATTTTCCTGTACGGGTTCTTTTTTGAAAATGATACGGCTAAATCGGAACCAACAGCCGAAAAAGAAGGATATACTCTGGTCGAAAAGGACAGATTGGATTTATTTAAAGAGAAAATTGCCGGTCTTGAAGCGGAAAATGCAGATTTGAAAAAAACGATCGAGGAAAGCAAAAATGCACCAACGAATACAGCAGAACAAGAACAAGAAAAGCAACAAGTATTTATGTTCGAAATTAGAGAGGGCATGAGTTTGGAAGATATTGCCAGAGGTCTTGCGGGAATTCATATTATTACCGATCAAAATGATTTTATTAACTTCATGGTCCAAAATGGATATGAAAAAAGAGTTCAACCGGGACAATATGAATTTAAGCAAGGAATATCAAACCAAGAAATTGCTGATATGATTACAAAATGATAAAAAGGAACTGTCCTTGGAGTGAATTCTCCTGACAGTTCCTTAATTTTTATGGATTTGTCTCAGTTGTTCCTTGCTCTGTCGTTTCACCTGTTGCTTGATTCTGAGCGGGTTGTTTCGCCCGGTCAGCCTTTATACTGAAATATTTTTCCAACACTTCTTGAGCAATTACTAGGTTCACACTACCAACAGGTGATTTACCTCCAGTATAAAGATTCGGTAAAACAACGGAAATTGCCACTTCCGGGTTATCATACGGCGCATAGCCGACAAAGGTTAGATTTTCAGTTTGGACGGTACTCCCCGTTTTTTCATCTTTAAACCAACTTTGTGCCGTACCGGTTTTTCCGGCTACAACTGTTGGAACATTTTTAAAATAATTCCTAGCTGTACCGCGAGAACCATTGACTACCCGCCAAAAGCCTTCTTGCACCCGTTTAATCCAAGCATCTTGCATATCTACCCGATTGAGGACAACTGGATTCACTTCTTCAATAATTGGGCCAAGTTCATTACTATCTTCATTCGGTTCCCGGATTTCTTTAACCAGTTGCGGTTTCATCCGATAACCGTCATTGGCAATCGTCGACACATATTGAGCCAATTGTAACGGTGTATACGTATCATACTGTCCAAAGCCAAAATATAATAATTGACCCGGATATTCAGGTGCACGTTGAATCCCGACAACTTCATTATCGAAACCGATTCCGGTCTTCGTACCGAGGCCGAACTGGGCAAAATAACTGCGCATCACATTAATTTTATCTAAATCGATATTTAATGTTCCCATATATTTATAGGTTCCGCCGGCTACTTTAAGTGCAACTTTCGCCATATAAATATTCGATGACCGTTCCAGTGCGGTCAAATCATTAATTAAACCCATTCGAGAAACAGATGAAATCGAAGTACCATTTTTAAAGACCATTTTTTCATCGGTTTCCATATTGCCAGGTTTGATAACCCCTGCCTGATACCCCATCAGGACGGTTGCACCTTTGATAACCGAACCAGGTTCAAACGAATACGTAAATGTACCATTGGCATAATCCTCAAATTCTCTCGTCTTTCGATTGTATTGTTTTCCAGCTAGCGATAATATTTCCCCCGTTTTCGGATTCATGACAACAACAAATGCTTTATTAAAATAATTCGTACGCGGATATTGGACAATTTTTGCCATATGCTCTTGAAGGATCCTTTCCACTTCCGCTTGTAATTCCATATCAACGGTCAAAACAACGTCTTTACCGCTTTTCCCGTCAGATACCGATTCGGTATTTATGATTTTTCCGGATTTATCCGTTTCGGTTTTAACAACCGCTTTTGATCCTTGCAAAATATCTTCCAAAGATTGTTCGATGTAACTGTAGCCGACACGATCATTTAAACTGTACCCTTTCGACTGATAAAAATCGACTTTGTCTTCAGGCAATCCTTGTTTTACACTGCCAAGCATTCCTCTAAATACATCGCCAAACTGATATGCCCGTTCCCAGTCCGTCGTTACATCCACGCCCGGCAGATTCGCTAAGTTTTCACTAACCGCTGCATATTCTTCATCGGTGACATTTATATTTTTTACAATCGTTGGGGTCAAAGCGGTAGCCGAATAAATTTTTCGATAAATCGCTGCTACATTCATATCGACCGATTGTAATTGTTCTTCGGTAATTCGCTCCAATTTTAATTGATACAGCTCTTTGTCCTTTAAGTTTTTCTCTTCAGAACGGGTTACAAGTTTCTTTCCATTTTTATTTTCAAGAAGCCAAATATCTTTTTTATCCCGTTCCGTTACTTTTTTCATATCATCCTCTGGCATCTGAATAAATTTGGCCAGCTTTTTCGCAATTTCATACAATTCATCCGGTTGCGGATTTTTAGGCGGCGTGTACGTAATTGCTTTTTGCGGAACATTGTAAACAACTTTTTTATAAGTTGAATCATATAATTCGCCGCGGGGAACTGAATGATTTACAGATATTTCTTCTGTTTTTCGAACTTCATTTTTATATTCCTCACCTTCAACAATTTGGACAACCCCTAATCTTAAAATTAAGATAGAAAACATGACGAAAACAGTAAAAAACAATATATTCATCCGTAAAGGTATATGATTTTTTTTCTTATTGTTTTTTTGATTATTTTTCACAAGTACACCAACCTCTTTCCCTTCATCCACATATAAAGAAGAAAATATCCATACTTTCTATTTTATTTGATTTTGCTTCATATTTCTAGGAAAAGGTTAAGGAAAAGAAAGGGAAAGATGATGAAAGGAAAAAGGGACCTCCTAAGAAAAGATCCCTTTTAATTGAATATGACGAACAAAGAAATAAATAAACAAATAGCCTGAACCAAGGACAATCAATAATAAAGGTAGGATGGTTTTAACCGGAAAATACAGAATCGAAAATAAAAAGATGATAATTGAGCACGCTCGGCCGGCATTGAGAAACAGCTCTTTTACAACAATATATTCAATTCTCATTTCTCTCGCTTGCCACCCCTGCCCGATTACATCATAGGAGGTGGATATAAACGGGACAAGAACGACGGGATAGGCAAAGGCGATTAATGCAGAATAGACAAGGAAAATGGGATAAGAGACATGGAAAATGATGAGGAACACTGAAGTAAATAACAATATCCCGCCAAGTAAAATCGCCCTTTTCCTGTATTGTTTTTTAATAAAGCGACTGGCTAAATAATAAGTAATAAAAGATACAATGGAATTAACGAAAGCATAGGTACCTAATGCCATTTCACTGCCGGTGGCTATGTAAACATATATATTGATAACAAACGCAAAGATCCCTTCTCTAATCCCTTGAAAAAATGTTGCATTTGTCACCATTTTCCAATTTGGATTCCTTTTTCGCTCTTTAATAATGGCAGAGAAAAAATAATTTCCTGTTGCAGGTCTTTTTTTCATAAAAAAACTTAAAATCGTTGCCAAAGCGAATAAGCCAAGGGATGCGGAAAAAATAATTGTATACCCGTAAAATTGTTTGAATTGGGAAATAATAAAGCCGGCAACTAATGGACCGATCATCCCGCCAAGCGAATTTAATACACCTAAAAATCCGTTAAAAAAATCCCTCGTATCCGGTTCGGTAATTTCAAATGTTAATACGTTATAAGCGAGCCAGTAAAATCCGTATCCGATACCAAGTAATGTCCCGAGTAATAGTAAATAACGACTTGCCTCCGAACAAGTCAATAATACTGAAATAAAAAAAATGGCCAAAAAGATCACACCGAGACGAAGAACAATAATGCGATCGACTTTTTTCGCCATTCGTCCGGCAAATATGAAAGTAACCGGTTGGATAATGGCAACGGTCAAATTGTATAATCCTATTTGAAAGAAATCACCCGTTTGTTTCCATAAATAGACATTAACAAACGTATTAGATAAAGCGATACTTAAGGAATAAAGACCGCCAATCAGTAAAAGCAACAGCAAATCTTTTGTGATATGTACATCACCCAGCCATTTTTTTTGACTTTTTTGCTTCATTACATACTCCCCTTTAATTGTATTCTTTGTAGAAGATGGGGAGATATACAAAAAACCAGTAGATACGACTCTACTGGTTTTTTCCATTTAACATTATTTTGCTGCTTGATAACGTTTTGCCACTTCATCCCAGTTAACCACGTTCCAGAAAGCTGCGATATAATCGGGACGACGGTTTTGATATTTTAAGTAATAAGCATGTTCCCAAACATCTAAACCAAGAATCGGTGTCTTTCCTTCGCTTAATGGCGTGTCTTGGTTCGGTGTGCTGGTGATTTCCAACTCACCATTGTTTACGACAAGCCAAGCCCAGCCTGAACCGAAACGACCTGTTGCAGCTTTAGTAAATTCATCTTTAAACGCAGAGAAACTTCCAAATTTAGCGTTGATGGCATCCAGAAGTGCACCTGAAGGCTCGCCGCCACCATTTGGTGAAAGAAGTTGCCAGAATAAAGAGTGGTTATAATGTCCGCCACCGTTATTACGGACAGCAGTGCGAATGTTTTCCGGAACAGCATCTAAGTTAGAAACTAATTCTTCAACCGTCTTATTTTCAAATTCTGTTCCTGCCACTGCATTATTTAAATTTGTAACATACGTATTATGATGTTTCGTATGGTGAATATTCATTGTTTCTTTGTCAATATGCGGTTCTAATGCATCATACGCATAAGGTAATTGTGGTAATTCAAATGCCATGTTTTATTCCTCCTTTGATATAGAAAAATTATGTAATTAAGCTATCATTTGGGAATGAGAGCTTGTATGTTTAGATTAGCAAAACTCGATTCCAGTTTCAAATAAAATGCCTAAAAATTTTTAGAAATGGCTATTGACATTCGGTATTTTTTCTTTTATAGGACAAGAATCAAGAAATATCCAACCATAATAACCATGATCATCAATTTAACAATCGTACTTCCAACAAAACCGATAACGGAACCAAAACCAATTTTTAATGCTTCACGGAAAGACGCTCGATTCACATACCTTCTTTAAAAACAAGATTCCCTATACTAATCATGAAAAGGCATCTGAATAAAAGTGCAAAAAATTTACTGCATTTTTTTATTGCGCTAATATTTCATTTTGATTACAAAGAGATTACACAAAGGGTTGTTATGAACAAAATTATTCATCTCGACCCATTTATGGGATAATATAGTAATAATGAATACAGTGAACAGGAGGAAGAGAAAACAGATGAATATATTTAAGCAATTTATTAAGAGTATATATTCCCCAAAAGATATCTCGACTTTTCGCAATCAAGGGATGGGCAAAACCTTTCTTTATATATTTTTTCTTTCCGTTTTGTCTGTTCTACCTTTATTTATCAATTTTGTTCAAAACTTTAATAATATTTATGATGATGCTGTTAGGATAATAAATGAAGAGGTACCGGATTTCTCAATTCAAGACGGAAAATTGCATACCGACATAAATGAACCTGTTATTATCGAAGAATCCGGTAATTCCACTTTTATTATCGACAGCACAGGTCAAACAACGGTCGATGATGTGGAATCAAACTATGATGATACTTTAGCCTTTTTAGAATATGATGTTGTCATAAATTTAAATAATCAAACACAAACGATATCCTATCAGCAACTTGGTTTGGAGGAAATGGGTAGAACGGAAATGCAACAATTTCTCGATTTTGTTGGTTCAGTTAAATCCGTCATTTATGCTTTTTCATTCATTCTTTTTTATCTCATTCAAGTTGCCGGTCAAATAATTTCGATTACAATCCTTGCCTTAATCGGATTAATTCTCAAAAATGCCTTAAAACTCAATATCAACTACGGGCATTTATGGAAATTAAGTACTTATGCGATCACGTTGCCGACGGTCTTTTTCATGATTATGCATTTCTTCCATGCCATTGTCCCGTTTGCTTCTTTGATTAATTGGACGGTTATGATTATCATGCTTCACCTCACAATGAAGGAAATTCCAAAAACGGATATTGATTAAAGTGAAACCTCCATCTTTTTTCTTGGCCGAAAAAGGATGGAGTTTTTTATACCCAATTTCCGTATGTCACCATGTTCGGCAAAATATAATCTATGTCACGCACCCCCTTTCTATTAATTTTTTACTAGTTTTGCAAAAATATAGGAATAATGAAGAAATATAAGCATACAAATATACTAAAATCCGGTAAAGAATTGGTAGAAGGTGGGAACATGAAAAGAGTATTCGGTATTGTCGCCATCATCATTGTTGTCTATGCTATATATTTTGATATCACAGCCGGCACATTACCTGGAGCTGAAAAAAAAGAATCTGTGCAAGAAACTGCTTTGTCTCTTCAATATGTCGAATTGGAGGTAAAACCGGGTGACACCTTGCTGTCATTGATCGAGAGCCAGGGCGGTTACCCTGATGATATTTCGATTGAAGAGATGATTAAAGATTTTTCAGCCTTAAATGAAGGGATTAAACCAGATGATATGCAATTTGGAGAAACATATAAAATACCTGTATATAATCAAAAAAAATATTAATCCATTGCTATTTGCATGCAGCAAGCCCCTCTCCCATCTTCTTTTTCATTAAGTTAAAACTTGGTGGGATTCCTTGACTCCGTATGAGTGGGATGAACAGTATGAGGATAATTTTTTGCAGGCAGAATGAGTAATTTTATCCCTTTTATTAGTAAGTGAACGGTAGGGAGAGAACGATTTTCCTTGCCACTTAAAATCAATTATTGTTAAAATGAAGAGGAGCAATTTCGTCCAGCATTTTGGAATTCATGATAAGGGAGAGAGTATCGTGGGTGAAATTACACATCGTACAAAAACACGTCCTGTCAAAGTCGGGAATTTAACGATTGGCGGGAATAATCTTGTATATATTCAAAGTATGACAACAACGAAAACGCATGATGTTGAAGCAACAGTTGCACAGATCCATAGATTAGAAGAAGCCGGCTGTCAAATTGTTCGTGTCGCTGTTCCCGATGAACGGGCTGCTAATGCGATTTCGGAAATAAAAAAACGAATCCATATTCCACTTGTAGCCGATATTCATTTCAACTACAAGCTTGCCCTAAAAGCAATTGAAGGCGGTGTTGATAAAGTTCGGATTAATCCGGGGAATATCGGAAAAAAAGAAAAAGTCGAAGCAGTTGTAAAAGCGGCAAAAGAACGAGGAATTCCAATCCGTATTGGTGTTAATGCCGGATCTCTTGAAAAACCAATTCTCGAAAAATACGGTTATCCGACGGCTGACGGAATGGTGGAAAGTGCACTTCATCACATAAAAATTTTAGAAGACTTGGATTTTCACGATATTATTGTATCCATGAAAGCATCTGATGTTAACTTGGCCATCGAAGCATATGAAAAAGCAGCAAGAGCATTTGATTACCCGCTTCATTTAGGTATTACTGAATCCGGAACATTATTTGCCGGAACTGTCAAAAGTGCTGCCGGGTTAGGTGCGATTTTAAGCAGAGGAATTGGCAATACGTTACGGATATCGTTAAGTGCAGATCCGGTTGAAGAAGTTAAAGTGGCAAGAGAGTTATTAAAAGCATTCGGACTCATTTCCAATGCGGCAACGCTCGTTTCCTGCCCGACATGCGGTCGAATTGAAATCGATTTGATCAGCATTGCCAATGAGGTAGAAGAATACATTCAAAAAATTAAAGCCCCGATTAAAGTATCTGTTCTCGGTTGTGCAGTTAACGGTCCCGGAGAGGCAAGAGAAGCTGATATCGGTATTGCCGGAGCTCGTGGAGAAGGTCTCTTATTCAGGAAAGGACAAATCGTTCGAAAAGTACCGGAAGAAACCATGGTGGAAGAATTGAAAAAAGAAATTGATAAACTGGCCGAAGAGTATTATCAAAAGGAAAAACAATTAGTAAAATAATGATTGCTACTGAAACCTAAGAGTGTTGAGATCATACATTCTTGGGTTTTTCTTTTATCAAGATAAGATAACGCTTCAAATGAGCACTCCCAAAAAACAAGTGGAGAGAACAAAAAATGTTTCTCCACTTGCATTGATTCATCTATTTTCATACTCCCGATATCATCAAAAAAACGGGGCTATAAATAAACCGATAACCGCTGAAATTGCTCCAATTCCAATTGACCAATTACCCAGTCCCTCAGCTCCTCGGCCTCGTGCCAGAAATCCCAAAATAATAGCCGCTCCACCGAAAAGAACAGGTGAAACGAAAAGGGACAAGATGGCAAGAGCCAAGGCAATATAGCCCAAACCTTTACCATTTTCTGTACTTTCTGTTTCATGATTGCGTTCCTGTACTCGAATCGGTTCTGCTATCTCTGCTGCGTTTTCCTCTTGATAATCATATCCGGTTAAATAATCCCGATAACCGTTGTTCACATCATGCCCGTTTTTTTCTCTGTTCCCTACACGATTTTGACCCATATCGCTAACCTCGCTTTCTTGGGAGCATTTTTATTATTTGATGTCACAACGGTTTTTACCCAAACGAATAATTTACTTTCTCCCCTTATTTTTCCACTCATGATTTTGTCCTTTTGACGATTACTTCTCTGTGCAAAAATTTTTTACAAAATCGATTTCAAGTATAGAGCTAAGCTTAAGAACGAATCTATCGTTTTTTTACGTGTTTTATTTTAAAAAAAAGGACTTTTTCACCCGTTTTTTGAAACTTACTAACGCAAAAAAAAAGCTAATCCTGAAATGTCATAAAAAACATGTCCAAGACTAGCTTTCCCGATTAATGGGTACACTCATTACAATAACCGTATACTTCAAATTTATGCCCGGAGATTACATAATCTTTCAATTCTTCTTTCACTTCGTCCATCGGGCAACCTTCAATTTCTTTTGTTTTACCACAACTTATACAAATAAAATGGTGGTGATGCCCAATCTTGGCACAAGAAAACCGGAAATGTTTCTCACCCGATAAATCAGTTGTTTCAAGAATACCCAGTTCAGAAAATAATGATAAGTTTCGGTAAATAGTATCAAAACTCAAATTTGGATAATGTACCTTCATCCCTTCCAACACATCTTTGGCGGTCATATATTTATCATGGTTCGCTAAAAATTCCAGCATATCCACCCGTTTTCCTGTATATTTATATCCTTTATCCTTTAAAATTTGAATAGCCTCAGTTACGTTCATTTCTTCCACTTCCTGTTTAAGATTTTTGGTAGCGAAATTTCTTGTAAAGAACGGTTCCCAAAAGCAAAGTAGCAGCAATGATCACGATTGTACCACCGGGAGCAATTTCAAGATAAAAACCGCTTACCAACCCACCAATCACCGATATTTCACCGAAAATAACGGAAAGAATAATGGCTTGTTTAAAACTTTTGGCAACACGGATACTTGCGGCAACCGGCAATGTCATCAATGAAGATACAAGTAAAACACCGACAATCCGCATCGAAACAGCAATAACCAAAGCCACTGTGATTACAAATAGTAAATGAATACCATTGCCAGGTATACCTATTGCTTTTGCATATTCCTCATCAAAGGATAGCAAAAACAACTCTTTGTAAAGTAAAAAAATCGTAATGAAAACCAAAACAGCTATTAAAATAATAACATATAAGTCAGCCCTTGAAACGGCACTTACACTTCCAAATAAATACCCGAATAAATCCGTATTAAAACCATCTGCCAATGAAATAAAAATGACACCTAATCCAATACCAAATGACATCATGATGGGTATCGCCAATTCTTCGTAATGTTTATAAACCGTGCGCAGTTTTTCAATAAGTAAGGCACCGATAACTGAAAAAGCCATACCGCCATACAATGGATTTAATAATGCGAACGGAGCGAAATATTTTCCCAACAAAAGGCTCGCTGCAATTCCCGATAATGAAACATGACTCAACGCATCGGTAATCAATGCCATCTTCCTAACGACAATAAAAACCCCGAGAAATGGAGCAATAACCCCGATTATGATGCCGGTAAGAAAGGCATTTTGTAAAAATTCATATTGAAATAAATTATCGATCATAAATTTTCCCCCAAAAAATCAAATATGCTCATGTTTTAGTACATCTACATCATGACCGTAAAAAAAACTTAGTGCTTCCTTATCCAATGCTGCGAACTCATGTGAACGACCATGAAAATAAAGTGTTTTATTTAAGCAAGCAACATGGCTTACTTTGTCTGAGATGATTCCAACATCATGAGATACGATAATTAGCGTCATATTCCTTGTATGATTTAGCCTCTGTAATAATTGATAAAATTGTGCAACTCGTTTTGCATCCACACCGACTGTGGGCTCATCGAGAATAAGTAACTCAGGATTTGAAACAATCGCTCTGGCAATAAACACCCGTTGTTGTTGCCCGCCGGATAATTCTCCGATATTTCGGTCAATAAACGACTCCATCTCAACAGCCTTCAACGCTTCCATTACATGTTCCCTTGTATTTTTCGGGAAGAAATGAAACAGTCCGGTTTTTTTCGTTAATCCACTTCTTACCACTTCATAAACAGTTGCCGGAAAGCCACTGTTAAATGAATTGGCCTTTTGCGACACAAAGCCGATTTTTTCCCACTGATCAAAAGACTCCAACGGTTTTCCGTAAAGATAAATATCTCCTTGTTGTTTTTTTAACAGGCCCAAAATTAGTTTTAGCAGTGTCGATTTACCCGAACCGTTTGGACCGACGATCGCTAAAAAGTCGCCCCGCTCAACTTGCAGATTTATGTTTTCTAATACAGTGAAATGATCATAATGATAAGTTACGTTTTTTATTTCAATAATTGGTGCTTCAGTCACCTTCAACCACCTTCTATAAATAAACTTTATTCTTATTAAGAATGATTACGATTTAGACTTATTAAGTATACATAAACGACCGGAAAATGTAAAGTTTTTCTTCATTTGTGTTGTTATTGAAAAAATCTATGGAACTTTTTCGATTAAGCTTCATACATTATGTTGGGAGGAGATGGAATGAAGTTTCTCGAGAATATTATTAATATGAAAATTAATGGGATTACCGGGAAAGAATTAGTGAAATACGGAAAACAATTTAATATTGATGTAAGTTTAGATCAAGCTGAACTAATCGCCAAATATTTACGGGGCAAAAACATCGATATTTTCAATGATAATGACCGTACAAAAGTCATTAAAGAAATCGCAAAAGTTTGCGGGCCACAAACAGCCAAAAAGGTAAATCAACTTTTCATTATGCTGACTAAGTAATGATCTTTTATCCCACATGAATGAGCGAGCAGTAAATTATCTGTACCGAAAGCGAATCGACAGGTACTTGTTTTTATAAAACAGGTGTTCCAAGGGTTTACACTTAGTTAACCCTTAGAACACCCGTTTTTTTAAGCTTCATTAATAATCCGCTCAAGCAAATTTTCACTGAATGTTTGATTCCGGAACATTTCAATTTCATATTTGTAAGGTGGTTTTTTATTGTTTTTATCTGTTCCGACATAAGGTGTTTCTAATATTTTCGGAATATCTTCTAATTGTGGATGATGAACGATATAATTTAGTGCTTTAAATCCAATATAGCCAAATCCAATATTTTCATGTCGGTCTTTTCTTGCTCCCATCGGATTCTTACTGTCATTAATATGTAGAACTTTTATCCGATCAATACCGATAATTTTATCGAATTCATTCAATACACCATCGAAATCCTCTTTTACATTATAGCCGGCATCACTTGTATGGCAAGTATCGAAACAAACGGATAACCGATCATTATTGGTTACTCCGTCAATAATTTTTGCCAATTCATCAAACGTTTTGCCAACTTCTGAACCTTTCCCTGCCATCGTTTCTAAAGCAATTTGAACAGGTGAATCATGGGTAAGGACTTCATTTAATCCTTCAATAATTTTGGCAATGCCTGCATCCTCTCCGGCTCCAACATGGGCTCCCGGATGAAGAACGATTTGTTTTGCACCAATCGCTTCTGTCCGCTCTATTTCTGATTGAAGAAAATCCACGCCTAACCGAAATGTTTGTGGTTTTGTGGTATTTCCGATATTAATAATATACGGGGCATGAACGACAATCTCATCAATGCCGTTTTCCTCCATATGCGCTCGACCTTGTTCAATATTCAATTCTTCAATTTTTTTTCGTCTTGTATTTTGCGGGGCGCCGGTATAGATCATGAAGGTTGTGGAACCATAGGATACCGCTTCCCGACTGGCAGCCAACAACATATCATTCCCGCTCATCGATACATGAGAACCGATTTTTAACATTTCTCCTCTTCCTTTCTTATTCCCAGGATAATTATATTTTTTTATAAGTTAAGAAATTTAAGATTGATAATCCGCGTACTAAGGTAGCGATTCGAAAATAAAAAAGTTTTCATTAAACTGCCGTCACAAGTTGACTAATGACGCGGTCGCCCGAGTTTCTTTAATTGTCTTTTTTTCTCTTTTTCGAGTAACTCTTTCTGTTTCTTCTTGTAACCCGGTTTTACTTTTTTCGGTTTTTTTATCGCCCGTTTTACTTGGATATCTACTTCCTGCGGTTTTCTTTTCCGATTTTTTCGCTGATTCCGGTCGTCATTTTCTTTCAACTCTCCCGCCACTATATCCATATAAGTAAAGGTAATACCCATGTTTTCCAATTTACTAATTTTTTCGTTATCCTGCTCATCAAAAAGGATATATGAAACACCCGAGTACGCTCCCCGACCGGTCCGTCCCGAACGATGAATATAAAAATTCAAGTCCTTAGGTAACTCGTAATGAAAAACGTGGCTGACCCCTTCAATATCAATCCCCCGTGATGCCAAATCTGTCGCAACAATATACTGATACTCCAAATTACGGATTTGCGACATCATCTTTTTCCGTTCCCTTGGGGTGAGATTTCCATGAATTAAACCGACTTTCACACCGTTTTCGGCCAATAGATTAGCAAGTTCATCAGCTCTGGCTTTCGTATTTACAAAAATAATCGCTAAATACGGATGAATGATCTCCATCAAATTTTTTAGGAAATGGAATTTGTCACGGTGTCGCAAAGGAAGCAAAATATGTTCAATATTTTTCGCAGTTCTCTGTTTCGGTTCAACATGAACAAACTCAGGATTTTCCATATATTTTTTCAGAAAAGGTTTTAAGTTTTCCGGAATCGTTGCCGAAAAGACAAACATTTGTAACTGTTCAGGCATCGCTCCTGCAATCCGGTCCACATCTTCTAAAAAGCCGAGATCCAACATTAAATCAGCTTCATCGACAACCATCATAGTTGCGGTATGAACGAATAATGCCTGTTCTTTCACCAAGTCATAAATTCGCCCCGGTGTACCGATAACGATATGCGGTTGTACTTTCAATTTTTCAATTACCCGGGCTTTATCTGTCCCGCCAACAAATAATTTTGCTGTAATTTCTTCGTCTTTCGGGCAATATTTTGTTAATTTCAAGACCTCGTGATATATTTGGTGAGCCAATTCCCGGGTTGGTGCAGTAATCACGGCTTGGACCGATTGAATTGACGGATTCAGTTTTGTCAGTATCGGCAAGAGAAATGCATGTGTTTTCCCGGTTCCGGTTTGGGATTGGCCAACCAAGGACAGACCTTTTAACGCTTTAGGAATCACCCGTTCTTGAATATCGGTTGGATCGTAAAAACCCATGTTTTCCAGTCCTTCATATAAAAACGGTTTTAATGAAAACCTTGTAAAATTCGTTTTTTCCATATAAAAACTCCTTAATCTGACATACTTAATTATTATCCATCTTAGTATTATACAAAAAAAAGGTAAATAACTCTACTTATGAATTTTTTTCTACACTAACGAAGCACTTTGCCTTTGCATATTGTAATAGGAGAGTAAATTGAGTGTATGAGGAGGATTCATCTATGCCACCGCGATTTCAGCAAGTACCGCCACCAAATCCTTATCGCTTTTTCACTCCTTCTCCGAGGCCAAGAGGGATGTACGGGGGTATGCCAAGAAATATTGGTAGGCCGCGACCCTTTCAGATGCAACAAGCTAGATTTGAGCAACCGAAACGAGTCGGTTTCCTTTCACGACTTTTCAAGGGAAAAAGTGGGATCGAGTCAATACCACAGCAACCTGTTAATCCATTTCTGTTTGGCAGAGGAGTAGGTTATCAAGAGCAGACCGGGATACGAAGCTTCCTAAACCCGGAATCGATATCTAATTTTTTAGGACAGACGCAACAGGTGTTACGTACAGGGCAACAAATCGGTTCAATGGTTCAACAATACGGACCATTAGTCAAAAATTTACCTGCTCTTTGGAAATTATATCGCAGCCTGCAAAACAGCAGTGACCAAGATAATGATAATGAGGAGAACACGGAAACTGACTTGGAAGATGAGATAGTTGAAAGGAATAAGGACGATTTGGAGCCTGAAGAAAACGAAAATAACGATGACGGTATTGAAGAAGAAAAAAAGATATTATTGAAAGAAGCATCGAAACAATCATTAGGAGAAAATGAAAAGATCGATAGTGAAAAAAAGATCGTCGAATCGGAACAAGCGGCAAAAAAGGCTAAGCGTAACAAAAAGAAACAACCTTTACAATTCAAAAGTTCTGTACCTAAGCTATATATTTAATTTTTCAGGCAGATGATGGTGGATGAACAATTCATGTGTTGATAACTGATAATCACATTCACATCACTGCTTTTCTCCATATTTTTAAAGAAAACTCGGCGACTGCCGAGCCTTTAGGCGATGGCAAAGCCGTAGTTGCACTTATACTTAATTCTTAAAATTTCCCACTACGTCGAATTCACTTCTTTGCTGGAAATTTATACTTTCTTAACGTATAAAAAAGAACAATACTTTGAGTTATCAACACCAGTTCGTTATAATATACCTATAGTTTTTTAGTTTACGAGGAGGAACGATAAAATATGGAAGTCATTAAAGTATCCCCCCGCGGTTATTGTTACGGTGTTGTTGATGCCATGGTTATCGCTCGCAATGCCGCTTTAGATAAAAATTTACCAAGACCGATTTATATTCTTGGTATGCTTGTCCATAACGAAAATGTGACTGAAGCATTTAAAGAAGAAGGGATTATCACATTAGACGGGAAAAATCGAAAAGAAATATTGGAAAAAGTTGATCAAGGGACCGTGATTTTCACTGCTCATGGGGTGTCACCTGAAATTCGCCAACTTGCCAAAGAAAAAGGACTGGTCACCATCGATGCGACTTGCCCGGATGTTACAAAAACCCATGTTATCATTGAAGAAAAAACGAAACAGGGGTATGAGGTCATTTATATCGGTAAGAAGGGTCATCCTGAGCCGGAGGGGGCGATCGGGGTCGCACCGGGTCTGGTCCATTTAGTTTCAAACACCGGTGATATCGATCAACTGGATATAAAAAATGATAAAATTATCATTACAAATCAAACGACGATGAGCAGTTGGGATGTTAAGGATTTAATGGAATATTGTCTTAAAAAGTTTCCACAGGCGGAAATACATAATGAAATCTGCCAAGCTACCCAAGTTAGACAAGAAGCTGTCGCTAAACAAGCGGGTGATGCTGACGTATTAATTGTTGTCGGTGACCCGAAGAGCAATAATTCAAACCGGTTAGCCCAAGTTTCGGAAGAGATTGCCGGTACGAAATCTTATCGGGTAGCGGATGTTACGGAAATTGAAATTGATTGGATCAGGAACGCAAAAAGGGTTGCTGTTACTTCCGGTGCGTCTACTCCAACACCGATTACAAAAGAAGTTATTCACTTTTTGGAACAATTTGATCCGGAAGATGAAACTACTTGGATTCGGGAAAGAAAAGTTCCGCTATCGAAAATTTTGCCAAAAGTAAAAGCTGTAAAATAGTAATGAAGGACTTCCTATCACAGTGAAGTCCTTTTTTGATGTTTTACCGATTATACTTTCTAAAGCTTTCATTCCGCTCATGTATCCGTATAGTTTATTCCTGTCTTCTTGATCCTGATTATATTTTCTAAAGGGCAGGACCGATAATTCGTCTATTTAAAAACAACAAGTGGTTCCTTTTTAATGTTTGCCAGGTTACAAAAATAGAAATGGATCCGTATGGACAAGCGATGGAATGAAGTTTACTTGGAATTTTTTCTCCCGGCAAAGTTCCATCATTTTTTTTGCAACCCCTCGTTTCATAACCTTTTCCACATTATGACCGGGATCAATAATATGTAAACCGTCCAATTTTGCGTCGATCGCAGTATGATAATACATATCACCGGTAATAAACACATCCGCCCCTTTACGGATGGCCGTTTTATAATATTTGCCGCCATCTCCACCAAGTATAGCAACCCTTTTAATTGTGTCGGACAGATTTCCGACCACCCTGACGCCCGTTACATCCAGTGCCTCTTTTACAAAAGCAGCGAATTCTTCTAAAGTTACTTCTTTTGACAAATAACCGATTCTTCCTAAGCCGTACACCTGCCCTTTCATATCAAGCGGATAGATATCGTAAGCCGGTTCTTCGTATGGATGAACTTGAAGCATAGCCTTTAGTACTTTTCTTTCAAGGTTTTGCGGAAAAATAGTTTCGATTCTCTCTTCAGCAACAGCTTCTAATTCTCCAATTGAACCAATATACGGATTGGTGTTTTCTCCCGGTAAAAAGCGACCGGTACCTTGACTTGAAAATGTACAGTGACTGTAGTTTCCGATAAATCCTGCCCCGGCATTGCCAAGTGCTTCCCGAATGTTGTCTGCCGCCTCTTGAGGGGCATAGACAACTAATTTTTTTAAAGGCATTTCATATGTAGGTACAAGTACTTCCGTTTCCAGCAAACCCAGTTTGTCTGCCAACAGGTCATTAACCCCGCCAAAGGTGACATCTAAATTGGTATGGGCAGCATAGACGGCAATATCGTGTTTCAATAATTTTGAAATAATTCTTCCATACGACTCTTCTGTCCGGATTGTTTTTAAAGGATGATAAATTAACGGGTGATGACTGATGATCAGCTGGGCGTCTTTATCAATCGCTTCATCAACAACATCTTCCACAACATCGAGCGCAACTAAAACATTTTTTACCGGCTGATTAAGCGAGCCTACCAATAAGCCTATTTTATCTCCTTCCATAGCGAGTTCTTTTGGAGCAAATTGTTCAAATAACTGGATGACTTCATGCCCGTTCGGTATTTTCATCCGGAAAAACCTCCTTATACCACTGGATATATTTTTTCAACTCTGATTTCTTCCTGATAATTGCTACAGTTTCTTTTGCTTTATCAAGTTCTTCCAAGACTCGCAACCATTCATTATACTCCCGTTTCCATTTTTTATAAAAAACGTGATTTTTCTCTTTTATAAGAAACGGACCAAAAAAAACTTGCTTTTCTTTATCCTCATCATTGCAATAAGGAGCTTCACTGTCTCCTTGCTCAGCAACTAAAATTTCATAAATATGACCATCTTCTTCTAAAATTTTTTCCTTAACTAATTTCCAGTTATGATTGAGCAACCACAATCGAATCTGATCGGCTGCCAAATTCGGTTGCAAAATTAGCCGGCTAACTTGATGTAGTTTTTCCTTCCCGTTATCCAAAATGGAAGAAATCAATGCTCCGCCCATTCCGGCAATGGTTATGCAATCTACCGAATCTGTTTCCTTTAAAACCGCCAGACCATCACCTTTCCGGACATCAATGAATTGTTCAAATTGATATGCTTTTACACTTGATTTTGCCGCTAACAATGGACCATCCGCTACTTCTCCGGCAATCGCCTTTTTCACAATTTTGTTTTTCACACAATAGATTGGCAAGTAAGCATGATCAGAACCAATATCAGCCAGAATGCTGTCCTTTGGTATGTAAGTGGTTATTTCCTTAAGTCTTTCAGCTAATTTTATCATAAAACAAAACTCACCAAACTTTCCATTCTTTCCACTATCTATTAAATTACAGGAAAACAAAAAGTTTTTCAATCAAAGAAAAGGACTCCCCACTGTCACTTTCCTAAATGAATCAAGTGAATGTTCCACTGTTCATCAGTTAAGTGACTTTATTTGGAAGCCCTTTTCTTATACTATTCAAGTGACATAAGCCAATCGGCCATGGCATCGAGACTTTCGGCTGGAACTAACCCTTTCGGCATTGCCCCCCGACCATTTTGCAAAACTTCTTTAATTTCATCTTTTGATAAACGCTCGTCAACACCCTTCAGCTCAGGACCCATTGCACCTTCGTAATTTTGGCCATGGCAAGTGAAACATGATTTTTGATAAATTTCTTCCGGTGTTGCGGCTTGGGCGACATTCCCCTTTTCAGAATCTTTTCCCTCTGCTTCTTTACTGTCATTCACCCCAATAATTGAAAGTGCTACCATAAGCCCGATACCTAAAACCATGATTAATAGATAAGGAAATATTGCATTGCGTTTCATCCTTTTCTCCCCTTTGCCCAAATACTCATGATAACATTTGCAAACTATTCTTATTTTACTTGAAAAAGCTGTAAAGGGGAAGTGGTTAATACGAAAGAGCTGTAGTTTTCACAATTTGGACAAAATTTAACTGTTTTCACTACTTGACAAAATGAAAGGAAACTCTATCACCTTTAAATCATCATGGACAAAAAAATTTACAATAGCCATTTGCAAATTCATTTCATTTTTTATAAAATAGATGTCAAATAGTGTGAAAGCGAATACGAAATGAAAATTCATTCGTTTGGCGAGATTTGTGGCGATTCATGCTGTGTCGCTCATCTGTAGATCATGGCTTTTTCGGTGTATGACGCTTATGTGCCAAAAAACTTTTAAGAACGCTTAACTTATTATCTGGTCTTATATTTACTTATAAAAATTTAAGAACGTTTTACCTTATTATCTGGCCTATATTAACGTACAAAAACATTAAGGACACTTAAGCACAACTATCTTGCCTGTATTTTCTTGCAACAATTTTTTAAGGACATTTTACCTTATTATCCGGTCTCCATTTACGTACAACAAAATTGGTTTGCCTTTCTTAGACAAACCAATCAAAGGTAATTTTATTCCAGGAAATCTTTTAATCGTTTACTACGGCTTGGATGTCGCAATTTCCGTAAAGCTTTCGCCTCAATTTGGCGAATCCGTTCACGGGTGACACCAAAGACTTTGCCGACTTCTTCTAAAGTACGTGTACGTCCATCGTCAAGACCAAAACGGAGACGTAATACATTTTCTTCACGATCTGTTAATGTATCTAAGACGTCTTCCAATTGTTCTTTTAACATTTCGTAGGCTGCATGGTCAGAAGGAGATGTCGCCTCCTGATCTTCAATAAAGTCGCCTAAATGGGAATCGTCTTCTTCACCGATTGGAGTTTCTAAAGATACAGGTTCTTGAGCAATCTTTAAGATTTCCCTTACTTTTTCAGGCGTTAAATCCATTTCTTCAGCTATTTCTTCCGGTGTTGGTTCCCGGCCTAAATCTTGCAATAATTGCCGTTGGACACGAATTAATTTATTTATTGTTTCAACCATATGAACCGGAATACGAATGGTTCGCGCTTGGTCTGCAATGGCTCTGGTAATCGCTTGACGTATCCACCACGTTGCATACGTGCTAAATTTAAATCCTTTTGTATAATCAAATTTTTCAACAGCCTTGATTAAGCCCATATTCCCTTCTTGGATTAAGTCAAGGAAAAGCATTCCACGGCCTACATAACGTTTGGCAATACTTACAACAAGTCGTAAATTTGCCTCAGCGAGCCTTCTTTTTGCCTCCTCATCTCCTTGGGCAATCCTTTCAGCTAGTTCGATTTCTTCTTCAGGGGTTAATAGATCAACACGACCGATTTCCTTCAAGTACATTCGAACAGGATCATTAATTTTGACACCGGGAGGAACACTCAAATCATTTAAATCAAATTCCTCTTCATTTTCCAGATCCTCTTCATCCGGTTGTTCGATATCTTCTTCATGATCTTCTATTAATTGAATGCCCTGTTCAGACAATTGATCGTAAAACTCATCCATATGTTCTGCATCTAACTCAAATTGAGCTAAATTTTGAGCGATTGTATCGTAAGAGAGACTACCTCTTTTTTTACCTAACTCAATTAATTGGTCTTTCACTTGATCGATTGTGAGTTCAGAATCTTCATTGGAACGTGCTGACTTCTCAGTCATATGTTCCCCTCCTTCCAACAATTAAAGCGATTTTCTTAATTGAATGATTTCATTAGCAATTTCTGCAGCTCTTTTTACATCATGTTGACGTTCTGCCTCGATGCTTTCTCTTTCTTTCTCTTTTATTTTTAACCATTTATGTTGATTAACTACATGCTTGATATAATCTTGAAATTCTCTATCGGTTACTTCTTCAGCTATAGAGATCATCCCAATCTCTGCAACAAGTTTCTTTAAATGTTGATCATTAAGGAAATTTAAAAATTGAGTTAAATCAGGCTCATTCCCTTCCTCATAAAATCCATATAAATATGTGACAATCGCTTGATGATCATCCAAATTAAACGGGATGTCTTGCAAGGCTTTTTGCACACGCTGTGTAAATGTGACACTTTTTAACATATGAGCAATTAATATTCGTTCCGCATTTTCGAAAGCTTTTCGCGCAGGCTTTTGAGACATGATGGAAACGGGGACTCGATTTTGTTGTTCTTGTTTTTTCAACCCTTTTTTATGCATATAGTATAGCTGTCTTTCTTGCTGTTTCAAAGCATCTAACGATAGAGAAAATTCATCTGCTAATTGACGTAAATAAACATCCCTTTCTATGGCATTATCCATCGTTGCTATATCTCCTAATACTTGTTCGATATAAGCAAGGCGATCTCCTTCATTCTTGAGATTTTTTCCTGTTTGGTAATACTTCATTTTAAATGCCATAAAGGTTAAACTTGTCCCAATTACTTTATTAATAAATGCGTCGGAACCATGTGTAAGAATATACTCATCAGGATCTTTTGCCTCCGGTATCATTGCTACTTGAACGGTACAACCTGCCTTCTGGAGTAGTTCACCTGCTTTCAACGTTGCACTTTGACCTGCCGAATCAGAATCAAAACATAAAATGACACGTTCGGCATTTCGTTTAATCATATGAACATGTTCTTCCGTCAAAGCGGTTCCCATCGCCCCGATTCCATTATCAACTCCGGCTCCATATGCAGCAATACAATCAGCAAAGCCTTCAAAAATGACCAATGATTGTTTTTTTCGTATGGATGATCGGGCTTGATAGAAATTGTATAATGTCTTTCCCTTGTGAAAAATAGGCGTTTCCGGGCTGTTTAAATATTTCGGCTCCCCTTTATGCATTACACGACCGGAAAATGCAACTGTATTTCCTTTCATATCAAAGATGGGGAAAATAATTCTTCCCCGAAATCGGTCAAAATATTGATGGTTGGACTCACTTTTAATAATAAGTCCGGCCTTTTCAAGAAGTTCTTCTGAAAATCCCCGTGATTTTAAAAATTTCAAGCTTGTATCCCATTCATTTAAACAATAGCCAATTTGAAAATGATCAATCATCTCGCGGGTAAAGTTCCGTCTAGTCAAATATTCCAACGCTTCCTGACCCTTGTTAGTATTTACCAATAAATGGTGATAAAATTGTCTTAATAACTCATGGGCTTCGATCATTTTATCATAGGTATTGGTGCCCGGCGTTTTACTTTGGGATACATTTATATGTAAAGGAATATTTGCCATCCCGGCTAATTTGATTGCTGCTTCTTGAAAAGAGAGGCCTTCTATATCCATCAAGAAAGAAAAAACATTTCCTCCCGCACCGCAACCGAAACAATGATATATTTGCTTATCAGGTGATACGGAAAAAGAAGGAGATTTTTCATTGTGAAACGGACAAAGCCCGAAGTAATTGCGGCCCTGTTTTTTTAAATGAACAAAATTACTGATGACTTCCACTATATCAACAGATTGGCTAATTTGTTTCACTATTTCATTTGGAATACGTTCTGCCATGAGAACATCTCCACCCATTATAAGTATTCGATTCATTTTTTATTAATCCTGCAAAAATCGACAAAAATCTTATTTCGATTTTTACGTTTACAACATTAAAATTTAATATGAGCATTCAAATTCCCATTTTTTTATAAAAAATTATGCTCAAAGTACCATATTTTGATTTTCTATATTTAAGCATGTTTCGCGTAAAATTCCCTCTAAATCCTTGTCGGGAGCTAACCAGTATATAGCCTATATTTAGAAATTCTACATTCCTCCACAAATTCCTTCTTAAAAAGACAAATTTCATAGGAATGACATAATTTCCTTTTTATGTTTGAAAAATTCGTGTCGAAAAATTTTTAAACGATTTTCTTGACTTTCATCACTACTAAGTTTATTCTTAAAACCCAAAGTCTAAACCTCTATTCGCGAATTTTCCGTACAATTTTTTATTATAGTATAAATAAATATTTTTTTCCATTCCATTATTTGTGATTTTGACCAAAGACTGGTTTTTATTCAAAATTTACGAAAACAGCTTAAGCAAAAAAATAGAGGTGTCCCACTTTTGTCACTGATGGATATATCAATGAGTGGGGACTACCCCGTTCCTTACTTATTACCTATATTTTTTTTATAATAATTGACAATCAAATTCGCCGTTTCTTCAACCGCTTTATTCGTTACATCAACCAGATAACAGCCGATTCGATCGGTAATCTTTTCAAAATAAGCTAATTCTTCCTTAATTCTTTCCATTCTCGCATAATTCGCCCTTTCATCTAACCCTAAAGCAATAAGTCTTTCTTTTCGTATATAGTTTAATTGGTCGGGACTAATTTTTAAACCGATGCATTTTCTCTTGTCAATTTCGAAGAGCTCTTCCGGTGGTTCTACCTCGGGAACAATTGGAACATTAGCCACTTTGAATCGCTTTAAGGCAAGAAATTGGGACAGTGGTGTTTTCGATGTTCTGGAAACGCCGATCAATACAATATCTGCTTTTAAGATTCCGTTTGGGTCTTTTCCATCATCGTACTTTACCGCAAATTCGATTGCTTCGATCTTTTTAAAGTAATCTTCATCTAATTTTCTGACAAGGCCAGGTTCGTATTTTGGCGTGACTCCTGACATTTTTTCAAATTTATCAATTAAAGGTCCTAAAACATCAAAGGCAAAAATATTTTCACTTTTCGCATGTTGTGATAAATATTTGCGCATTTCCGGTTTCACCAATGTAAAAACAATAATACCTTGATTTAATTTGGCAAGCGATATTACCTCATCAATGGTGGTAAAGTCCTCAACATAAGGAATTCTTTGCAAATCCACGCCCGCCCCGTTGAATTGGCTGATCGCTGCTTTCGTTACTAGTTCAACCGTCTCTCCTACTGAATCCGATACTACATATATCGGAGGTCTCGTCATTTGAGTATCATCTCCTTAATTAATCCTCATTAAACAGGGAGACAAATGCTTTTGTGATATTGGATTTTGTAATTCTTCCAACTACTTCATAACCATTGTCCCGCTCTCTTACAATTGGTATCGCATCAATTTGTTTTTCAATTAATTTTTCTGCAACATGGATGAGTAAATCATCACCCTTACACATCGTAATATTCGGCATGCGCGTCATAATAATATGGACAGGGACCGTGTTCAAATCTTGTTTGCCGATGCTTGCTCGTAAACAGTCTTTTCTTGATAAGGCACCAACTAACAAATTATCATTATCAACAACAAATAACGTGCCAACGTCTTCTAGAAACATCGTTACGATTGCATCATAGACGGTCACATTTTCATTAACTACAACCGGAATCGACTTGAAATCATTTACTTTTATTTTTTTTATGCTTTCTGACAGTAATTGTGTACTGCTTTTGCCGGTATAAAAATAGCCGACACGCGGCCTTGCATCCAAAAATCCGGCCATGGTCAGGATGGCTAAATCCGGACGCAAGGTTGCACGTGTTAAGTTTAATTTATCTGCAATATGTTCACCTGTTATCGGACCATTTTCTTTAACGATTTCAATAATTTTTTCTTGCCGTTTACTTAGTTCTATTTTACTCACCACCCGACTAAGCCAAAAATAACATATGATTCTCTAGTTAATTATATACTATTTTCCAAAACAGACAAATTAGACATATCTATTTTAAGAAAGTTTACCAATTATATGTTGTAATTATTATTTTACAATAATCATTGAAAATTGGGCGAATCCACCAATTAGATTTGAAAGACTTTTTAATAAGGACAAGCGATTGTTGCGAATTTGTTCTGCATCGACCATAACCATTGTTTGATCAAAAAACTGATTGATTGGATTTTTTAAACGAACCAGCAGTTGATAATATTGTTCCGGATCTGTTTCATACAATTGGCTTTTCATTTGTTGATAGGCTTCATACAATTGACTTTCCGTCTCATTTTCAAACAGTCCCGGGTCAATTTCGATCGCTTCCTCAAATTTTTTTGTAATATTAATTACCCGACTGAGCGCTTCAACATTTTCTTTAAAACCGGCTTCCTCTTTTTTGTGATCAAGGATGGCGGCTTTTTCAATAAGTGATTTTACATCTCGAATCGGTGCTTCAAGAACCGCATCAACAATATCATAACGAATTCCTTTCTCTGCCAACAAATGTTTAAACCGTAGTTGGAAGAAAGAAAACATATCCGCAAAAACTTCTTGTTCATTCCGTTTTGAAAATTTGACTGTTTGTTTAATACTTTCTTTTAATAAAGCAGTGAAGTCAATGTTCCAACCTTTATTAGCCAAAATTTGGACAACACCCGTCGCTTGTCTTCTTAAACTATACGGATCTTGAGAACCGCTTGGAATTAACCCGATGGAAAAGATGGAAGCAATCGTATCCAATTTATCGGCAATACTGACGACAGCACCCGCTTCTGTTTCAGGAAGTTCGCCGTCTGCATTTTTTGGCATATAGTGTTCATTAATCGCTTTGGCAACTAATGGATTTTCACCATGAATCACAGCGTATTTTTCTCCCATAATCCCCTGAAGTTCCGGGAATTCGTCCACCATTTGCGTCACAAGGTCAAATTTACAAATTTCCGCTGCACGCAATGTATGTTCTTGCATCTCCTTACTTACAGGTAGTTGTTGCAAGATATATTGTGATAAAGATTTGATCCGCTGTAATTTTTCTTTGTATGTTCCGATTTGATCATGATAAACGACCTTTTCCAATTTATTAATCGCATCATTAATCGATAATTTTTGATCTTCTTCATAAAAGAAAACAGCATCTTGAAGCCTGGCACGAATCACCTTTTCATTCCCTCTTCGTACATTGTCAAGATGATTGGCGTCTCCATTTCGAACTGTAATAAAATAATTTAATAAACGGCCGCTTTCATCTTTTACCGGGAAGTACCGCTGATGCTCTTTCATCGTAGTAATTAATACTTCTTCCGGTAGTTGCAAATATTCCTTTTCAAAAGAACCAAATAACACAGTAGGATATTCAACAAGGTTGCTAACTTCATCTAATAAATCGGGATCGATTGGGACATGCCAATTCTTTTCATTTTCTAATTGATGAATTTGTTCTAGAATCATCGCTTTCCTTTCTTCGTAATCGACCATCACATGTTGGGCGAGCAATGCTGTTTTATATTCTTTCGGTTCACGGATAACGATTTCCTGACCGAGGAAACGATGTCCATATGTTTTGTTGCTTGCTTTCACATTCGTAATTTCGATTGGGAGTATTTGACTGCCGTATAAAGCAATAATCCAGCGAATCGGTCGAATATAGCGAAGATCAAAATCTGCCCATCTCATGTTTTTTGGAAATGATAAACCGGTAATCACTTCTTTTAAGTTTATCAATACATCCATGGTATTGCGACCTTGAATATGTTTAGCAACATGGACATATTCAGTACCGTCGATTTCTTTAAAATAAATATCATCCACGGTTTTCCCTTGCCCTCTAGTAAAACCTGCAGCAGCCTTTGTCCAATTGCCGTTTTCATCAAGAGCGATTTTTTTCGCAGGTCCTTTCACTTCTTCATGTAAGTCATCTTGCTTTTCATTGACTTCTTCCACGAGAACAGCAAGTCTTCTTGGTGTTGAATAAACATGGATCTTTCCAAAACCGATATGTTGTTCCGTTAGTAGTTCTCGCACCCGATCCGCAAGTTGATTGGCGGCATCTAATACAAACCGGGCAGGTATCTCTTCAAGACCGATTTCCAGTAATAAATCCGATTTATTCATGTTCATTCCCCTTTCCGTTTTTCAAAATTGGGAACCCTAGTTTTTCACGTTCTTCATAAAATGTTTGTGCCACTTTTCTGGCTAAATTTCGGCAACGAGCAATATAACCGGTCCGTTCTGTTACGGAAATGGCCCCTTTTGCATCAAGTAAATTAAATGTATGTGAACATTTTAAAACATAGTCGTATGCCGGATGGACAAGTCCCTCATCCATTTGACGAATCGCTTCTTTTTCATAGATATTGAACAAATGGAAAAGCATATCGACATCGGATGTTTCAAATGCATATTTAGAATGCTCATATTCCGGCTGCCCAAAAATATCACGTACGGTAAAACCTTCCGTCCATTCGAGATCAAAAACATTTTCTTTGTCTTGAATATAGGAAGCCAGTCGTTCAATACCATAAGTAATTTCCACGGAGACCGGTTTACATTCCAAACCGCCCACTTGTTGGAAATACGTAAATTGCGTAATTTCCATCCCGTCAAGCCAAACTTCCCAACCGAGTCCCGCACAACCCAATGATGGATTTTCCCAGTTATCTTCTACAAAGCGGATATCATGTTCCAATGGATCAATCCCTAAAGCACGTAGAGAGTCTAAGTAAATTTCCTGGATATGTTCCGGGGATGGTTTCATAATGACTTGGAACTGATGGTGTTGATATAAACGATTTGGGTTTTCCCCATATCTGCCGTCTGCCGGTCTTCTTGACGGTTCAACATAAGCCACTCGCCAAGGTTCAGGTCCGATTGCCCGTAAAAACGTATAGGGACTCATCGTTCCGGCTCCCTTTTCCACATCATACGCATTCATTAAAATACATCCTTGATCCGCCCAATGCTTTTGCAAGGTTAAAATCATATTTTGGATATTCATGTGTACACCTCTTTTTAATAATGATGATTCTTTTTATTGTTGTTGCAAAAAATGACATCTTTTGACCTATTCCTGCTAAACTTGGCTTTTAGGCGAACAAAAAAACTCTCATCCCTATGCCAATGAACAGCATAGGGACGAGAGTTTTTCCCGCGGTTCCACCCTATTTGCCGGATTTTTGCCGACCACCTTTATTACAAATTGCTCAGGAACGCCCTTCCTTAATGCTCTATACCTAGCTTGCACCATCCTAGGTTCGCTCTTATAGAGGTAATTAAGTACTCCTTTCCTTCACAGCAATAAAAAAGTATATTTTTAACGTATCATATCGAAAAAAATGATTCATGTCAATATCCACCGATTGAGCAGCTAATTTGTTTTCACTGTTGACCAATGAAAGTTATTGAAGTTTATCCAACTGTTGTAAAAACTTTTTCGTTTTTAAATATACACCGGAATATTCTTCATAATAAGCGGATATACATGTCTCAAGTTCCTTTTTTGTAGATTCTTTTACATTAATCGTTCCTAACCGATTAAGATCAAAATGAAAAAACAGTCGTAATAAGCGGATGGTCGCTTGGTTAACCTTTAAATGATGCGGATCATGATGCAGGCAATGTTCACATAAAATACCGGCCTCTTTAATTGAAAAAACAAATGGACCGTCCTGATTTCCACAAATGGCGCAACAGTCAAAATTTGGACGCAACCCTAAAACGGGCAGCATTTTTATCTCGAAAATATTTTTGATAATTTGAGGTTCATATCCCTCGTCTATATATTTCAAGGTTTGATATAACAATTCAAATAAAAAAGGGTTGTTCTTACGCTCGTCGGTACTTTTATCTAATAATTCAACTATGTATGAAGCATAAGCCGTGGAGATCAAATCATTCGTGATTGAGCGAAATATCTCAATGATTTCACCTTGTTGGATTGTTCCTAAACCTTGACCGGTGAAACAAAGAAAATACCCATAAGTAAAAGGCTGTGACACAGAGGCAAGCCGGCTGTTTGGTTTTTTCGCTCCTCTGGCCACAGCGCCAAATTTTCCGATTTCACGGGAATAAATGGTCAATATTTTATTCGTTTCTCCATAATCGATCGAGCGCAGAACAATACCTTCAACTTTTTGAAGCATTGAAGGTCACCATCCGATTTTAACGTAAAGGTTTCAGGTCACAGAAATATCAACATCAGCTAGTTCTAGATCATTTTCTGGTGCTTCTTCCATTTCTTTTGATAATTCCTTGTAAAGGAGATATGTGTCAATATTTCCTGTTTGGGTAAAAACCTTCCAAGTAAAATGTAACATGGAAATCCCCACCTTTCAAATTTTTAAACTAGCTAAGACCTTAACCTAATCGTTATGTTTTCCTTACTTTAAAAAAATCATAAGTTACAGATTTTGTCATTTTCTTAATCATTGGCGACAACAAAATCATTAATATTCATCTTCACGATAACCGAATTCTTTCAAGAGAGACGCTTTATTCCGCCAGTCTTTTTGAACTTTCACCCATAATTCCAAAAACACTTTTGACCCGAGCAAATTTTCAATATCGGTTCTCGCCCTCTTTCCGATTTCCTTGAGCATACTCCCTTGTTTCCCGATAATGATCCCTTTTTGGGAATCTCTTTCAACAATTATGGCTGCCATAATATGGACGGTTCCGTTTTCTCTCGTTTCAATTTTTTCAATGATTACCGCTACCGAATGTGGAATCTCTTCCCTAGTTAATTGGAGTACTTTTTCCCTGATTAGCTCGGCAATAATAAATCTTTCGGGATGATCGGTTACTTGATCACTCGGATAATATTGTGGACCTTCAGGCAAATATTTTTGGATCGTATGAAGTAGATGATCCACATTATTTCCTTCGAGGGCAGAGATCGGTACGATTTCAGAAAATGGAAATTTGTCTTTATACCGGTCAATGATGGTGATTAAATCATCCGGATGAACTAAATCAATTTTATTAATAACTAAAAATACTTTCGTTTGAATCCCTTGTAATTTCTCCAAAATAAATTCTTCACCGCGACCAAATCCTTCCGAAGCATTAACCATAAATAAAATAAGATCTACTTCATTCAATGTGTTTGTCGCCACTTTTATCATAAATTGCCCCAAACGATGCTTCGGTTTGTGGATGCCAGGTGTATCGATAAAGATCATTTGCGCCTCTTCGGTTGTGAGAACTCCTTGGATTTTATTTCTTGTCGTTTGTGCCTTGTCGCTCATTATAGCAATCTTTTGACCGATTACTTTGTTTAAAAATGTTGATTTTCCTACGTTGGGGCGACCAATGATGGTGATAAAACCTGATTTGTATGTCTTTTCACCGTTACTCATGTAAATCCCCCGCGTTAAATGCGCCCGGTAATAACTCTTTGACGGTTGTTTCCAGCAAGTCGCCCTTTAGATTGGTTAAAACAACTTTCATATCGGGCGGACAAAATTCTGAAATCACTTGACGGCAAGCACCACAAGGAGAGCAGGGCCGATCCGTGTCGGCAACAACAGCCAACAATTTAAAGTTTTTTTCACCTTCTGAAATCGCTTTAAAAAATGCAGTTCTTTCGGCACAATTCGCCATACTGTAGGCTGCATTTTCAATATTACAGCCTCGGTATACTTTACCATTTTCCGTCAGCAACGCCGCTCCAACGGCAAATTTGGAATAAGGGACGTATGCTTGTTTTCTTGCTTCTTTTGCTTCTTCAATTAATTGTTCAATATCCATCACTGTCGAATCCTTTCTTACTGACTTAAATTTATTTTACTATAAAAATATCCATTTGTTAATAGTCAATTTGTAGAATAGACTAACTCTTTTATATTTTCGAATTATAGGCATTAATACTAAGCGTTTAAAAAGATTTTACGAAAAAATCCGGCCTTTCGTGTTTGTTGGTTAGAAAAATCTGTAGTTAGCCTCATTTAAGGCTATACCTTAGAAGGAAATTTCAATTAATCAATGAAAAAGATATAAAGCTTGGAACCAAACAGCAAAATTCCAATAATCACACTTGTTACAGCGGAAATGAGACAGGCAGCCGCAGCAATATCTTTTGCCTCTTTCGCCAGCGGATGATATTTCGGACTCACCAAATCGACGGTCCGTTCAATAGCGGTATTGATTAATTCAGCAATAATCACAACGGCTATAGTTAGGATAAGAATCATCCACTCAGAAATGGTTAGCTGAAAGACAAAGCCAAAAACGATCACAAGGAAAGCTGCAATCATATGTACTTTTAAATTTCTTTCACGTTTAAAAGCGGTCATTAATCCTTCAAATGCATAGCGAAAAGATAAAAAGAATCTCCTCATGGTAGAACCTTCCCTACCTGGTTAATCCAAACTCTTGGAGAATTTCTTCTTGTCTCGAAAACATTTGCTGCTCTTCTTCTTTTGTTCCGTGATCATAGCCCAACAAGTGTAAAAACCCGTGAACAGCAAGGAAACCCAATTCTCTCATAAACGAATGACCATATTCCTCTGCTTGCTGTTTTGCTCTTGGTATGGAAATGATGATATCACCTAACACACGCGGCATATCTTGTCCGATAATTTCCATTTCACCTTCTGTATTTTCCTCCAAAGCAAAGGAAATCACATCAGTCGGACGATCGATTCCTCGATATTCCCGGTTAATTTCATGAATCTTTTCATTATCGACAAAAGTTAAAGATAACTCGCTGTCTCCGGTTACTTCTTCCCGTTTCGCCGCTAATTGTAATAACTGTAATATTTGTTGCACTTGTTCCGGTGCTAATTCTCCTGTTTCGTCTATATAGTCAATTTCTAATGTCATTTTTTTCACCTTTCATTTTTTATTTCCGGATATTCGATCCGATTATGGAAGATGCCATGTAGAGTTTCTAACAATGTTTTTTCAATAATCGTCAGTTCTTTAAACGTTAGGTCGCAATCACTCAATTGCCCGTCATTTAACTTATCTTTAATAATATTTTTTACCAGCTGTTCAATTTTTTCCATCGTCGGATTCGCCATCGAACGGACTGCCGCTTCAACACTATCGGCGATGCTTATCACAGCAATTTCTTTCGTTTGCGGTTTCGGGCCCGGATAGCGAAAATCATTTTCACTTACATCTTTCCCCATTTCTTTCGCTTTATGGTAAAAAAATTTCAAAAAACTTGTTCCGTGATGCTGTACTGCCACATCAACGATTTCTTTAGGCATTCGATGGGCTTTTAGTATTTCAGCCCCTTCAGTTGTGTGGGTAATGATGATATCCCGACTTTGTTCCGGTGTCAATCGATCATGCGGGTTGCTCATATTCATTTGATTTTCGATAAAAAAGCTTGGTCTTTTCGTTTTCCCGATATCATGGTAGTAGCTTGCCACTCTTGCTAATAACCCATTGGCTCCAATGGCTTCACATGCACCTTCCGCTAAATTTGCGACCATTACACTATGATGATAGGTACCGGGGGCAACCGTTAAGATTTTTTTCAATAAAGGGTGATTTGGATTCGATAGTTCGATTAATTTCATCGTTGATAAAATGCCAAACCCTGCTTCAAAAAATGGTAATAGTCCGATCGTTAATACAGACGAAAGGACGCCGGAGAAAATTGCCATCACTACATAAAACAAATAATGAATGCCGGAAAACTTTGAATTTGGAATAAAGAGCATGGCAACAATAACAACAATATTCACGAGCGCTACAAACAGACCTGCTTGAAAAATTTTTGTGCGATGATTTTGATTTGTTAAAAAGAATAGCCCACTTAATCCGCTAAATAAAATGTACAGGCTAATGATTAAATGAAAAGGACCGGATGTTTGGCTATTAAAAATAATCGCACCACTTGCGGCTAAAATTACCGTACCGATAAAACCGAGGCGATCATTAAGCAGTATTTTTATGAGCATTGAACACATGGCTGCCGGAAAAATGATGGCCAAATCAACATTATCAACCGGAATCAAACTGATCCCTTTCATGATTATGAATGAAATAATCAATATGGTACCGAAAATTAGTAATTCCTTTTGCTGATTTTGATCTTGCCGCTTATATCCCCGAAAATAGGAGAATATACTTGCTAAAAGAATAAGAACAAATAAAAGTAAGCCGATAAAAGGCAGATGCGAATTATTATTATCCAATAGACCGAGCAATTGAAGTTGCCGGTAAATTTCTTGATCAATTAATTGGCCTTCTTCCACAATAATTTGTCCCTGCAAAATCCGTACAGGTTCAACATTTTCACTCGCCTGTTTTTTTAATTCTTCCGTGGCTTTCGGATCATAAAATTCATTTTGGATAATCGCATATCGGCCGAGCTCAATCGTTGCATTTTTTAAATCTTGCGGCAATGAAATATAGCGAATTTGATCTTCCACTTTTTTCTTTGCGTTTTCCACTTCATTTGCGGAAATTCGTTCGGTCATAACTTTATTGACTGCTGTTACCGCTGCGTCTTTTGCTATTGATAAATCGGTTTTTGTATGGTTTACAAGAGCTTTAAGCGTTGTTTCCGAAAGATCATTGTTTACAGTATTGGTAAGTTTTTCCTTTAGCCATTCCAATCGCTCATTTTCTGACGGTACACTTACCGGACTGTCAGGAGTTTCGGTCGCCGCTGATTTTTTTACCAGTTCATTTTGCAAGTCAATAGCTGAATCAAAGATGGAACTAATCAAATCAACACGGTTTTGCGCATATTCTTGTTTCATCACATATTGTGGTTTAACTTGACTAACCACTTCATTCCGTTTTTTTTCAGTTTGTTCTTTATCCTCAATTGTAATCGGAGAACGTATTGTTTCCTTTGCAATCGAAAATTGTTCCACATCCAATTTAGCCGGTTTGACATTACTGTACATGGAGAAAAACATGACCAAGCCGATAGTAAGAAAGACCATCCAGTAGGTCAGCTTTTTATTCAATTTGACTAGTCTTTTCATGAAAAACTTTTTATTTGTTTTCACACTCGTCAGGCCCCCAAAAAAGGTACGTTCGTATATTATTGTACAGAATTTTTCTGCTAAATTGTAGTAATAATAGATTATACGTTAAATATAGATTTCCAGCAAGGTTGCCCGTACGATCAGTTGGAATTTTTTTGTTACAGATAAAGTGGCCGATTTTGGTTAAATCCCGATGAAAGCAATTTTTAATCAACTATTAAAGCAAAAAAGCAATGGGTTGTGAAACCTATCGCAAGCCAAGAGAAAATCTAATTATTAATAAAATGCAAAAGAGGCTGTCCGCTTAACCCGACAACCGTAACGAACCACCCCATAACCTTCAACGATTGCCGGGTATTTTTTGGTACAGCCTTAATTTGTATCAAAATGCTCGTACGCATGAATAATCTTCGCAACTAATGGATGGCGTACAACATCACTTTCTTCCAAATAAACGAAAGCAATATCCGGGATGTTCTTTAAAATCTTTTCCACCGACGAAAGACCAGAATGTATCCCACGTGGTAAGTCAATTTGTGTTAAGTCCCCGGTAATGACCATTTTTGAACCAAAACCGAGTCTTGTTAAAAACATCTTCATTTGCGCCTGCGTTGTATTTTGTGCTTCATCAAGAATAACAAAAGCATCGTCTAGTGTACGGCCACGCATATAAGCAAGCGGAGCAATTTCAATCGATCCGCGTTCGATTAATCTTTGGGTATGTTCTTGTCCAAGGACATCATGAAGTGCATCATATAATGGTCTTAAATAAGGATCAACTTTTTCTTTTAAGTCCCCAGGCAAAAACCCTAAACTTTCTCCCGCTTCCACAGCCGGACGGGTTAAAATGATTCGCTTCACCAGATTATTTTTTAGCGCATGAACGGCCAATACAACTGCCAAATAAGTTTTTCCTGTACCGGCCGGGCCAATTCCGAAAACAAGATCATGATTTTTTATTGAATGAACATATTGACGCTGACCCAATGTCTTTACACGAATCGGTTTTCCTTTTGCATTCCTCGTAATTTCTTCTTTATATAATTCATTAAAATATTCGATTGTCCCCTGTTTTTCCATTTGTAAGGCTAATGAAACATCACGAGGGCTAATCGTAATTCCTTTTTTAACATTTTGGTGAAGGGCGTTTATAATATGTTTCGCCGATTGGATATTCGCTTCTTCACCTGTAATCCGGATCACTTCACCTCTTGTCGTGATCGAAACACCCAACTCATTTTCAATCAGTTTCAAATGGCTGTCTGCTGTTCCGAATAAAACAATCGGATTTTCTAAATCATCTAAAGGATATTCTAGTGTATTCAAAAATGACAACACCCCTAATTTTGAATAATTGGCTCTTCTTGCGGAATAATCGGTTCTTCTTTTGCAATATTTTCAATCACATCGTAAGTTACCAATAATTTTAATTTACCATTCTCTACCTTTTCATGCAAAACTTTTTCTTCCACAATTTTAGCATCTTTCGGGATCGATTCAATGACATTCTTCTTTGCAATGGATAAAGCCAATTGTTTTGCTTCTTCCTCATTATATGCTTTTTCATGAATTTCGACTTCCCGAATGGTAGTTTTCTCAATAGCTATAGGCAACGTCCATTTTAAAAACTTTATCGCCGTCTCGTCTTGCTCTTGTTGTTTATTTTGATATTGCACTTTTTTAAATCCCCAAATCGGTATCGATAAATGACCGATTTTAATTGCCGTCCGTCTCACTTCATTACCAGTCATTAATTCAAATTGATTGTGTAATTGAACCTCCACTTCGGTATCATACCATGTTTTACCGAAAATTTCTCCCTTAGCAGATACATATTGAGGTTCATCCTCTTTGCCGATAATCCCAGAGACTAAAAGCTGACCCGGTTTGACAAAATCATGAACAGAAATGACAGGCTGTCCTTTTTCAACGAAATAATCTACAATGACAGCCTCTTTTTTCGCAACGAGATGCTGAGGACCTTTTTTCTCCTGTGGTTCCGGCTGCTCTTTTTCAACCACTTGAAAATGATAGGTTGTCCCTTTTAACTCCACACCAATCCAAGTAATATCTTCATTCATATTGGAAAGCTTTCGCTGAATGGTTTCCGGGTCATCAATAAAAAATTGAAATCCACCTTTTCTTACTCCTAGTTGTTTCAATTGATTGGTGATTTTATACTCTACTTCCGGACTTGCACCTTTTATTTCAATTTTCCAAATCATATTGGATAATAGTAGCACAATAAAGAGGGCAATGACGGCACCGAGCAAAAAACCTGCATTTTTCTTTAATCTTTTCAAGTAGAAAGGAAACCCTGCTTTTTTAATAAATCTAACTTTTACTTGATGATAATGAACGGCTTGTCTAAGAAAGGGAACGTCTTTTATAAACATTTGGAATGTGACTGCATTAGGCTCGACACGTTTAACATTCCAAATTTGTACCTTATCCCTGGTTAGTTGGTTGATAAAACGCTCCATTCCTTTCCCTTCAATTTTTACGGTTAAATGACCCGATAATTTGTGAAACCATAAATTTTTCATAACCTCACCCCATCTGCCAACCTTCTTTTTGCCGATCAAGTGAAGATTCTATCTACACTTGAACGGCTCTCTTCGCCGAGTTCTTATATGTACATCCCATTCGTGCAAGTGGTATTCAAGCCATCCAGCGGTTTTGCCCCCGCCGAATGGTTGTTGTTCTGATATAAAGAGCCCCAGTTAGACTTGAAAAAACGGGCAAATAGTAAACTCTGCCGAATAGTATTTACTCTGGTATAAAGAGCACCTGTTCAATTTTCCCTTCCAACAATATTTCTTCAGGTAAAATCGTTTTAATGACAAATGCTTTTCCTTTAATCAATAATTGCCCTTGACTTAATAAAATACGGATTTCTTTATCTGAAAAGGAGAGTAGTCCCTTATGATTTTCAATATAAATATGAATTTGTCCCACCATGGTTATCCGGGGAAAATCCATCATAACATCTTCCGGGAGATCCAGCTGATTTGTAATCCATCTGCGCATTTTCTGTCTCCATTTTTTCGCCAAAAAAGAAACCCCCTTTCATTCATAATTATGAATGGAAAGAGGGTTCTAGCACTATTTTTCTTATTTCATTTTATTTCAAAGTAAGGAAGCACATTATATCTTATTATTTGGGCGAAACGGCTTTTTGGCACGAGGGGGTCCTAATATTTCTGACCATATAATACCCTCAACGACTTTATGAGCAGATCGGTTTGGCAATGGTTGAGAAGCCATTGCTTGCTTCCTTGATAATTCTGTTTTTAAGTTTGTATATTCCTGCTGGAGCTGCTTTGTTGTTTGAGCGGTTTGGACTACCTCTGTTTTCTTTTCCTCAATCACCGGCCTTATTTTTTTCGCTTGCTGAGTGACGGTCGGCAGATGTTTTTGAACTTCTTGTCTTAATTTCTCTTCCATTTCCCGTTTTAATACGTCAAAAGGTTTTTCTTTTTTCTCTGTCGTTTTCTCAGCTTGCCGTATATCTTTCTTCCCGGGCGGAAGGGGGTTTATCGGTTTAGTTGATGTATCTTTATTATTTTCTTTCCTTCCAAGTAAAGAAAGAATCCCGCCTATAATTATGATTACAAGAGGTATATTATTCAATATAAATTCGATCATGAGGGAATTCCCCCTTCATCTTTCTACTTTTTATCTTGATCATTATTCACATCAGTTGCTTTACTAATTGATTGTCTCATGTCGGTATCAGCCATGATATTTTTATAATTCATATAATCCATAACACCGAGATTTCCCGATTTTAGTGCGTCTGCCAAAGCAAGCGGAACTTGGGATTCTGCTTCCACCACTTTTGCTCTCATTTCTTGAACACGAGCCACCATTTCTTGTTCAGTAGCAACAGCCATGGCCCTGCGTTCTTCTGCTTTTGCCTGAGCAATTTTCTTATCGGCCTCAGCTTGGTCCGTTTGCAACATCGCACCGATATTTTTACCGATATCAACGTCGGCAATATCAATCGATAGAATTTCAAAGGCAGTTCCGGCATCTAAACCTTTTTTCAAAACAGTTTGTGAAATTAAATCAGGGTTTTCAAGTACGGCTTTATGGTCTCTTGATCCCCCAATTGTACTGACGATCCCTTCACCAACACGGGCAATAATCGTTTCTTCACCGGCACCACCGACGAGACGATCAATATTAGCCCGAACGGTAATTCTTGCCTTTGCTTTCACTTCAATGCCATCCAAGGCAACCCCGGAAATAAACGGTGTTTCAATCACTTTCGGGTTAACGCTCATTTGTACGGCTTCCAATACATCCCGTCCTGCCAAGTCGATCGCTGCACAACGTTCAAAGGTCAAATCAATATTTGCTCTTTGGGCGGCAATCAGTGCATTGACAACACGGTCGACATTTCCTCCGGCCAAATAATGACTTTCCAATTGGTTAATCCCGACAGGCAAACCGGCTTTATGGGCTTTAATTAACGGATTAACGATTCGGCCCGGAATAACTCTTCTCAGGCGCATCCCAACTAATGTAAAAATACTTACCCTTACCCCTGCAGCTAAAGCGGAAATCCAGAGTGCCACCGGAATAAAGGATAATAATAAAACGAGAAAAATAATAATTATCGCTGCAAAAATTAATGGAACAAAATTAAAGGGCATGAATGATCCTCCTTTTTATATGTTAAATAATTTAATCAACCAGTTCACGAACAACGATACGAACGCCTTCTACCTCCACAACCTCAACACGAGCACCGCTATTGATAAAGCCGCCTTCTGTCACCGCATCAATGCGCTCATTATCAATAATGATGGTCCCCGATGGGCGCAGCGGGGTGAGGGCTATACCTGTTTTTCCTAACAAATCTGTTCTTGACGCATTTGAGACATAACCTTTTTCTGTACTTGTTGAATCACTCAACACAATCTTATTGAACACTTTGATTTTTTTCCCAAAAAACTTCATTAGAATCACCATCGCCGTTATTGCAACTGCTATTGCAATGAATAAACTTATGCTCATAAAAACAATACTTTTCCCGGCTAAAATGATGGAAAATAAAATACTTCCCAGACCGAGAAATCCGACAATACCCCCGGGAACAAATAATTCAACAACAATTAATATTATACCTAAAATAAATAAAATTAGCGATTCATATCCGGCGAGTCCAGCAATATAATGTCCGTAGAAAAATAAGAGCAGTGAAGTCAGACCGGCAATTCCCGGAAGACCAAAACCCGGTGAATAAAGTTCAATGACTAACCCGAGACTGGCAATGGTCAATAAAATCGGGACTATAAACGGATTTGTTACAAATTCAGCAATCCGCTCCGACCAGGATTTATTTACCTGTTTGATTTCTGCATTTTCGTACCCTAATGTATTCAACAGCTCATTTTTATTTGCAACAATTCCTTCTGCATAACCGACTTCAACACTTTGGGCGGCAGTCAAAGTCAATAATTTTCCTTTTGGAGCGCCGTATTCCGGAAGATCAATGGAATCATCCGCCATCGCCATCGCATAAATGGGATCTCTACCGTTTTGTTCGGCAGCCGATTTCATTGCCGCCAGCCAATAACTTTGTGCTTTTTGATCTGCGGCATTTCCGTTTTGTGTGATGACTGCAGCAGCACCGATCGTTGCATTGGGGACCATATAAATTTCATCCATATTCAATGCAATATATGCACCGGCCGATAAAGCATCATGGTTGATAAAGGCGATTGTTTTCACATCCGTATCGCCTAAAATTTTTGCAATATCTGAAGCTGCGTCAACCGCTCCACCCGGTGTATGGATTTCAAAAATGATCGCATTAGCTTGATTTTCTTCGGCAGTGGAAATGGCACGCCCGATAAACTCGGATAGACCTTTCGTTACTTCACTATCAATCTTAGCATAATAAACAAGATCATTATTCGCATCTGTTTCATGGAAGGTCATTAACAGAAACGGGAGTAAAATCAGAAGAAAACTTAACCGTAAAATCTTCTTATGCAAAGCAATGCCTCCCTTCTTTTCAAAGGTTAACTTATAATACGGATGGGAGCGAAAATGGTTTCATTTTTTATAAATAATTATAGAAGCGGTTTTTAAATGAAAAAGGCTGTCCATGGATAAGACAAAATGGACAACCTTTTTTATCTATGAAAGCTGTATCTATTTTGATAACTCGCTTACAACAATTTTGTTCACGAGCGAACCATCAGCTTTTCCTTTTACTTTCGGCATAACAACTGCCATGACTTTCCCCATATCGGATTTAGAAGAAGCATCCACTTCCCGGATAGCCTCTTTGACGATTTCTTTTATTTCATCTTCAGTTAATTGTTCAGGCATATATTCTTTGACATAAGTAAGTTCTGTATTGATTTTTTCAGCTAAGTCCGTCCGACCTGCTTTTTCAAATTCATGGAGGGAATCTTTTCGTTGTTTGACTTCACGTGAAAGAACGGTAATCTCTTCCTCTTCGGATAATTCTTTGCCAAGCTTAATCGCTTCATTTTGCAAAGCCGCTTTAATCATCCGAATGACTGAGAGTTTTTCCTTTTCCTTGTTCTTCATCGCGTGTTTCATATCTTCATTTAAACGTTCGAGAAGACTCATTTTTACACCCTCTTACCATTTCCGTTTTCTAGCAGCTTCAGACTTTTTCTTCCGTCTTACGCTTGGCTTCTCGTAAAATTCGCGTTTTCTAACTTCTTGCAGCGTACCCGTTTTTGATACTTGACGTTTGAAACGACGCAATGCATCATCAAGGGATTCATTTTTACGAACGACTGTTTTTGACATATCTTTCCCTCCCTCCGAACAAAACACCTTACATCAAACACATGGGAAATTCCATGTACCTACAAAATTATAATAAAAAAATCAAGTTTGGTCAACTAATCAACGTCAAATTTTGATGACATGTTTTCTCCCGCCTGACAATAAAATGGAATGGGGTGAGGACATGCTATCAATTTTCCAGTTTATTTTATATATATTGCTATTTATCGGCGGTATGACGGTCATGCGTACCGGTTTAATGAATATTTCCGGAAAAATAATGAAGGAGTGGCTGCTGAGGTTCACTTCAACTCCTTTTAAAGGTTTGCTATTTGGAATATTAATTACCGTGCTGTTACAAAGCAGTTCGGCCGTTATGATCTTAACTGTTGGATTTATTTCCGCCGGTCTGTTATCATTTCCGCAGTCAATCGGTATTATTCTTGGGACGAATATCGGGACGACTGCAACGGTTGAATTTTTAGCCTATGGGACCGATGAAATGATTATCCCCTTGTTAATCTTAGGCAGTATTTTTATATTAATTCCGATGACGAAAGCGCGGAATATCGGTTTGTTTTTTTATGGGTTAGGCGCCATTTTTTTGGCCATGTTCGGTTTTGAACATTTAGCAGCCCCTTTGGCAGACAGTGACGCCATCCGGCCTTTGATCGCAAATGTTAACAACAGTGTACTCGTTTCCGCAATTGTCGGATGTATTTTAACAGCGATTATTCAATCGAGTACAGCGATGACCGGTATTGCCATGGGTTTTATGAATGCAAACATCGTAAATCTGCCCGCTGCGATTGCCTTAATGCTCGGTTCGAATATTGGAACATGCCTTGATGCATATATCGCCAGTATTGGTGGAGGACGGGAAGCGAAATTATCCGTCTATGCCCATATTTGGTTAAACGTGGTCGGTGTTCTGTTGTTTCTTCCATTTACGGAAACGTTTGCCAAGTATATGGAGCATCTAAGCCTCATTCCGGAAAAACAGTTAGCCCACGCCAGTGTTGTTTTTAATATTGTTGTTTCACTCCTTGTCCTGCCGTTTGCAAAACCATTCGCTGCGTTTATTGAAAATTTGCACGGTAATAAAAGATAATGTAATTCAGTGGTATAGCTCCGGTTTCGTCGACAGTTTCGCGCAAATAAGCGAAAGACAGACGTACTATCTAAAAAAAGAACCCAAACTACTCAAAGAAAGAGTAATTTGGGTGCTTACGGTTATTTCCATTCTTTTACAATAGCAACACCGGAACTTGCGCCAATCCGACTGGCTCCGGCTTCAATCATCGCTTTGGCATCGGCGGCAGTTCTGACACCGCCGGAAGCTTTCACACCAATCTCAGGTCCAACCGTTTCACGCATTAATTGAATATCACCGGCAGTCGCACCGCCAGTTGAAAAACCGGTTGATGTTTTTACATAATCAGCACCCGCTTCGACCGCTAATCGGCAAGCGGTTTTTTTCTCATCATCGGTTAACAAACTGGTTTCAATAATGACTTTTACTAACGCTTGACCTTTTGCTGCATTGACAACCGCTTCAATATCGTTTTTTACGGCGGCAAGATCACCGCTTTTTAACGCACCGATATTAATGACCATATCGACTTCTTTGGCACCATTATGGATTGCATTGACTGTTTCAAAAGCCTTCGTTTCTGATGTTGTCGCACCTAACGGGAAGCCAATTACTGTACAAACTTTCACATCAGAGCCTTCCAAAATGTTAGCGGCAAATGAAACCCAAGTTGGATTCACACATACTGAGAAAAAGCCATATTCTTTCGCTTCATTACATAATGTTTCAATTTGACTTTTGGTCGCATCCGCTTTAAGTAAAGTGTGATCAATATATTTTGCAATTTCCATGGTTGTTCGCTCCTTTAGGAAAAATTTGCTATCCGGTTAAATAATTAGTTTTTCACTTGCAACATATGTTTCGTTGTCGATAACCCGGGCAAATTGACCTTCACAGTATGGATAACCGGCTTTGGTAATTTTCACGCGGACAATTTTCCCAAGCATATCTTCCGTTGCAGGGAAAACTACTTTCAAATAGTTATCAGAATGACCTTCGTATAAACCGCTATTTGGGTCTTCCTTGTAAGGTTCTTCCGGGATTACATCCAATACCTCCCCTTCAAAACGAGAGGCATATTCTTTCGCTAACTGATCCGATAAGGCAATCAAGCGATGGACCCGTTCTTCTTTCACTGCTTCATCAATTTGGTTTTCCATACGGGCGGCAGGGGTTCCGGTCCGTTTTGAGTACGGGAATACATGGAGTTCTGCATATTTATGTTTTTTAATAAAATTATACGTTTCCATGAACTCTTCTTCTGTTTCACCCGGAAAACCGACAATGACATCGGAAGTTACCGCCAAATCCGGTACAGCCTTTTTCAATTTCAATAATCTTTCTTCGTATTCGGCCATGGTGTATTTTCTTCTCATTCGTTTCAACACGGTGTCAGAACCGGATTGGAGCGGAATATGCATATGGCGCACAATAACTTTTGACTTTTCAATCACATCAATCACTTCATCTGTCAGTTGGCTGGCTTCAATGGAAGAAATGCGCAATCGTTTTAAACGGGGCACTTGCTCTTCTAAGTCTTTTAAGAGCATCGCTAAATTATAATCCTTTAAGTCTTGACCGTAACCACCAGTATGTATTCCGGTTAACACGATTTCATTATATCCCGCATCAACAAGAGTTTGAGCCTGCCGGATGACTTCTTTCGGATCGCGGGAACGCATTAATCCTCTTGCCCAAGGAATGATGCAGAACGTACAAAAGTTATTGCAGCCTTCTTGAATCTTCAAGGTAGCACGATGACGGTCGGTAAAATATGGAACGCTCATTTCTTCATAGACACGGTTTTTCATAATATTACGAACGGCATTGATCGGTTTCCGCACCTTACGATATTGCTCAATGTAATCCAGCATTTTTAACCGGTCTTGCGTACCGATGACAATGTCAACACCGGGAATTTCCATAATTTCTGCAGGTGAGGTCTGTGCATAGCAACCGGTAACACAAATAACGGCATCCGGATTTTGCCGAATTGCACGACGGATTACCTGCCTGCTTTTCTTATCACCGGTATTGGTAACTGTACAAGTATTAATGACATACACATCCGAGTTTTGTTCAAACTCCACACGTTCATACCCATTTTGTTTAAACAGCTGCCAAATCGCCTCTGTTTCGTAATGGTTTACTTTACATCCAAGTGTATAAAAAGCGACGGTAGACAAACAGATCACCTCAATAATTCAAAATAAAATGATATCGCAGCCAGTGCATACAAAGGTGCAGTTTCAGCCCTAAGAATCCTTGGACCAAGGCCGCATACGATAAAGTCATTCGCCTTTAATGCATCGATCTCAGCTTTTGAGAATCCTCCCTCCGGACCAGAAACAAAAAGGAGAGCCTCACCCGCTTGCAACTCTTTTAATGTTTGGGGGAGTTGTTCACGGTGATGATTTCGCCCCTCCTCCTCATAGGCGACTATCTTTTTTTCATATGATTGACTAATTAATAATAATTCTTGAAAGGAAACAGGTTCTAAACATTTCGGAATCATGGTTCGTTCCGATTGTTCAGCAGCTTCTTTGGCAATTTTTTGCCAACGTTCCAATCGTCGCTTCCTTTTCTTTTCTTCCAATTTTACAATGGAACGTTCGGAAGTAAATGGAAGAAACGCAGCGGCTCCCAATTCAGTTCCCTTCTGAACTACTATATCGAATTTGTCCCCTTTTAGCAACCCGCCGGCAACTGTAACCTTGATCGGCAGCTCACGAACTTCATCGCGAACCGAAACCACTTTTGCTTCAAGAACATCCGGTAAAATGTTGGCTATTTCACATATGGCGGTCTGCCCATTAGGGAACACAACGTCGATTTTACTCCCAACTGTCATCCGCATAACCCGAACAATATGGTGGAAATCATCCCCGCGAATCTCGATTTTTCCATTTTCATATTCATTGTTTTCCAGAAAATAACGTTGCACTGTCTGTTCACACTTTCTAAAGCAGATTATTTTTTGGCAATAAAAGTGATCCAATCTTCCATAACTAACGTTTCCTCAATTGTAAAACCGGCTTGTAAAAGGGCGTCTTCTACTTCTTTCCGTTTTTGGTTGATAATGCCGGATGTAATGAAATAGCCGCCATCCTTTAATAAAGCATGTGCATCATTTGTAAACCGGAGAATAATTTCAGCTAACAAATTTCCGACAATAATATTGGCCTTTTGATTAATCCCGTCCAATAAATTATTTTGTTTAACCGTTACTTTCGCGTCAACTTTATTCAATTTCACATTCAATTTGGCGCTCTGAACAGCGATTTCATCTAAATCAAGCGCCAATACTTCATCCGCCTGTAGAAGGGCTGCTGCAATACTTAAAACACCGGAGCCTGTGCCGACATCAATGACGAAATCACCGGGTTTTACCGTCCGTTCCAGCGCCTGAATACTCATGACGGTTGTCGGATGTGTCCCGGTTCCAAAGGCCATGCCCGGATCAAGTTCAATAATGAGTTCATCGGTCTTAACAGGCTCATATTCTTCCCAAGTTGGAACAATCGTAAATTTACTTGAAATTTTGACCGGATGGTAATATTTTTTCCAAGCTGTGGCCCATTCTTCCTCATGGACTTCACTGATTGTCACTTTATTTTTTCCAATATCAATATTAAATAAAATCAAGTTGTTTATAGCCTGTTTAATTTCTTCAACCGTTTCCCCAAGAAAGCTGTTAACCGGTAAATATGCCTTCATAATAACACCTTCATCAGGGTAATCATGAGGATCCAATTCGTAAATTTCACCAAACTGATCTTTTCGCTCTTTATACAGTTCGAATGAATCCTCAATGACGATTCCGCTCGCACCAGCCTCATATAAAATATTCGAAATTGGCTCAACCGCTTCATTTGTCGTATGGATGCTTATTTCAGACCATTTCATTTGAAACAACCCCTCTTAATCATGTGACTTTTCCTGTCCGATTGTTGTTTTAGTCCAGTCACGATTTTTATCAATTTGCAGCTAAAAGTAATCATTCATCTGAATAGAGTCTAATTATTCGCCTTTAAATGCCCGCTTCACTTTTTCAAAAAAAGTATCTGTTTGTTCATCAGGAGTCTTTCCGCTAATTTCAGCAAATTCACGAAGGAGTTGTTTTTGTTTCTCTGTTAATTTTGTGGGCGTAACAATTCGAACAATTACATGCTGGTCACCCGGTGTTGTGCTGCGGACACTTTTCACACCTTTACCACGGAGACGGAATTTTGTATTTGTTTGTGTACCTGCAGGAATTTTTAATTTGACCTTGCCATAAAGTGTTGGAACCTCAATTTCATCCCCTAAAGCAGCTTGGACAAACGAAATTGGCATTTCACAATAAATATCATCGCTGTCCCTTTCAAAAAACTCATGTTCTTTTACTTGAAAGATGATATACAAATCACCATTTGGTCCCCCGTTAATTCCGGGCTCACCCTTACCGGCAACACGTAATTGTTGACCATTATCAATACCGGCTGGAATTTTTATATGAATTTTTTTCCGCTTTTTCACTTTCCCGGTACCGTGACATGTCGGGCATTTATGTTTGATTACCTGACCCGTTCCTCCGCAGTGATGACATACCCTTCGATTGACGATACGGCCAAAAGGTGTATTTTGTTCTGTACTAATTTGCCCACTGCCATGACAGTACGGACATTCTTCCGGATGAGTACCCGGTTTTGCGCCGGAACCGTGACAAGTCGAACATTCTTCTTCCCTTGGAATTTCAATATCTGTTTCCTTACCAAAAACTGCTTCTTCAAATGTAAGCGTCATCGTATATTGAAGATCGGCCCCTTGCCTTGGTGCATTCGGATTACGACGTCTCGTACTTCCTCCACCGAAAAATGTATTCAAAATATCTTCAAAACCGCCGAACCCGGCATCACTGAAGCCGCCAAATCCACCAAATCCGTCAAAGTCCTGATTAGCTCCGGCATGTCCAAATTGGTCATATTGGGCTCTTTTCGTATCATCACTTAAAACCTCGTAAGCTTCACTAATCTCCTTGAATTTTTCATCTGCACCGGGCTCTTTATTAATATCAGGATGGTATTGCTTCGATAATTTCCGGTAAGCACGTTTAATTTCATCTTTTGATGCATCTTTACTTACACCGAGGATCTCATAATAATCCCGTTTAGCCATTCTTTCCACTCCCCGAACATTTTCACATACAAATTATTCTAACACCGCTGGAAGATAATTAGCAACTGATAAAAGATTTTAATGAACCTTCCATCAGATGTGCCTTCATGCCCGTTCTTGCCGGGGATCAAATCCCCACTAATAAGGGCAATACTGCAAAAAGTCAAAGCCAAGTGAACTTGACTTTGACTTTTTAGAAGTTTACCACTACCCTGTTAGAATACTACATTATTTATCATCATTAACTTCTTCAAAATCAGCATCGACAACATTATCATCTTTTCCCGATGATTGATTTTCTTTATTTGTTTCGGCACCTTGTGTACCGGCTCCGGCTTGTTGATATAACTTCATTGAAATGTCTTGGATAATTTGTTGTAACGCATCTTTTTTCGCACGAATGTCATCTAAATTATTGCTTTCAATTGCTTTTTTCAATTCATCTTTTGCCTCTTGTGCTTTTTTCACATCACCGGCATCCACTTTTCCTTCTACTTCTTTTAGTGTTTTTTCAGTCGTGAAGACGAGTTGATCAGCTTCATTGCGAAGTTCTGCCTCTTCTTTCCGTTTCTTGTCTGCTTCCGCATTTCGTTCCGCTTCTTTAACCATCCGTTCAATTTCTTCATCAGAAAGCCCTGAATTCGATTGAATGGTAATCTTTTGTTGTTTTCCAGTACCTAAATCTTTTGCACTGACATTGACGATTCCATTCTTATCGATATCGAATGTAACTTCAATTTGTGGCACGCCACGTGGTGCAGGTGGAATATCAGTCAATTGGAAACGACCTAATGTCTTGTTATCGGCTGCCATTGGACGTTCACCTTGCAACACATGAATATCTACTGCCGTTTGATTGTCGGCAGCGGTTGAGAAAATTTGCGATTTTGATGTAGGAATCGTCGTATTCCGTTCGATTAATTTTGTAAACACGCCACCCATCGTTTCAATACCTAGCGAAAGTGGTGTAACGTCAAGTAATACGATATCTTTTACGTCACCGGAAATAACACCGCCTTGGATAGCTGCTCCCATAGCAACCACTTCATCCGGGTTGACACCTTTATGCGGTTCTTTTCCTGTTTCCTTCCGAACTGCTTCTTGTACAGCAGGAATTCTTGTCGATCCACCGACTAAAATAACTTTATCAATATCGTTTGCTGATAAGCCGGCATCTTCCAAAGCTCTGCGAACCGGGCCCATTGTTCTTTCAACTAAATGCGCAGTCAATTCATCAAATTTTGCCCGGGTCAAAGTTACATCAAGATGGAGCGGACCACTTGGACCGGCTGTAATAAATGGTAATGAAATTTGTGTACTTGATACACCGGATAAATCCTTTTTCGCTTTTTCCGCGGCATCTTTTAATCTTTGTAATGCCATTTTATCTTGAGACAAATCAATTCCGTTTTCTTTTTTAAATTCATCAACTAGGTAATCGATAATGGCTTGGTCAAAGTCATCTCCACCAAGATGGTTATCTCCGGCAGTTGAAATAACTTCAAATACCCCGTCACCAAGTTCAAGAATGGACACGTCGAATGTACCGCCGCCTAAGTCGAATACAAGAATTTTTTCTTCATGATCAGTTTTATCCAAACCGTAAGCAAGTGCGGCCGCAGTCGGTTCGTTGATAATCCGTTCGACTTCCAATCCAGCAATCTTACCGGCGTCTTTTGTTGCCTGTCTTTGTGCATCATTAAAATAGGCAGGCACTGTAATGACAGCTTTTGTAACCGGTTCTCCCAAATAACTTTCCGCATATGATTTTAAATGCTGTAAAATGATGGCGGAAATCTCTTGAGGTGTATAATCTTTTCCTTCAATATTTACTTTATGATTTGTTCCCATATGCCGTTTAATCGAAATGACTGTGTTTGGGTTCGTAATTGCCTGACGTTTGGCAATTTCCCCCACTTGCCGTTCCCCATTTTTAAAAGCAACGACCGATGGAGTTGTTCTTCCACCTTCAGGGTTTGGAATAACAACAGGTTCCCCGCCTTCCAAAACAGCAACACAAGAGTTTGTTGTACCTAAGTCTATACCAATAATTTTACTCATAGTTTCATCCTCCATTCACTTGAATATGTACTACTGATTCACTTTAACCATCGCCGGACGAATCACCCGGTCTTTCAATCGATATCCTTTTTGGAATTCTTCAAGAACAATATTCGATTTGACTTGTTCATCTGAACCTTGCATAACGGCATGATGTTCATGCGGATCAAATTCTTTCCCAACGGATTCAATTGGTTCGATTCCCTCTTTTTTAAATGCCTCAAGCATTCCTTTATAAACCATTTCCATCCCTTGCAACAGTGCCTTTGCATCTTCACTTGTTACATTTGTTTGAAGGGCACGTTCAAAGTTATCAACAACAGTTAATAATTCCGTTGCAAGTGGCTGGGAACGATATTTTTCGATGGCCTCGATTTCATTTCGTGTTCGCTTTCGATAATTATCAAAATCAGCTTGAACACGGATCAGTCGATTATCTTTTTCATCCAATTCTTTCTCTAACTGTTCAATCTTTGCTTTCAATTCGGCGGTTTCATCTGTCACTTCATCCTGGTGGTTTTCATCTGTTTGTTGTTCAGCTGATGTGTCCGTCTTATCTCCCTCAGCAAAGATTGGTTCGACTTGTTCATTTTGAAACTTTTTTTCTTCTTGCTGTTCATTCGAATTTGTTTTCACTTCTTTTTCTTCATCCACACTTCTTTCCTCCATCTTAACCTGTTTTTTATCCTCCGCCACTACATCCACCTCCTGGTAAACTTGCTTCTAAAAATATACAAACAATTATATCCGCACGTACCGGAAATGGAAACGTGCGGAGAAGAATTGATTCCATTTTCTTTTAGCCAAAATTTGAACCATCAGAGATCATATAGCTTTGTTAGTGTAACGGTCATATTTTTGCTCAGTAGATTTAACAGACTAATCACTTTGGAATAGTGCATCCGCTTAGGGCCTAATATGGCAATCGTCCCAACCTGTTCTTCACCAATACTATATGTGGCCGTAATTAAACTGCAATCATCCATCACCGGAATTTTATTTTCCGAACCAATTTTTACATGGATACCAAAAGGCGTTTGTTTTAAAATTTGATAAAAATCATTTTCCTCTTCCATTAAACTCATAATTCCTTGGATTTTCTCGATGTCTTGAAACTCCGGCTGCTTCAACATATTGGTTTTACCGCCGTAGTACAGTTTTTCATTCGATGGAACGGATAATACATCCAATAAAGATCTGAGCATTGCTTCATAATTATGGACATTTTCTTTAATTAAAGTGACAACTTCATTTATTAACTTTGATTGCAATTCAAGAATTGGCATTCCTACAAGTCGTTCATTCAATATATTTACGGTTTTTTCAAGGTCAGAAGAATTAACCGATTTGGGCAAAGAAAACAGTTTGTGTTCTAAATGCCCTTTATTTGTAACAATAACGGCAATGGCAGTCTCAGCGTTAAGCGGGATAATTTGAAATCTGTTTAATTTATTATCCTCTACTGTTGGACCTAAGACGATCGCTGTATACTCCGTTAATTCCGATAAAACTTTCGCGGCATTTTGGATAACTTTTTCCATTTCATAAATTTCCGTAAAAAGGTCATTAATCCTTTTAATCTCTTTATGACTTACCTTTTCAGGGGAAAGCAAATGATCGACATAAAAGCGATATCCTTTTTCGGAAGGGACCCGCCCGGAAGATGTATGGGTTTTTTCAATAAAACCTAATTCTTCCAAGTCTGCCATTTCATTACGAATGGTTGCCGAACTGAAAGAAATGCCTTTCTTTTTCGCTAAACTCCTTGACCCAACCGGATGTGCAGAACGAATAAAGTCATCAATTATGATTTGCAATATTAACAATTGACGCTCTGTTAACATTACGATCACTCCTTTTAGCACTCATCTAATGGGAGTGCTAAATCTATATATAAATTAACAAATTATCGTAAATATGTCAATTCATGAGCAGAGATTGACCGATTAGGTAAACTTTATTTACTTGGATTAGTCTTTAATAAATTGTTGGAAGACTATATTCCCCAACATCCTTCCCCGATTTGTTAATTGGATCTCATCCTCATTGATCTGAAGCAACCCGTCTTGGATTAATTTTTCAATTTCCTCTCGATAATATTCCAGTACATCGATACTAAACTTTTGATAAAACTTTTTTTGTGAAACTCCGGCCGTTTTTCTTAACCCCAAAAACATTTCTTCTTCCATTTGCTCTTTAACTGTCAATGAAATTTCTTCCCGGATTGGCAACCGTCCCTTTTCGATTGCTTTCAAGTAGTGATTAATAGGACCTATATTCGATCGCCTTTTCCCATTGATATAACTGTGGGCACCGGCTCCAAATCCGTAATAATGATCATTGTCCCAATAAACAAGATTATGTTTACTTTTAAAGCCTTTTTTTGCGTAATTGCTTATTTCGTATTGATGGTATCCATGGCTCTCCATCTGTTCCATGATCATTTGATACATCGTTGCTTCCTCATCCTCGGAAGGAAGCGGCAATTTTCCCCTATTCATCAAATTATAAAAAATTGTTTTCGGTTCAACAATCAGGGAATAGGCAGAGCAATGCTCAATATCAAGCTTAAAAAATTCATTGAGAGCAAATTCCACGTCTTGAATCGTTTGATTTGGCAATGCATACATTAAATCAATGCTAATATTGGTAAAGCCCTGTTGTTTTGCTGATTCGATTGTTTTGTAGATATCTTCTACTTTATGGTTTCTGCCAATTGCCTTCAACAAGTTATTATTGAATGATTGAACACCTATACTTAAACGATTAACCCCGTAATTTTTTAAGATTTTCAGCTTTTCCACGGTCAAGTCTCCTGGGTTGGCCTCAATCGTAAATTCAATCTCTTTTTCAACATCAATGAAACAATTGATAGTTTGCATTAAATATTCCAATTGTTTTTCATTTAGCGCTGTCGGTGTCCCACCACCAATAAACACAGTTTCCACATTTTCCGGAGGCAAATTTGCAAATGTTTTTTCCATTTCGGTTTTTAGTGCTTTTAAATAATCATCGACCGGCTGGCCCTTTAAAAAAACTTTATTAAAATCACAGTAATGGCAAATCTGCGTACAAAACGGAATGTGTATATATACTGCTTTCGGCAAAAAAATCACCATCTTTCTTAAGTACAAAGAGGTTAGTATGGATGTTCCACCTAACCTCTCCGGTTCCGTCAAACTACTTATCGTCAATTTTCAAAACAGCCATAAATGCTTCTTGCGGGATTTCTACCGATCCGACTTGTTTCATTCGTTTTTTTCCTTCTTTTTGTTTCTCAAGGAGTTTCCTTTTCCGGGAAATGTCCCCACCGTAACATTTGGCTAAAACATTTTTTCTCATCGCTTTAATGGTCGAGCGGGCAATAATTTTTGTACCGATTGCTGCCTGGACCGGCACTTCAAATTGTTGACGCGGGATTAATTCTTTTAATTTCTCAACAATGACTCTGCCCCGGTCGTATGCAGAATCCCGGTGAACGATGAAACTAAGCGCATCAACCCGTTCGCCGTTCAATAAAATATCCATTTTCACTAATTTCGAAGGTTTATATCCGATTAATTCATAATCAAAAGATGCATAACCTTTTGTGCTGGATTTTAATTGATCAAAGAAATCATAGACAATTTCGGATAATGGAATTTCATAAGTGATCGTCACACGTGTTTCGTCTAAATATTGCATATCAATGAATATTCCGCGTTTATTTTGGCACAGTTCCATAATCGCACCGACATAATCATTTGGGGCCATAATTGATGCCTTTACATACGGTTCTTCAATTCGTTCAATTTTTTGCGGGTCCGGCATATTGGACGGATTATCTACTTGAATGGACGCCCCGTCGGTTAACTGGACATGATAGATAACACTTGGCGCTGTCGTAATCAGATCAATTTTGAATTCCCGTTCAATTCGCTCTTGAATAATTTCCATATGTAAAAGACCGAGGAAACCGCAACGGAATCCGAATCCAAGTGCTTGGGACGTTTCCGGTTCAAATTGCAGGGCGGCATCATTCAATTGTAATTTTTCCAACGCATCACGAAGATCATTATATTTTGCTGTATCAATCGGATACATACCACAGAACACCATCGGATTCATTTTTCGATAACCCGGCAACGGTTCTTTGGCAGGATTTACTGCACTTGTAATCGTATCCCCGACGCGTGTATCACCAACATGTTTAATCGAGGCGGTCAAATAACCGACATCGCCGACAGTTAATTCATCTCGTTTGACCGGTTTCGGCGAGTTGACCCCAAGCTCAGTCACTTCAAATTCTTTTCCAGTCGACATCATTTTGATTTTATCGCCGACCTTAACCGAACCTTCGACAATTCGAATCAGGGCAATAACACCGCGGTACGGGTCATAGACGGAATCGAAAATCAGTGCTTGCAGCGGGGCATCCGGATCGCCAATTGGTGCAGGGATTTTTTCGACAACTTGTTCTAGTATTTCTTCAATCCCGATTCCTGCTTTAGCCGAAGCTAACACTGCTTCACTGGCATCCAGTCCGATAACATTTTCTATTTCTTGACGGACTCGCTCCGGTTCTGCACTTGGCAAATCTATTTTATTAATGACCGGAAGAATTTCCAGATCGTTATCTATCGCTAAATACACATTCGCCAATGTTTGAGCCTCGATTCCCTGTGCCGCATCGACAACAAGGACAGCTCCCTCACAAGCGGCTAAACTTCTCGATACTTCATATGTAAAATCAACATGTCCCGGTGTATCAATCAGGTGAAAAATATATTCTTCCCCATCTTTCGCTTTATAAGTGAGTTCTACAGCGTTTAATTTAATTGTAATCCCACGTTCCCGTTCCAAATCCATTGAATCCAGTAACTGGTCTTTCATTTCTCGCTCGGCAACCGTATTTGTTTTTTCTAAAATTCGATCAGCTAATGTCGATTTGCCGTGATCAATATGGGCAATAATCGAAAAATTACGGATGCGTTCCTGTCGTTTTAACTTTTCTTCTCGATTCATTTTCGTTCACTCCTGTAAACTGGACAAAGTCACTAGCTTTGATTATATCAATACATTTTTCCATATTCAATGGAAACCAATTGATGATTTTAAAGAAAAGTGCCAATATCAACCGGAGCTAGACAATAAAACGAATCCATAGTTTTTCACTACCTTTTTATCCTTTTTTCGGTTCATGGATAAGAAAAAACTGTTCAAAGAGCCGGGTTGCCTCTCTGAACAGTTTTTATTATGAAAACAATGAAGATATCATTTTTTGCAGAAAATCGGTAAATGTTTTTGCCATGTCTGTAAATAGATTATAGGTGTTTAACTCTTCCAACGCCTTTTTCTTTTCTTCCAGGTCATGACTTGTCACTTTCTCACCAAGGATGGTTGCTTCGTACTCTCCATAATCTTCTGCCTCTTGAACGGATATGACGGAGGAAAATGTGCCATCATCAAAGCCTTTCATCTCCTTTAGGCCGTGATTTGCCTCTTGAAAGCCGATAATGACTCCAATAAATAATATACTTATGAGAAGCATTGTTTTTAAAAGAAAACGAAACATATCCATCACCTCGTTTTATCCTGTTTTAACCGAAACTTCCCACTAGACGATAATTCAAAGTCCGGTAACAAAGCTTGTGAAAATAGTACTTGCAAAAAACACTGTTACTATAAAATATGCGATGTTAGTAGAAAACATTACGAGATTCCACCTAGTTTTAATGTGTTGAAAAATTCGCTCTGGTTTCATCCAAACTTGGATGTAATGCTTGATTGAGTCCGCCGGCAATCAAGTTTGCCATCCGTTCTATGAAAACATCAACTTCTTTCGGTGTAACCATCAAATTATGACCTGTCGGCGATAAAACCTCACGAATCAGTGACCGTTTTTCTTCCTCTTCCAATGTACCGATGATCCCTAGAAACGTTTTCCGTTCCTCTTCACCGGGTAAATCTTCATCCGTATATACTTTCCTCTCACCAAAAGTAAGTCCCGCCGGCGCTAAAGAACGGGATGGACGGTTACCTTCTTTCATTTCCCGGCCAAAATGTTTGAGCAGGAAATCAATCGTGTCGCTCGTAATGGAAACGGCATCGACAACAGTTGGAATTCCGATGGCTATAACCGGGATCCCGAATGTTTCCTTACTTAATTCTTTCCGTTTGTTACCGACGCCGGACCCCGGATGAATACCGGTATCTGAAATTTGTATCGTCGTATTCACTCTTTCAATGGAGCGGGAAGCAAGCGCATCAATGACAATGATAAAATCAGGCTTTATTTTTTGAACAACACCAAAAATAATATCGCTTGTTTCAATCCCCGTAATTCCCATTACACCCGGTGCAATGGCACTTACCGACCGGTATCCCTCTTGAACGGTTTCCGGTTGAAATTCAAACAAATGTCTTGTAACGACAATATTCTCACATACAATTGGGCCCAATGCATCAGGGGTTACATTCCAATTTCCGAGACCGACGATTAAACAAGTTGCATCACTGCCAATCTGTTGATTTGCTAAAAAGTTTTTAAACTCCTTGACAAAAATATTTTTCGTCATCTGTTCATATTCACTATTGGCTTGTCTAATCGCCTGACTTTCAATCGTTAAATAATGCCCTGCTTTTTTTCCAATCGATTTACTTCCTTCATCGGTAATGGTAACTTCGGAAATTTTCACATCTTGTTCGGTTCTTTCTTTAATAATCACGCCCTTAAGATCTGAATCCAGTTGTTGCCCTTGTTGCTCGACAACCATCTCCTTTGCTTCAATAGCCAAATCCGTGCGCACTGAAAAATTCTCTATTTCTTGTTTCATTTCTTTATCTCCTTTCAATATCTTTCAAAAACAGATCACTATTATTAAGGGGAAGTTCAATTTGTGTAGGTTCTTTATCCTTACAGATTATTTGTGTAAAAAGGCAATCGTTAGCTTTTTTTCTCAATGAAGCAATACAAAAGCATAGGAAAAATTTATAGATAAATACTCTTCTTTCTATCATTTCCAAATAATTGGATTTCATTCGATATCAGCTTTCCTTTTTTCAGTATTGCATTCACAGTCATCATTTGGTAAAATAGCAGTTGTTCTTTATGATGTTCTATTAAAAAGTTATTTAACCGTCTAGCTTTATTGGGAGGTGAAAAAATTGGCAAACATTAAATCTGCTATTAAACGAATTAAAACGAATAAGAAAAGTACTGCGATTAATACATCACAAAAATCTGCCATGCGTACAGCAATTAAAAAAGTTGAAGTTGCTGTAACAAGCAATGATGCTGCAGCTGCCAAAGAAGCATTAACTAGTGCAATTCGTAAAATTGACAAAGCTGCTTCCAAAGGCTTAATTCATAAAAACGCAGCAAATCGTCATAAATCACGTTTAACGAAAAAAGTGAACTCATTAAACGCATAATGGATTTTTGAAAATTTGGTAACTCACACCAAATTTTCTTTTTCTATATAAGCTTTGAGCCAGGCATTTTAACAGCCTGGCTCACTTATTATTACGTCAAGTATTTAAAGAAAAAGATTTCTAATAATGATTCTTTATTTCCAAAACCTGTTTTCATTTGGTAGTCGATGTCTGCCAACTCATCAATCATGGCTAAAAATTTTTCTTCATCAAATCTGTTTGCTTGGGATATTGCCAATTTCACCCGATAAGGATGCGATCTTAAAATCCGTGCAACCTTTTGTTCTCCATACCCTTGTTTTATTAATGATTTCACCTGAGCAATAAAACGAATTTGGCTTGCAATGACAGCCAGTATTTTAATCGGTTCCTCATTTTGCTTTAACAAATCATGATAAATTTCTAATGTTTGGTCCAATTGTTGATGAACAAATTTATCAACAAGAACAAAAATATTATTTTCTAATGATTTTGGGACGAGTAACTGAATCATCTCTTCATCGATTATTTTCCCGTCACTGTATAAAAAGATTTTTTCCAATTCGTGATTTAATATCGTCAAATTTTGGCCGGTAAACTGATAGAGTAATTCTACGGCATTTGGGGTTATTTCAAATCCATTTTCCGTAATACGCTGCCGAATCCAATCTTTTGTATCTTTTTCCGAAAATTTGGCTTCAAGGACAACGGCATTTTTTAACAAATATTTAGTTATTTTCTTCCGTTCATCCAGTTTTTTATAAGGAGCAATTAAAATGAGTATCGTAGACGGAACCGGATTCATTATATATTCTTCAAACACCTTCACATTGTGGTCGACTTTTTCTTTTCCCTTTTCAGCCGTTAAAAAATAAGGATTGTGCATAATGACAACTTTCCGTTCGCCAAGGAAAGGAATCGTTTGACAGTCTTCTACAGCCGATTCGACGGTCGTTTCTTCTAAATCATAGATCGATAGATTAAATTCACGTTCCTCTTCCGTCAATGCCGCATCAATCATATATTTCTTTGTTTCATTTATTAAAAAATCCTCACTCCCATATAATAAATACAACGGGGAAAATTTTCCTTTCTTGATATCTTTCCATATGTTTAAAAACACCATAATCTCTCCGTTCTTCTGACATGTTTCTTTTATCGTAAATAAAATTCCTTCTTTTCACAAGGGTTAAGTAAAGATTATTAAGGGCAAAACCGAAAAAATATGGAAATGAGTTTTGGTTCCTTCACAATTAATGAAAGATGTAGATTTTTAGAAAAATTCCATGTATACTAGAATTGATTGAGGAGGGGTGTATGTGAACGAATTTGAACAAGATGTCCAATCAAAAAGAAATGATTTTATCGATTCTGCTGTTGGGTTCATTGTTTCATTTGGATTTTTTGCAACAATCTTCATCCTTGCCGGAGTTATTAAAGCAATCGGTTCTTAAAAAACAGGGGTATCAAAAAGGTGACAACTTTTGATACCCCTTACAATTTTTATCTGGATGAAAAGTGAATTTGTTATGCCACCTCCATAATCAGATGCATGCGGCAAGCGTCTCTCTCCAGCTATTTCCCTCCTTGACTTGTCGTAAAAAGCTTAAATAAAATTATGGATCTTGTAACACAGTTGAAAAATTCCCTCTGTTTAAAAAATATTTGTAAGTAACAGCCCCATGAATATCTGTCCTGTAAATCATTACCTTATGCGCATTTAATCGTTCAAGGACTTCTTGATGAGGGTGTCCATACCTGTTATCTCTACCGGCGGAAATAACGCCAAATTCAGGCTTTATTTTTGAAAGAAACAGTTCTGTTGTCGATGTTTTACTCCCGTGGTGTCCAACCTTCAAAACATCCACTTCCAATTGAGGAAATTGTTCAATTACTTCCCTTTCCCCTATCTCTTCTAGGTCTCCGGTGAATAACCAGGATTGTCCTCCCAGCTTGCTGTATATGCAAATCGAAGCATCATTGCTTGAAACAGCTGCTTTTTCAGGAGCGATGATAAAAAACTTATGACCCGCTTCCTCCCACTGCATGCCGGCGGAAACTTTCGTAATCGGAATTCCTCTTTTCTTTGCTTCATTGATAATGTTCAGTTCGATTTCCTTCTTTTCCAGTGTATCACCTACAAGAACTTGACCAATACGAAAATTTTCAAGAATTGCTAAGGCCGAACCGGTATGATCACTGTCTCCGTGGGTCAAAATAAGTTTATCGATTTTGGAAATACCTCTGCTTTTTAAAAACGGAGCGACAATATCTTCCCCCGGATCAAAATTTGTCCTTCGCTCTTGCCAATCCTCCAATGGAAATGTTACCTTTCCCCCGGTATCAATTAAATAATTCCCTTGATTAAAAGGTAACCGGATAAGGATGCTGTCTCCTTGCCCAACATCAATAAATGTCACCTCGCCCACCGGTGAAAATTTCACCATGAAAATTTGGAGACAAACAGGGACAACAAATAAGGTAATCAGCAGCTTCTTCTTTTTCAAACCATCCCTTTCCAAGAGGGTAAAGCCAATAAAATAAAAAATGAAAAAAGCCAGAAACAGGATAAGAGGCGGTCTACCTAAAACAATATGAAATATATCAAACTGGTAAACCCATTCTGCAAATCGGTTCACATTTGAAAAAATCAGTGTTAACAAGTTGACACCGAGTTGTCCTATTGCCGGGAAAAGGAAAAGCAGAAAATAAGTCAATAGACATAAAGGGAGAATGATGACCGAAAATAACGGTACGTAGATAATATTTAGAAAAATACTGAGAAAGGAAAATTCATAAAAATAATTCAGTAAAACAGGTAAGGCGACTAATTGTGAAAGCAGTGCAATCCAAAAACCGTTTTCCAAGGAGCTTTTCGTTCTCTCAAAAAGAGATTTTGATAATAATAGACCAAAGGTGACCAAATAGGAAAGTTGAAACCCTACATGATAAAGAATAAACGGATTTATGAAAACAAAGATAATAAAAGATATAGAGAGAGCATCCACCGGGTGAATGACAGTTTTCCACCTGGAAAGAAATAAGACAAGCCATGCCATAACCACCGCACGAATCACAGATGGTGCAGCACCGGAAATAACTGCATAGATTGGAAGAAAGCATAACATTCCCGTTCTTACTGATTCTCTCGAGATTCCGAGCCGCAATAATATAAAATAAACACAACCGCTAATAATTGTTACATGCAATCCGGAAATGGCTAAAAGATGGGATAAACCGAGTTGCCGATATGCTTCAGCTGTCGTTTCTTCCATTTGATCATCATTTCCAAACAACAATGCATTAATGAATGGGGCAATCCGCTCCGGAAAATAATGGTTAATTAAAGCCATACTTTGCTCTCGGTATTTTAATAAATTTGTATAAAATGTCTCTTTACCCTTTTGACAAGTTCGAATCGTATCAACGGATATCAAGTATTTAATATTTTGCGTTCGCAAGTATTGACGATAATTGAATGCATTTGGATTGGTCGGTTCCGGCGGTGTTTTCAGTGTTCCATTAACGGTACAAACGGTATTCAGCTGAAGAATCGAGGACCATTTTGTCTTTTCTTCTTCAGTCCGAACATAGTAGGTGAGAGCCAATTTCTCTCCCGTAACCGTCTTAACCGTAGCACTTAATTTATCCCCATCAACTTTCGGATATCCGGTAAACGATATGTTCGTCTCGATTTTCTTTTCTATCGGGTCCTGATTTTGTGACTCGAAATGGAAAAAGAAAAAAAGAAGACAAATTCCATAGCTTGTTAATAAAATAAGTAAAAATCGCTGTTCAAGACGATGTTGCAGAAGATAAAGATACGATACCATTACGGTAAGCCCCAAGGAAAAGTGATGGTAACTTAAAAATGCAAAAACGATTATCAAACCGAAATATATGAATGTTCCGCTTCTTATGGCAACCCCTCCCATTCTATTTATACGTTAACCATGTATAAATTTCCGGCAAAGATGCGAATTCGAGAATTAAGTATACGCACAAAAAAGCCACAACAGCAAACATCATCTTTTCCTGGTTTCTGAAAAATGCCGGTGAAGCAATCAGCCAAACCAATTGCTTCCCTCTTTTTCCTTATATCTTCATAGCAAAAACACTTTTATCAAAATTCACTTTTTCCACTTTTACGCCGGCCTGCTCCAACAATTCCAATGCATATGGATGGTTTTTATAATCTTCTGCATAATAGATTACTTTAATTCCGGCTTGGATGATCGCTTTGGTACACTGCAGGCATGGAAAATGAGTCACATAGATTTCCGCTCCTTCAGTCGGAACGCCAAATTTTGCACATTGAAGAATCGCATTCATTTCGGCATGGATGGTTCGAACACAATGATTATCAATCACATAACAACCTTTATCAATACAATGATCCCCGCCGGCAATCGATCCGTTATAACCGCCGGCAATGATCCGTTTATCTCGAACAATCGTTGCGCCGACAGCCAATCTTGTACATGTACTTCTGGTGGAAATGAGAAAACACTGTGCCATAAAAAACTGATCCCATTCAATTCGTTGCACGGTTCATCCTTCTTTCTGTCCATAATTGGTTTCTTGCTATCAATAGTGTAGACTGATTATTTTGTGCCAGTCAATCATAAATGATATATCAATCAGTGGGGCTTTATCCCACTGATTGATTGTTGCACAAATCGGGGCATTTTGATCCCCATTCATTGGAATCCTTTAAGATTGGTAGGATAATTAAAAATACCTCACTTGTTCATTGTACAGTAATTTGATCTTTCAATTTTTCAAACGTTTTTTCACCAATGCCGGAAATATTCATTAAATCTTCCACTTTTTGAAATGGTCCGTTTGTTTCCCGATATTCAATAATTGCCTCTGCTTTACTAGGTCCAATTCCCGGCAGCGAATCAAGAGCACTGGCGTCTGCCTGATTAATATTCACTTTCCCGTCTCCTCCACTGCTTTGTGAACCCGAATTCACCGGGATATTTTCAGCTGCCAAGACTTCTTCACCAATTTTCGGAATATAAATAACCATTTCATCCATCACCTTTTGAGATAAATTCACCTTTACAATATCGGCATCATCCAATAACCCGCCAGCCTTTTCGATAATATCAATAACCCTTTCGTTACCGGTAACCGTGTATACTCCGGGATTCATCACAGCACCTTTGATATCGACTTTCATCGGTTGCGATTTCGACGATGCAGCACTATCATTTGAATTTGGATGTTCTTGCTCCTTTTGGGAATCATTTTCCGCAACTATGTCTTCACTAATCACTTCTTGCCGTTTTATTAAATCCACATCATCATTTTGATTATACAAATAAAAGATCGCAGCCCCGACACAAACAAGACCAATGATCAACCATTGCTTTTTTTCCTGTACCCATTGAATGAACATTTGCCCTTTTGTCATAAAACATCAATTCCTTTCATACAGTTAGATGAGATATTTTTTCGAAAAGGAGGGATTATGTGCATATTGGAATCATCGGAACCGGAAATATGGGAACGATTCTTACCGAAGCCCTCATTAACGGAAAAGCCGTATGTGAAAAAAATATATCAATTACTAACCGTACGATTGAGAAGGCTAACCGGCTGAAACAAATGTATCCCAACCTTCAAATCGAAACAGATATAGAGCAATTGGTTGAAAAAAGTGATTTAATTTTTCTTTGTACCAAACCACTCGATATCCATCCGGTTCTTACAAAAATAAAAGATCGATTAACAAGGGATCAATGTCTTGTTTCCATCACCAGCCCGATATCGGTTGAACAATTGGAAACAGTTGTCCCTTGCTCTTGTGTACGGGCAATACCGAGTATTACCAATCGTGCCTTATCAGGTGTTTGTTTATTGACTTTTGGTGAAAAATGTACCGATGTTTGGAAGAATGTGATGATCGGTTTACTCTCCCATATAGGAAAACCGGTTATCATTGATCAACAAATAACAAGGGTTGCTTCCGATATCGTCAGTTGCGGTCCGGCTTTTTTTAGTTATTTATTGCAAAAATTTATCGATGCAGCAGTAAGTGAAACAAATATTGACAAGGAACTCGCTACAAAATTAGCCGCGGATATGTTTATTGGAATGGGGATGTTAATTGAAAAAAAATATTACACTTTTCCAGAACTACAGAAAAAAGTTACAGTAAGGGGTGGTATCACCGGAGAAGGAATCAATGTCTTGGAAGAAAGTGCAATGGAAGATATCTTCAGGAAAATTTTCAGGGCAACGCATAACAAATTTGACAGGGAAATCAATATCATTAAAAATCAGTTTGAATTTCATAACGTATAATTACGTATTCGACAAATTCTCCAAAAATCCTTCTGCTCAAAAAAAATTTTTAAAAAAACTTGTGCGACGCTGGTTAGCGGGTCATAACACAACAAGGTTATCGAAAGACAAACTTTTATTATGATCGAAAGCGATCCGTATACCGTCATAAAACAACAAGGTTATCAACAGACTTATGATTCGTCCATTGATAACCTTGTGATTGACGATTACGGTTTTTTTACCGTAAAAAAGATTCTTTCCGTTGTCTCGGAAACAGGTTCATTCGTAAAATCTCCGGTTATTGACAAAATTTGAAAACCGGCTGCTTTTAACCAGTTTTCATACTGACTTTTAGGATACGTGCGTTGCTTATGTAATTCATCATATCGATCATATTTTCCGCTCTGTTCATCAAAAACAAAAAACGTCAATTCATGTTCAACCGATAACGGGTACTCACCGGCATAGCTGTTCCAAATATAAGAAATATCGTCCCCGTTATACGCAAATGTAGCCCCGGCATAGACATTCTCCATTTTATAAGGAGAATGAACATCAAATAACAGCAATCCCCCGTGATTCAAACATTGGAAAACAGATGTAAATGTATTTGCGACATCCTGTTCTGTTTGTAAATAGTTCAACGAGTCACAAAAAATAATAACGATATCAAAATAGGAAAACTCGGTAAGCTCGGTCATATTTTGGCGAAAAAACGGAATACGATAACCTTTATCCACTGCTTTCTGATATGCGATGGATAACATTTCTTCGGACAAATCAACCCCGACAACGTCAAAGCCTCTTTCAAAAAGCCGGATTGACATTTCCCCCGTTCCACAGGCGAGATCTAATACTTTTTTTGCCTCAGGAAAATGGTTATTTACTTGTGTTGTGAGAAATTCCATCCACTGATCATACGGTGCCTCATCCATCAGTTGATCATAAAGCAGGGAAAAATGTTTATAGTTCATTGTGAAAGTTCACTCATTACATCTTCTTGCGGGGCATCTCCCCATAAACGTTCAAGGCTGTAATAGTTTCTTTCGTCCCGATGAAAAACATGAACGACCACATCCCCTAGATCGACCAAGACCCATCTTGCTTGTTCAAATCCTTCCAAACGTTTGACAGGGAAGCCTTTTTCATCAACTTGATCTTTAATTTCTTTAACAATGGCTTGGACTTGCTTGTCAGAATTAGCGTGACAAATAACAAAGTAATCGGCAATCAAGGAAATTCCTTTCATATTCAATACAACAATATTTTCCGCTTTTTTATCATCAGCTGCTTTGACTGCCGTCAATAATAACTCACGATTTGTCATACGATGGATTAATGCCTCCTTTTAGTAAAAAACTGTTATACGTATCTAAAGTGTCTTTATAAATAGCAAAACCTTTCTTAGCTAAAAAAATAATGGTATTTTGCAAAGAACGAAAAACGGCACCATCCAAATCGGTCTTGGCCAATTCCCTTACTTCCTCTACACCGGGAAAACTTCTGCCTGGCTCAATATAATCGGCCAAAAAAATGACCTTCTCAAGTGTTGTCATCCCCGGTCTCCCGGTCGTATGATAACGAATCGCATTCAAAATATCTTCGTCATCAATTCCAATCTCATTTTTTATCAAAACAGCGCCAACTGGACCGTGCCAAATTTCCGTGTTAAATGCTAATAACTCCTTGGGCATACCTTCTTTAATGATAATTTGTTTCATTTCTTCCGCCGGTCGATATTTTGCATAATCATGGAAGATTGCGGCAAGTTCGGCTTGTTTCTCATCACAATGATATGTTTTTGCCAATTGAATTGCTGTTTCCATAACACCTAAAGTATGAATAAATCGTTTTTCCGGTAAATGTTCTTTAATAATCGCTATTGCTTCATTTCGTTCCATATAATTTATGCTCCTCAATATAGGAAATCACATGTTCCGGTAATAAATATTTCACCGATTGGCCATTGGCAATTTTTTCCCTAATCATTGACGAAGAAATATAGATTGACGGAATATCGATAAATTGAATCGGATAAGTCGTTTCTCCTTTGGACATCGGTCGCTCGACGCCAATAAATTGAACAAGTTCCATCAATTCTTCTATTTTATACCATTTCGGTAAATAATCAATCATATCGCCGCCGATAATGAAAAAAAATTCATGATCCGGCTCTAATTGTTTTAATAAAACCATCGTATTGTAAGTATATGATTTTTCTTTCCGTTTTAACTCAATTGTTTCAATTTTAAACCGGTCATGTTCCTTAATCGAAAGTTCCAACATTCGTAACCGGTCTTGAATCGTTGTGTTTGAAAGCTTTTCTTTATGGGGCGGAAGATAATTCGGCATAAATCGAATCTCATCCAGTTTATATAAGTTCAGGATTTGATCGGCAATAATCAAATGACCGATATGTGGAGGATCAAAGGTTCCGCCAAGAATTCCTATCTTTTTCTTCATGCCATCATCCTCTTATTGCGGTAAAATCAACTGTTTATTTTCCCTTGATTCTTTATAAAGAACAATTGTGTTGCCGATTATTTGTACAAGTTCTGCATCTGCCCCGCGTGATAATTTTTCAGCCACCGTCTCTTTATCTTCCTCACAATTTTGCAATACGCTTATCTTGAGTAACTCCCGTGCTTCCAGAGCATCTGCTATTTGTCTAATCATATTGTCATTCACGCCACCTTTACCGACTTGGAAAATCGGTACGAGATGATGAGCTTTTGACCGTAAAAATCGTTTCTGCTTTCCAGTTAACATATAAATCCTACTCCTTATGAACGTCATATAAATTAAATTAACGAATCACGTACATATACTTCGGCACCTTTTGGAACATAGGCGGCGACAACAACTCCACCGTCCGGAACCATTACCCAACCGAGGCCGGAAAACACAATATCCGTCTTTCCTTTTTTAACGGAAAACTCCCGACGAACGAATTCCGGAAAATTTGTTAAATCTTCTTTTCGCGGCGGACTTAATAATTCCCCTTTATGATTTTCATATAACTCATCAGCTTTCTCTAATTTTGTCCGATGAATTTGTAACTCATTCGATAAATAACATACAAAAGAAGACCGTTCGCCTTTTATAAAATCAAATCGTGCCAGCCCGCCGAAAAATAGTGTTTGTTTCTCATTTAATTGATACACTTTTGGTTTAATTTCCTTTTTCGGGGTAATCAGCTTTAAATCTTTCTTATGAACAAAATGTGCCATTTGATGATGATTAATGATTCCCGGTGTATCAAAAATCGATTTGCCGTCATCAAGTGGGATTTCAATCATATCCAAAGTTGTGCCGGGAAAATAAGATGTTGTAATTATGTTTTCTTCTCCGGTCCCTTCACGGATGATTCGATTGATAAAGGTCGATTTGCCGACATTGGTACAACCGATCACATACACATCATTTCCGTTCCGATATTGCTCGATTAATTCCATGACTTCTTTTATATATAATCCTTTTTCCGCACTGACCAAGGCCACGTCAATTGGTTTTAATCCTAAGCTTTTCGCTTGTTGTTGCAGCCAATTTTTCAGCCGGTTATGATTGACCGATTTTGGCAGCAAATCTACTTTATTGCCGACCAGAAGCACATCATTTCCGCCTGTAAAGCGGTGAATCCCCGGGAGCCAGCTGCCGTTAAAATCAAAAATATCGACAATCATAACAATTAGTCCGGTCGTATTTCCGATACCATTTAATATTTTCAAAAAATCATCATCGGTCAATGCGACATCTTGTACTTCATTATAGTGCTTTAATCGGAAGCAGCGACGGCATATGACCTGTTCCTTTTCCATGGATGAAGCAGGTACGTACCCGGGTTGCGACGGGTCTTCTGATTGAATAGCCGCCCCGCATCCGATACAAATCAGCCTATTCTCCACCTTTTGTGCCCTCCCATTGCAGTAAGCCTTTTTTATTAAACCAATTTAATATTCTTCTTTCAATCATTCGATTAAGTCTTGTTGCCAGTCCATCTGTTTCTGTAACAGGAACAACAAGGATTGTAAAGAAACCGGACAAATTTCCGCCAAAAATATCTGTCAATAATTGATCGCCAATCATGACCGTTTGTTCTTTCGGCAACTTCATGATTGCAAGTGCCTTCCGGAAAGCTTTACCCAGTGGTTTTTGTGCCTTATATATATAAGGGATGCCTAAAGGTGTAGCAAATTTATGTACCCGTTTTTCATTATTATTGGAAAGGATAACAATTTGTATCCCATTGTCGCGCATTTCTTTGAACCAAGCCGTAAGTTCCGGCGTTGCCAACGGACGATCCCACTCAACTAACGTATTATCCAGGTCGGTAATAATCCCGTGAATATTCCTTTCTTTTAAAAATTGGGGAGTGATTTCAAAAATTGATTGAACATACTCATTTGGTAAAAACCGTTTTAACATTGTCGACACCTCATATGACTCCGTTTATCTCTATCCAGTTACCACAGTTACAACAAAAGGATTAAACATATTACTAATCATATTTTCTTTACGGTTTTTTTGCAAGTTAAGATATATTTTTTATTGGAAAAACCGCTATCCCTCTATTCGACAAGTTTCATTATTATTTGACAATTTAAAAAAATATTTCGACATATTTCTACTTTTGTCAACAGCTGTGGATAAGTTTATACACATTTTTCAGCTTGTCAATTCTTATATTTTAAAGTTTTATTAACAAGTTAATCACAGCTTATCCACTTTGAATGTGGATAACTGGAACGCTTGTTCTCTAATAAAATTTTTGATAAAGTTGTATTAACTTTTATGAAAGTCCAATCTTTTAGTATATGATGATTTCCCCGATTATATGAATTTTGGAGGTGAACGGTGAATACCGAAAAAATGGAAAATTTATCTGATCAACTTTTAATCGAATCATATTATAAAGCACTGGAACTTCAACTTTCACCCGAGTTCATCCACCTCATTGAGAAAGAAATGGAGCGTCGATCACTTTTGAATAAAATAAAGAAAACTCAGACGTCCAAGTCTTTAGGCAGCTCGTAAATTCAAAGTGAAATCCATCCTATGTAAATTTCCTGATCATATTGTTCCTCACTGCTTGTGTATAATAGTGAGGAACCTTATTTTTTAACTAAATGTCCAATTACCTCTCCCATTTTTACCGGATGTGGAACCGATATCCTCTCATCAATTAGAAATGTATCCTTTTCAAATAAAAGGACGACAGTGGAGCCGAATGAAAAATATGCAATCTCTTCTCCTTTCTTTAGATTCATACTGCCATTCGTATATTCAATGGAATTTACAAACATCGCTCCGACTTTCACAAGGGCCATTTTTCCGGTTTTGTGATTAATCTCTGAAATGGAGCGGTAATTTTTTGCCAAAGGGTTTTTTCCATATTCAAGCCCCAAACGGTTAACAGGATACGAACAATCCCCTAACTCCCAGCGACTGATTACTTTTCCATTAACCGGACTATGTATGCGATGGTAATGTTTTGGACTTAAATATAAAACAATAAAATATCCGTCTCGGTATTGTACTGCTTTTTCATCGTTGCCGAGCATTTCCTTCAAGGAATACATCTTCCCCTTAACTTTAATATCCGTTGACGGCTCAATTGAACCTGCCGACTCAATAGTAGCATCAACCGGACTTATGACCGTATTTATATTTGAATCAATCAATCTTGTCCCTTTTTTTAATTTACGAATAAAAAGCTCATGTAATGTCGTATATTCATTGTAAGGATATTCGAACTCACTCATATCAATTTTATAAATCTTGACAAAGAAAGGGATGATGATTTTACTAATTTTAGACCTGGTAAATTGTCGGATCAAGTTGGATAACCAGGCCCGATTGGTCAATTCAATACATTTTTGATAAATAATTTTTCGCATGGAATACCTCCCAAACGATTCGCTTTCCTAAACATCTTTCATAAAATATAATAATATAGAAAAGAATCTCTACCAATATAATTTTTAGAGAGGATGGATTTACTTGTTTTTTAAATTTCAAATCATTGATGTCACTCTGAAGAAGATTAAATCACAATTGGCCAATATGATGACTCTAAGTAATTTATTTTTAGGCGGTTTCTCGATTATTTTTACAATACAAGGTGAACTTAATTATAGTTTATTCTTGATTTTTTCGGCTGCCCTACTGGACCGATTTGACGGAATGGTTGCTCGTAAGCTAAAAATAGAATCTGAGCTTGGTAAACAATTAGACTCCATGAGTGATATTATATCATTTGGCGTTGCACCCGCACTTTTATTATATCAAGGAATTATTCATTATTTTTCCAGCGCGGGAATTTTTATCACCGTCTTTTTCATCGGTTGCGGGGCATTTCGACTTGCCAGATTTAATATTACCGAAAATAACTGTTATTTTAGTGGGTTGCCAATTACGGCTGCCGGATGTATTCTGACATTCAGCTATCTTGGCATCCAATTTATCCCGGCCATAATTTATTTATATTTAATGATCATTCTTTCTTTTTTAATGATAAGTACGTTAAAGGTAAAAAAATATGATTCCGAAACTTTTTGATTTGATCGTTTAACCGAATCACAATGTGTTGTTCGTCAAAAAAATTTTGGCTGCGGAGTATCGCTTCGTAGCTTTTCTTAAGTACTTAAATTTGAAACTTAAAATTTCCCGCTACATAGAATTTACATCTTTGCTGGAAATTTATAAAAACGTACAAAAAGGACCGTTCATCGAATGTTTTCTTCCGCATCCTTTTTCCGGAAGAAATTCAATCGATGGCAGCCCTTATTTTTTCATTCCTGTTTTAATTTCAGGCGGCAACAGCTTAGGATTGCCTTTTTTCCTTTTCTGCCCGGTAAAACTCATGAAACATTTTCATTAAAGCACGTTTTTCAATTCGGGAAACATAACTGCGCGAAATCCCCAAGTCTTTTGCTAACTCTCTTTGCGTTTTTTCCTTTTCCATACCAAGCCCAAATCGGCCGATAATCACTTCTTTTTCGCGCTCATCAAGAATGCTGATATATTCCTTTACCTTTTCTAATTCCATATTCAACTGAATGGTATCAATAACATCTTCGGAATCGGATTTCAATACATCAATTAAACTAATTTCATTCCCTTCTTTATCCCGGCCGATTGGATCATGTAAAGAGACGTCCTTTTTTGTCTTTTTTAACGCCCTTAAGTGCATGAGTATTTCGTTTTCAATGCATCTGGCTGCATATGTAGCTAATTTCGTTCCTTTTCCTTCTGAGAAGCTTTCAATCGCTTTGATTAGACCGATTGTACCGATCGAGATGAGATCCTCTTGATCCTCGCCGGTATTCTCAAATTTTTTTACTATATGAGCGACAAGCCTTAAATTATGTTCGATCAAAATATTTCTTGCTTCCATATCCCCCTCTGCCATCAATTTTAAATATTTCCGTTCTTGGGCAGGTGATAAAGGTTGCGGAAAGGCATTATTTTTCACATATGAGACAAAAAACACCAGTTCTTTAAACAGGACGGCCAGTGCAGAAAAAATTCCTGACATGTATCCACCTCCAATGAAATTTCCAATGCCTATAAGTTATACCTATGTTGGAAATCCCAAAAAAGTGTATGTCCCGCTAAATTACTTGATATTCCGATTTTTTAAATTGCAGTCTTTGCAAAAACCAAACCACCCAATGAAACTTCCTTCAGTGGGGTTTTCTTCATCCCCCACCTATCTTTTTTGTAAACTCAAAAATCTTAAGGTGGGATAAAAGGAAAGGATTCCCCACGTTAAGCAAAAGCGGGGAGGAAAAGGTTAATCATCATCTGTATCATTTAATTTCTTTTTACATGCTAACGCCATACCGAAGAAGAGTAATGCAGAAATAAGACTTATTGTCATTGCGGCAATGACGATATATTGATTTGTGTTTGACAGTTGTCCGCCTTTTAAAAATAAGCCGATATATAAAAATGTACTGATGGCCGTCAACACAACAGAATAATTTTTATAATCTTGCAACTTACTTGTCAGTTGTTCCACCTTGTTCATTTTCTCACCTACTAATCTATTTTATGTTAATAGATTAACATGAAAAATAGAAATTGTATTGTTGAAAATATAGGAAAACTTGGGGGAAAATCTATTGAACTTTGCGTCAAAATATAAACATCAGAGGAACAGACTTTGATTAATAAAGAGGTTTATGTAAATTTTATATTTAATAAACTTTCGTTAACTTAATGTTGATTTTCTAATTGAATAGTTGCAGGGATGTTTTGAGTCAAGTATGTTACTCACCGCCTTTTCTGATGTCTTTGCAAAAAAAAGCACACAGGATAACCTTAATATCCTATGTGCCCAGTATTATTTAAATAACAGCCTGAATCTGCTTTGTATAGAAAAAGCGGACAATGAAAAAGTAGATTATTTGAATAATCAAGAATACACCTAATACCATTACGGATTCCTTAAATATATTAAACTCAAATAGATTGGATAATGCCGTTAACGCAACCGCTCCATGAATAAGGGCAACGATGATGGGAGCGAAAAAGAGAATAGCTGTTTGTCTGGTTAAGACCTTCTTTAGCTCCTTCACTGTTAGACCCATTTTGGCAATCGATGAGAATTTTTGCTTATCTTCATCTAGATCCATATACAAGCGGAAGTAAAGGAAACTTCCGGATGGACCCATAATGCCAACAAATTCCCCTTCATCTATTTTTAAATTGATATCTGTTAAAGCACGATAGGCAATATTCCCTTCATAAATTTTACTTACTTGTTTGACATCCAGCATCACAAGTTCTCCTTTCAATTTAAATCCCTTAACTTGTGATTAGTATACCTGCTTTTCATCTTTCAAAAAATCGATTTTTCTTTCAGTTTCCTTACACGGTTGTAAGGTTTTGGGTCACACTAAAAATAATTCGAAATGTCGAGCCTTCTCCAACCTTTGAGTCGAGTTCGATACGGTGACCAAGGTACTCGGCGGCCTCCTTCGTTAAATATAGTCCCATTCCTGTTGATTCTCTAAATTTCCGACCATTTTCTCCCGTATAAAACGGTTCAAACACACGACGCTTGTCCGTCTCAGGTATACCTACGCCATAATCTTTTACCTCTAGTACTGCTTCTCCAGCTCTTTCATAAATAGAAATCATGATGGTTTTGCTTTTTCCCTTCGAATATTTCACTGCATTATGAATAAGCTGAGAAACCATGAAGAATAACCATTTTTCATCGGTTTCAACGGTGATCCCTTTCTTCCCTTGTGTAAAATGAGGATAAACCTGATTTCTAATATAAAAGCGTTTATTTTCATGATTCACTTCATTTATAAGCTTTCCTAATTCAACAGGTTTTATATGAAAATCTTGTTCAATGGTCCGAAGTCTTGCCATATAAAGAATTGTATTCAATCCGGTCTTTATTCGGTCGGTTTCTTCACGAATATTCGAGGAATCCGGCTCATCCAGGTTTTGGGCAATTAGTTCAATGACGGACAATGGCGTTTTCATTTGATGGACCCACTGATTCATAAACTTTAAATGCTCATCTTGTCGCGACGTTAATTTTTTTATTTGTTCCTGGTAATGCTTGTATTGATTCTTTAATAATTGATCAAGTGCCTCAGAAATAGGAGTTTGTTCTGTTTTTTGCAAAGATTGATCCAAGGACTCCAAACTGCTTGTAAGGCGTTTGTAAAAGAGTCGGCGGCTATAATAATGATAAATTAAATATCCTACAAGAAAAAAAAGCCCGAGGAACACTGCATACAGTGCCGGTAACAAATGATGGTAGCCATCTAAAAAATAAATCGCCAATATGACAAAAAATTGAATGATTTGCACGAAAATTAATAGAGCATGTTCTTTTAAAAATAGTTTCATTGCCCTTCACCCTTGATTCGGGAAATATTTAAGCGATATCCTACTCCTCTAACTGTTTCAACGGCGCCTTTCATACCGACAGCTTCAAATTTTTTACGGACTCGGGTAATGTTCACATTCAAAGTATTTTCATCAACATACATTTGGTCATCCCATAATTTTTCAAGTAAATCTTCGCGTCCGGCTACACGGGGATATCTCTCAATTAAACTTTCAATAAGATCAGCTTCCCTTTTAGAAAGGGGTACTGCTTTATCTTTAACCGTTAATTTCAGCCTCTCCGGATAAAGCTGTAACCCTTCTAGTTCCAACACACGTTCCTCAACCTGAACAGCGTATTCTCCATATGCTCGACGAAGCTGACTGCGAATTTTTGCGATGACAATTTCCGGGTGAAACGGTTTTGTAATAAAATCGTCGCCTCCATTTTCTAACGCCATTACCTGATCCATTTCCCCAACCCGTGCCGAGATGAAAATAACAGGACAAATTGATTGTTTGCGTATTTGGCGACACCAGTAATAGCCATCATAGCTGGGTAAATTAATATCCAGTAAAAAAAAAGATCCGGTTTATACTTTTGAAAATGCTCCATCACATGATCAAAATCGTCCACGATAGATGACGCAAAGCCGTATTTTTGTATGTATGCTTGCAGATGCTCAGCAATTTTAGGGTCATCCTCAATAATCAAAATCCTTTGCATGAAGCCCACTCCTTTCGCTGTGAACGATCCCATATATTTTATCTATACACCTTCATCGTGTTGGTGGCGGCATGATTTTGGCTGCTATGTTGGTTTCTATATTCAAAAAAAAGCTGACATCACCGCTACAAATTTGATGACGTCAGCCCCTTATCGTTTACAATTTTCGAATGATCTCGATAACAAGATTAGCAGAGTTCAGTGCGGCAGTTTGTAAAAATTGTTCAAATGATAAATCCGATTCCTTCCCGGCAATATCAGATAATGCCCGAATGATGACAAACGGGAGTCCGTACTGGTATGCGACTTGAGCAATCGCTGCCGCTTCCATTTCCACCGCTTGCAGTCCCGGAAATTTTTCAGCAACCATTTGAACACGGTCCGGATCGCTCATAAATGAATCCCCGGAAGCAATCCGTCCTTTTTTTACTTGAATTCCTTCAAGACTTCTGGCCGCTTCTTCTGCGACCTGAATTAGTCGTTCATCCGCTTGGTAGGCGGCGGGCATTTGGGGAACTTGGCCATAAGCATAGCCAAAAACCGTTGCATCAACATCATGATGACAAACATCATCGGAAATAACAAGATCCCCTACATTTAATTCCGGATTTAATCCTCCAGCAGACCCGGTGTTAATAATCAAATCAGGATGATAACGTTCAATTAAAATCGTTGTCGACATAGCAGCGTTCACTTTACCGATTCCTGATTTTAACAAAACAACATCTTTGCCTCCGTATGTTCCGGAACTAAACTCACTGTTTGCAATTATTTCCGTCTTTTTATTTTCCAGTTGATTTCTTAATATGATAACTTCTTCTTCCATTGCTCCGATGACAGCTATTTTCACCTAAGACACTCCTATTACTTTTTAAATTCTTTTAGTTGTTCCAGCTTGGTCGGTTTCCAGCCTTCTCCATCAACCCAGTCGAGATAAACTCGATAAATCAGCCCTGTATCCTTCGTGGAAATGGTGCCGACAGCATTTTTATTAGGTTCGCCACCATTTCCGATCCACAATACCGTCATATTACCAACATCCACATTCGTTGCATAGCTAATTGCCTTTAACATTTCTTGCCAATCTGTTGCTCCTTGATTATATTGAGTAATATGCTCTCCGGTTTGACTAGTTCCGACCGGCTTCCAATTTGGGTTAATCTTTGCTTCGATAACATTCGGATCATTGCTATTAACCTTAATGACATCTTCTTCATCCGGCGAAGTTTCGTTTTCCTCCTCTGAAGATTTTTCTTCGGATTCTTTTGCTTCTTTGTTTTCTTTTTCTTTGTTTTCTTTTGCTTTCTTTTCTTCACTCTTTTCTTTACTATCTTTCTGTTTGTTAGCTGTCTTATATTTTATAGTTGTTTCGGTCGATTGATTTGTATCTCCTGCAGTCTCTTTGGCATTATTAGGTGAAGCGATAATCGACCAACCGACACTGATAATTAATATGAAAACTATTGCAATAGAAATATTTAAAATCAGGTTTTGTTTCTGTTGCTTCGTTTTCTTTCTGCGGCCTTGTCTTGATTGTGGATTATTATTTGCCATCGATATTCCCCCAATCTGATGAAAAATAGATCCGATTCCATTATGTAGCTATGTTAACATAATTGTACAGTAAAAATTTTGTAACATTCCTATTACGTTAAAGTTATTGATCGAAAACTATCGATGATCGTACGTTTTTAAAGTGAAATTTGGTGCTGTCCTAAAAGTATAGTTTCGGTGGCGGACGCTTCCCACGGGCACCTTCACTTCAATCAACCTATTTTGAGTATCTGGACAGTTCCTTAGTTGAATTATGCGGGCAGTTCATCCCCCAGCTATCTTCTTTGTACTCGAAAATATTGAGGAAAGGGTCTTACTGCCCGTTAAGGTGGGACAAATAAGTTACCATATCTTGAAAGATCGGTGTTACGGAACCATCTGTTGATAAAGCATCCAAATAAACAACCGCCAAAGCATATTTGGGTTGATCAAAGGGAAAATAGCCGACAAACCACTTGTTTACATATTCCTGACCATTTTCATTATACCGATATGTTTGAGCTGTCCCTGACTTACCGGCAACTTCATACGGCAAATTTTTTAAATATCTTCCGGTTCCTTCTTCATCGACAACAACTTCACGTAATAATTGCTGGAGTTTACTTATAGTATACGGCGCCAAGGTATCACCCTTCAATTTTTTTTCGGGAAACTGATACAGGGTAGTTCCGTTTTTATAACGGATTGAAGAAACGGCGCGTACCATTTTCTTTTCTCCTCCCCTGGCAATCGTAGCCATCATATTGGCAGCTTGCAACGGAGTAATTCGAACATTTTGTTGACCAATCCCGGTTTGAGCAACCAGTTTACTGTCTTTCCGTTCCGCATCAGATAAAAATATTTGTCCTTTTTCTTCATCTGCCAATTGTTTAAAATCGTCAAAATGATAAACATCACCTTGCCAGCCGACTTCTTCAGTCAGGCCGAGTTTTTTTGCATATGTTTCAATCATATTCTTGTCAATCTCATTTAATTCCTTTGCTAAAGTTGCAAAAGTGTTATTACAACTGACAGCAAAACTTTTTGTAAAATCAATCATTCCGTGCTGAAATTGTTGATCGATCTCACCATGAATTGTTCGACTGCAATCAAATGTCCGGTTTTGCGGTACTAATTGAGCGTCAATGGCAGCTGCAGCAATAACTGTTTTAAATACCGAACCTGGGATTTGCGCTGTCAGCATATAATTTTTCGCGCCATCATTACCATAGGGATTTGATTCGTTCATTTCCGGACGAGATACAGAAGCAATAATGGAATTCGTATCGATATCAACAAGGATCAAACCACCCTTTTTCAATTTATGTCGTTCGGCTATTTCTTCTGCCTTTTTTTGAATTTCGCCGTCAATGGTTGTTTGAACATTAACCGGATAAAACGGGTTTGAAGGGTCCGTATATTTGACATCAATACCGAAGAGAGGCCCCCCGTGACCATCTACATGATAAATCAGTTTCGTGTTTTCCTCCTGTAATAAAAACTCATCAAAACTTTTTTGCAGACCGGAAATTCCGATATTTGTATTTTTAGGTATGTTTTTCTCCGGATAACGTAGACTGATTTGCTTTTCATTTTGTCCTACGAGGCCGATCAGTTGTGCAGCCGGTGGTATTTTTCGATCATACTGTTTTTTCACTGCAAATACGCCCGGAATTTTCAGCTGATTAATTGCCTTCATCTGGGTTTCGGTTAAAACGATTGGTTCAGGTTTACCAAAGACGATTGGTTCTTCTGCCGCTTCAAGGGCTTGTAAAATCTCATTTTCCCGAACACCAATGATACTTGCCACTTTTTCTACATCCCACTCCATTTTTTTTAAAAACGGAAACAGAATTAATGATGGAACAGCTTCATAAGTTAAAGGGACCATGTTACGATCGTAAAATTTTCCGCGTCCGTTATCAATCACCATTTCCTGTGAACGTTGTTTTACACTTTCCTCGATTAAATTTATATTACGATCTGTAAAACTTTTTGTTTCAAACAACTGAATTTGTGACAGTCTGCCGAGAAGGACCGATAAACAAATGAGAAAAATCGTTCCTATTATGATAAACCGCTTGTGAATCACTGAAAATCACCCCTTACCATTGTTGACGTAAGAGGCATAATTTAACCGGGGTTTCATCATAAGAAAAGGATGGGACTGCTTTCGTAGCTACCGATTTAAAGCTAATAAACTTGTTGAAAAGCCGTTCACCGATATTTTGAGTCTAACGTATAAAAAGAGCCGTTTCCATCGAAACCGGGCAATAATTTTATTAAAAAGCAGTTCGCAGGTATTTGATCCATAAACGTATAAAAAGAGCCGTTACCATCTGTTTATCTCCATGAAATCCGAATGTATCACGGAGAAACATGGAGAGTTTTAAAGATGGGATCGGCTCTGGCAAGTCTAGACAACAATTATTTCACAGCAACAATTTTGACGTACATTTCTCCACCGGGAGTTTGTACGGTTACTTCATCACCGATTTTTTTGCCGAGAAGGCTTTTTGCAATCGGTGAGTCATTGGAAATTCTCCCTTCAAACGGATCGGCTTCCGCACTACCGACAATCGTATATGTTTCTTCTTCTCCATCAGGCAACTCAATAAAAGTAACTGATTTTCCAAGTGTCACTGTATCGCTGTTAGCCTCATCACCCTCGATAATGACAGCATTACGAATCATCGTTTCAAGCAAGGCAATCCGTCCTTCAACAAACGCTTGCTCATCTTTCGCAGAATCATATTCGGAGTTTTCAGATAGATCTCCAAAATCTCTTGCAATTTTAATTCTTTCGACCACTTCTTTCCGCTTAACTGTTTTTAAATATTCAAGTTCCTGCTCGATTTTCTCCTTTCCTTCTTTCGTCATTGGGTATTGTTTTTCTTGTGCCATTTGTGTCACTCCTTATCTTTTTATCGACCTATTTTCTAATATATATATTCCAATTACTGGAGAGAAAAACGTTTATAAAAATAATTTAACACCTATTGTTTCATAAAAAAGATTTTTGTTCAAGAATTGTTTGAATTTTAGTCACTATTAAATCGATCGCTACTTTATTTTGTCCGCCCTCCGGAATAATAATATCCGCATATCTTTTTGTCGGTTCAACAAATTGGTTATGCATGGGCCTGACCATTGACAAGTATTGATTAATGACTGAATCGACCGTTCGCCCTCGTTCTTTTGTATCACGCAACAGCCTCCGGATAATTCGGATATCCGGATCTGTATCAACAAATAATTTAATATCCATTAATTGCCGCAATCGTTCATCTTCCAAAACAAGAATTCCCTCAATAATAATGACTCTTTTCGGTTCAACATGGATGGTTTCTTGGGAACGGGTATGAATTGTATAATCGTAAACCGGTTTTTCAATTGATTTATATTGTAATAATTGCGATATATGTTCAATTAAATAATCCGTATCAAACGCAAGCGGATGGTCATAATTCGTGTGTAAACGTTCTTGAAACGGTTTATCGCTCTGATCTTTATAATACGCATCTTGCTCAATTAATGCGATTGAATCTTCACCAAACCGTTTGACAATGGCCCTTGTTACACTTGTCTTTCCCGATCCAGAACCACCTGCGATTCCTATTACGATAGGTTTAGACTGCATGTACGTTCTCCTTCCGCATTAGGTTGTAACGATGTACAGGCTGATCAACTTGAAAACGAACGATTTGTAGAGGATGCCTTGCCGCATCAAGCATATTTCCTTCTTCATCATATAAATTTTTCACAGTCATCGTGAAGTTATCAATATTTGGTCCGAAAAATTCCACTTGATCACCAATCTTGAAAAAGTTCCGTTGCTGTACGGTGACCATTTTTGTTTCTTCGTCATAGTCTAACACCATTCCGGCAAAATCATGTGACGGTTTTTGTCTTGATTCATTAAATAATTGTTGTTGATAACCGGGTAATCCTTTATAAAACCCGTAATCCGTATCACGATTTGCGCATTTCGCTAATTCTTGCAACCATTCGTCTTTAAATTCAAAGTGATCCGAGTCAGCACAATAGGCATCAATTACTTTTCGATAGACACTTACGACTGTTGCCACATAGTGAATAGATTTCATCCGCCCCTCAATTTTAAAGCTGTCTATGCCCATTTCAATTAACTGCGGAACATATTTCAGTAAATTCAAATCCTTTGAACTCATGGCGAATGGGACATCATTATCGGAAAATAGCGGAATTTCTTGTCCAGCTTCTTGCCGGTATAACTCGTAATTCCAGCGGCAACTTTGACAACAACCGCCACGATTGGAATCCCGGGCTGTCATATGATTGCTTAATACACAGCGTCCGGAGTAAGCAATGCAAAGGGCACCATGAACAAAAATTTCAACCTCAATATCCACTTTTTCCTTAATTTCCTTAATTTCTGCAGCAGTTGTCTCCCGCGCCAGCACAACCCGTTCTAAACCTTCTTCTTTCCAATATTGGGCTGCTCTCCAATTGGATAAAGATTGTTGCGTGCTTAAATGACGTTCCAATCCGGGGGCGACCTTTTTAGCTGTTTCAATAATCAAAGGATCTGCAACGATAATTCCGCTAACTCCGGCGTCTTCCAATCCGCGCAAGTAATTTTCCAGGCCGGGGATATTTTCGTTATGGGCAATAATATTCGTTGTAACATACACTTTGGCATTATATTTTTTTGCAAATGATACGCCTTCTTTTATTTCCTCTAAGGTAAAATTATCTGCGTTTGAGCGAAGACTATATTCTTGACCGCCAATAAATACAGCATCCGCACCGTACATAACAGCGATCTTCAATTTCTCCAAATTACCAGCCGGAGCAAGTAGTTCCGGTTTCTTTACGATAACTCTTTTGCCATTACGTATTTCTGAAATTTTATCGACGAGTTGAACCATATTTCCCCTCCTTTAATAAACTGTTTCTTTAAAGAAAAAGCCTGTATCGAGACCGCGATTTTGCGGCTGCATGGCAATAATTTTTTCCAACAGTTGATCTTTTTCTTCTTCATATTGATTGGAGTCATGAACACAAAGATCAATCGCTTTCCGATACAATTTCGTTACCTCAATGATATATTGCGGTGATTGAAAGATACCGTCTATTTTAAAGGAATCAATGCCGGCATCGACTAACTCTTGCAATTCATCAATAATGCAAATATCGTTGGCACTCATTATATGTGTCCCGTTTTCATCCTCAAAAACCGGATACTTATTGTCTCTTTCCGGATCATACAAAAACAGATAACCTTGTCCAGATTGTCGAACTTCCATCTGTTTCCCTTGAAATTGGAAATAATTGTCGATTAAAGGACGTTTGGATTGGAACATACAACTCATTCCATGTACGAGAATCTCTATTTCCACTTCGGCATTTTCTTTTATTTCCAAAATTTCATCCATGCTCAATTCCCGGGCTAAAACCGCACGTTTTGCGCCTTTTCGTCCCCAATAATTACATGTATACCAATTCGTTCCTAACGTTTCAGTACTCCAATGAAGCCTTATATTTGGTGCAGATTGTTTCGCAGCCATCAGTACAGCCGGATCGCCGAAAATCACCGCATCTACAGCGATTTCTTGCAAAAATTGAAGATAGGAATCGAGCTCTTCCACTTTTTCATTATGAAAAATCGCATTCATTGCGACATATACTTTTCGCTTATGATTATGAGCAATTTCAACCGCATTTTTTATATCCGCCTTGTTAAATTCACCGGCCAGTCGCAAACCGTAACGCATTTCACCAATGACAAAAGCGTCTGCACCGGCTTCAATCAATGGAAGAATATCATTTATGTTGGTCGGTGTGACTAAAAGTTCGGGTACAGGCAACTCTTCCACCTCCGTAGTCAGGTTATTTTTAGAAGAACAAAAAATGTACTGAAAAATTTAGCTCATGATGCACTTTTCTTAACACTAATGGCTATTCCATCGCCAACAGGTAAGATAACCGTCTGATAATCCGGGTGATGGATGAGCCAATTATTGTAACGGTCGATTTTTTCCCCCAGTTTATGTAAGCGTTTATTTTCTCCTTCATTCCCAATAACATACCCTTTAAACAGGACGTTATCAGTGATGACAAGAGAACGATCAGTTAAAAGCGGCGTATACGTTTCAAAAAATTTTTGATACTGGCCTTTTGCCGCGTCGATAAACAGGCAATCAAAAGGAGCAACCGCACTCACCTTATGAAAAACTTCAAAAGCGTCTCCTTTGATAAGGGTAATTTGTTCCTCTTTATTTTCAAGAGCGATATTGGCTTTTGCCATTTCATAACGGTCATCGTCGCGTTCAATCGTAACGATTTTCGCTCCGGTGGCATCAGCCATCCGTAATGCAGAATAGCCGATTGCGGTACCAATCTCCAAAATTTTCTTCGGCCGAAACATGTTAAGAAGTACGAGAACTGTTTCCATACTATACAGATCCATGATTGGGACCGCATGCCTCCGCGCGTATTGTTCCATCTCTTTAAAGAAAGGCTTTCGTTCCGGTATTTGTTTATATAAATAACTCAACAGTTTTCCATCAATCATCGATGTTTCTCCTTAAGAATTGCCGTTATCGATTCATACATGAAAAAAAGTCATTATAAAGGGAAAACGCTTGCCGGATAGACCCTTTATGAATGACACTTTGGCTTAATTAAAGTTTTTTAGCAACAAAGATAAACAAAAACAGACTTTATAAATATACGGCTTACATTGTACCATAAACATATAGAAAAAGCGAGAAAATCTTAAAACGAGCTTTTTGCGATGTACT
>NZ_CCRF01000065.1 GCF_000751775.1 Caldibacillus thermoamylovorans
TCAAAACAATTATTTATTCGATTGATTCGACTGAATATATTGAGCATATTTTTCATTATGTTCTTCTAATGTCTTTGAAAACAGTACTTCACCTTTAGGCGTTGCTAAAAAGTAATAGTAATCCGAGCTAGCCGGATATAAAGCAGCTTCGATTGACATTTCACTGCTACCGGCAATCGGTCCCGGCGGATAGCCGCTATTTAAATAGGTGTTGTAAGGATCCACTACTTCATAATAATCCTTAAAGGTAAGCCGATCACGATGTTCCCCGATTGCATAAATGACAGTCGGATCTGTTTGCAGAGGCATACCGGTTTCCATACGATTATAGAACACGCTGGCAATTGTTTTTCTATCTGCCTCATTTGTTGCTTCTTCCTCTACCAGGGATGCCAATGTTAATAATTGATGGACAGTGATTCCTTTACTTTCAAGATCAATTCGATACTTTTCAACGACATCATTTGTTTTTTTAATCATCGCCAGAAGGATCTCTTCAAGCGGCGGCTTCTTCTCCTCAAAGCTATATGTAGCCGGAAACAAATAACCTTCCAGTGGGAATTTAATGTTTTCATTTAAAACATCTTCCGTTATAAGCTCAGGATAAGTTTCCATCGCTTTTTTGATAAACTCCGGACTATTTACTGTATTTACGATTTCTTCCGTACTGTAATCAGTCTTTTTGGCGATAATCCCAGCGATTTCTGTCAATCTTAACCCTTCCGGAACAGGAATGGATAAGGCGGCCTTTTTATATACACTGCCGGTTTTTAAACTTGTAATAATTTCATTCATCGTCATTGACGGTGAAAGTAAGTATGTGCCGGCTTGAAAATCGGTTTCATTCTTAAATTTTACATAATATTTGAAAACCAGCGCATCCTTAATAACCCGGTTTTTCTCTAAAATTGACGCAATGGCTGATGTTCCGGAACCCATTGGAATTTCCACTTGAACTTCTTGTTTACTGTCGGGATCAACCGGCTTTAATGCAGAGTGAATATACAGATAGCCACCGGTTAAAATACCGGCTAATAATAAAAAGATGATTGCCGTTGTAATAAAAACTATTTTTCTCACTGTTTTTGCTTCTTTATATTTCTCTTTGTTAACGATCTCCATGATTTTTTCCTTGTCCTTATTGTTATCCATCCAAACCCTCCTTGTGAGAGTGCAAATAATGTAGAATATACTCGAAAATTTTTTCTCATCTTGAATTATTATACTATAACTTTTAATTTTGTCAGCAAAATTCATTTTAAAAAAGAATGTCCCAAAAACAGGAACCACCATCTAAATTAAATGATCCGCTGTTTTGGGACATGTAAAAGCTTTATATTTTACTCTTCATCTTCACCTAAAAAAGTTTCAAGCATTTCCTCAATTAAATCCCATTCCGCTTCGGATTCGATAGGTAATAAATCTCCTTGTTCTTTTCCGGGAAGAAAGCTTGAGGCATGAATTTCAATTTCTCCCTCATCGTCTTCTTCTGCTCCTATCGGGTAGTATAAAACATACGCCTTACCAAATTCTTCAGATTCGAAAGTAAACAATATTTCACATAGTTCTTCATTACCATCTTCATCAATAATCATAATATGGTTTTCACCGTGTTCCATTATTTTCCTCCTTACCCCTTCATTTAAAGGGCTTTCATGTATAAATTTCAATGGCTTCCTAAACTATCTAAATAACTTTGTAAAATGAGACTGGCCGCCATTTTATCAATTACCTTTTTACGTTTTTTCCTGCTTACATCGGCTGTCAACAAAATTCGTTCTGCAGCCATGGTCGTTAATCGTTCATCCCATAACTCCACGGGTAAACTAAACCTGTTTTTTAACAGTTTGGCAAATTGCAAACTAATTTCACCACGTGGGCCGATTGTTCCATTCATATTTTTGGGTAAGCCGACAATTATCTTTTCTATTCCGTATTCTCGAATGATTTCTTCAAGTTCCGGTATTCCGGATTTTTGCTCGTCTTCCTGAATTTGGATGGTTTTCAGTCCTTGGGCAGTCCAGCCCAGTTCATCGCTAACCGCCACCCCAATCGTTTTTGAGCCAACATCCAGTCCTAAAATTCGCATTATTTTTCCTCACGATGCTCTTGAATATAAAACTTTACCAATTCTTCAATAATCTCATCCCGCTCCAGCTTTCGAATAATATTCCTTGCATCTTTATGACGGGGAATATAAGCAGGATCACCTGATAATAAATAGCCAACGATTTGATTAATAGGATTATATCCCTTTTCCTCCAATGCTAAAAAAACTTCCTGAAGAACTTTTTGTACTTCTTGATTGATTGGTTCTTCCGGAAAATGAAATTGCATCGTCCGATCAAGTGAACTCATGGTCATGCACCTCCGATCAAACTCAGGTTGCGGTTATTTGTCTTTATTTTACACTACTTGTCTAATTAATGAAATCTTTTTTGCAGAAGGAAAGTATAATTTTCAACTTATACTTTCCCATCTCTTCATTGCACCGGGAGCTTCATCGAAATACGCAACAACCGAAATCGTGCATGTTCTTCGATTTACGATGCGTTCCGATTTTTTCTAAAGGTACCGATCATCAAGTATTCTTTATCCATTCTTCTACATATTGAAGTGCTTCAGATAAACGATTTGGATCTTTTCCACCGGCTTGGGCCATGTCCGGACGACCACCGCCGCCACCGTCACAAATACCGGCAACTTCTTTGATTAATTTACCGGCGTGATAAGTTCCGGTTAGGTCTTTCGTTACCCCCGCAATCAGTTGTACCTTTCCATCCAATACTGCACCAAGAACAATGACACCGGACTTGATTTTTTGCTTTAACTCATCCAACATAGTTCGCAATTGATTGGATTCATTAATTTCGACGCGACTGACCAGCAACTGAATGCCATTTACTTCTTTTACTTTATTTATTAAGCTTTTTGCTTCTATATTGCCTAATTTGGCAGTTAATGATTCAATTTCTTTATGGGCTTCTCGTAATTCTTTTTGCAAGGCCGCAATTTTTTCCGGAACATCTTTCACGTTCGCCTTTAATTTATGTGCGGCATCATTTAATATTTGAATTTGATCTGACATATATTGGTAAGCTTTTTCACCCGTTACTGCTTCAATCCGTCTGGTCCCGGCTCCAATTCCGGTTTCGGTAACAAGTTTAAATAGACCGATGGCGGAAGTGTTCGGAACATGGCATCCGCCGCAAAGCTCGATGGAGTATTCACCCATTTTGACCACACGGACGATTTCGCCGTACTTTTCACCAAACAATGCCATCGCACCCATTGCTTTAGCTTCGGCGAGCGGTTTTTCCATAATTTCTACCGGTAAGCTTTCCCAAATTTTTTCATTGACAATTTTTTCAATTTTGCTCAACTCTTCTTCGGTTACTTGTCCGAAATGAGAAAAGTCAAAACGGAGCCGATCCGGTTCAACAAGCGAGCCCGCCTGATTGACATGCTCACCAAGGACATCCTTCAAAGCTCGATGTAAAAGATGGGTTGCTGAATGGTTTTTCGTAATTTGCAAACGATTTTTGCTGTCAATTTTGGCAAAGACCGTTTGGCCGGTTTCTGCTAGCCCCTGCTTGACAACAGCCCGGTGAAGGTTTTGCCGGTTTGGCGCTTTTTGGACATCAAGGACTTCTATTACGAGACCTTCAGCCGTAATCGTACCACGGTCCGCAATTTGCCCGCCGCTTTCCGCATAAAAAGGCGTTTGGTCCAAGATAAGCTGAATTTCTTCCCCTTGATTGGCCGAAGAAATGAGTTTTCCATCTTTAAATATACCGATAATTTTTGCATTCGTTTCAAGTGTATCATATCCAACAAATGTGCTGGAAACAGTGAATTCTCCCAAGTCACCGCCTTGAACTTGCATCGAACCTGTTTCTTGCCGTGCTTTTCGGGCCCGTTCCCTTTGTAATTCCATTTCTTTTTCAAAACCGTGATGATCGATTGCAAGCCCGGCATCTTGTGCGTATTCTTCCGTTAGCTCAACCGGAAATCCATACGTGTCATAAAGGCGGAAAACATCGACCCCAGCTATTGTTTTCTTACCGGTACTTTTTGCTTTTTCAATGATATCGGTTAAAATTGCGATTCCTTCATTTAATGTTTCATGGAATCGTTCTTCTTCATTTTTGATCACTTTTCCAATGAATTCCGCCTTGTTTTTCACTTCCGGATAATAGTCTTCCATAATTTTCCCGACAACCGGAACTAATTCGAACATAAACGGGCGTTCGATTTGAATTTGTTTTGCATAACGAACGGCACGTCTCAAAAGTCTCCTTAACACATAGCCTCGACCTTCATTAGACGGCAATGCCCCATCACCAACAGCAAAAGTAACGGTACGAATATGATCAGCAATCACTTTAAAAGCCACATCAAATTCTTCATTTTCACCATATTTCACACCGGATATTTCTTCCGTCTTTTTGATAATAGGAATGAACAGATCTGTTTCAAAGTTTGTCTTTGTATTTTGAATAACAGAGGCCATTCGTTCCAGCCCCATCCCGGTATCAATGTTTTTCTTCGGCAGTGGCGTATATGAACCGTCGGGATTATGATTAAATTGAGAAAAGACTAAGTTCCAAACTTCTAAATACCGGTCATTTTCTCCACCCGGATATAATTCCGGATCATTATCATCATTGCCAAATTCCGGTCCGCGGTCATAGAAAATTTCCGAATTTGGGCCACTTGGTCCTTCACCGATATCCCAGAAATTGCCTTCTAACCGAATAATTCTCTCTTCCGGTATCCCGACTTTTTCATGCCAAATTTTGTACGCTTCCTCATCTTCGGGATGTATTGTTACGGATAATTTTTCCGGCTCAAAGCCAATCCATTTCGGGCTTGTTAAAAATTCCCATGCCCAAATAATGGCTTCTTCTTTAAAATAATCACCGATTGAGAAATTACCGAGCATTTCAAAAAAAGTATGGTGGCGTGCTGTTTTCCCGACGTTTTCAATATCATTGGTCCGAATCGATTTTTGGGCATTCGTAATCCGCGGGTTATCCGGCTTTACCCGGCCGTCAAAATATTTTTTTAATGTGGCAACACCGCTGTTAATCCAAAGTAATGACGGATCATCATGCGGGATGAGCGATGCACTCGGTTCAATCTTATGTCCTTTTTCCTGAAAAAACTCAAGATACATACGACGAATTTCAGCACTTGTCAATTTTTTCAAGCGAATTCCTCCCTAATTTATTTATTTCCATTTTGTTCCAATAAAAAAACTCCTCCCCTAAAATTAGGGACGAAGAGTCTGTTCCGTGGTACCACCCTAGTTATGAAAGTCTTAATCACTCTCATCACTTTAGCCTTCTTAACGCGAAGTAACGGCAGGGATTAGCTGCACTCGGGAGTAGCCTTCTGTAACAACTGTCTGGAAATTTCTTTCAGCCACGGAAATTTCTCTCTTTTTTAGACTCATTGATACATACTCGCTCCGTCAATGTGTTGATATTTTTAAATCTCCAGTCATATTTTTTATTCTAGTATTTGACCGTCTCCTTGTCAATTATCGAAAATGATTGTATCCGGAAATTAAGCGAAAAAAATTAACCATAATCCCGCCTTTTAAACTGATCCAAAGCTTGCAAAATAGTAGTTTTAATGACCGCAATTAACGGAACCGCCATGATAAGTCCCAGTACCCCGCCGATTTCACCACCAATTAAGATGGAAAATATAATTAATAAAGGATGCATCTGTAAAGATTTCCCGACTATGTAAGGTGATAAAATATTTCCCTCAAGAAACTGAAGGAAAAAGACAAACAAAACAACAAAAATAATCATTTTTACGGATGTTTGAGATGCAATAATTGCGGCTGGAACGACACCGATAATCGGACCAAAATACGGAATCACATTCGTAATCCCAATGATCGAGCCAAGTAAAAGCGGGTAATCTATTTTGATCAGCCAGAAAAAGATCATCGATATAATGCCAACTAAGGCACAGACAGTCAGTTGCCCGCGGATATAATTTCCAAGCGATTGCTCGACGTTGAAAAGAAAATCTCTCGTTTGTTCCCGCCATTTTTTAGGCACAAAGGACCAAAATGTTTTTTTTAAGTAATCAATATCTTTTAAAATATAAAATGCAATAAATGGAACCAGGATTAACAGAAAAAAATTGTCCACTAACCATATAAAAAACTTTAAAATTCGTTCAATCAGCCGCTTAAGTCCTTCCTCAATCGCTTGATAACCGACATCAATTTGTTCGTGAATTCCGAGCGGCCAAGTTTTTGTTTTTCTTTCAATAAAATCTCCCCACATTTCATACTGGTGTATGAAACCGGGGATGTTTTCGGAAAGATCCTTTAATTGTTTAATAAAGACAGGTATTCCTTTATAGATGGCAAAACCGACTCCCCCAAAAAATAAAATATAGATTAATAAGACGGAAAGCCATCTCTGTAACCCGTTTTGATGGAGTTTCTCCACAAGCGGATATAATAAGTAAGCGATAAATCCGGCAATCAGAAAAGGTAACAGTACCTTCAAAAAAATCTGAATAACCGGTTTCCACATCGGTGAAAGTCTGATAAACACATAAAGAACAACAAATAGTAATAATAAAAATCCTAATCGGTAATACCACTTCACTTTAATATCCATCGACAACACTCCCCCCTCGTTATAGTTTGAGAGGATGGAGCGATATTATGCATGATAGCGACGTTCTTCTTCCGGGAATAAATCATCCAGGGAGGAAAGGGATCCGTCTTCTTCCACCTGATGTGTGTGAATCATCCCATTTGAAACCGATAGCTCAATAAAACAGTTCCAGCAATAATATTGATTGATCCCGATCTTCCCAATATCTTTACTGTGACAATTTGGGCAAATTAGTTCCACTTTTCCACCTCAAATCAAATTTATAAATATTATTTGATACCATTCTGCCCAAATTGTTGGGAAAATAATCATTTTTACAAAACTTTCTCTCTGGATATCAGGTCAACTTAAATATTCCGCTCTATCTTCAATCATGAAATCATACGGGCTAATATTCTCCATGCCAACCATCGGATCCGTATTCATTAATCGTTCTTCATAAGACATATCTTCTTTCACTACCCCGATATCCGGAGTGTGATTTCCGTTTATTTCTTGCAATAATCGTTTCTTTAACGTCGTGTTCCTCATATTATCATCCGTACGATAAACGGCGGTTCGAAAGGCATCCTCTTCCCCGCATAAAATTAATTTTTCTTTACTCCGCGTGATGGCCGTATAAATAAGATTTCTCCGTAACATCCGGTGATAGCCTCTGACAATCGGTAGAATGACAATCGGAAATTCGCTCCCTTGCGATTTGTGAATACTGCAGCAATAGGCAAGGGTAATTTGATGTAAATCCTGTCTCGGGTAAGTAACCTCATTACCGTCAAACGAAACGACCAGTTGATCAACTTTTTCCTCTGTCTCTTTTGCATAAAAGATAGCTACAATTTCACCGATATCACCGTTAAAAATATTTTTATCCGGTTGATTGATTAATTGCAAAACTTTATCGCCAACCCGGTAAGTATGGTCGCCAAAGTTTAATTCCCTTCGCTTTTCCTTGTTCGTTCCATTCAATATTTCTTGGAGAAGTATATTCAGCTCATCAATTCCGGCCGGCCCCCGATACATCGGTGCCAAAACTTGAATATCTTTAGGTGTATAACCTTTATTGATTGCATGTCCGACGACCTGCTTTACGACATCAGCAACTTGTGTCGTACGGCAAGAAATGAATGAACGATCCTTTTGTTGGTTTCTTAAATCTTCCGGTATCGTCCCGTTTTTTATGGCATGAGCAAGCTGAATAATGGATGAGCCGCTTTCTTGTCGATAAATATCCGTCAAACGAACGGTCGGAATTCGTTCTGAGGCTAATAAATCTTTCAAAACTTGCCCCGGGCCAACGGAAGGTAATTGATCTTCATCACCGACCAAAATTACTTGCACATGCGCAGGCAAAGCTTTAAATAAATGATGGGCAAGCCAAATGTCAACCATCGACATCTCATCAATGATAACAATCTTCCCTTCAATCGGATTATCTTCGTTATAATCAAAGGTTTCTGTTCCATTCCATCCGAGTAATCGATGAATCGTTACTGCCGGTAAACCGGTTGATTCCGCCATCCGTTTTGCGGCCCGACCGGTTGGAGCAGCCAACACAAACGGAAACACTTCATCCTTTTTATAGTCTTTTGGATCCAAACTGCAACCGTGCAATTCTCCATACAGTTCAACGATTCCTTTAATTACCGTCGTTTTTCCCGTTCCCGGTCCGCCGGTTAAAATTAACATTGGACTGGAGAGTGCGGTTTGAATTGCTTCCCTTTGTGATGGAGCATATTGAATACCAAGCCGTTCCTCTAAACTACCTAATGCAAGTAGAAATTCTGATTCCGGAAAGCCGTCTTCAAATTCTTTTTGAGCCAAGATTCTTTTTATATTCGTTACCAAACCTTTTTCCGAATAAAAAATGGAAGGTAGAAATACACGTTCCTCATCGATGACGATCTTTCCTTCTTCCTCCAGTTTCAAAAGTTCATGCTCAATTTCTTCCGGAAAAATTTCCACCGGCTGGTTAGATTCCAGCAACTTTTTAACAGTCGGAATGAAAGTTTTCTTTTCCAAATAACAATGACCTTCTTGAATACAATCTGTTTCTAATGTGTATAAACAACCGGCCTTAACCCGATCCGGATGATTTCCTTTCATGCCGAGTTTAAAGCCTAATTCATCTGCCCGACCAAAGCCAATTCCTTCAATATCTTCCACAAGTTTATACGGGTTATTTTCGACGATTTCCAGTGTATGCTCTTTATATGTTTGATAGATTCGCATAGACAGCTGCGGACCGAACCCGTATTGATTCAACCCGACCATAATATTTTCTAACCCTTGATACTCTATTAATTTTTCATGTAACAATTTTGCTTTATCAGCAGCCAATTTCGGTACCGTGTCCAATAAAGACGGCTGTTTCATGATGCGTTCGATAGCATTTTCACCCAGAACGTCCACAATATTTTCAGCCGTTTTCTTTCCAATTCCTTTAAAAAGTTCACTTGATAAATATTGAACAACACCTTGTTTTGTCTTTGGCAGATCTTTTCGAAAATGGTCAACTTGAAATTGTGGACCATATTTTGGATGATCCGTAAACTTTCCGTAAAAAATATAAGTTTCCTCTTCATACAGACGGGGGAAATAGCCGGTGACAACCGCATCTTTGTTCACACCAGCCTCATTTGATTCATCGACACGAATCCGAAGAACGGTATATAAATTTTGTTCATTGTGAAAAATGGTGACGATCGGTCTGCCCTTAATATAACGTTCTTCTTGTTGCATTTCCGATTTCCCCCTCCAAAGATATGTTGAAAAATGGTACTATAAGCATTTTTATAAGAAACGAGCATAGAGCCTATCGACGTTTTGTCAAAGATTTTTTTCAAGATCGGGTCTTGTCGACAAATTAAGGATTTCCTTCGTTTCTCCCCAAGATGATGACGAAAAAGGTTTCATTGACAAATTATATAAAACAAACAAAAGGGACTATCCAAAAATAATTATATAGAATTTATTATAAAAAGGACAGAGGACCAGCATAACATTTCAGCTGATCCTCCGATTTTTACCCCACATACTTTAATCGTTCATTGTCTTTAAATATTTGATCGATGGTACCTCCACCAAGGCATTCTTCACCGTTATAGAAGACAACGGCTTGCCCCGGTGTGACCGCACGTATCGGTTCATCAAATTCAACTCTTGCTGTGTTATTCCCTAAAAGTGTAACCGTAACACCATGATCCGGTTGGCGGTAGCGGAACTTGGCCGTACATGAAAATTGAGCAGGTTTTTCTTTGTCAGAGACCCAACTTACATTGGTCGCAATGATTGCATCCGAATATAACGCATCATTATCATAGCCTTGACCAACCAACAGGACATTTCGTTCCAAGTCTTTACCAACAACAAACCACGGATCACCGGAACCGCCGATACCGAGCCCGTGTCTCTGACCGATCGTATAATACATGAGGCCTTCATGAAAACCTTTTATTTCACCGGTCAAAGTTTCCATTCTGCCCGGTTGAGCCGGTAAGTATTTACTTAAAAATTCTTTGAAGTTCCGTTCACCGATAAAACAAATCCCGGTACTGTCTTTTTTCGTTGCTGTCGCAAGTCCGGCTTCTTTAGCAATTTCCCGAACCCGTTTTTTATCCATGTGACCGATTGGAAACATCACTTTGGAAATTTGTTCTTGTGATAGTTGATTCAAGAAATACGTTTGATCCTTGTTGACATCTTTGCCGCGCAACATTTTGTATTCACCGTCAATAATTTTCACTTGGGCATAGTGACCGGTTGCCAAGTAATCAGCACCTAATTTCAACGCATGTTCAAGAAATGCCTTAAATTTAATTTCCTTATTACACATGACATCCGGATTCGGTGTCCGACCGGCTTTATATTCATCCAGGAAATAGGTAAACACTTTATCCCAATATTCCTTTTCAAAATTGACAGCATAATAAGGAATACCGATTTGATTACAAACACGAATCACATCTTCATAATCTTCCGTTGCCGTACAAACACCAAATTCATCGGTATCATCCCAGTTTTTCATAAACACACCAATCACATCGTAGCCTTGTTGTTTCAAAAGATAAGCGGCTACCGACGAATCGACACCGCCGCTCATCCCGACAACGACGCGTGTATCTTCGGGTTTTTTCAAGTTATTCACCACCAAATCACTTTCTATTTTCCGGTTAGCCGTTTAACAACCTTCACTGTTTTTTCGGCAATCGTAATTGTTTGCCCTAATGTTATTCCATAACCGAAGCTGAATCGGATTGAATTGGTTAATTCATCTGCCTGATGCCCATACATTGCACTTAACACATGACTTGGTTCCAATGATCCGGCTGTACACGCCGATCCGCTCGATGCTGCAATACCTTCCAAGTCAAGATTGACAAGCATTTGTTCAACATTTGTACCCGGAAAGCTGATGTTAACAATATGAGGCAGGCGATTTTCTTCTGCCCCGTTTATTTTAAAATCAATGCCTGATGTTTGTAATGTTTCAAGAAAGCTTGTCCGTAATTGTTCATAAAAGGCGGTTTTTTCCCCTAGTTCCGCCTGACTGATGTCGACCGCTTTTTTAAAACCGGCAATCGCAGGCACATTTTCAGTTCCCGCCCGGCGTTTCCGTTCTTGCTCACCACCATACAGGGCAGGAATGAATCTGACACCCGTTTTCGCATATAGAAATCCGATCCCTTTTGGACCGTTTAATTTATGTGCGGAAACTGACAATAAATCGATGCCCATTTCACGTACATCAATTGGCAAAAGTCCATACGCTTGAACGGCATCGGTATGGAAGTAAGCAGGGTGACCGGCTAATAAGTCGCCAATCGCTTTGATCGGTTGAACCGTCCCGACTTCATTATTGGCAAACATAATGGAAACGAGAATGGTATCATCACGCAATGCCGCTTTTACATCTTGAACAGAAACAAAGCCTTGACTGTCAACAGGAAGATAAGTAACCTCAAAACCCTGCTTTTCCAATGCCTCACAGGTATGGAGGACGGCATGATGTTCTATTTGACTGGTGATGATATGCTTTCCCCTTCCCCGGTTTGCAAAGGCGACACCCATTAATGCCAAATTATCCGCCTCGGTACCGCCGCTCGTGAAAACAATTTCTTGAAAATCAGCATGAATCGAGTCGGCAATGGAGCCTCTTGCTTCATCAATAATCTTCCTGGCTTCTCGTCCAAACGAATGGATACTTGAAGGATTTCCAAATGTATTTTTCATTGTTTCGGTCATTACTTCAATCACGTCAGGATGGAGCGGTGAAGTAGCAGCATGATCGACATAATATCTTTCCATCTTTACACCCGCTTTTAAAATAACTTTAAATAATTTTCAACCTCTTTAATATACATGCGACTAACCTTAAATGTAAAACATATAGCCTTCCTTACTAGATTCATCTTTGGAATGTTTTGCCAAGTCATCTAATGTTGTATTATCTAATACATTTTTAATCGCATCGCTAATACGGATCCATAATTCTCTTTTAGCCGGTTCTTCATCTTCAATACCTTCGACAAGCTGAATAGGACCTTCTAAAACACGGATAACATCTCCGGCGGTAATCTCTGTTGGTTCATTAGCTAAAGTATACCCTCCATATGCTCCTCGGATACTCTTTACTAATCTCGCATTCCTTAACGGAGATACGATTTGCTCCAAATAATGTTCCGACAGATTGTTCGCTTTCGCAATTGTTTTTAAAGCCACCGGACCCTCGCCATATTTTTTCGCTAACTCAATCATAATTGTCAAACCGTAACGGCCTTTTGTTGAAATCTTCATTCAATTACTCACTCCTATATAAATGGTAAAATCCAAACAGCCGATTTTTCTAAAAAATCAACGTAAATATTGTGTCATAACAAATATAACACTATTGCTTGTGTTGAATTTTCCGTAAAACTTTTTTGATGCTAATTATTAAATAACCATTGTCTTCTTTTTCTCATTTTTTAAGCGAATCATTTCCATTATTTTCTTCGTCTTTTTATAAAAATAAGGTATAGTTACACCGGAAACATGTCCGATGAGTAAACTGATAATAATTGTACCAATATGGACAGGTCCGCCAAGAATCCAGCCGATGATTACTACCGATACTTCCATGATGAGGCGGACGTTTTGAATTTTCCATCCTTTTTTTAAATGCAAAGCCATCATCAAACTATCCCGTGGTCCTGTACCGAAACCCGCCGATATATAAATTCCCATTCCGATCGCATAGATGAGAATTCCGACAAATAAAATAAATAACTTCATACTGATCCAATTTGAATGAATAGGAAGCAATAAAAATAAATCGATAAAAATACCGACTAACAACATATTTATATAAGCCCCGGGTTGCGGTAATTTTTTCATGATAATACTGGAAATAGACAAGATGATGAGACCAACGATGATATTCCAAGTGCCAATTGTTAAACCCATTTGTTTATACAAACCGATATGCAAGACATCCCATGATGCCACCCCAATGTTGGCTTTGATCGTTAAGGCTATTCCGAAAGCCATAATGATAATACCGATAAAAAATATAAAAAATTGGACAAATCGTTCTTCCTTTGTCATTTCCCGTCCCCTTTTTAATTCATGACCATTTTGAAATTATAACATATTTTTCTTTTATTAACTACATTGGCGGCACGTGTGATAAAATCGCTCATTAAATGAAAGGTAAAATTTTTGCCTGAAATAATTTTCTATTACGGCATGAGTAGCTTCTTATATCTTTCCCCGAAAAAATCTTTATGTTAGATTAGTTGTATAACCAGATATGAGGGGAAGACATATGAACACACAACCATTAGCTTATCGCATGCGTCCCAGAGTTTTAGAAGAAGTGGCCGGACAAAAACATCTTGTCGGGGAAGGAAAAATTATTTATCGGATGGTGAAGGCCAGGCAATTGTCTTCGATGATTCTGTTTGGTCCGCCCGGTGTCGGAAAAACATCCATTGCCAGTGCGATTGCCGGAAGTACGGATTACGCTTTTCGGATGTTGAACGCCGTTACAAATAATAAAAAAGATATGGAAATTGTCGTTGAAGAGGCAAAAATGAGCGGCAAAGTGATTCTTTTATTAGATGAGGTCCATCGTTTAGATAAAGCAAAACAAGACTTTTTACTCCCCTATTTGGAAAACGGGATGGTTGTTTTAATTGGGGCAACAACTGGAAATCCATATCATGTCATTAATCCGGCAATTCGCAGTCGCTGTCAAATTTTCGAATTAAAACCGTTACAACCGGAAGATATAAAGGAAGTTTTGCATCGGGCATTGGCAGACAGTGAACGGGGATTAGGGAAATTTCAGGTTGAAGTAACCGATGACGCTCTTGAGTTTTTAGCAAATGCGACAAACGGGGATCTCAGAAGCGCCCTAAACGGTCTGGAATTGGCTGTACTCTCAACCGAACCGAATGATGACGGCATTATTCACATTAATGTGGAGATTGCCGGGGAATGTATCCAGAAAAAAGGCTTTTCCCACGAGCGTGATGGCGATGCCCATTATGACGTTTTATCCGGATTTCAAAAATCGATTCGTGGCAGTGATGTCAATGCAGCCCTCCACTATTTAGGTAGATTGATTGTTGCTGGTGATCTCCCAAGCATCGTCCGCCGTCTCCTAGTTATTGCTTATGAAGATGTTGGTCTGGCTAACCCGCAGGCAGCAGCAAGAACGGTTGCCGCCGTTACAACCGCTGAAAAAATCGGTTTTCCGGAAGCGCGAATCCCTCTGGCAAATGCTGTCATTGACCTATGTTTATCGCCAAAATCGAATTCAGCCATTATGGCCATTGATGCCGCAATTGCTGATATTGAGAATGGCCGGAGCGGGGAAGTTCCAGACCATTTGAAAGATGCTCATTATCTTGGAGCAAAAAAACTAGGCCGAGGAATCGACTATAAATATCCCCATGATTACGAATCGGGCTGGGTAAAACAACAATATTTACCTGATTTAATTGCGGGGAAAAAATATTATCAGCCGAAAAAGACCGGGAAATATGAGTCAGCCCTTGCACAAGTATACGAGAAAATTAACGATTTGATGAAGTGAACAGTTTGGTCTAGATTGTGAGTGGTTTCTAAAATGGATGAAGGCTTTTTTGACGACGAGACTTGTTTTCGTCACCATTTTGTGGCGTGAAACTCCATTTTTTGGCGACGAGACTTATTCTCGTCACCTTTTTGTGGCGTGAAACTCCATTTTTTGACGACGAGACCCTTTCTCGTCACCATTTTGAAGCAGAAAACGATCTTTTTCGACGACGAGACTCGTTCTCGTCACCATTTTGAGCCGTGAAATGCTCATTTTTGACGACGAGACCCTTTCTCATCACCTTTTTGTGGCGTGAAACTCCTTTTTTTGGCGACGAGACCTATTCTCGTCACCACTTTGAGCTGAAAAACACCCTTTTTTGACGGCGAGACCCGTTCTCGTCACCTTTTTGAAGCCGAAAACGCTCTTTTTCGGCGACGAGACCCTTTCTCGTCACCACTTTGAGCTGAAAATCACCCTTTTTTGAAGACGAGACCCTTTCTCGTCACCTTTTTGTGGCCGGAAACTCTATTTTTTGACGACGAGACCCGTTCTCGTCACCATTTTGAAACCGAAAACGCTCTTTTTCGACGACGAGACTTATTCTCGTCACCATTTTGAGCCGTGAAATGCTCATTTTTGACGACGAGACCCGTTCTCGTCACCATTTTGAAGCAGAAAACGCTCTTTTTCGGCGACGAGACTCGTTCTAGTCACCATTTTGAGCCGTGAAATGCTCATTTTTGACGACGAGACCCTTTCTCGTCACCTTTTTGAGGCGAAAAACTCCATATTTTGACGACGAAACTTATTCTCGTCACCATTTTGAGCCGAAAAACTCCATATTTTGACGACGAGACCTATTCTCGTCACCATTTTGAGCCGAAAAACTCCTTTTTTTGACGACGAGACTTATTCTCGTCACCATTTTGAGCCGTGAAATACTCTTTTTTGGCGACGAGACCTATTTTTGTGACAAAGAACACTCTTGTTAAGATTTCAGAAAATACATTCGTATGTTAAAATTAGTAAATGGGAGGTGATATACTATGGACGTGGTTAATTTTGCTTCAACAATTTTTGCGTTTATTTATTTTGGTCTTATCGTCTTACTTATCGTTTCCTTCACCCTTTTTATCCGTAGAATTCTTATCAATTCTTCTAAGAAAAATCAGCATTTAGAAGAAATTGAAAAGAGTCTGAAAAAATTACAGAATTACTTGAAAAGGATAAAAATGCCGATTAGCATTAGCACAATTGTACCATTTCGGCAGATGATTGACATACTAGCATTAGTAGTTATCCCACTTGTTTTTGTCATAGAAAAATCAGTAAAGAATTCTCTCTCTACTGATTTTTCTATGAGCCTTTTAAACTAGCATCTCATCTTTCACACGGTTGATTTTAACACCTTCTAAAATTTTCCTTACTACATAACTTGCCATAATCAAGCCGACCACCGATGGGACAAATGCATTGGATGAAGGAGGCATTTGCCCTTTGCGGGTCGGTGCTTCATCATTCCCAACATATTGGCGGACATCTTCACGAATGACAATCGGGCTTTCATCAGAAAACACAACCGGAATACCTTTTTTAATCCCCGCTTTTTTCAAATGGCCGCGAATAGCCCGGGCAATCGGGTCGGTATGAGTTTGCGAAATATCGGCAATTTGGAAGCGGGTCGGATCCATTTTATTTGCCGCCCCCATACTGGAGATAATCGGAATATTTCGTTTCAAGCATTCTTTCATAATATGAACTTTGTAAATGATCGTGTCAGATGCATCGACAACAAAATCAATACCGTAATGAAAAATTTCCTCATATGTTTCTTCCGTGTAAAACATTTTTAGTGCAATTACTTCACAATCCGGATTGATATCGGCAATCCGTTCCTTCATCAATTCTACTTTCGATCGACCGATAGTTGACAGCAAGGCAATGATTTGACGATTCACATTCGTAATATCAACATCATCTTTATCAATTAAAATTAACCGGCCAACACCGCTTCTCGCTAATGCTTCAGCTGCAAAAGATCCGACACCGCCAATCCCGAGAACAAGGGCGGTTGTATTTTTCAGCTTTTCTAAACCTTCTTTTCCAATGGCTAATTCATTCCTTGAAAACTGATGTAACATTGATCCACATCCTCTGTAAATAGAATCATTGAAGTAATTTTACATTTTCCCATCTTTTACTACAGGCGCTTAAAAACAATTTTTCAATATAAAATTTCCCTCTATAAGTGGAGGAATCCCTTTAAATCGGCAAAAGAAATACCCTTTGAAAATCAAAAGGTAGTGGGTCCAAAATTTATTTCATTTCTAATTTCGCATTTTTAACAAACAAAAAGAGATGTCCCAATCGTGCCGTCGTTTGGATGCCTGTTTTGAACCCGCTCTCAGCAGGTGGGTGTCCTGTTCTAAGCTTTACAAGTCCACTGTTACGAGGCATTTGCGCCACTTAGAAACTTCAGACTCCCTAAGGCAAAAATGTTCGGTCAAAACGTTAGCAAACTTACGGTCACATCAGGACTCTCTTCGTTGTTTTTATAATAACATAAATTCAGTGAAACTTCAATCCGTCGTATGATGTGTAAGTTGTACCAATCTTCCGGTTTAGCCTCTTATACTACCTAATCTTTTAAGAGGGTCCGTGTAGGATACAGTGAAACTTCAACCAGTGGAAATCCATATCCCACTCAATGTTGATTACGAAATCAGACCTTGGCTAACCCCACTCCCACCTGTATTCCTCATTGACTGCCTGCCATTAAAAATTTCAAACAAGCGGAACAGGAAATACCTTCCTTTACTCTTTCTCTTTGTTAATGACCGAAAGTTGAAGCTCATCCAATTGCGCCTGACTGACTCCACTCGGTGCGTTTGTCAACGGATCACTTGCACTGGCTGTTTTCGGAAATGCAATGGTATCACGCAAGTTTGTTCTTTCAGCAAGAATCATAACAAAGCGGTCTAAACCAAGGGCAATCCCTCCATGTGGCGGTGTCCCATATTCAAAAGCATCCATTAAAAATCCAAATTGACTTCGGGCCTGCTCTTCGGAAAAGCCAAGAGCGCGAAACATTTTTTCTTGAATATCCCGTTCAAAAATACGGAGTGAACCGCCGCCCAACTCATACCCGTTTAATACAATATCATAGGCTTGTGCGCGAACCTTTCCGGGGTCAGTATCCAAAAGCTCGATATCTTCCCTGAACGGCATCGTAAACGGATGGTGGGCAGCATAATAGCGACCATCTTCATCGTCATATTCCAATAACGGCCAGTCCGTTACCCAAAGGAAATTAAATTTTTTCTCATCAATCAGTTGCAAATCTTTTCCCAATTTCAAGCGAAGGGCACCAAGGCTGTCAGCTACAACTGATTGTTTATCGGCTACAAACAATAATAAGTCACCGGTTTCTGCTTCCAAAATTGATGTTAATTGACTTCGGGTCGCTTCATCAAAAAATTTCGCGATTGGACCGTTGAAACCTTGATCGGTAACCTTGACCCACGCCAGTCCTTTTGCACCGTAACGTTTCACAAATTCCGTTAATCCATCAATATCTTTACGTGAATACTTGTCAGCCGCTTTTTTTACATTGATTCCTTTCACTTGTCCGCCGGAAGCAACCGTATCGGCAAAAACTTTGAAACCGGAATCTTTAACAGCTTCAGAAAGATCAACAAGTTCAAGGCCAAAACGAGTATCCGGTTTATCCGACCCGAATCGGTCCATTGCCTCCTGATAGGTAAGGCGCGGAAACGGTATCGTAATATCAATACCTTTTACATCTTTCATTACCTTTTTCATCATCCGTTCAACAATGTCAATAATATCTTCCTGACTTAAGAAACTTGTCTCAATATCAATTTGGGTAAATTCCGGCTGACGATCTGCACGTAAATCTTCATCACGAAAACAACGGGCCACTTGGTAATAACGGTCAAAGCCACCAACCATCAGCAACTGTTTAAAAAGTTGCGGGCTCTGCGGCAACGCATAAAATTCTCCCGGATGGACGCGGCTGGGAACAAGATAGTCCCGCGCTCCCTCAGGCGTACTTTTTGTCAATATCGGGGTTTCCACTTCTATAAAGGCTTCACTGTCTAAAAAGTCACGAATCGCTCTTACCGTTTTATGCCGTAATTTTAATGTCTCATACATCACCGGACGACGTAAATCTAAGTAGCGATATTTCAACCGCATTTCCTCCGTGATTTCGGCATTGTTATCAATCATAAACGGCGGTGTTTTCGATTCATTTAAAACAGAAACTTTTTCACAATGAATTTCAATTTTTCCTGTTTTTAACTTTGGATTTTCTGTACCTTTTTCCCGTAAAACAACTTTTCCTTGTACATCCAGAACATATTCACTGCGAACTCCATCAGCAATGGCCAAAGCTTCTTTTGAAACATCCGGATTGAAAACGACCTGAACGATGCCGGTTCGATCCCTTAAATCAATAAAAATAAGTCCGCCGAGGTCTCTCCTTTTTTGGACCCATCCTTTTAACACAACGGTTTCCCCTTCATTTTTTTCGGAAATTTCTCCACAATAATAGGTTCTACCAAACATTGACATTTTTCCATCCTCCATCAAACAGCAAATTGTTTAATCTCTTCAATAAATGTTGCTAATTTAATTTCTTTTTGTTCACCGGTCTCCATATTTTTCAATTGGACAATACCGGCATCCAGTTCATCCTCACCAATAATTACCACGAACTTTGCATGTAGCCTGTCTGCCGATTTTAATTGAGCTTTCATCTTCCGACCCGTATAGTCGCGGTCAGCTGAAAAACCGTTATTCCGCAGTTCACTTAGTAATTTTACTGAGTAATCTTTTGCCCGTTCACCTAAAGCAACAACATAAAAATCAAGACCGTTATGTATATCCGGTTGAACTTGCTCTGCTTCCAATGCAGCAATCAGCCTCTCTATACTTAATGCAAAGCCAATTCCCGGTGTTTCCGGTCCGCCGAATTCCTCAACAAGCCCATTATAGCGACCGCCGCCACATAATGTTGTAATGGCACCAAAACCCGGTGCAGAACTCATAATCTCAAACGTTGTCGCATTATAATAGTCAAGACCGCGAACCAATGTCGAATCAATTGTATATTCGATACCTAAATCGGTTAAATATTGACAAACTTTATCAAAATAAACTTTTGATTCGTCGTTCAAATATTCTAAAATTGACGGCGCGGTTTTCATCAGTTCATGTTCCCGGTCAACCTTGCAATCCAAAATTCGCAACGGATTTTTTTCTAACCGGTTTTGACAATCTTCACAAAACTCGCCGATTCGAGGCCGAAAATGGTTGATTAGCGCTTCCCGGTGTTTTGCCCGGCTTTCTTTATCGCCTAAACTATTGATGACTAAATGAACATTTTTTAATCCGGCCTCTCTGTAAATATTCATGGCAAGACTGATTACTTCGGCATCAATGGCCGGATCTTGACTTCCCAATGCTTCAACACCAAATTGAACAAATTGACGGTATCTCCCGGATTGTGGACGTTCATAACGAAACATCGGACCAATATAGAAAAGCTTTACCGGTTGATTCGGGTCACCATACATTTTATTTTCGACAAAGGATCGGACAACCGCTGCTGTTCCTTCAGGTCTGAGTGTCAAGTCACGACCGCTACGATCTTGGAAGGAATACATTTCTTTTTGAACGATATCGGTCGTATCACCGACTCCTCGTGCAAAAATTTCCGTATGTTCAAAAATAGGTGTTCTTATTTCTTCAAAATGATATTTATTTGTAACCTCGCGCATTTTTTCTTCCAACCATTGCCAAATTTTTGCCTGACCGGGAAGAATATCCTGGGTTCCTCTTGGAATTTGAACTTTCAAATGTAAAGCCTCCTTTAATGTATTACGATTTAGTTTTTAATAAGAAAAGCGCTGGGCGACCGGAGTTAGACAATAAAACTAATCCAAAGCTTTTCGCCTGCATTTTTATAATTTCTTATCTTTTAAAAAGGAAAATAAATAGGGAAAAATAAAAAAGCCCCCGTTCCTTGTCATTAACAAGGGACGAGAGCTTGATCTCGCGGTGCCACCCTAATTGAAGAATAATACCTATTATTCTTCCACTTAAACAGTTAACGCCTGCCTACGTATTGCCCTTACTAAACCGCCCATGAAACCGGCAACGATCGTTCAGGAATCACTTCAGGAGTGTCTTTCATTTCGTCATTATGGAGGAATGCTTTCAGCCGCGACATTCCCTCTCTTTCCATTTGGGGCGAAACTACTTTTCTCCGTCATCAGTTTATTATATTAAAAATATTGTTATTGATACTTTATCATACGGGAAGCTTAATTAAAAGTCAAGTATCTATGAGCGAAAAAGATGTTTTTTCAGCTTTCTTACTTCTCCTATTGAAAGTCCGTACTCAGACGCCAGTTCAAACAAAGATGCATTTTCTTGTTTTTCAATAAAGTCATGGAAGTCTACGCCAAAAACTTGTTTCCCTGTCAGGTTTACCTGATCATTTTTATCACTTGCACGCATCATTTTCCTCCTAAAAAAGTTTTGTCGATAATAGTATGTCCTATTCTAACGTTGCTTTTTCATAAAAAAAGACAAACTCCGGTTAAGTTTGTCCAACGATGCGAGTGATGTAATGATCGTCCGGTCAATAATTAATTTGTACTTATGATTAGGCAGCTCTGGCTTGTCTACCAATGATGTAATGATTTGCCTGCCAATAATCAATATAGTACTTTTGACGAGAACAGGTGGCTCCTATCATTAGTTTACCTGTTAATTATCAAGCTTACTTTTAATTAGAACTGCTGTGGTTTATCTATCAGTGATTCAGTGACTGACTGTCAATAATCAATGTAACCGGTCCGTCATTCGTAAAGGTTACATCCATCATTTCACCAAATTTACCTGTCTCAACGACAAAGCCTTTTTCCCGTAATCGCGTATTAAAATATTCATATAATCGATTGGCTTGATCCGGTTTGGCCGCTTCCATAAAATTAGGTCTTCTCCCTTTCCGGATATCCCCGTATAACGTAAATTGTGAGATGGAAAGAATCTCTCCTTCAACGTCTGACAGGGAAAGGTTCATTTTCCCGTTCTCATCTTCAAAAACGCGAAGACCGGAAATTTTTTCAGCAAGGTATTCTGCGTCTTTTTCAGTATCTGAATGGGTCACACCGATGAGTAAAACAAATCCTTTTGCAATTTTCCCTACGATTTCTCCATTCACCGTTACACTTGCATTTTTTGCCCGCTGTAATACAGCTCGCATTTCGTACCCCCCTTTAATTCATTACTCGGCGGACCGTATAAATATCATGGATTTGTTTAATTCGATCAACAACTTTTTTTAGATGGGCAACATTTTGAATCGATATTGATAAATGGATTGTAACGATTTTGTTCCGATCGGTTTTTCCTGTTACCTGGGTAATATTTGTTTTTGTCTCAGCAATTGCTTGTAATACTTCATTCAATAACCCTCTCCGATCATAACCGTTAATTTCCAAATCAACATTGTATTCTTTATTTGTCGAGGCATATCCTTCCCACTCAACCGGGATAAGCCGATCTTTTACATCATCGCCCTTTACATTCGGACAATCCGTTCTGTGAACCGAAACACCGCGTCCCTTCGTTATATAGCCGACAATTTCATCACCCGGAATCGGACTGCAACATTTAGACAAGCGAATCAGTAAATTATCGATGCCTTTGACACGGACTCCTGCATCCCGGCGTTTCGGGTGATTAACAGGTTTTAACTCGGAAATATCTTTAAAGAGGAGTGTTTCATCCATATCTTTCTTTTTCCGTAATTTTTCGGTTAAGCGGTTGGCTATCTGAGCCGCTGTAATGCCATTGTAACCGACTGCCGCAAACATATCTTCTTCATTGGCAAAATTAAACTTATCCGCTACTCGTTTCAGGTTCTCGCTTGTCATAACTTCTTTTATATCAAATTCCATATTTCGAATTTCTTTTTCAACAAGTTCTCTGCCTTTATTGACATTTTCTTCCTTAAGTTGGCGTTTAAAGAATTGTTTAATTTTGTTTTTTGCCTGTGATGTTTGGGCGAGTTTAATCCAGTCTCGGCTTGGTCCATATGAATGTTTTGACGTAAGGATTTCGATAATATCACCGGTTTTTAGGCGGTAATCAAGAGGTACCATTTTATTATTTACTTTAGCCCCAATCGTCTTATTACCTATTTCTGAATGAATTCGATAAGCAAAATCAATTGGTACAGACCCGGCCGGCAATTCAATGACATCACCTTTAGGGGTAAAAACATACACCATGTCAGAAAACAGGTCAACTTTTAATGAAGCCATAAATTCTTCGGCATTTGAAGATTCATTTTGAAATTCAAGAATTTCTCTAAACCAGGTTAGTTTCTTTTCAAATTGATCGGGTGTGTTAAACTTTTTCCCTTCTTTATAGGCCCAATGTGCAGCAATCCCGTATTCTGCAATTTGATGCATTTCAAACGTACGGATTTGTACTTCCAATGGATCCCCTTTTGGACCGATAACCGTTGTATGCAAGGATTGATATAAATTTTGTTTCGGCATTGCAATATAATCTTTAAATCTTCCCGGCATCGGTTTCCAGCATGTATGAATAATTCCAAGAACGGCATAACAGTCCTTAATACTGTTTACAATAATTCGGACAGCCAGCAGATCATAAATTTCATTAAATTGTTTGTTTTGGAGGACCATTTTCCGGTAGATGCTGTAGATATGTTTGGGACGACCGGTAATTTCAGCTTTAATCGAAACTTCATCTACCCGCTTTTGAACTTCATTGATCACTTCTTGAATATACTCTTCCCGCTCAGCACGTTTTCTTTTCATTAAATTGACAATGCGATAATATTGTTGAGGATTTAAATAGCGAAGAGCCGTATCTTCCAATTCCCATTTTATTTTTGATATTCCAAGGCGGTGAGCAAGCGGTGCAAAAATTTCTAATGTTTCATTGGCGATTCGGCGTTGTTTTTCTTCCGGCAGATGTTTCAATGTCCGCATATTATGCAATCGGTCGGAAAACTTAATGATGATAACACGCATATCCTTTGCCATTGCCACAAACATTTTCCGATGATTTTCCGCTTGTTGTTCCTGATGGGATTTATACTTGATTTTCCCTAATTTCGTTACACCATCAACGAGCATAGCAATTTCTTGACCAAATTCTTCTTCAATTTGCGCCAATGTTATATCCGTATCTTCAACAACATCGTGAAGAAACCCCGCCGCAAGTGTTGCCGGATCCATTTTTAAATCAGCCAAAATCCCGACAACCTGAATCGGATGGATGATATAGGGCTCACCGGATTTTCGAATTTGATTATGGTGTGCCTGTTCTGCAAATTCGTATGCATGGCGAACCAATTCCGTATGTTCTTCATTTAAATAACTACTTACTTTTTCCATACACTCTTCAATTGTCATTGTTTGATCGGAACTCATGATAATCACCTTTATAGAAATGCATCAATATTTGTATCAAAATAAGTCATGATTGCCTGTCCAAATAAAGTGGACCTTCAACCAGTGACAGAAATTGCTAACCCACGCTGGATTGTAAAAGGAACTTAAAGTGAATATGCATAGGGCTTGTCTAATCAACATGTACCACCCAAACCACTCGGCTAAAGAAGCATATCCCCTCTACCTCTTAACTTTTGTGTCGAAACAAATCTTGTTGGGTTCCTTGACTGATGAAATAGGGTATATTCATCCAAATGAAAGTTTGCACATTCATATTGATTGTTATTATTATTGATAATTATGGCGAAAAAGTAAAGCATTTTTATTTTTGTGTAGGTTAATATTTAATTTTCCAACAAAGAAGTGAATTCGATGCACCGAGGAATTTTATAATTTCTTATTTTGTTAAAAAATAGCTTGGCGAAAAAGCCAAGCCCCTCAAAAAAAAAAACAAAACTAGTATTGAATCAAAGTTTTTAAATCGATACCTGATAATTTTTCCCGACCGTTTAAATACGTTAATTCAATAAGAAATGCCGCACCAACTACGATTCCGCCTAATTGTTCAACCAATTTTTTGGTTGCTTCTATCGTCCCGCCAGTTGCCAATAAATCATCAATAATCAACACCCGTTGTCCGGGTTTTACCGCATCTTTATGAATGGTCAGGACATCCTTACCATATTCCAAGCCATATTCTACTTTAATGGTTTCCCGAGGAAGTTTCCCTTCTTTACGTACCGGTGCAAACCCAACGCCTAAAGCATAAGCAACTGGACAACCAATGATGAATCCGCGAGCTTCCGGACCGACGACAATGTCAATTTGTTTTTCTTTCGCATACTCAACAATTTGATCCGTTGCGTATTTAAACGCAGCTCCATCGGCCATTAACGGCGTAATGTCTTTAAAACTAATTCCTTTACTTGGCCAATCTTCAACTATCGCAATATATTTTTCTAAATCCATGCCTTTGCCTCCTTCATATTTGCGGTACCGATAAATCTATCGAGACTAATTTTTAATTGTTTATAGGATGAAAAGAGCAACTCTTTTTCCAATTGAATAATTTCTTGCCTTAATTGGTAAGTTTTCGATTCTGATAAATCTCGTTTTGACGGATCTTTTATAACTGAAAGAATCCCATTATCCATTGTAACAAAATTCAGTTCAAAAAACACCGTCAGCATAAATTTTAGTGTATGAAGTGACCATCCTTTATATTTCGCCAAATCAGCGCCATAACGCCGGAAATCAAACACACCTTTTTTACGCAAGAATGCATACATCCATTTGAAATGTTCTCTTGTCGGCATCGTATTTAAAAGTTCGATATCGTCTTGATAAAAATGAGCATAAATTCTTGCAACCTGCTTTCCTGCCAATAATGACTCTAATTGTTTTTTTGTTTGGGGTAAATCAATTAGAACAATGTTCATTCCGTCAATATCGCAATTTTTTGCTGAGGCTTCAGAATGGATGATTTCAAGACCGGCAGCGAACTCGGATAAATTCATTTGATTGACGGTTGATTCCCGAAACACAATTAGTTTACTGCTTTTTTCCGGTACTTGATGAATCCACTGGTCGATTCTTCGGTTTCCACGATAATCAAACAACTGCCATTCATCGATACAAATATCTTTCAATATAAACTGGGGCTTACTAACATGATTCCATTCATTAATCGCTAACTCTCCAATAACTGAAGCTTTCGATAATGGTGATATTTCATCGGCAAGATCCCCCATATGAAAACCGATACAATCAAGTTGAGCCGAGTCGTTTTCAATAATTGCTTTCAGATGATTTTTCTCTGCACCGACTTTTTTGATTTGTGGCAATTGAATATCATTTATTAAAAGCAATGGTTTTGGATTTTCTGTTCCAAAAGGCGCAAACTGAAGCAATTCTTTAACAGACTGTAAATGGATATCCTCTAATGGGATTACACCATCGACTTCAGTAACCGGGATAAAATCATCTTCATCTAATTGTTCTCTAGCCAACCGGTTCAACTGTTCCCGTAATTCCGGAACATCTGAAGTTCTCATGGTCAGGCCGGCAGCCATCGGGTGTCCGCCAAAATGCGGTAAAAGTTCTTTACATTGGAACAAATTTTGATACATATTAAATTTTGGAATACTTCTTGCTGACCCCTTAGCCAACCCGGTTGCTTGATCAAATGAAAAAACAATAACCGGCCGATAAAATTTTTCTACTAATCTAGAAGCAACAATGCCAATGACCCCTGCATGCCAGCCTTCCTTACCAACCACGATGACCTGATCGTTTATGTAATTCGATGATTGGGATATTTCCTCAATCGCTTCTACAGTTATTTTATCGACGATTTCTTGTCTTTCTTTATTGATTTCATTAATTTCATAGGCCAATTGTTCAGCCTCATCTTTATCATTTGCCAAGAATAAATCAACGACCATACCGGCATGGTATAATCTTCCGGGAGCGTTTATCCGCGGGGCTAGTCCAAAACTAATGGATTCTTCATTTAATTCTTGCTGATTGATTCCGGCCACCCGCATTAAAGCCTTTAAACCAGTATGATCCGACGATTGTAAAAGAGGTAATGCTTTTTTAACAATCAAGCGATTTTCATCTTTGAGAGGTACTAAATCAGCGATTGTTCCGATTGCGGCAAAAGGAAGCAATTCTTCCGGAACTTTCCCTAAAAGAGCCGTCGCCAATTTAAACGCGACACCGACACCGGCTAAATCTTTAAACGGGTAATTGGAATCCGCCCTCTTCGGATGAATAATAGCCAAACAATCCGGGAGTTCCGGACCGGGTTCGTGATGATCGGTGATGATTAAATCAATACCAATTTCTTTTGCCACTTTTGCTTCATGAATCCCGGCAATCCCGTTATCAACCGTGATAATTAAATGGTAACCGGATTCTTTCAGTGTTCGAAAGGCCTGTTCATTTGGACCATATCCTTCCGTGAAGCGATTTGGTATATAAAAATCGGCATCGGCACCGAGTTCACGTAATGTTTTCAATAATACATAAGTACTTGTTACTCCATCCGCATCATAGTCACCGTACACGACCATTCGCTCGCGGTTTCGAATTGCCTGAAAAATTCGTTCAACACATATATCCATATCATTGAGCAAAAAAGGATGGTGAAATTCTTCATCCGGATTTAAAAATTTCTTTACACTTTCAGCCGTATCTAAACCTCGATTGACTAATAAATTTGCTACTAGAGGTGTCAACTGCAGTTCATTCATTAATTGTTCCGCTTTTTGACGATTCCCTTCTCGAACCATCCAACGCGTCTTTGCTTGCAACATATTTCCTTTCACCTCTCAACTCATCTATTATACTAGAGGAATAGAAGTGAATCAATGAGAGGATTAGAAAAAAAACGCCCCTAAGATAGGAGCGAGTAAAATTCATTATTTACACAACCGGTTGATCGGAGTATTTTTTCTTTTCTTTATACGTAATCAATACACCTTTTTTCTTCAATTCTTTGCCTTTCCATACGAGCCATAATTGAGCGGCAATAAAGACCGAGGAATAAACCCCGACAATTAAGCCGACTAGCATGGCAAGGGAGAAGTTCCAAATTGCTTGACTACCCATTAATAATAAGAAAATGATCGGCAATAATGTCGAAAGTGAAGTATTAATGGAACGTGTCAACACTTGACGCAAGCTTTTATTAACAATCTCTTCCAATTCTTGATAAGTACGGATTCTCTTCTTTTTCTTCATATGATCGCGAATCCTGTCAAATGTAACAATCGTATCATTAATGGAAAACCCGATAATGGTTAAAACGGCCGCTACGAAATTGAGATCAACTTCAAGTCTCGAAATACTAAAGACTGCTACCATAAAGAACGAGTCATGGATTAATGCTAAGATCGCCGCTGTCCCCATTTTCCATTCAAAGCGGAATGCAGTATAAATGATGATTCCGGCTAATGAAATCAGCACAGCATAAATGGCATTTTTTACCAATTCCCGGCCAACTGTCGGAGTAACGACACTAACATTCGGATCGGCACCATATTTCTCATGGAAGTAATCTTTTAATTCATTGATTTCATTTTGAGATAAACTGCCTTTATAACGAGCGACGGCACTGTTGTTATTATCACCGGATAAAACAATATCATCCGTTTCAATATCAAATTTTGCTAATTCACTTTTTACTGTTTCTGTCGTTAAAGGTTTATCCGAGGATACTTCAATCCGGGTACCACTGGTAAAGTCAATGGACAAGTTTAACCGGAAGATAAGCAACATAACGATACCTAGTGCAAGTAAAACACCGGATAACGTAAAAAATACATTTTTTCGTTTTACAAAATCAATTTTATCAAAGCGAGTAGGAAGATCGACTGTTTCGACACCCTGTTTGATATCATGAACATCTTGTTTTTTTACACCAAACCAACCTAATTTATGGTTAAACCAATTGCTGTGAACAAGCAAACCCAATAAGAAACGGGATAAATATACAGCTGTGATGAAGCTGATTAACAAGCTGATAATGAGCATTGTTGCGAAGCCTTTGACAGAACTTTGTCCATAAATATATAGAACAACGGCTGCTATCAGTGTCGTAATTTGGGCGTCAAAGATCGTGACAAATGATGTTTTATTTGATTCTTTAAAAGCAGCTTGAAGGGAGCGTCCTACTTTAATCTCCTCTTTAAGTCGCTCGTATGCGATAATATTTGCATCGACCGCCATCCCAACACCTAATACAAATGCTGCAATACCCGGTAATGTCAAAACCGCATTAAGTCCATCATAAACAGCTAAAAGCAGCCAAATATAAACCGATAAGGCAATACAAGCAACCAGACCCGGCAAGCGGTAATAGACAATTAAGAAGAGGTAGATAGCAGCTATTCCAATAATTCCGGCTAATACGGTAGATTGTAAAGCATCAGAACCAAATTGGGCACCGACCGACGTAGAATAAATTTCCTTCAACTTAACAGGTAAAGCACCGGCATTTAATAGTTCAGCCAATGTTTTTGCCTCTTCTACAGTGAAATTCCCTGTAATTTCCACATCGCGACTATTGATAACCTTTGAAACCATCGGTGCAGAAATATATTTTGGATTTTTCTTTCCGGCCTCTTTTGCATAGGAGTCTTTATCTTCATCAAAATCAAGCCAAATAACCATAACGGAAGGGGTCTTTTCCATAGCTTTTTCTGTCGCCTTGGCAAATCGTGAAGCATCTTTCAATTTTAAGGTGACGTTCGGCTTGCCGTTTTGGTCATAGGATTGTTTTGCGCCTCCTTGGACAAGATCCGTACCATCAAGTAATTTATTATCTTCAGAGTCACGGAAAGATAACTCTGCCGTTGTGGATAACATTTCCCTTGCTTGTTTTTGATCCTTTATCCCTGCCAGTTGAACCCTGATACGATTTCCTTCTTCTACATCGATTCTCGGCTCACTGACACCTAAAGCATTAATCCGTTTACTCAGTGCTTCTGCTGTGCTGGCTAATGTAGCCTGAGTAATTTTATCCCCATCATTTACAGGTTTGACCTGGTAGAGTACTTCAAATCCACCTTGCAAGTCAAGTCCAAGCTTGATTCGGTTAAGAATGGGATTTGTCGTTGTACCAAGCAAGCTAGCAAATAAAATAAGAAGAAGAAAAAAAGCAATAATTCTGCTACGTTTAATCATTTGTTTAAAAATCCTCCCTTAAAGAGAACACCCATATTAGCTATGAAAAACGTTTTTATATGAGGTTTCAATATCATTTATTACCATGTACATTATGTTACATCCGTTACAAGCTGTCAATTTTTCCTATTTTTTCAATAATTCTTCTAGTTCACTCGCTCCCGCATCCGAGAACCAATCAGTTCCCTTTAAATGTTCAACGGTTTGAAAGGAAATAAAATCGCTAACCTTCACACTCAAAATATCGCGGACGATTTCATAAATATGTACATCTTCCCGCGGCTTTCTCCATTTTTTTGTAAGTAAAAAATTCCATAAATCATCTTCAGAAACTTGATCATAGTCAAAAACTTTAAATTCATCCAGCTTCGAACTCAAGACAACTGCAACATCTTCTCGATATTTTTCATAGAGATGAACAGTCAAAGTAATCCCCACCTTCTTCCAAATATAACGATTTGACAAGCAATGATTAAAATTGTTAGCAAGGTTGTCCACAAATTTGCATATATATCATTGTATAAAAAAAAATCCCATTTGAGAAGGCAGGGAACAAAAATGTCTAAATTTCTAAAAGGAACAATCATCCTCTTAGTTGCCGGTCTTATCACCCGAATGCTCGGATTCCTTAATCGGATTTTAATAGCAAGATTGATTGGTGAAGAGGGTGTAGGTTTATATATGATGGCTTACCCTACATTTTCTTTGGTTGTAACATTAACACAAGTGGGCTTACCGGTTGCCATTTCCAAACGGGTTGCAGAGGCGGACGCAAAGGGAGATTCGGCAAAGGTAAAGAAAATACTGGTTGTTTCGTTAATGACAACATTGACTTTATCGGTAATTTTTACACCGGTACTCTTTTTTGGTGCACCTATTTTAGCGAAAACTGTTTTTACCGATGCAAGAATTATTTATCCTATCCTTGCCATTAGTCCGGTCATCCCGATTATAGCCGTTAGCTCGGTAATTGCCGGATATTTTCAAGGGAAGCAAAATATGAAACCTTCCGCTTATTCGCTATTGATTGAACAAACGGTACGAATCATATTTATTATGATTTTAGCAAAAATGTTCTTACCTTATGGAATTGAGTATGCAGCATCAGCAGTTATGATCGCTACGGTAATCGGAGAACTAGTTTCTTTACTTTATTTATTAACGATGTTCAAAATTCGAAAACCGTTTCCATTACGAAAGAACTTTTTTAAAAGCTTGGGCAAAACAAAAACGATTTTTAAAGAATTAATGAGTATCGGCATACCAACGACCGGCAGCAGAATGATTGGTTCTGTTTCCTGGTTTTTAGAACCGATTGTTGTTACCCAAGCGTTAGCCATTGCCGGTGTAAGTGCCGTGATGGCGACAAAACAATACGGTGCTTTGACCGGATTTGCCATGCCGTTATTATTACTGCCTTCTTTTGTAACGATTGCCTTAAGTACTTCCCTTGTCCCTGCCATTAGTGAAGCGCATTCATTAAAACAATATGCAATGGTGGAGAAGCGGATCCAACAGGCATTGAAATTTTGTGTGTTAACAGGCGCGTTGCCGGTCATCATTTTACTTGTTCTTGCCGGTCCGTTAATGGAACTGTTATATAATTCTTTAAGCGGCGCATATTTTATTAAATTAATTGCTCCGTTCATCATATTGCAATATTTACAATCCCCTTTACAATCAGCACTTCAAGCATTAGATTTGGCTCGGGCAGCCATGATTAACAGTTTAATTGGTGCTGTAGTAAAGTTAATGCTCATTTTTACTCTTGCTTCCAATCCAAGCTTTGGTATTAATGGGGTTGCTATTGGCATTGTTGTTGGCTTTATACTGGTAACCTTACTTCATTATGCAACGATTTTAAAGGTGATCCCACTTACTTTTTATGCCGGTTACTATGCAAAAATTTTGATTACAACTATACTTACCGGTTTTGCCGGAAAGTATCTATATCCTATTTTTTCCGTACAACTGCCCTTACTATTTGCAATTTTTGCAACGGTTATCGTAATGTGCGGAATTTATTTCCTCTTCTTGTTATTTTTAAAAGTAATTAATAAAGGAGACATTCAAAAAGCAATCTCTTTAATCATCCCAAACAGAAAATAATGTTTTTAGCAATTCATTCAGAAAGAGTTAAAAAAGTGTAAGGTCCTTTTACGAAAGGGACCTTTGTATTATTAGTTATATTTATCAATATAAAGTTTGCCGTTTTCGTAACTGCAAAAAGATATTTCTTTTAGATTTTTAATTCCTCTTTTATTTAATTCATCGTATAACCATTCCTTATTCAAATTTAACTCTGATAATTTTTCTTCTTGCAGTTCTCCATCGATAATCAGTCCAACCGTGTAGCAGGTTTTATTTTTTTCCTTTTTTATGACAGATAGTTTCCCGGTTGGTTCCAAAATTGCATATTCAACATCGGAAATATAACGAATATTATTTTCTCTCAATTGCATGAGCAGATCGTCGAAATTGTATCTTTGTTTTTTCATTTGTTTTTCGAGTATTTTTCCGTCTTTTATTATAATTGAAGGTTCACCATCGACTAGCTTTCGGAAATTTCGACTTCTTAATGAAAGATGAGAAAAAATAATTTGAATGAGAACTAAAATTCCCATTGGTAAAATTGGTTTGAAAAAAGATTCATTGTATCTTTCAATGGCAATGACGGCAATATCAGCAATCATAATAAACACAACTAAATCGATAACACCCAGCTCACCAATTTCCCTTTTCCCCATCAAACGAAAAATGAGGATAATTAACAGATAAACAACAACTACTCGTAAAGAGATAATTCCATATATTTCCATATCATATCCCCCGTTTCTCTTCAAATTAGTTTTCCTTTGTTTTCATTCCTTATTCATTATTAATTGAGTTGAAAATTTAATAAAAGAGATTCTATTTTTGCCAAGCTCTGAATATGCTTGTACCAATATCAGTTTTAATGCCATGACTATGGGGGGACTATATGTGGATACAAGAAGATTAAGCAGTTCTGTATTTATTGGTTTAGGTGTTGTTTATGTGGTTGCCGCACTATTTAGCTTGATATTCTCATTAATTCTTAAGTTTTCATCGGTTCAAGAGGGACAACTTAGTTTAATAATTACAGTCATATCGTTTATTTCCTTATTTATTGGGGGTTTTGTTGCAGGCGGCCGTGGAAAGGAAAAAGGATGGCTACTGGGAGGGTTAACAGGAATATTATATACAGTGATTAATTTCTTGTTTCATTTTTTTGGATATGATTCCGTATTTAATATGGAACAAACAATCTATTATATTTGCTTTACGCTTACTGCTGTTATGGGGGGCATTCTCGGAGTAAATATGATGGGAAACCGTTCACGTCAAGCTTGATTTTGAGGATTAAATAAAATTCCGTTCTTTTTATCTTTGAAAAAAACCCAGCTCTTTTTATCGGGCTGGGTATTCAATCATCACGGAAAACATTTCTTACGATTTATTTGCTTTTTCTAACACATCACGAATAGCACTACGCTCGTATGTAAGACGACTGCCATCTCCACATTTAATAACGACTGTACTTTCATCAATGGAGTCGATAAAGCCATGGAGACCGCCAATAGTTACTATTTTATCCCCTTTTTCCAGACTTGCTTGCATTTGCTGTACTGCTTTTTGACGCTTTTGTTGAGGTCTGATTAACAGGAAATAAAAAATGACCAACATCAAAACTAACATGAGAATACTGTATGTTCCTTGACTCAATTTGTTACCTCCTCTCTATTAGAAATTTTTTGCATTAGGTTTATTAAACCCATATTGTTCAAAAAACTGTTCACGAAAGTCCATAAGACGATCTTCACGAATTGCTTGACGGACTTGCTCCATTAATTTTATCAGAAAATAGAGGTTATGATAAGTACAAAGTCGAAATCCTAATATTTCATTTGTATGAATTAAGTGGCGGATATAGGCACGACTGTAATTTCGACAAGCATAACAATCACAATGATCATCAAGCGGACCGAAGTCACGGGCATATTTGGCATTTTTCACAACAAGTCGGCCGGTTGATGTCATAACAGTACCGTTACGGGCAATCCTTGTTGGCAATACACAGTCAAACATATCAATCCCGCGAATGGCACCATCAATTAAGGAATCCGGTGAACCGACACCCATTAAATAGCGCGGTTTATCAGCCGGCAAAAGCGGTGTCGTAAATTCTAACATCCGGTTCATCGTCTCTTTTGGTTCCCCGACCGACAGCCCGCCAACTGCATAGCCCGGGAAATCAAGGGATACGAGATCTTCGGCACTTTGTTTTCGTAGGTCTTCATACTCACCGCCTTGAACGATCCCAAACAGTCCTTGATCTTTCGAGCGTTTATGTGCTTTCAAACAGCGCTCAGCCCATCGTGAAGTCCGCTCCACCGATTTTTTCATATAATCATATTCTGCCGGATAAGGTGGGCATTCGTCAAAAGCCATCATAATATCGGAACCGAGCGCATTTTGAACTTCCATCGATATTTCCGGAGATAAAAACAGCTTGTCCCCGTTCAAATGATTACGGAAATGGACACCTTCTTCTTCAATTTTTCGAAATTCACTTAAACTAAAAACTTGAAAACCGCCGGAATCAGTTAAAATAGCCTGATCCCAGTTCATGAATTGATGAAGTCCACCCGCTTCTTTCACAATATCATGCCCCGGCCGTAACCATAAATGATACGTATTACTTAAAATAACCCCGGCACCGATTTCCTTTAATTCTTCAGGCGACATTGTTTTTACCGTGGCCAATGTTCCAACCGGCATAAACATCGGTGTTTCATATGAACCATGTGGTGTATGCAAAATACCAAGTCTTGCACCTGTTTGTTTATCGGTTTTTATTAATTCATAACTTATGGCAGTCAAATCATGCTGCTCCTTTCTTTTAATGAATAAACATCGCATCGCCAAAGCTGAAAAAACGATAACGTTCCTTTACCGCAGTTTCGTAGGCATGCAAGATATGTTCTCTGCCGGCCAACGCACTGACAAGCATAATGAGCGTTGATTTTGGTAAATGGAAATTGGTAATTAAACAATCAATTGCCTTAAACTGAAACCCTGGATAAATAAAAATATCCGTCCAACCACTTTCGGCAACAAATGAACCATTATGGCGTGCAGCAATGGTTTCCAGAGTTCTTGTTGACGTTGTACCAACAGAAATAATCCGTCTGCCGTTTTTCTTCACTTCATTCAACAAGTTCGCTGTTTCCTCAGTCATATGATAAAATTCCGCATGCATTTCATGTTCTTCTATAGACTCAACATTGACCGGACGAAATGTCCCGAGACCGACATGTAGCGTAATAAACGCAATATGGACCCCTTTGTTTTTAATGTCCGCTAACAATTTTTCAGTAAAGTGAAGTCCCGCGGTTGGTGCTGCCGCAGAACCGATTTCCCGGGCATAGACGGTTTGATAGCGATCGGCATCATCCAGCCGTTTTTTAATATATGGAGGCAACGGCATTTCCCCTAATTCATCAAGAATCTCGTAAAAAATACCGTCATACTGAAATTCGAATATTCTGCCCCCATATTCTAATGTATCTATACATTTGGCATGTAATTTACCCCCGCCAAAACTGATGACTGTTCCCGGTTTAATCCGTTTGGCCGGCTTTACAAGCGTTTCCCATTTGTCCCCTTCAATTTGTTTCAGAAGCAATACTTCTACATGGGCATTTGTGTCTTCTTTCATTCCAAAAAGTCGTGCCGGCATCACTTTTGTATCATTTAATACGAGACAATCTCCCGGGTTCAAATAATGAATAATGTCGGAAAAAATTTTATGTTCAATTTCACCCGTTTGTTTATTCAATACCATTAAACGGCTTGCGGCCCGATCTTGTAAAGGTGTTTGGGCAATTAATTCATCCGGTAAATAATAATCAAAGTCTTCTAATTTCATTGTTTCCCACCAACTTCTATCTAAATCTGTTTATAATAAAAAAGATAAGCGAAAGGACGATACTTAATAATATCGAGGTCATAATTGGAAAATAAAAGGTTGTGTTACCTTTTTGAATGATAATATCACCGGGCAGCCTACCAATTTTAATAAACTGCATCAAGAAACCAACAAGAAAGATAATGCCTCCGATGGTCATCAACATTTTTGCCAGTCCTGTCATTTTTTCGGAACCTCCATGTGAAAATGTTCATATACAGCTCCAGTTACGACTCTTCCTCTCGGTGTCCTTTGTAAGAAGCCGATTTGTAATAAATAAGGCTCATAGACATCCTCGATCGTTTCAGCTTCTTCGCCGATTGTTGCCGCAATTGTATCCAATCCGACCGGTCCGCCGTTAAATTTTTCTATGATTCCTCGCAATAATTTATGGTCAATATGATCCAAACCCAATCGGTCAACTTGCAACAGGTCAAGTGCTTCATTGGCCAGTGCTCGTGTAATCGTACCGTCACCTTTCACTTGGGCAAAATCACGAACCCTGCGGAGTAACCGGTTTGCTATTCGAGGTGTCCCCCGGGAACGTAATGCAATTTCGTTCGCTGCCCCTTCATCAATTTCAGCATCCAATATTGAGGCGGTTCGAAAGACGATTTCGATTAACTGGTCAGGTTTATAATACTCTAATCTGCTTAAAACTCCAAATCGATCCCTTAGCGGTGCAGACAATGCCCCGGCCCGGGTTGTTGCTCCGACTAAAGTGAAGGGAGGCAAATCGATTCGAATCGAGCGAGCACCGGCACCTTTCCCAATCACAATATCCAAGCAAAAATCTTCCATTGCCGGATAAAGGACTTCTTCTATTGCACGATTAAGACGGTGAATTTCATCAATAAATAATACATCGCCGGGTTCAATGGCGGTTAATACGGCAGCAAGATCACCGGGCCGTTCAATGGCGGGACCTGATGTTGTCCGTAAGTTCCCCCCCATTTCATTGGCAATGATTGCTGCCAATGTTGTTTTCCCTAATCCCGGGGGACCATATAACAGGACATGGTCTAAAGTTTCCATTCTCATTTTCGCTGCTTCGATAAAAATTTTTAAGTTATTTTTCACCTGATCTTGTCCGATATATTGGTCAAACGAATGGGGGCGCAAATTTTGTTCCAAAGATAGATCCTCAAAATCGGCTTGATCGGATATAATTCGTTCTGTCATGACAATCCCCCTCTATATGGTGATGAAAAACTACTTCCTTTTGCGGAGTGGCGGCGATTCATTCGTACTCAACTATATATATGGTGAAAACTATTTCCTTTTGTAGAATGGCGGCAACCCATTCGTACTCCTCTAAATGGTGATGAAAAACTACTTCCTACTTGGGACTTAGTTCATTCCCCACCTATCTTTTATGTAAACTCGAAAAACTTGAGGTGAAGGTCCTACTACCCGTTAAGGTGGTAACGAAACTTTTCGTATACGGGTCCGTTTTTATAAATGGGACAGTTTCTTCAAAGCTAATTTTATATATTGATCCGTAGATAATTTTTCCGTATTTAACATTCCGGCGACCTTCCTGATTTCCTTGTTCGAATAGCCGAGCGCTTCAAGAGCCAACAATGCCTCCTTGAGTTCATGATTTTCCTCATCCATAACCTCGCTACCTCCTCCAGTATGATCGGGAAGGTCATCTAAAAATTCCTGCAGTTTCCCTTTCAGATCTAATATTATTTGTCTTGCCGTCTTTTTACCGACACCGGGAAAAGTGGTCAAGAACTTCTCGTTTTCTTGCTCGATAGCATGGGCAATCTGCTTCGGCTCTCCTGCTGCAAGGATGGCAAGTGCCCCTTTAGGTCCAATACCGGAAACATTAATCAATTTTGTAAAGAACTGTTTTTCCTCTAATGTTCGAAAACCGTATAAAATATGTGCATCGTCCCGTACATGAAAATATGTATATATTTTCTGTTTTGTTTGATCTTGACGAAAAATATACGGATTCGGTGTAAAAATTTGATAACCGATTCCATGATTTTCAACAACAATGTATTGCGGACTAATATATTCTACGGTTCCAACAATATATGCGTACACTTAATCCTCTCCCTTGCCTAACTGTCATACATTTTACCACAATTATAACAGTAAAGAGAAGAGGGACAGCCTCTTTCGAAAATGAATCCAAAAGAGATGTCCCTCTTACAAGATGGCGATTTAATTAAATCCCTTGATAGGCTTTGCGGATGATTTCTTCAATTTCTGTAATTAGCGGTAATTTCGGATTAGCATTTGTACATTGATCTTCAAATGCTTTGTCGGCAAGTTCCGTAATTTGTGCCTCTAATTCTTCTTCTTTTACCCCGTTTTCTTTCATACTCATCGGGATATTGATTCCTTTTGCTAATTTAATAATTTCATTGACTAAACTTTCGACCCCTTCTTCAGTGGTGCGAGCCGGTAATCCAAGAGCCTTTGCAATTTCCGCATAACGCTCATCGGCAATGAAATGTTCATATTTCGGGAATGTGGCAAATTTCGTTGGTTTTTGTGCATTGTAACGAATGACATGCGGCAGGAGAATCGCATTCATCCGTCCGTGTGGAATCCCGAACGCTCCGCCAAGTTTATGGGCAATACTATGATTTAAACCGAGGAATGCGTTTGAGAATGCCATCCCTGCAATTGTCGATGCATTATGCATTTTTTCCCTTGCCAGTTCATCGTTCCCGTTATGATAAGCTTTTGGTAAATATTCAAAAACGAGTTGAATAGCTTTAATGGCTAAGCCGTCTGTATAATCATTGGCCATATTTGATACATAGGCTTCAATCGCATGGGTCAAAACATCCATACCTGTGTCAGCCGTAATTGATTTTGGCATCGTCATCACAAAACTCGGGTCAATAATAGCCACATCCGGTGTTAATTCATAGTCTGCCAACGGATATTTTATATCGAGATCTTCATCCGTGATAACCGAAAATGAAGTAACTTCAGAACCGGTACCGGAAGTTGTCGGGATACAAACGAGTTTAGATTTCTTACCTAATTCAGGGAATTTGTAAACGCGTTTCCGGATATCCATGAATTTTTGTTTTGCGCCATTGAATTCAATTTCCGGATGTTCATAGAATAGCCACATCCCTTTCGCTGCATCGAGAACAGATCCTCCACCAACCGCGATAATAACATCCGGATGGAAATTAGCCATCGCTTCGACACCTTTCATCACCACTTCAACGGAAGGTTCGGTTTTTACATCCGAGAAAATTTCACTGTGGACATAATCCGGTCTTTTTCTTAAATAATACAATACTTTATCGACGTAACCGAGCCGGACCATATCTTTATCAGCCACGATAAATGCTCTTGAAATATCCGGCATTTTCGATAAATATTGAGTTGAATTTTTTTCAAAGTAAATTTTTGGTGGAATTTTAAACCATTGCATGTTAACACGCCTTTTTGCCATGATTTTTTTATTAACTAGGTGAAATGTACCAACGTTGGTTGATACGGAGTTCCCGCCATATGTTCCGCAACCTAATGTTAAAGATGGAATATAGGCATTATAAATATCACCAATTGCACCTTGGGATGATGGCTGGTTCACAATCACACGACCGGCTTTCATCTTTCTGCCGTATTCACGAATAACCTCTTCATTTTGGGAATGAATGACCGCTGAATGACCCATACCGTTGTAATGCAACATTTCTAAGGCCCGTTGAATGCCCTCTTTTGAATTTTCAACCTTAAAGCAAGCAAGTACCGGACTTAATTTTTCACCGGATAGCGGTTCTTCCGGTCCTACTTTCACCGTTTCGGCAAGAAGGATTTTTGTGTTTTCCGGTACGCTGACTCCGGCTGCTTCGGCGATTTTATTAGCAGATTGTCCCACGACGGCCGGATTGACGCCACCGGTTTCTCGCATCACATATTTTTCAACTTTTTTCTTTTCTTCTTCTGTTAAAAAATAGCAATTGTTGGCAATCAATTCTTGTTTAACGGCATCATAAACTTCTTCATCGATAATCACTGCTTGTTCAGATGCACAAATCATCCCGTTGTCGAACGTTTTTGATAAAATTAAATCGTTCACAGCCCGTTTGATCTTCGCTGATTTTTCAATATAACAAGGTACGTTACCCGGTCCAACGCCTAATGCCGGTTTTCCGGAACTGTAAGCGGCTTTTACCATTCCCGATCCACCTGTGGCAAGAATTAGGGAAATACCAGGGTGTTTCATTAAGTAATCAGTTTTTTCCATAGACGGTGCTTCAATCCATTGAATACAGTTTTCCGGTGCACCGGTACGAATCGCTGCTTCCAACAACACTTTTGCTGCTTCTTTACTTGATTGTTGCGCCGATGGATGGAATGCGAAAATAATCGGGTTTCTTGTTTTAATGGCAATTAGCGATTTAAACATCGTTGTTGATGTCGGATTTGTAACCGGAGTGACACCGGCAACAACACCGACTGGTTCAGCAATTTCTACAATGCCTTCATTGTCATCTTCCCGAATCACACCTACTGTTTTATCGTATTTGATGCCGTGGTAAATATATTCCGTTGCAAACAAGTTTTTGATGATTTTATCTTCATAAACACCGCGTTTCGTTTCTTCAATAGCTAATTTGGCCAGTCGCATATGCTCATTTAATCCTGCCAAAGCCATTTCCTTGACAATATTATCAATGGTTTCTTGATCGTAATCCATAAATGCTTCCAGCGCTTTCTGACCTTTAGCAACTAACTCATCCACTTCATTTCCGGTTGGATTCACCGTTTTTTCTTCTTTTACCAATGTTTTTGTACTCATGTTAAAGGCCTCCTATCATTTTTTATTTTTGTGCGGGATAAAGTGAAACTTCCATCAGTGGGGTTAACATCCCCCCACTGATGGTTAGTTGAACCAATCGGGCACTTACGGGCACTTATCTTCCTCCTTTACATCTTTGATTTTCCTTAAGCCACTGAGGAAGATTTAGTGTCCGTTTGTGCGGGATAAAGTGTGCACCTATAGGACAAATTATGTCCCATATAGACATTTTTTGTCCCTATTTTACAAAAAATCACTTGTTGAAAAATCTTTTCCTACTTTTTTAGTTGAATTAATCTTCATCATTTCTTTGATGAAGACCGATAACAAGTTTAGTGACATCCTTGTTATCTAAGTTCATTATATAAACAAAAAGGATAATAATCAATATCAATGTGAAGTTTTTCACAAATTATTCGCAAGGACTTTTCGTAAAATTGATTGTAATCGTTCACATCTTGTTGAAAGCGCTATTATGAAACAACTCCGTTCACAAATTCTTAATAATCAATATGATTCAGTAAAAATCCGGACACATTTTCAGGGGGTTTTTAAAGATTTTTCATTATTTGAAAAGTGAAGTGCTTTGTCGACTATTTTCAAGATACCAACTATGATGGTTGTGAACTTTCGCTAAACCTTAAAAACGTCGGCAAAAAGGGAACTTCCCTCAAATCGGTGACGAGATTGGGACTCGTAGGCAAAAATAAGGCTCTCACAAAATCGGTGACGGGATTAGGAATCGTCGACAAAAATAAGATCTCCGCACTCAAATTTGCCGACGAGACCATTCCCGCCTCAAAATGGTAATAACAATGGGTTTCGGCAATTTATTGGTTTTCCAAGGTGCGAAACTCAAGTGAAATTTATTAGCACATAATTTTCTTTACATTTATTACCTATTCGTTTTCTTGATCCTTCAATTCGTTCTGTATTCGTTCAAAAAACTCCTCTGCGGCATTATACCCTTGCTGAAATAAATACCAATTCGTGCAAGCAGCCTCCACTAAACCAGCCACATCCCGACCAGGTTGCAATTGGATTTCAATATGGGGAATTTTCACACCTAAATAGTCTTTATAAGTCAATTCCGGTTCCAGTTGATTATTTAATTCATTGTCTTCCCAACGGCACAATTCAATATCGATAGCGATTCTAGTTTCTTCCTGAAATGCTTTTCTTCCATAAATTTTGGCTATATTTAAAAGACCAATACTACGGAGGGCCAAAAATTCTTTGTTTGTCCGATTATGGGTTCCGAGAAGCGTTTTGGAACTTATTTTTTTCAACACAACAATATCATCAGCAACTAAACGATGACCTCGGCCAATAAGAGTATGAGCTGTTTCACTTTTTCCGATTCCGGATTTTCCCCGTAATAAAATTCCTACGCCATAAACATTTAAACACACACCATGAATGGCAATCTCAGGTGCTAATTTATTTTTTAAATAATTGTTCAGATTATCAATAAACTCTGAGCTTTTCTCATTTGTTCTTAATAACGGGATTCTTTCCTCTTTACAATATTGTTTTAAATACGTTAAGCCTTCTTGGCCGGCTGTGACAATAAAGCAAGGTGGATGGTATTTGACAACATTACCAATATGGTATCTCCGTTCTTCATCAGTTAATTTATGTAAATAAGTAATCTCCTTTTTGCCTAATATTTGAATTTGTTCCATTGGAAAATAATCAAAATAGCCGATAAACTCCAGTCCAGGTCGATGGGTTCTTGGCTGTGATATTTTCCGGTTTAAATAATCTTTCCCTTCCAAAACTTCCAAAGAAAATTCTTGGACCAATTTTTCAATCGAAATGGTTTTCACTCATTCAGCATTCCTTCCATAATACATTTCCAATTCATCTTGTAAAAATACTACAATAGAAATCACTTTTTGCCCAGTAATAACACTCCGTCACGAAAATTTTCTGTCTACTGAATTCCTATCAAAACCAATTGAAAAAAACATCAGAATATGACCTGCCAGAATCATATCCTGATGTTTCATTACAGTCTTTTCACTTTTATTTACTCGTTAGAGATGATTACCTTCATCGCTTCATTTTCAGCAGCTTGTTTAAATACATCATATGCTTCTAAAAATTGGTCAAAGGTAAAGCGATGGGTAATTAATTGTTCAGGTTGTAATTTTTTGGATGTAACTGTTTTTAAAAGCATCGGTGTTGTAGATGTATTAACAAGTCCGGTTGTTAATGTAATATTAGAAATCCATAGTTTTTCTATATGGAATTCAACCGGTTTTCCATGTACTCCTACGTTAGCGATATATCCACCAGGTTTGACAATCTCCTGACAAATATCAAAAGTTGCCGGAATACCGACTGCTTCAATAGCGACATCGACACCTTTCCCATTCGTGTATTCTTTTATTTTTTCAATCGCCCGACCGTCTCCGCTATTGATAGCTTTTGTGGCACCGAATTTTAGTGCTGTGTCCAAACGGCTATCGTTCAAGTCGACCATAATAATTTCTGCCGGTGAATAGAATTGTGCGGTCAAAAGTGCTGCCATTCCAACTGGTCCGGCACCAATAATCGCTACAGTTTGACCCGGTTGTACATTTCCGTTTAACACACCTATTTCAAATCCGGTAGGCAAAATATCACTCAACATAACAAGTGCTTCTTCATCAGAACCGTCCGGTATATGATATAAACTGTTATCGGCATGAGGAATTCGGACATATTCTGCTTGTGTACCATCAATCAGGTGACCTAAAATCCAGCCCCCATCTTCACAATGGGCGTATAATCCTTTTTTACAGTTTTCACATTTTCCGCATGACGTTATACAGGAAATAATGACACGGTCACCTTTTTTGAAGTTCTTTACACCTTCACCGACTTCTTCAATAATTCCAACGCCTTCATGTCCTAAGATTCTACCTTCTGTTACTGCCGGAACATCACCGGATAATATATGTAAATCTGTCCCGCAAATGGTTGTTTTTGTGATTTTTACGACAGCATCTGTTGAATTTTCCACTTTTGGCATTGGTTTTTCCACTATATCTTTTTTCCCCGGTCCAAAGTATGTTAACGCTCTCATTTCTGTTCCTCTCCTTTTTTTAATTTATTAAACTTCTACAACTTTATTAATGAATGTCATATGACCACTCCTTCCCTTGAGATAAATTGCCAAATAGCAATTGTATGCTCTCCTGGAAAGCGCCTTCTATAATATTATAACTGATATTTTCATAGAAACAATGGGGTATTGAAAAAGTCTGCCATTTATGCAAAACTGAAACATTTGATGAATTGGAAATTAGAAAAGTTTGCCACCCACCTATTCCAGCTGAAAGGGATGGCAAGCTCCATCTATTCCTAGTAGCCCGGATGTTAGAAATTCGCGAAACGTTGATATTTATTCTTTTACCAAAAGCTGTATCCAATGTTACTTTTGACGTAATGTCTAATCGATCGTTGTCATATTTGTTCTTATATCAAAAACTGTTTACAATGCTGCAGTGACTCCACCATCAACGACAATTTCCTGACCGGTAATAAATGAAGAATCATCTGAAGCTAAGAATAAGCAAGTAGCAGCAACTTCTTCAGGATTACCGATTCTTCGTAACGGATAGTCTTTTCCTAGTTCATCAATTGATGTTTGTGCCGTTTCAGCCCCGTACGAAGCCATAGCTGTTTTGATATAGGAAGGATGAACTGAATTTACACGTACATTAAATGGACCATATTCGGTTGCCACATCTTTTGTCATGATCCGTACTGCACCTTTACTGGCTCCATACAATGCATGTCCCGGTGCACCACCTAATCCGGCGATAGAAGAAAGATTGATTACTGAGCCTGTTTTATTTTTAGCCATATGAGGTAAAACATGTTTCATTCCGAGGAAGACACCGGTTACATTAATCGACATTAGCCAATTCCATTTTTCCAATGTGATTTCTGCAAGCGGACTAATATAGTAAACACCGGCATTATTGACTAAAATATCGATTTTGCCAAACTTGTCGATCGTTGTGTTGACTACATGAATCCAGTCTTCTTCTTTTGCTACATCATGTTTAATAAAAATGGCTTCGCTGTCAATTTCAGAAGCGACTTTTTGACCTTCAGCTTCCTTAATATCCGTTAAAACAACTTTCGCGCCTTCTTTTACAAAAAGTTCTGCAGTTGCTTTTCCGATGCCGGCACTTGCGCCTGTGACAATGGCTACTTTATCTTTTAACTTCATAACAATCCCTCCACTGCTTTAATGGTAATTGCTTATAATCAAAACAATTTAACCTCTATTAACGAGCTTTAGGACTTCCACCAAAAAATTGAAGAATCAAGTAGTAATATATAGCCCGCATGCGCCCGATTGGAATCGACTAAACGCTCGGGCGCGCGAGTTTTCACAATTTAATATCACATTGCTTGACGGATAATTTCCATAACTTCTTCAAGTTTTGCCTTACGCGGGTTTGTTGCTGCACAAGCATCTGCCATCGCATGTTCAGCTAAAACCGGAATATCTTCTTCTTTTGCACCTAATTCTTTAAATCCATTCGGAATATTCATATCTCTTGCCAGTCGTTCAATTGTGGCAATTGCTTTTTCTGCAGCTTCATATGTGCTTAAGCCTTTCACATTTTCACCCAGTGCAATGGCGATATTACGGAAACGATCCGGACGAGCTACAAGATTGAATCTGGATACATGTGGTAATAGTATGGCATTACATACACCATGAGGCAAATCATAGAATCCGCCGAATTGGTGTGCTATGGCATGAACATACCCTAAAGAAGCATTGTTGAAAGCCATACCAGCTAAATATTGAGCATAAATCATTTGTTCACGTGCTTCCAAATCTTGACCATTTGCAAATGCACGCGGCAAAAATTCAGGAATGATTTCAATTGCTTTTAATGCACAAGCATCCGTAATTGGTGTAGCAGCCGTTGACACATATGCTTCTACCGCATGTGTTAACGCATCCAAACCTGTTGCAGCGGTTAAGGATGGAGGCATACCAATCATTAACATCGGGTCATTAACAGAGAATGTCGGAGTTACATGTTTATCAACAATCGCCATTTTTACTTTTCTACTTGTATCTGTAATAATTGTGAATTTCGTCATTTCACTTGCAGTACCGGCAGTTGTGTTAATGGCAGCCAGTGGTACCATTGGTTTTGCTGAACGATCAACACCTTCATAATCATGAATCGTGCCACCATTTGCCGCAACTAAACCAATCCCTTTTGCACAATCATGGGGACTACCGCCGCCTAAAGAAATGATTGAATCACAATTTTCTTCCGTGAATATTTTCAAACCGGCCTCAACATTTTTATCGGTTGGATTTGGTTTTACTTCTGAATATATGACAACTTCCAGACCAGCTTCCCGAACAATTCCGGCAACTTGGTCGGCATATCCTAAACTTTTGATTCCTTCATCTGTTACAATTAGAGTCTTCTTACACCCGAGACCCTTTAATCTTGATCCCACTTCCTGCACTTTATTTACGCCAAAAAGGTTTACAGTGGGCATATAAAATTCACTTGTTGCCATTTGCAATTCCTCCTTTAAAATTTGGTAATGTTTTGTGAAATTTTTGTCCATATAGGACTCTTTTTGTCCCAATTAAAGATAAGGAAAGTAATCATGCTGCTTAATCTATCTATCCATACCCCGCTTTTTAGAGGCGAAGAAAAGGATGAAACAAGGAGATATATTAAATATGTAACCGTTTTATTTTTTGGTTTTGCTTACTTGTTTCTATATAAATTATATCGAATTTCATGAAGAAAACAATCCATTTGTGAAATATTTCACAAATAGTTCACAAAAACTATTTAGCTGCCTGCACTTTTTTTAAAAAATGTCCTTTCCCCTCATTCTTCAACCGTTACACTATAAGGTTTAAAGGCCTCCAAAACATGAAGAAAATCTTCTTTTGTCCGTACTGGTATCCCTTTAACAAGTTCCTTTTGTGTTTTTGTTTCCAGTTTTCCCATATCGATTTGAAAGAATGAGTGAATGACATTGTTCACATCGGGTTTTCCATTAAAAATCGATAAAGTTCCATCGTCAGTTACACCGAAAAAACCGTTCGATTTCAATAATGGAGAAATATCGTCAACATACTTTTTAAATACGATTCGATTTCCATCCACATGTACCAATACCCAATCCGCGTATTTTTCTTGGATCTCAGATGCGGACAAATTTTCAATGATAATCTCTTCACTTTTGTCGCCATCAAGATAATGACGTTCTAATACAACTACCATTGTATCTTGATTAATTGCACCGTCTTCTGCATCGACCTGTTTTAAAAATGACGAATTGGCCATAAAAATTCCGGTTAAAATTATACCTACAAAGAAAATACGATAGATACCCAACATCCTCACTCCGATTCAAATAAAATCTTTGGATACTATTATTATTTTGACCATAGACAAAAAATAATAACCCGGAAGTTGAAAAATATTATGATTAATAAAGAAAACTCGGGCAACCAAGCTTTTTAGCGAAGGCAGGACCGAGTTTTCCTGATCAATTATCAAAATTTTGGTGGTTTTGCTGCTAAATTTCTTTTATGTTCAGAAATTCGATGCATTCTTTCAATTACTTGTTTATCCTTATCAGGGACAGCTTCCCCTTTTAAATATTTATCGATCATTTCGTAGGTTGTTCCCATTTCATTTTCATCTGTTTGACCTTCCCAAAGTCCGGCGCTCGGAGCTTTTTCGATAATCTCTTTTGGCACACCGAGAACTTTGGCCATTTCACGAACTTCTCCCTTTGTAAAGTTGACAAGTGGAACAAGGTCAACGCCACCATCGCCATATTTTGTAAAATAACCGGTATACCATTCCGCAGCATTATCTGTACCTGTAACGAGGTAACCAAAATTGTTGGCGACCGCGTATAAAGTAGTCATACGCAAACGAGCTCTCATATTTGCGTCGCCTAAACGGGCTTTTTCTTTATCCCACTCACCCTTATCTTTTAATTCTTTTTCAATTGAAGTGAATAAGACATTATGTGTTTCGGTTAAATCGATTTTTACATAATTTATACCGGAGCTTTCTACAACTTTCATTGCATCTTCCACGTCTTTTGGATTGCTTTTACATGGCATAATAACACCTAATGAATTATTCGGAAATGCACGTTTGATTAAATGGGCAACGACGGCTGAATCGATGCCACCGCTAATTCCTACAACCAAACCGTTCAAATTTGCATTTTTTACTTGTTCTTGCAGCCATAGGATCAGTTTTTCAATCTTTTCTTCCAATTTTGGTCATCCTTTCCATTAAATTATTTCTATTTTATCATAGAAACATTCTTGTGTTAAGTTTTCTAACATAAATGATTATGATATTATTTGTACCTAATGGTTCGCTTCATATGTCCGTATTTCTAAAAAGGTAATGCAAAAAGTACAATATTTTGCGCTTATATAGATGCAAGCATATATTATCTGAATATACGCAATTTTTTAGGCATTAATTATTTTATCAGCGAGTGGCGATAAAAGAGGCACATCATATGACCGCAAAATTTTTTGAGCATTAATCATTTCATTTGTGGAGCAATTTTAAAAAAATACAACCGTGCATGTTCATTCAATTCAAGTGATTTGTTAGTATTAGCATGTAACAAATGTCGTTTGATATGCAAAATTACAAGGATTCATTTGGCATCGAGAACTTGGCTCGGGGACGTTTTTCACTCCTGAATTTGGTCTCGAGAAACGATCTCAGGGAAATTTCCGTTCCTTCACCGCAAAATTTGGTCTCGGGAATCGATCTCGGGGGAATTCTCGGTCCTTCACCCCAAAATTTGGTCTCGGGAATCGGTCTTGGGGAAATTTTCGGTCCTTCACCCCAAAATTTGGTCTCGAGAATCGGTCTCGGGGAAATTTTCGGTCCTTCACCGCTATAAAAAAACGCCTGAGCAAAATGCCAGACGTGAGCTATAGAAGATTAATTTGTAAATCGATCAAAGAACTCAAGTATTTTTGCATATACCTTCACTTCATTTTCCTTTTTCGAAAAGCCATGACCTTCATCAGGAATAACAATGTATTCGACGTCACGACCTTTTTCGCGCAATGCTTCAACTACCTGATCTGATTCCGCCTTGACAACCCGCGGATCATTGGCGCCTTGAATGACAAGCATTGGTTTGGTCATGCCGTCTAAATAAGTAATCGGCGAGTCGGCAATCAATCTTTCTTTATCCTTAACCGGATCGCCCACCCATTGTTCCATGAAAGGCTTCCAGAAATTCGGAACCGATTCAATAAAGGAGAAGAGATTAGACGGTCCGAACAGTTCAACAACGGCTTTAAAGTATTCTGCATGACGACCATGCAAAAGGAGAGACATATAACCACCGTAACTGCCGCCAAATAATAAAATTTTGTCCCGTTCTGCATAGCCGTTTTTTATTAACCATTCCAAACCTTCAATATTATCGAGGCGAGGTCCGTGTCCCCAGTCGCCTTCAACCATCTTCATAAATTTCAGACCGTAATTAGAGGAACCGCGAAAATTTGGTGCAAAAATTGAATAACCACGGTTCAACAGGAATTGGAACATCGAACGGAACCATTTTCTTTCCAATGATTGTGGACCGCCATGTGGCCATAAAATAACATGACCGTTATTATTTTCATTTTTGACACGGAAAAATAATGCTTCAATTTCCAAACCATCGAAGGAAGGATATTTTATTACCTCAGGTTCAACAAGATCCTCTTCTGCCACACCGGGTACCCGGAATTTCGTTAATTCTTTCCAAGTTTTCCCTTGATCAGTGGATATAAATATATTAGTAGGCAGTGTAGAAGATCGACCTTGCACATAAACTTTGCCGCTATCCATGACCACAATTTTTTCAACCACACTAGTTGGAATTGTGACTTGTTTCAGCTCACCATTTGTCAAGTCGTACACATAAAGTCGGTCTTCTACCCCGTATGAACCAAGTAAATAGAGAAGATGATCCTTCTTAGAAAACTTCACTGACGAGAAATCTTCATTTTCAATTTGTAAAACCTTTGAAAATTCTTTTGTTGTTAAATCAAATTTTGCTAAATAGGAAAGGTCCGCATTATAATCTGTTAAAAAATAAACTTCAGTTTCGGATGTGTAGACTAAATCGGAGACAGTATGTTGATCCGGTGTTTTCGGCGTTAGTGAAAAATCCATACCATCTATATGAACAAAAGCCAGTACATATGTATTTCCATATTGCCTATAGTAAACATAACTTTTTTCTTCAGGACTGACTGCTTCTAAAAAGGTCGGAGCCTCTTTTCCTTCAAGAAGAAGTTCTTCCTCACCTGTCACTATGTTATATAGGTACGTATTTAAGTAGGTTGCGTTATTTCTGGTAGTAACATAGTAAAGTCGGGTACCGTCTTTTGTTAAATGAGAGAAAAAGTGTCGGTTGCCATCACTGACCCTAAGCGGAACAAGTTCGCCGCCATTTGGAGCCAATGCATAAAGCTGTGTATTTTCATCGCCATCATTATCAAACCCGGCAATAATAAATTCACCAGTTTTTGCATAATGAAGATCTTGAACGTTTTGATTTTTGAAAGTGAGTGGATAAGGAAACTGGTTTGGCAGATCCATTGCCCATAAATTGAAGTGACCATTTAAATTTGTACTGATCACGAGCTGTTTTTCATCAGGGCTGACAATGAAATTTTGTACTGTTAATGTCCTGAAAAATTTCTCCACGTCCGGTTTTGGAAATTGAATCATTGGAAAACACTTCCTTTTTTAAATATATAAGTATAATAGCACAATTTCGGTTATACTTGCTAAAAATATTCTTGAAATTTTGCTTGAACAATTTTGGGATAATATGTGATTTGTTATTTGAATTTCGTATCCCAAAGACGGGCGGATGTTTCGTAGCTAAAAAGAGGGTTTTCCGCCACAAATGGTGATGAGAATTGGTTTCGTCGCCAAAATAGGGAGTTTTTCGGCTCCAAATGGTGACGAGATTTACTCTCGTCGCCAAAAAAGGGCGTTTTCGACTTCAAAACGGCGACGAGATTTGGTTTCGTCGCCAAAAGTTGATGTTTTTCGACTCAAATCAGTGACGAGAATGGATCTCGTCGCCAAAAGTTGGTGTTTTTCGACTCAAAACAGTGACGAGAATGGATCTCGTCGTCAAAAAAGGGCGTTTTTCGGCTCCAAATGGTGACGAGATTTACTCTCGTCGCCAAAAAAGGGCGTTTTCGACTTCAAAACGGCGACGAGAATTGGTTTCGTCGCCAAAAGTTGGTGTTTTTCGACTCAAAACAGTGACGAGAATGGATCTCGTCGCCAAAAAATGAAGCTTTCCGTCCAAAAACGACGACGAAAATTGGCCTCGTCGCCAAAAAATGAAGCTTTCTGTCCAAAAACGACGACGAAAATTGGCCTCGTCGCCAAAAAGAAGCGTTTCTCACCTCAAAATGGTGACGAGATTTGGTTTCGTCGCCAAAATAGGGAGTTTTTCGACTCAAAATGGTGACGAGATTTGGTCTCGTCGCCAAAAAGAAGCGTTTCTCACCTCAAAATGGTGACGAGATTTGGTTTTGTCGCCAAAATAGGGCGTTTTTCGGCTCCAAATGGTGACGAGATTTACTCTCGTCGCCAAAAAAGGGCGTTTTCGACTTCAAAACGGTGACGAGATTTGGTCTCGTCGCCAAAAAGAAGCGTTTCTCACCTCAAAATGGTGACGAGATTCGATCTCGTCGCCAAAATAGGGCGTTTCTCACTTCAAAACGACGACGAGAATTGGTTTCGTCGCCAAAATAGGGAGTTTTTCGGCTCCAAATGGTGACGAGATTTACTCTCGTCGCCAAAAAAGGGCGTTTTCGACTTCAAAACGGCGACGAGAATTGGTTTCGTCGCCAAAAGTTGGTGTTTTTCGACTCAAAACAGTGACGAGAATGGATCTCGTCGCCAAAAAATGAAGCTTTCCGTCCAAAAACGACGACGAGAACGGGCCTCGTCGCCAAAAAATGAAGCTTTCCGTCCAAAAACGACGACGAGAACGGGCCTCGTCGCCAAAAAATGAAGCTTTCCGTCCAAAAACGACGACGAAAATTGGTCTCGTCGTCAAAATAAGGCGTTTTTCACCTCAAAATGGTGACGAAATTGGTGTTCGCCGATTGATTGGTTTTCTAAGGTGCAAAACTTAAGCTTATTATTGGAAAGTTTTATAATTGTAAAAAATCAGTGAGGGTTTGGGTCTCACTGATTTTTGCATTAATTTTATTCATCGTCTTCATCGAATTCGTCTCTTTGATTGGTTCCCATTTCATCATAGGACATTTGACCTGTCATATCACCAGTTGCGGGAAATCCCATTCCCATCGGCATGGTTTGATACATGTTTGCCATATCCATTCCGGGCATATTACCAAACCCTTGACCAAACGGATGTCCCGACTGCATTGGTTCTGTGTATCCGATTGGTGCTTGATAAGGCATTGCTCCTGCCATTGGTCCGGTTTGAGGTAAGGCAAAAGGTGGTGCACCACAGCCGCAATCATCCTGTCCCGGCATGTCAAACATCGGTTGCATCATTGGATATGGTTGTTGACCCATAGGATACGTTTGTTGCATCATTGGACTTGTTTGTTGTTGTGTCATTGGGAAAGCTGGCTGCATCATCGGGGTGAAAGAAGGTTGCATCATTGGATTTGTCGTTAATGGCATCGAATACGGAGCTTGGTCAGGAATACTCATTGGATTTTTCATATGCTCAGTCATAGGGGTTTGATAAAGTGTTGAACCATCTTGATTATCATCCAAGTCCATTCCATCATCATCCCAATTTATTTGTCCGGTTCCCATTGGCATTCCGGTTGAATGTTGGTAAGTTCCCATACCCGGTGACATCATCGGTTGGAATCCACTTTGATTCATTGAGTCCATCATCATTTGCTGGTCCATCCCTTGTGCCATCGGTTGCATCGTGGATGGGTCAAAACTTCCCATCATTTGCTGGCCACTTGGCTGCATCGGCATCATCATTTGTGAATCCGCCCCTTGCATCACGTTCGGGTCGATACCGCTCATCCCATGGGGAGGCATCATCATTTGAGGATCGCTTCCATGCATCATACCCGGATCGAAACCACCCATCCCCATCTGCGGATCGCTTCCTTGCATCATAGGTTGATTAGCAAATGGGAAACCATGATGAATAGGTTGTTGGCATGGTGAATAAACAACCGGAGTTAGCGGCATACATGGCAATCCTGACCCGGGTAAAACAGGTGTCATCGGTATACACGGCGAACATGGATACATTGGTTGCATCATCATTGGTGGTTGAGCAATTTTAGGATGAATCATTTCCGGAGCTTCTTTAATCGGTTCTTCCATTTTTGGCGGTTCCGGCATTTCCTTGATCGGTCCTTCTTTTTCAAAAACAGGAATCTCAACTTGCTGGACCGGTTGTTGCTGTTCGATGTTCATTTTTGCCATGTTGACCATATAATAATTATTAATATCTATTTCCGGAATAATCGGTTGTGGCGGTTTCGGCATATAAATCGGCTTGGGAACTTCTTTAATAATTTCCTTTGGTTGTTCGAACATTTTCACCGGTTCATCAACAGGAATTGTTGGTGGTTTAATTTGGGCGAAAGGGTGTTCAGTAATTGGAGCTTCTTTATTAATTGGCACCTCTTTAACCGGCATTTCTTTTTTTACCATTCCACTATTGGTGGGAACTTTAATTTTCATTCCGGGCATTATTTGGTCCGGATTCGATAAATGGGTGTTCATACTTTTTAGCTGATTGAAGTCGACGCCATATTTTTGGGCAATCTTCCACAGTGTATCTCCTTTTTGGACAATGTGAATCCTCACTCATTTCCCCTCCTAATCTAAACTCGCTATATATTGTATGAAACAATAGGCAAATTGCCATTCATTCTCGTATAAACTTATGAATATACCGAAATATTTATGTCGCAAGGGCGGATATTTAAAGATTGTTTGAAAATGATTCTACGTTACAAGACCTCTTGAATACCTTTATCATCAAACAAGTCTATGGAACAGAAAAAATATAACTCAATTCAATAAAAATTTATTGTTATTCAATAAATAGGCATCTATAATATAATTAAGAAAAAATTTTTCAGAGGTGGGAAATGAGATTGACCCCCCATTTTAAGGTTGTCAGGAGGATTAAAATATGAGTTTTACTTTTCTATTTATATTGGGGTTCATAGGGATACTGCTTGTTCAATTTTTAAAAAGACCGATATTGGCAATGGTTAATGATAAGAATAAAATTATCCGGACTCTTAGCCATTGGGCTTGGTATCAAAATCCGTGGCTTGCCGGCCTGTTTATATTTGCCGTCAATGCGGTTTTCTTTTCCATAACCGTTTTCATACTTTTTCTCTTGATGTATTTCTTGATTCCCTATTTACATTTTTTTGTGATGGTTTCCGCTGTCTTAATAAGTTTATATGCATGGATTTTATTTAACAAAGCATGGAGCGGAACAAAACGAGATCAGTTGATTATGGGAGCTGTTGGCAGTAGTTTTTATATTCTTTTAACCATCGTATTTGTTTATTGGTTCATCACGCTGAAACCTGATTATCCCGGACAAGATCTGTTTATGGCTGCACTAGGTTTAATGATGGCCATTTTGGTGACTACCGTTGCAGCAATTACCTGTTTTCTGTTTACCGGGTTTTCATCAAAAGCTAAGTAAGTATTGCCCGGACAACGAAGACGTGTTGCTGTTGATTTGTGCAGATTTTCATCAAAAGCTAACTCGGACAGCGAGGACGTGTTGTCGTTAATTTGTGGAGGTTTTTACAAAAACTAAGTAACTTTTGCCCGAAAATGTCCCATTGATTTTACCAAAATAAAAAACTGCCTTCAATCTGGATTAATTGCCCAAAATGAAGACAGTTTTTCAGCTATTCGATAAACTCAAACTCAAAATCAAGCAAACGGACGATATCGCCATCCTTTGCCCCGCGCTCCCGAAGTGCATCATCTACACCCATGCCGCGCAATTGTCTGGAAAATCGCCGAACCGATTCATCATGGGTAAAATCAGTCATCTTGAACAACTTTTCAATTTTTTCTCCACTTAAAACAAATACCCCATCCGGATCCCTGGTAATGATAAAATCTTGTTCAGCTTTTTCATGTTTATAAACAACACGGTTTATCGTTTCATCTTCTTCTACATGGTGGAGCGGGAATTCAGGTGTGTTCTCCAACGTATCGGCAATCGCAAAAAGCAAATCACGAATCCCGCTTTGGGTAACTGCCGAAATTGGGAAAATCGGAATATCTTCCTGTAATTGTTCCTTAAATTTTTCCAGATTTTCTTCCGCACCGGGCATGTCCATTTTATTGGCCGCAATCATCATAGGACGTTCGGTTAAACGCAAATTATATTCCTTTAATTCCTTATTAATCGTTAAAAAATCTTGGTATGGATCGCGCCCTTCCACAGCACCCATATCAATGACGTGGACAATGACCCTTGTCCGTTCAATATGGCGTAAAAATTGAAGTCCTAGCCCTGCACCTTGATGCGCCCCTTCAATCAATCCCGGCAAATCAGCCATAACAAAACTTCTTCCATCTTCTGTTTCAACGACACCTAAATTCGGCACAATCGTCGTAAAATGGTATTCGGCAATTTTTGGTCTTGCCGAAGATACAATCGATAAAAGCGTTGACTTTCCGACACTGGGAAATCCAACGAGACCAACATCTGCTAATACTTTTAATTCCAAAACAATATACCGTTCTTGCCCCGGTTCTCCATTTTCCGCAATTTCCGGAGCGGGGTTTCTTGACGTAGCAAATCGGATATTCCCTCTGCCGCCCCGACCGCCTTTTGCAATGACTGCCCGCTCGCCATGACGAACGAGGTCAGCAATTACCTCACCCGTATCATCATCTTTTACAACAGTACCCGGGGGAACTTTTACAACCAAATCTTCGGCATTTTTTCCGTGCTGACTTTTTGAGCGACCATTTTCTCCTTTTGTCGCTTTGAAATGGCGTTGATAACGAAAATCCATTAATGTGCGCAGTCCTTCATCAACAATAAAGATAACATCGCCGCCTTTCCCGCCATCTCCACCGGCCGGACCACCTTTTGGAACATATTTTTCGCGACGGAAAGCAACCATCCCGTTTCCTCCGTCGCCACCTTTAACATAAATTTTTACTTGATCGACAAACATTGAATATCTCCTTCCATGAAAAACATATGCTTAACGTTATTCACCATGAATTTTTATTTCAAAAGACAAAGCTTCTGGATTGATATTTACGCTGTTTATTGAAAAGCTCGGTGTTTGTTTATGTAAAAATTGCTTTATTGCTTCTGTCTCTTTTATTATTCCATAGAATTTAATAAAGAAACACAGTACATCTTCTTCCAAATTCATTTCTATGTATAAATCATTTTGCACAATTGGATCGGCATAGTCGTCAATGATCTGAAACAAGTTAGAGAACCATTGAAAAATTTTTTCATCATTAAAATTGGTTAATTTCCGAGGACTTGATACTTCATAATGTAAAACAAATGAATGCTGTTCCCAATTAAAAGTGAGTAGTAAAGAAACAAATTTAGATAATGTCAAATTGGATAATTTTGATTCCTGCTCGGCTGCATGGATAATTTCATTCATAATTTCATCAACTTTTTCAAGATTTCCCAGGGCAATATAACCTTTTATTAATTGTAGTCTGTTCAACCAATCATGTCGTGCATGCCGTAAAACCTCTATCACATTCCATTCCCGCATACTTCCCCTCAACCTTCCTTCACTCTGTTTCTATGTATGTTTGGTCCTATTAAGCTCGTCCTTGTTGGATGCTTTTGCGGTTGTACTTTTCTTTGTCCCTAGTTACTATCTCCAAAAATTTCCGCCTAGTTTTGGCTAAAATTTCCCTCTATATGTAAGTCTAATGGTCATTAGCGTTTATTAGAAAATATGTTTTGGTGCTAACCATAAGTATAACATAAACAAATTTTTCCGGTGAATATGCTAAAGGAAGGACAAAATACAAAAGGCCAGACACGCGAAACAAACAGTCTTGGCAGATTGTTTGCAGCTGTCTGACCTTTTTAGAAGTCCGCTACCACTTACGCTTCTTTTGCTACCGGGTATACACTGACTTTTTTCTTGTCGCGTCCCATACGTTCGAAACGGACAACACCGTCAACTTTTGCAAATAATGTATCATCGCCGCCGCGACCTACATTTTCACCCGGATAGATTTTTGTTCCGCGTTGACGATAAAGGATAGAACCGCCCGTTACAAATTGACCGTCCGCACGTTTTGCACCAAGACGTTTCGCAATGGAGTCACGACCGTTCTTTGTCGAACCTACCCCTTTTTTAGACGCAAAAAATTGAAGATCCATTCTTAGCATTTGTTCCACCTCCTACTATTTGAAAGAAATTTTTATATAATCACTGTAACTATCCTTAATTGATTGTAAAGCGACAACCATTCCTTGAAGGAAAAGCTGTACTTTATCATCGGTTTCTTTCGGTAATTCCGGCACTTGCCAATGGAGATAGCCTCCTTTACCGCCTTGTTCGACATCCGGAACAACACCTGCCAAGGATTCCACTGCATTTAGTGTACCGATTGTCACCGCAGAAACCCCTGCACAAACAACATCTGATCCGTATTTATCAAAATTCGCATGACCTTCAACAGTAAAGGCTGCAATTTTGTGATCGGACGTTAGATTGATGGTGACTTTTATCATTTGTCAGTCGCCCTAGCCTTGAATTTTTTCAATCGTAACTTTTGTATAAGGTTGACGATGACCTTGTTTTTTACGATAGTTTTTCTTCGCTTTATATTTGAAAACAATAATTTTCTTTTGACGACCGTGTTTTTCTACTTTACCAGTAACCGTAGCACCTTCGACAAAAGGAGCACCAACTTTAACATTTTCGCCACCGATGAACAATACTTTATCAAAAGTTACTGTTTCACCGTCAGCTGCGTTTAATTTTTCAACATAAATCGATTGACCTTCTTCAACTTTAAGTTGTTTACCGCCAGTTTCAATAATCGCGTACATAATTGCACCTCCTCTATAGACTCAGACTCGCCGCCATTCGGTGTTTTGCACAATCTGCAAAATCTTAAACCGAATACGAGCGGTTGTAGCACGGGTGCTACAAACCATAACATATGAATACTATCATAATAAAACAAACATGTCAATCCATAAAAAATCGTTACGATCGCTATATCACCGGACAAATCTTTTAATATAATAGTACGGCTTGTGAAATTCCACTTGTTCAAATTTGATAAGAAAATGCAAGGTTTTCTCTAAATTTTCGAGATGATGTTTATTTTCCCCACTAAAGTAGTTAATGACGTCTTCTGTTGCTTCAATAACAACTTCCGAAAAATCTTTGTTTTTAAACGCCCATAATTCCCGCTCTAAGCGAAAGGCGATTGTAGCAGCTGATTCAACAAAACCGGTACCATGACAAGTTGCGCACGGTACCGTTATTTGGTTCAGAAGACTCGGTTTCGTTCTTTTCCGCGACATTTCCAAAATTCCTAAAGCCGTAAAACCGTAAATAATTGTTCGCTCATAATCCCGGGCAAATTCTTCTTTTAAAAGCTGAATGATTGCCTTCCTATCTTTATCATCCCGCATATTAATAAAATCAATCAGAATATTCCCACCGATATTACGGAGGCGGACCTGTCTGGCAATTTCCTTAGCGGCCAATCGGTTCGTTGTCATGATGGTATCCCTTTTCAACTTATAACTCGGTGATTTAGCAGTATTTACATCGATGACCGTAAAAGCTTCATTTTCCTCAATGACAATATTTGCACCATTATCAAGCCATACTACCCTTTTCTGCAATGTGTCCAGTTGATCATCTAACATAAAATGGGAAAAAATATTTTCGCTTCCTTTATAATACGTAAGTTGACAGCGATTTTCCCAATCCGTTTTCAGTTGCCGGAACAGGTTTGAATCATCACAGATTATCTCTGTAAATTCTTCCTTGTCATAAATCTTTTTTATTTCCTCAAAAAACAAGTTCTTCTCCACTATTGGCGCAGGAGCTTTCAAATGACCGGCAAGTTTTTCAAGTTGTTGAAACTCCGCTCTTAATTGATTGAGACGAGTGACAAATTCTTCCTTCGTTAATTTTTCAGCGCGGGTACGGAACAAAATGCCTTCCGCTTCTTTCTTTGTCTCGACAGCCCACATTTTAAGTTGGTTTCTTACGTCATTCGGTAATTTTTTCGATGCGGCAACATAATACCCATATGGCATATAAACGATCATCTCATCACTAAGTTCGATATTTCTCGTCAAACGGTAATATTTTGTATCGGTTTCATCTTTAATAATTTGGACAATCATTTTATCACTTTGGTTTACTCTAGGCAGGGACCTGATAGAGTCATCTTTTTCCATATTTGCCGGACTTTGTGACAGTTGTAAATAACCCTTTTTTCCTTTTCCAATATTGATGAAAGCGGCATCCATACTAGGCATGATTTTTTCAACAATACCAATATATATATTCCTGAGCAATGATTGTTGTTCCGGTTGCTCAATATACAGTCTTTGGATTTGCTTATCCTCAATTAGTGCCATTCTTTTTTCTGATTCTCTTGCATTGATTAGTAATCGTTTCATTTTCACAATCCTTCTTATATCATTCAACTCTTCTCCATTTTAATAAAGTAAATCCTCCAATTTCAACCGGATAGGAGATTTTTCAAAATAATATTTTAAAATTTTTTTCTCCGGAATGATGGCAACCTGTTTTCCTGCATCGATAACAATAATTTGATGACCGGTTCCCCGCTGGAATTTTTCGATGGCACTTGAAAGTAAGTCATCTTTTTTTGCATAGATCTTTTTTATACGACCCACTTCATCGGTCGGTCGATGATATCGTTCAATTAAAAACCGCATCCACGTATACGGCCGGTTTTTCCATTCGTTATGTAAAGATAGAAATAAGAAGATGGCAATTACCCAACCGTTTAAATGGAAAGGAAAAACGATAAGAATAACGGAACAATATATGAACAAGAACAAAAGTGACAGAATAATCGAACGTTTCAAGGCAATATGGAACGGATAATATTTGGTAAAAAGCAAATAGACGATTTTCCCTCCATCCAAAGGCATAATTGGCAAACAATTAAATATCAAAATCATAAAGTTATAGTTGATAAAATCAGTATATATTCTGTCTCCGATTATTTGACATTCATGAAAAAGAAAGGCGGAAATCATCATCCAAACGTGCTGAGCCGGTCCACAGACTGTGACAATGAACTCCTCTTTAATCGGTCGATTTCCATGTTCATCTGTTTCTAAAACTCCACCAAATGGTAAAAGGATAATGTTCTTAATTCTCCATGAAAAAAAAGAAGCGGCCGCAGCATGGCCTAATTCATGAATCAGAACAATAACAATTAACAGCAACAGTTCTTGAAAGCGTGCAGTTATTACGGCAATTGCAACAATAAGCCAAAGCAATGGATGTATATGGATTTGGGTCAGGAGTCGGAGCCATTTATTCAAACTTAATCACCTGAACAGGGTCAATAAATTTTTCATCTTGTTTAATGGCAAAATAAAACTCGCCTGTTGTTTCGTTTTCTTTTGATGAGACGATACCTATTTGATCGCCTGCTTGAACTTTATCATAGGCTTTTACTTTGATTTCCCCCAACTGTCCATACCAAGTTTCCGATTGATCCGGATGTTGAATAATGATTGTTTTTCCAAATTCTTTATCAACACCGGCAAATTTCACAACACCGCTTTGAATTGCCTCGACTGCTTCTCCTTTTACCGTTTGAATTGTAACACCTTGATTATCCGCTTGAAAGTCTTCTAGAATTACCCCGTTAGCCGGAAGTGCATATTTAGCCGGCGCTTCTTTTTTATTTGGTGCCTTCTCCGGGAAAAGTGCTAACGGTTTACCAAATGTATCTTCATACCAGTCCGCAACCATGGCAAATTGGAATTCTTTTTCCATTACTTGCGTCACTGTTGAACGGACCGGTTCCAGCTGTTGTGATTGATTTTTGAACGCAATGGCCACAATAAGGACTAAGCAAGCTGAAGCCAATATTTTAAATAAGAATATTTCTCGATTAAATAACGGATGTTCAGTGTTTTTCATTCCTTCATTCATGGAAAACCAAGTAAAGTCATGTTGTTCTTGGTACTCTGGAAATACTGGAGTCTTCACATTTCTTTCACTTTCTATCGTTTTAGGCGGATAGGATCGTTTATATTTCTTGCGTTTTTCAATCCGCTTCAAGACTTCTTTCCTTCGATCTTTCAAACTACTCCCCCCTTCCGAAAAAACTCGGATTGTCCACTCAGTAAAATGTATGACTTGTCCGCAGTTTATATGACATGTCTAATTTGGAACTTGTTTTTTCAATCTTCCGGTGTTGCTGCTGTTGAATTTTTTGGGGGCCTATTGTTGAATTCGGGTAGGGTACTGGTGATTTCTCGTAATTTACTGGTGAATTCACGGGGCAAGCTGTTGAATTACTCAATTTTACTGGTGAATTCATATCCAAGTACTGGTGAATTTTCCTTTTTCACTGTTGAATTCGGGTAGGGTACTGGTGATTTCTCGAAATCTACTGGTGAATTCGCAGAGCCTTACTGTTGAATTCAGGGATTCTTCTGTTGCTAGTTGGATCCGGGTACGCTCATGAACCGTTGGCGCTAGACTGCTAAACAATGAAAAAACTATCGGTGCGACCGCGCATCATCAAAATAAAAAAAGAATGCCAATGTTTATCAGCATCCTCTTAAAAATATCAAAATATGTAAAAATTTATGCCTATGCCCGGGCACCAAAAAATTTTTTCAACCGTGAAAACATGCCTTTTCCGTTATCTTCAAGCTGTTGCAATGGTACCGATTCGCCTAAGATTCGTCTTGCAATATTCCTGTAAGCGATACTTGCTTTACTGTCCGGATTCATAACGATTGGTTCGCCAACATTTGATGCTTTAATGACCTCTTCATCATCGGCCACAATACCAATTAGTTCTATAGCCAAAATATTTGTTACTTCATCGACATCAAGCATTTCCCCGCGTTTAACCATATTGGTACGGATTCGATTGATAACCAATCTTGGCGGTTCAATCGGTTCTTTTTCCAGTAAGCCGATAATTCGGTCAGCATCACGTACCGATGATACTTCCGGCGTGGTCACAACAATAGCCCGATCAGCACCGGCTATGGCATTTTGGAAACCTTGTTCAATACCAGCGGGACAGTCGATAATGACATAATCAAATTCATTTTTTAAATCATTGACAACCTTTTTCATCTGTTCCGGATTTATCGCAGTTTTATCACTGCTTTGAGAGGCAGGAAGTAAGTACAATTTATCTTCAAAACGTTTATCTTTAACAAGTGCTTGGTGTAATTTACAGCGACCTGTAGCTACATCGACGATATCATAGATAATCCGGTTTTCCAAGCCCATGACAACATCCAGATTACGTAAACCGATATCGGTATCAACTAAACAAACCTTTTTCCCTTGTAGAGCCAGAGCAGTACCTATATTAGCAGAAGAAGTGGTTTTCCCTACTCCACCTTTTCCAGAAGTAATTACGATTGCCTCACCCATTAAGACAAGCCTCCTTCCACAAAACGATTTATGTTTGGTCGAATCTTATTTAAAACTGATAATCTATCAATAACTAATTGCTTTTCTTGATTCAGATAGGCACATTCTGATTCGTCGTTTATCTTATTCCGATCCAGTGACTGCCCAAAGTAATCCGCAATTCGCAATTGGGTCGGCGTCATTGTAGCAGCACAAATTACAGCTTCCTCATTACCGTTCATACCCGCATGAGCCATTCCCTTTAACCTTCCTAAAATGAAGATATTGCCGCTTGCCATCACTTTGCCACCCGGATTTACATCACCGATCAACAATAGGTCTCCTGTAATTTCCAAAATTTGCCCCGAGCGAACAATTTTGGTTACGACTGTAAAACCTTTTTCGGTTTTTATTCGATTCAGTTCTTCTTTTAATATAACATTTGATTCGATAGATGCAATGATTAAATTTTTTTCCCA
>NZ_CCRF01000066.1 GCF_000751775.1 Caldibacillus thermoamylovorans
GTTTTTTTCCGGACTGATTAATTCTCTTAATTGCTGTTCCTGTTCCTTGGTAAGTAATCGATTACCGGTATGAATACGAACAGAAACTTCATGAGAATCGTCCATGAGCTGTGAATGTGGAAACAATTTCTCTTCAACTTCTTTTAAAAGGTCAAAAAAGGAACAAGTATCATCAAGACGTAACAATAGCCCGTCTTTTGTACCTTTTATCGTGACATTTTGCGTCTTCATCATGCATGATTTCACCTCAATAAAGTAAAGTTCGACAAAAGCCAGGCAATTTCCTTTATTTTTCCTGTAAAAATCCGAAAAACAAATTTTATAAAAAATAAACTCTTTGTACAGGACGATTAACAATCAAATTTTTTCCGAAAATTACACATGAACAATCCGTAAACGCAAAATACTGTAGAGCTTTACCCGTTTCTGGAAGCGAGCGTACACGATTTGCAAAAATATATGTAAAACTCATCTTCAGAACCGTTATGATTGAAACATTCCCTCTTCTTCACTTCTGATTTTTCTTAATCGGGTAAAATACTTTTTCAGTGAATAGGAAAATAATATATAAAATGCCAGGTTTGCGCCTAGGGTTGGGAATAAGCGATGAAAAACAAAAAACTTTAGTGGCATATTGGCTATTTGTAAAATCGAAAAGACCCCATAAATCCCGAATTCGACAAGTGTGATCGCCAGCAAGCTAACAAAAGCTACAATGAAAAGATTCGCATGCCAATTTTTCATTAATTTTGATACAAGATAAATCGTAACCGGGTACCAAAATAAATATATTCCCAAAATATCAATAAACACGATATCCATGACCAAACCCGTAATCAAGGCATAAATGAGACCTAACTTTTTATCATAATATATAGTTATAAAAATCAATAATAGAAAGAGAAAACGCGGGACAACAATCCAATATTGTGAAAACAGCCGGGTTGGAATAAAATTAACAAACTGACTTTCCACGCAAAAGAAAATAATCACAAGAACCGGAATCCACCATTGCTTTCTCATGACTCATTCCCCCGATTCTTCCGAAGCTGTCATTTCCCTCTCAACGACAATGACATTTTCAAGGTTATAAAAATTCGCGGCTGGTTTCACATAAGCTGTTTGTGTCAATCCGTATTGATCAGGTTCTACCTTTTCAATTTTTCCAATGTATAATCCCTTAGGAAAAACATTTGCTAAACCGGATGTAATCACATCCATGCCCTTTTCGACTTTTTCTTCTGCCGGGATTTGTTTAATAATCAACTGCTGCTTTTCAACATCAAATCCCTCAATTAAACCGTAAATATCATGTTCGCCTTGAATAGCGACGTGGGTTCGGTTTGTCCGATCTACGGTAGAAAGTAATTGAACAGTAGAAGTTATCTTTCCGACACTTTTAATTTTTCCGATCATTCCATTAGCAGTTATAACAGCCATATCTTTCTTTATTCCTTGTACCTCACCTTTATCGATTGTTAACGTTTCTTGCCAGCGATCTTGATCACGGGCAATAACCGAAGCATGATGGATAGTAAAAGAGGCTAAATCTTTTTCCTTATCAATCAAGGCTTTAAGCTCCGCGTTTTCTTTTTCTAACCGATCCGCTTTCACTTTAATTTGGGCGTACTCATCCAATCTTTCTTTTAAAATTTTATTTTCTTCATAGGTTTGCAGTAAATCTCGCATATTTTCGACGAGGTTTGAAACAAGATGAGCAGGCTTTGCAAAAACCATCTGGGCAAAGCCTGCTGTATCTTTGACAAATTGTTCCGGCCACGATAATTGATCCCGTTCTCTTAATGAAAAACCAATCAATGCCACAAGGATAATAATCCCTGAAAGTAAAATGATAAGACGCTTATTCTTAAAAAATTGTGGCATGATTTACACCTCTTTAACTAATGGCTGATTCTTATATGTTGTTACTTGCACTTTACCGCATGAAGTCGCGAAAGCAATTGACTTTAACGACTGCTGATTCTTATATGTTATTGCAATGAACGACAACATTGAACAAATTACGTAGAAGGTAACGAGACCACTGATAAGTTTACCTTACACAATATAGTGTAGGATAAACACACTAAACCAACGAGAAATTCCTTGACAGCCTCTCCCGATATCTACTCTCCCATATCTAAGGCCAGGTGGCTAAGCAAACAAGAAAGAAACTCGTGTTCAGCTGATTTTTGTCTTTTTCAGTGACCTCGAAGTTGTTGAAAATCCAATTTTTTAAAAAACAGAAGTAGCAACATTGTTTTACAAAGGCTTCTTACATTTACCCTCTTACTTTATTTTTAAATAAATCAATATGTTCCAGAGCTTTACCGGTTCCGATAGCTACACAATCGAGCGGGTTTTCGGCAATTAAGACGGGCATATTTGTTTCGTTGGCAATGACTCGGTCCAAGTTTCTAAGTAATGCTCCACCACCTGTAAGGACAATGCCACGATCCATAATATCTGCTGCCAATTCAGGCGGAGTTTTTTCCAACGTATTTTTGACCGCTTCAACAATCGCAAATACCGTATCTTTTAGGGCTTCGGCAATTTCTTCAGGCGTTACTTCAATGGTTTTTGGCAAACCGGTTAATAAATCACGCCCGCGAATTTCCATATTTCCAATTCCCTCAGGCATACCGGCCGATCCAACTTCCATCTTAATCGTTTCAGCAGTCCGATCCCCAATCATCAAATTATAATTTTTCCGAATATAGGTAATAATGGAATCGTCCATTTCATCACCGGCAATACGAATCGATTGACTCGTAACAATTCCACCTAAAGAAATAATTGCAACCTCTGTTGTTCCGCCACCAATATCAACCACCATACTGCCGGTTGGTTCCCAAACAGGGAGATCAGCACCAATGGCAGCTGCAAACGGTTCTTCAATCGTATATGCGTCCCGTGCCCCGGCTTGACGAGTTGCATCGATGACAGCACGTTCTTCAACCGCAGTAATTCCGGATGGTACACATACCATGACATACGGTTTTCTCCCAAATCCGCCTTTATTTTTCAAAGCTTGATTAATAAAATATTTCATCATTTTTGCTGTTGTTTCATAATCTGCAATTACCCCGTCTTTCATCGGGCGGAGGGCAACAACATTTCCGGGTGTACGACCGATCATATTTTTCGCATCATTTCCGACCGCAACAATTTGCTTTGTATCCGTCTGATATGCTACAACGGACGGTTCTCTCAATACGACACCTTTTCCACGGATGTAGACAAGTGTATTCGCTGTTCCTAAGTCAATTCCTAAATCTTTTGAACCAATTCCAAACATGGTTGTATCTCCCTTTCTCATACATTCTCTTGTTCATCATGTTGTATATAAACAGCACGTTTTTATCGTTTGTCAAATGTTGTCATTTTATTGACCAATTTTCGTTTCTTACTTTTTTCATTTAAATAAGGGTTCGTTCGTTTTTTTAAAAACAAAAAAATCATACGTATTATTATATCTCATTGTGCAAAAAAATAATAGTAGTAATTGGCTTATAAATATCCTTTTTCTTTTAAACTGACATATCGTTTGTCACCGATAATAATATGATCGAGTACATCCACTCCTAAAATTCTACCACATTCGACAAGTCGCCTGGTAACCTCAATATCTTCCCTGCTTGGTTCGGGATTTCCGGATGGATGATTATGAAGGCAAATCATCGAGGCGGCTGAACGTCGGAATGCTTCTTTAAACAGTTCACGCGGGTGGACAATGGAAGCATTTAAACTTCCTATAAAAATGGTTTGTTTGTGAATCACTTCATTCTTGGTGTTAAGGAATAAACATACGAAATGCTCCTGAGTTAAGAAGCGCATTTCTTCCATGACATAGTTTGCGCCGTCTTCAGGAGAATGGATGACGTAACGTTCTTCATTTTTCATATTGGCAATTCGTTTTCCAAGTTCGATTGCGGCCAATAATTGGATGGCTTTTGCTTCACCGACTCCCTTTATTTTCGTCAATTCTTCCAGTGAGGCATTCATCAGCATTCGTAATCCTTGAAATTCTTTTATAAGCCGTTGTGCCAATTGGAGAACCGATTCATTTTTTGTTCCCGTTCGTAAAATAATTGCCAAAAGTTCTTGATTTGAAAGACTACTCGGTCCGTGATGGATAAATCTTTCGCGCGGCCGCTCTTCTTTCGGAAAATCTTTAATTAATAATTGTTGCGTAATAACTATCTCCTCCTATTCATTTTTTGGGGAAAAGTCACCGAAAGTTTTCCTAAAAATGGATTAGCGTCTTACACAAAAATCTTACGGGCATGTTAAAGAGGGGCATCGTTATTTTATCGCTGAACGGCTGAATTTTTATATTGTTTTATACCAGTTCGGGCGCCTCATGAACGACTGATTTCCATTTGATTTTATACCAGTTTGATTGCCTCACAAACTGCTTATTTTCATATGATGATCTAGGCTTGTCCTTAGGTCGGATAACCCATCTTTTTCAATGCCCGATATAGTTTTGCCACCGGTAGACCAACAACAGAATAGAAATCACCATGAATCGATTTCACCAAGATTGCCCCATATCCTTGGATCCCATAACTCCCCGCTTTATCTAAAGGCTCTCCTGTACGAATGTATCGATCGATTTCTGCTTCCGCCAATTCCCAAAATGAAACCTCTGTCTTTTCATAAAAAATTTCTTTATCGTTTCCATGTAAAATGCATGTACCTGTAAAAACAGCATGTGTATTGCCAGATAACATCATTAACATCTGCTTTGCATCATCGCGATCGGCTGGTTTTCCTAAAATCCGGTCATTATAAACAACGATTGTATCTGCCCCGATAACAAATGCATCATGATTTTCCTTTGCAACTGTTTGCGCCTTTCGTTCAGCCAATGTCATAACAATTTCTTCAGGAGGCATGTTACAATTGACCGATTCATCTGCATTGCTTGTTATAATCTCAAAGGATGCTCGCAAAGATTTGAGGATTTCCTGCCTACGCGGTGATGACGAAGCTAAAATGAGGCGTGCCATATTTTCACCTTCCTGTTTAAGATCTGTACGAGGGGGAGATACAAAATAATACTATCAAACGATACTTTTATACTCAACGACATAAAAATTAATTTTCACTTACAAAAAATCCATTTTCGACATCATTTTCTGACATAAAACATCATTTTGAAACGAAAAAGACATCAAAAATGAGCTTTTGTTATATTTTATCTATAGGTTAGCACAAAGTCCACCTTTCCCTACTATATGTAAGACAAATCGTCTCTTTATGTATACCCCTTCCCTACTTGTGTGGGGGATGAATCGGGGTTTGGATCGATGTCTCTTTAAGTACCACTGTCCCTCCTCAAAAATCGACATTTGGGTAGATAATCGACTTTAATCCCCTTCCCCACTATGTGCGGAATGGGTCGATTATTTGACGGTTGCCAAATAATTCCAATAAAAATAGCGGCTTCACACTCCGACTAAAAAGAGGCGACCTGGATCCACCTCTACGAATTGGCCGTTGAAAATAATAGCAATCCACCACTCCGAACGAAAGCTAAGTGGTGGAATGTTTTAAAATAAGTAATAGCTTGAAACAAAAGTCAATAAATATTGCTGTAGTTTTTGCCAATTCTCGATGTTTCGCTCTTTCAAATATCCATTCAATGCCTCATACGCATGAATTAAATTTTTCTGTAATTCTTGGACCGGCTTTTTTTGTAACTTTTTGAAGTTTTTCATCTTGTCAATTTCACTTGTCAATTCATCCATATTGATGTTTTGGCCATCTTGTAAATATGCTTTTGTTCCCTCTACTACTAGTTTTTCATATATTGGATAAGCTGATTCTAAAAATGTTTTTTCATCGCCCGTTAAATGCTGGATCACTTTTTCATTCATTTCTAATTTCGTTGGCCATATTTCAGTGAACGTATTTTTATAAAATTCGGTTTCCCTCATTTGTTTGCCTGTCTCGAGTGTATCTGTTACAGCAATGAAAACACGTATATTGTCCCCGGAATTTATGGAAGCAACCGGTTGATTTTCCTTTTTATAATCTTGAATGATTTTATCCACCGATTCTTGACTCTTGTATGCCCCTTGTTGCAAAATATACAAACTCACTGCGGGTAAAATAACCTGCTCATTACCGGTTGTTGTTGTACCATTGTTCGCTGGAACCGTTTGAGAGCCTTGTCCGTTTCCATTTGCGTCTTTTGTCATAAATTGTAATAAGATAATTCCAATTAAGATTCCTATTACAATGGCGGAGATGCAAGAAATAATGATAGCCGGATGGTTTCTTCCTTTTGGGAGTGCAGGTCTTTTTTTCTTTTTATTTTTTAACAGCGGAATCGCTCGTTCTTCCGTTGCTGCAACTTCCCTTTTCGCTTTCCAATCATGAATGATCAATTCCTCTTTAAATTCTTTATCTTCACCATTTATTTTTATTTTAATTTGATTTTTATTTTCCTCATCCACTATACGTACCTCCCAGCTTGCTAGATTTGTAGAATACTTCATTAGCTGCACAATTTAGAAGAGTTCCCTTCTATCCTATCATATGATTTTTAAAAAATAACAAGACTTTTGTCGTTTCATATGGAAAGGTGTTCGTGGAATTTCGACAATTTTGGTGGTGCTGTTGAATTGGGGGGACTGGTGAATTCCGACAAAAGGACAACAGTTGAAGAAAAGTAATTCCAAAAAAGCTACTGCATTAACGATGGAATTGCTAAAAAGGAACTAGTAATTAACCAGTTCCTTCCTTTTTCTTACAACACTTTATTCAAAAAGTCTTTTGTCCGTTCATTTTGTGGGTTTCCGAAGATTTCTTCCGGGGTTCCTTGTTCGACAATGTATCCTCCGTCCATAAAAATGACCCGATCGGCTACTTCTCTTGCAAAGCCCATCTCATGCGTGACAATGACCATCGTCATACCTTCTTCGGCCAATTGTTTCATAACGGCCAGCACTTCACCGACCATTTCCGGGTCGAGTGCACTTGTCGGCTCATCGAACAGCATGATATCAGGTTTCATGGCTAGGGCACGTGCGATGGCTACCCTTTGCTTTTGCCCGCCTGATAATTGATCCGGTTTTACCTCTGCTTTATCCTTTAATCCAACCCGCTCCAAAAGTTTCAACGCCGCTTCCTTTGCCTCTTCCTTCGTTGCTTTTTTCAATTCAACAGGTGCTAACGTAATATTTTCCAATACCGTTAAATGGGGAAACAAATTAAAATGTTGGAACACCATCCCGATATTTTCTCTAACTTTATTAATATCTATATTTTTATCTGTTAAGTTAACACCATGGACAATAACTTCCCCTTCTGTCACTTCTTCCAATAAATTTAAACAGCGAAGAAATGTACTTTTTCCGGATCCGGATGGTCCAATGATACAAATAACTTCACCTTCATGGACATCTAAACTAATCGACTTTAACACTTCTAAGTCGCCAAAGTTTTTCTTCAAATTCTTTACACTAATTTTCTCCATGTTTAATCCTCCTTTCCAAATGATTCGATACTTTCGTTAAGATCATTATAATAATAAAGTAAATAATACCGACGATTAACCACATTTGGAAAGATTCCAAATTTCTTGCAATAATAATTTTCCCGCTTTGTGTCAATTCATTAATTCCGATAATGGAAAGAATCGAAGTATCCTTTAATGTGATGACGAATTGGTTAATAAAGGATGGAATCATGATCCGAATCGCTTGTGGCAAAACAACTTTCGACATGGCTTTTCGATATGGAAGTCCTAAACTGCGGGAAGCTTCCATTTGTCCTTTATCGACCGACTGAATACCACCGCGAACAATTTCAGCAATATACGCACCGGCATTTAAACTTAACGTAATAATCCCGGCAACAACTGCGGTAATTCGAATGTCTAGCGCTGCAGGAACTCCAAAATAAATAAAGAATGCTTGAACAAGTAATGGTGTGCCGCGGAAAATATCTACATAGATCGTTGCAATAGCACGCAAAAGTTTCTTATTTGACACTTGGAATAAACCGAAAATAACTCCAAGGATGGTGGCGGCAACTAATGAAACAACTGTTAAGATGATTGTCATTTTTAGACCGGACATTAAACTTGGAAAACTTTCCTTTAATAATCCGAAGAAACCTGAATCAGCCTCTTCATCACCCGTTTCTAAATACTTGTCCAATATTTTTTGATATTCACCGGATGCTTTTAAGTTGGATAGTCCGTCATTAAACATTTGCAGCAGTTCGGCATTTTCCCCTTTTGCCACAGCAAATCCATATGAACTACCAGACTCTTTATCTGTTACGATTTTTAACCCGTTCCCTTGTTTAACCCCATAAGCCAAAACCGGATAATCATCAAAACAGGCGATGGAATTTCCTGTTTTTACATCTTCATACATATTGGCAGAATCATCAAATGTAACGATTTTAAATCCGTATTTATCTTGGATACTTTGGGCAAAAGCAGCTCCCTCGGTACCGGTTTTTACGGCAACTCGCTCACCTTTTAAATCTTCATAAGATGAAACCTTGTTATTGTCCTCATCAACGGCCATAATGACGCCGGAATCAAAATACGGATCCGAGAAATCGAATTTCAGTTTACGCTCATCTGTAATACTCATCCCGGCAATAACCGCATCCACTTGTTTTGCTTCTAAAGCTTGGACTGCTGCATTAAAACCAAGTGGCCTCACTTGATATTTAAATCCTTGATCTTCGGCAATAGCCTTTAGTAAGTCCATATCAATTCCGACAAAATCACCATTCTCATCTTGGAATTCAAATGGAGCAAAGGTGACATCGGTCGCAATGATATAAGTTTTTTCCTCTGCTTTTGCGTTAGAAAATGGTAAAACTAGCGAAATAATAGTAAATAAGGTGAAAATCGATAGAAACAGTTTGGAAACAATTTTTCTTTTATTCATCCACTTCTACTCCTTTTAATAAATTGAATAAGATTTATGTCAGAATTAAAAAATGATCGTTATTATTTTCATATGAATCTTGGAATCTTTACATGAACATGTATATATTGGTTGAAAATTTTGGAAGTGTAACATTGGAAAATAGGCAAATTACGATTATCTATTCAATCCAACCTTAAAAAATCCTTATCTTGATACAATCATTCAATTCAATAATATTATATTAAAAAAGGAAACCAATATCAGTCAACTATAAAACAATGGAAGTATGGAACTATCGATTCATGGATACGAAAAAGAAGGAATCCGTTCCAATATATACTGGATTCCTTAAACATTTCCAAATTACTGACCCATTTTCCGCAAAACATTTCAAAAATTAAACCACTGCCTCATGTACCAGATTCCCATCTACCATACTAGAAAAACATACCCAAATACCATTGAATCAATGAATCTGTATAAAAATAGGCGATGATTGCACCAATGCTGATGAACGGGCCAAAAGGTATCGGGATTCGTTTTTGGTATCCTTTTATCAAAATGAAGCCTAATCCAAATATGGCTCCGACTAATGAGGCAAGGAAAAGTGTCATCAGCGTGGCTTTTGTTCCGAGAACGAGACCTAAGACAAAAAACAACTTAATATCTCCGCCGCCCATTCCGCCACGACTAACGACTGCCAATAAATAGAGAATCCCAAAACCGATCACGGCCGCTAATCCAGCATCCCACCATGGTGAAAGCGGATAAATCATCCGTAAAATGAGAAATACAATCAAGAAAAACAACAGAACTTTATCAGAAATAATCATATAGGCAATATCAGAAACTGTGATAATGACGAGCAGTGAACACAGTAAAACGGCAATTACTGTTTCAAACGTCCAGCCAAATTGATGAAAAGAAAAGGCAAATAATATGCCGGTAACAAGCTCCATGACCGGATAAATGGGAGAGATCCGAGCTTTACAAACCCGGCACCTTCCCCGTAAAAAAATATACGAAAGCACGGGTATATTTTCATACCAAGACAGTTCATGATGACATTTTGTACAATGAGAATTTGGATATATGATCGACTCCTTTTTCGGAATACGAAGTCCGACCACATTGAAAAACGAACCAAAAACTAAGCCAAATATAAAGAAAAACAAAGTGACGATTTCATTCATGGCAAATTCCTCTTCAAAGATCATTTCGATTATTTACCACCATTATAATAAAAAGTAGTGATTTGTACATCTGCCGTGACAACTTGACTACCATCTTTTTCATATAAAAGCTCACGTTCAGCCGGTTTTGTAAAAGTCAGCGTATCGACACGAGTAATCCGTTCCAGTTTTTCCAATTCCTGTAAAAATAGTTGAAAATGCTCAAAATCAGGTGATACTACGGATAGATTTATCGTAATTAATTTTACATTTGTTGGTAAATTAGTTACTGTTTCATCCGTCGCTTGTTCACTTTCATCATTCGTATCGGATTCATTATCCTCACTGTTTTCATTATCCTCTGTCGCTTGTTCATCCGACTGATTTTCATCTGTTTCATTCATTGTCGGATCGTCTTTACTATCTGTTAATTCATCATTATTATTTGTATCATCCGCAGTCGCTTCGTCCGTACCATCTGTAGATTCATTATTTTCATTTGTACCATCCGCTTCCGTTAATCCGCCATCATAATTATTAAAGTTAATCGAGGCAATTTGACTGCCGCTTACCATTTCTATTTCTTGCAATGACAAGATCAGTTCATCTAATTGACGGGATAACGGCATCTTTTTTTCCAGTTTTGCTGTATTTTCCGGCTGATCACTTTCATTTTGGTTTAACCGATTTTCCAAGGCCTCTACTTCTGTTTCCAGTTGCTTCACATTTTGTTCGGCAGCATTTGCATCATCTTTTAACGGCATAAGCAAATAAAAATATAGTAACCCTAAAAGTAGAAATAAAATAATACCAATAAAAAGGATGATTTTCCGTTTTTCTTGAAAAAAATCACTCATCAGCTTCACCCCCGGCCTGCAAAAGGGACGACAGATTAATTACAATGCTCATGTTTACGTCATATCTCGGCATTTCTTTAAAATTTACCTCTTCCGCATTATCTTCTGACTCTTCCAAAGAAAAAGTAGAAATACTGTCCACTTTCACATCGGTAAAAAATTTTGATCCATTTAACTTTGACACGTAACTGGCTACCATATCCAATGATTCAAATTGTGTTTGGATTGTCACATTATTGCCATCGTAGGAATAGTTACTAAGGTAGCTTTTGTCGTTTGGCAATAAATGAATTAACTCTTTAATGACGTTTGAAGTCGGAACAGTGTATTTTTCAATATAAGCTACAGCTTCCGGATAGCCCACTACATTTGTTGCATCTTCCGTTTGCTTTTCTAGTCCCGCCTTTTGAGCTGTCAACATTTCCTCTTTTGATTGGAAAACAGCAATATCCCCTTTTATTTGGAAATATTGGATAACCATAAAGATAAGGAGGAAAACCCATATCATTGAAATGGCGAGCACGATGAACATAGATCGTTGACTCACCCGGTCTTTTTCCGGTAATAAATTAATTTCTGGAATCACTTCACTTCCCCCTTTAATGCAAGTCCCAGCGCAGGGATGAATACCCTGTCCACTTTATCTGTCTTTGCTGGTGAAAGATATGCCTCCAGAATTTCTACCGGAATCGGGACACTGGCAGCAATTTTTTTCACAATAATATCAAGTCGCGGAAAGTCACCAAGTAAGATTATTTTTGAAACGGATTTTTCCCCTTTATGTAACGAGTAACGATAAAAATTCATCATTCTTTCTAGCTCAATCATTTGGTCATCTAACAAACCGTAAAAGACTTCTTCGTCTCCATTAAAAATCCACTTTAATGAACTATCTTTCTGAACATCACAACGCCAATCTTTTAACGATATTTCCAAGTCTAAAAATCTTAAAAACTCCGGACGATTCTCTGAAAAAATACTAATCATAATCGAATTCAAATTAAGTTCAAAAAAGAGAATCGCAGTCTCTTCGTCAAAATGATTTTGCATGGAACGATAATAGCGGTAAACCCCGATGGAACGGATATCGGCGACGACCGGTTTCAAGCCGGCATCTTCAAATATCGCTGTATATTTGTTTAATTCCTCTTCCGGTACGGCAAAAAGCAAACCTTCCCTCTGACTGTTGGAAGGATCTGCCTGTGGTAAAGGATACACGTCAAAGATTGGATTATCAAACGGCAAATACAAGGTCCGTCCGAGTTCCATATAAAAATGACCTTTGACATCTTCATCATTCAATTGAGCCGAAAATTCCACCTTTTTCATGATCATAAGAGAATCCGGGACATAAAAACGGACATTGCGATGCTTGATCCCCCAATCTTGGACGACATCCTTTAAAAATGCGTAAAACTCCATTTCATCAAGAACCCGCCCATGCTCAAGCAGTCCATCTGGAATGGCTTTTTCCTTCAAGTTTTTCACTTTTGTCAAACCACCGCCCGGATAATCTACCATCCGAATAGCATAATCATCGATGACGAAATTGATAGATTTTTTGTTTGAAAATATATTGAGCATGGGTGGACCTCCTAAATTACTTTTATATATTTCAATAATTTGATTTTAATTTTATTTAGCAGCATTCTTTAATTGCTGTTCAGTAGCGGCTTTATCTTTACCAGAAATTTTATCGGATGCTGGGTGTCCGACTATAGTCCAAGTTCCACTTTTATCAGTAGCTTTTGCTTTTGTAAATTTAACCGTGTATTTATTATTTGTAATATCTACATCTACATAAGATTCCAATTCAGTTTTGGTATATGAAAATTCTGTTGCAGTTGAAGGATCTGGACTTCCACTTCCATACTCTCCGTTAGAATAAGCCATTTTTGCTGCATTAATAATATTCAGCGCTTCATTAGCATCCGCCTTATCCCTAGACTTTTCTATAACATTCCCAATCATCGGTATTGCAATCGCAGCAATAATTCCCAAAATTACTAACACAGCTAATAATTCAACCAAAGTCATCCCTTTTTGGTTTTTTAATAACTTCATACGTTTTTGCATTTTATTACCCTCCTATTTTTTTTCATTTTTCGATCTTATTTCTTGCCCTTCATATCCCATCCCCTTGGCAATCACCCCCTATAAGGATTGTTATTTTTACGTAACAAACAAAAGGTGTTAAGAACCACGAAAAACTACTAACCTATTAAATTTGCTGATAAATCGTAAACATCGGGACCATGATGGATAGAATAATTGTTCCTACGACGACAGCTAAAAGGATAATCATGACCGGTTCGATTAATGATTTCAATGTATCGACCGAGCGATCTACTTCCGCTTCATAGAAATCGGCAATTTTCTCCAACATAAAATCGAGTGAGCCGGTTTCTTCACCGATGGCCACCATTTGCGTAACAAGCGGTGGAATCACCCAGCTTTTTTCCAACGGTTCGGAAAGCTTATTCCCTTTTTCCAAACTGTCCCGTGCCTCTAACACAATTTTTCCGATGACCGGGTTATTCACGACTTTTTCAACAATCGTCAACGCTTGCAAGATTGGTACGGAACTGGAAAATAACGATGCGAGCGTTCGCGACATTCGGGCAATAGCTGATTTTTGCAATAGTTTCCCAAAAATTGGTGCTTTTAACATGGCAACATGGACGCCATAATGAAAAGCTTTATTTTGCCTCATCATAAAAGCAAATAGAAACCCTATTGCCAGTACGATTAAAATTACAAGCCACCATAACTTTTGAACGACGTTACTGACACCGAGCATAAATTTTGTAATCCTAGGCAGCTCTGCGTCAAATTGGGAAAACATATCCGTGAAATTTGGAATAATCGTAACCATTAAAAAGATAACTACAGCAATAATGACAATAATTAATGTAATCGGATAAGCCATGGTCGACTGGACTTTTTTCTTTAAGTCATATTGTTTTTCCAAATAAGTAGCCAGTCGATCCAAGGATTCATCCAAGTTACCGGTTGCTTCCCCGGCACGCACCATATTAACAAAAATTTGCGGAAAGACTTTTGGATATTTTCCCGCTGCATCCGAAAACGGAATCCCGGAACGAATATCTTCCTCAATGGCCATCAGCACTTTTTTCAATGCTTTGCTTTCGGTTTGTTTCGCTAAAATATTGGTTGAATCCACGATGGAAACGCCCGCCCGAATCAATGTTGCAAATTGGCGACAATAAATGACGAAATCCTGTTGTTTCACTTGATGTCCAATGGTAATTTCCTTATTTAATACACCTTTTGCTTCCGTTAATTCCCGTGGGCTGATCCCTTGTTCCCGCAATTTATTAATTGCCTGTGTTTTGTTAATTGCATCAACCGTTCCCCGCTTCAATTTCCCTTCTTTTGACCGACCGATATATTTATAAATAGCCATTTGTATCACCTGTATTTAAATATGGGGCGGCAAATTCATAACTGATTGTTCCGTTCTTTACTAAACTTTGAATCGACATCTCAAGCGTATGCATCCCTTGGGCTCGGCTCGTTTGTAAGACGTTTTGAATTTGATGAATTTTTTCATTACGAATTAAGTTAGCAACAGACGGTGTATTAATTAAAATTTCCGTTGCAGCCACCCGACCGCCACCTTTGCGAACCGGAAACAATCGCTGGGAAATAATCCCCTGTAACACATTGGATACTTGCAGTCGAATCTGCCGCTGTTGATGCGGCGGAAATACATCAATAATCCGGTCAATCGTTTGAGCGGCACTGGACGTATGTAATGTTGCAAGCACCAAATGCCCGGTTTCTGCAGCAGTTATGGCCGTCGATATCGTCTCCAAATCCCGCATTTCCCCGACAAGAATGATATCGGGGTCTTGCCGCAGTGACGCCCGAAGCCCATTGGCAAAACTTTTCGTATCTGTGCCGACTTCCCGCTGATTAATAATTGATTTGATATGTTGATGCACATATTCAATCGGGTCTTCCAATGTAATAATGTGTTTGGCAAAATTATGATTAATATAGTTAATCATTGCTGCAAGTGTTGTCGATTTCCCGGAACCGGTCGGACCGGTAACTAATATTAAACCTTGTGGCTTGTCCATTAAGCTTTCCAATATTTTTGGCAAGTTTAAATCGGCAATTGTCGGAATCGTTGCCGGAATCGTCCTAATTGCGATACTAATACTATTTCTTTGATGATATGCGTTAAGCCTAAACCGGGACTTTCCTTCCAATTCATAGTTAAAGTCGACTTCACCCTGTTCAATAAAATGGTCCCAGAGCGACTCCGGAATAAGGTCTCTCGCCATATTTTCGGTATCAACCCGCGATAACGGGTAACCGCCTGCCGGACGTAATTCTCCGTCTATGCGCAAAATCGGCGGGGAATTCACAATGATATGAAGGTCTGATGCCTGTTCTTCGTACGCTTTTTCCAATAATGCTCTTATGTTTGTTGTCATTGTCATCCCCCCTATTCCAATACAGCTACCCGTAAAATTTCTTCCGTCGTTGTTACTCCTTCTTTTACTTTCTTCAACCCGTCATCAATTAAAAATTCCATTCCTTTTTTCCGGACATAGTCACGAATTTCCGTGGTCGATGCTGTATTTAAAATCAAGCGTCGAATTGTTTCATCAATCGGCAATACTTCATGAATCGCCATCCGCCCGCGATAACCGGTCATATTGCAGCTTGGACAACCGCGCCCCCGCCGAACCGTTTCGATGGTTAACCCGCGACCGGTAAAAATTTGTTGTTCCCGCTCCGTCGCAGGAACGGTTTGTCCGCAATCCCGACAAACACGACGAACAAGACGCTGTGCGACGACCCCCAGTATGGAAGAAGAAATTAAAAACGGTTCAATGCCCATATCAACCAGGCGAGAAAGAGCTTCAATTGAACTATTTGTATGAAGCGTGCTTAATACTAAGTGCCCGGTCAATGATGCACGGGTAGCAACTTCAGCCGTTTCGGTATCTCGAATTTCTCCAATCATCACAATATCCGGGTCTTGTCGTAAAATCGACCGCAAACCATTTGCAAAAGTAAGACCAATATTTTCATTGACTTGAATTTGGTTGACACCTTCCATCTGGTATTCAACCGGATCCTCTACCGTAATAATGTTGACATCATCGGAATTTAACTCGTTCAATGTTGCATATAAAGTTGATGATTTTCCCGAACCGGTCGGACCGGTAATTAAAATGATTCCATTCGGTCGTTTCAGCATTCCCGTGAATTTTTCCAAATTTGTTTCTGAAAAACCGATTTTATCAATCCGATTCAAGGTATTAGATAAGTCGAGCAATCGCATTACGATCTTTTCCCCGTAAATGGTTGGCAAACTCGAAACACGAATATCGACCGGTTTAAAATTAATCGTTGTTTTAATTCGACCATCTTGAGGCAAGCGGGTTTCCGTAATATTTAAATTCGCCATAATTTTAATCCGGGCAACAATGACGTTTTGCATATGTTTTGGCAAAGATCGTTCTGTTCGTAAAATCCCGTCAACCCGATAACGGACACGCAATTCAGTTTCCTGCGGGTCAAAATGGATATCGCTTGCTCGTTGCACGAGAGCATTGTCAATGATTTGGTTGACGAGACGAACAACCGGTGAATCATCATCGGCCACTCTTGTTTCATCCAATGTTTCACTTGTTGCAATTTCTCCCATGACTTCTTCCATTGATTCCTGCAGGTCGTAATATTTTGTTATGGTCCGAAATAATTCATCTTTTGTCGCAATCGCCGGTTCAATATGATAACCGGTCGCCATCCGCAGTTCTTCAATGGCAAAATAATCCATCGGGTCTGCCATCGCCACTAATAATTTATTTTTGTCACGACGAATCGGCATCGCATAATGTCTTTTGGCCAATTCTTTCGGGATCAGTTGAATTACATCCGGATCAATCGGATACTGAAAAATATTGATATGAGGAATCCCAAGTTGGAACTCTAAAACTTCAATCAATTGCTGTTCGGTAATATATCCTTCCCGAAGTAAGGCATCCCCTAATTTTTCGTCTGCCGATTTTCTTCTAAGAGTACTGTTTAATTGCTCCTCTGAAATTAATCCGGATTCAACAAGTAAATCACCTAATCTTTTTCTTGCCAACGGGTCCACCTCCTGTTATGGAAAACTTTTTGAAACGATTACTTTTAATCCGGGAGATAAATACATCAAACTCCACAAGCCTTTCGTGCAAGGAATCTGAACTACTTAGATTCAGGACAAAGTCGCCGCATGTACTCAGATTTTTCCATCTATTTTACAACATTCGGTTGTTCATAGATTGAATCATCTGTTGTTGCCGCATGATTAGCGTCATTGCTGTCAGTAGCATTCATTGTATTTCCCGGGCCGGTTGTTGTGTTCGTTTTTTGGTCAGTCGGGACTGTCCCGTCTTCAGTAGTCGTACTTGCTTCACCCGTCCCCGCGTTCTCGCCGGTTTCCGTACCATCACCGGTTTCCTCAACAGCAGGTGCGAGAAGCAAAATTTCCGGTGTTGGTAAATAAAAATCTTTGCTGATCAACTCTTTATCAATCTTTTCTCCGGTTGAAGAAACAGTGATTCGATATACTTCGACCCGTTTCCCTTTCTGTCCCGGTTGAAGCACTTGCCTGTGACCCGGTTGCAAATCTTTGTTATATCGGTTGATTGTTCGATAATCAACATCGAGACTATTTTCAATACTGTAGCGATATGTATTCTCCGGCTTTTTGGACCGTAAACCCATTTTCAACACATTTCCCGTTTGTTCTGCCGTCACGCGAATCTCATTCGGTCCCGAGTTATACACAATGAAATCCTTTTTTTCGTTTTTGCTTACCTTTGCCTCAATCCCCGGCTCTGAATAGCTTGGAATGATTCCTTGTGAATGTCGTTCAACAAATTCTACATTTGTTTGTAAAAGAAGGGCATATAGCATAGATACGACAAAATTTCCTTCTGCTTCACTATAGTAACTTACCTTGTCGGCAATCGATTCAAGATAAGAAAAAGATGAATTAGCAGGAATGGAAATCCTGTTTAATTCCTCAAGCAGTTCATCCATAAACAGATAATCACTCGGTATTTCCCAAGAAGTTTCCGCAATTGTTGCTTCCGCATCGTTCTGATTGGAAGAAACTGCCGTTATTTTATGCTGGCCAAGATAAGAAATCGTGTTTTCTATTAATTGAACGGTTTTTTTAACATCAATCGAGTTTCCAAATTTATCAAGCAGTTCATCAGTAACATCAACACTCACGGTAAGTGGCAATTGTTGCGGTTCAGACTTGGTAAAAAAGGCGTACCATGGCTTGTCAATTTGATTTGTCATTTCCTTTACGGAGGCTTTTACATCAAATTTAATATTTTTATATGGGATGACTACGGAATCATTCGCTGTCTGGACGATAAAATCCCCTTCATTTTTCCAACGTTCAATTGCTGACAATAATAAGGAAACCGCCTCATCTTCCGTTTTTTCTCCCACATCAATTCCGCCGATGGATGATCCTTTCGGGAATGTGGTGGCTGCATAAGCAAAATGATTTGAACCGACTTCATAAAAACCAAATGAAAAAATAAAAATACCGATAAGCAAAACGTAAAGTCCCTTTTTCTTTTTCACCATAGCCATTACGAAACCACCTTACCCTGAATATTTGAAATTTATATGCCGAATGTCATGTATAACAGTTCATTGATACACAAAGTTCTTTTTACCTATATCAGACAAATGTCATGTTATATGGTTAATTCAGATAAAAATTTAGTTTTTCTATTCGTTATATTCGCAAAAAGGACTAAGTCGCCCTGAATATTTGAAATTTATGAGTATATTGTCATATTTTAGTAGTCTAATTTTCCTAATTTAGGTATTATATAAATAGTACAATTATTGTCTAATATTATTTTAACCTAATAATTAATATAAATAAATTGGTAAATTTGCCAAAAACTTGAACATATAATTTGAATTTAACTTAATTTTAATGTTTTCGATAACAAACCGCAACACTTTTTGGGAAAATAGAACTATAACAGATACTAATACAATTTTACTATAAAACGATGGAGTAAAAATTGATACAAATTACAAACAAAATTATTTCGGGGAGGTTGTCCCTGTGGGGAAACGTTTTTCCAATAAACAAGGATTTACTTTAGTGGAAGTCATCGTGTCAATTACGATTCTATCAATCATTATTTTAACTTTCTCAAGTATTTTCTTATTTACAAATAATACAGCGAATCGAAACAACGAAAAACTTGTTGCGGTTCATTTGGCAAAAGCAACGTTGGAAAGTGTAAAAGGAAATCCATCTTATTATTTTGTGTTAACCGAAACCGGCATTACCCCTGCAGAAGGATTTCAAATTGAGGATGACGGCTCAATAAAAATACCTCAAATCATTAATGATAAGGACTATGAAGTTAGAATTAAACCAAGCCGTGACAACGATCAAAAAGATTTAAGCCTTGTTCATGTATTAGTCGAGACAAAACTACTCGATTCAAAAGTGCCGATTACGTCGAAAGTGGAAGGATATGTTAATTATGCAGAATAAATTCATCCGCTCAAATAACGGGTTAACATTAGTCGAACTTTTAGCGACGCTTACGATTTTGTCATTTATAGGAATCGTTATATATTCTGTATTATTTAATGGAATTCGCTCCTACGAAAGAACAATGGAAGAAACAAAATTGAGAGATGAAGCTGATTATATTATGGCTAATTTTATAGATGAGTTTTTTACTTTAAAGGTGAGTGACATTGATATAAAACAACTTCCCAATGAAACGAATAATTTATCCTATATTACAATCAAAAAAGGGACCGAGGAAAAACAATTAGGATTTAAAGATGGCAAAGTCGTTTTAATAAATAAAGAATTAGAACCACTAGATTCGAATGTAGAGTTATCTAATGAATCGAAAATAATAGCAACAAATGAGTCTGAGTATATGGTTGCACTTGTTCTACAGACAAAAGATACAAAACGTAAACTGGAGTTGACAAGTATATTTAACATTCTTGATGATCGAAAGGAGGTTAACCAAAATGCGTTTAACAAATAATGAAAAAGGCTACTCCCTTCTTTTAACGATGTTTGTCTTCATCCTTTTTACTGTACTCGCCATGGCGCTATTAACAGCAACGTTGACAGGATCGAAGCGAAATCAAACAAGTGAACACAATATCCAAGCGCAAGAATTGGCAATGATGGGCATTGACCATTTGACGAATCAAATTAATAAGGACTTGAAGAAAGGACTTGGCGAAAACGGGCTTACGCAGGATCAATTTAAGTCAATATTAGAAACTACTCTCAATGATTACAAATCCGGTATTACAAGAAGTACAGGAGAAACGGGTTCTTATGAGGCAAAAATAACTAATATTGATTCAGTTAAGGATAATTCACTAAAAAAGCGCACAACTATCGTCAGTACCGGAATAGCTGACGGAAAGAAAAAATCAATAACAACAAAAGTCGTATTTGGAGCACAGTCGACACTTGACACTTTGAAATATACTGTTGGTGCATATAAATCAGATGAACTTTCTAAGAAATGTAATACAAATAGCAAATATTGTGTTAAAGGGGAAGGAAACTTGTTCTTACATGGAGGTGTATCGATTAAAGGCGATTTCAAAGTTGATGGAAATATAATTACTACTGACAGGGGCTATGCATATATAAGAGGTCAACAGTGGATTCCATCAGTATTGCCAACTGCTTCCCCTGTTGAGGGACAAAAAGCATCTCATATTGTTTTGAAAGGTAATGTATATACTTTTGACCATAATCCTGATTACGATAAACATATTGAAACGACCAATTTTAATCAAGGAACTACTGATAAAGATTGGGTGTGTACCGGACCTTGGTTTTGGCCAAAATGTAAATATGTTGAAAAAACCATCGACAGTAAATATGTAAATACAACCGGCGACCTTTCAAAAGCTTTTTCCGGGACACTACCGGTCATTACACAGAGAGAACCAGTACGGGATGATATTCAGATTGAAAACCAAAAAAATGTTTTTTATTTTCCAGAGGGCCCTAGTGTCATATATGCTCAAACTTCAGATTCGAGTAATGTTAAAACCTTTTACAATGACTTGAATTTTAAAAATAATTATGTCTACCCACAATATAAAGTCAAAGGATATACTTCAACAAATGAAGATTTTGAGTTTACAGGTAACAATTACTTCGGAAATTTTGCAACAAAAAGAGATCTATATATTCGCGGCTCAAAATCAAACTATAAAGAAACGAAATTTGAAAATGGTGCGTATATAGGAGGAAATTTAATCATTGGAAATACTAATATAACAGAAAAGAATGATCCGAGTGATTTTGATAAAATAAAATTAGATGGTCCCATATTTGTTGAAGGAAACGTGACAATTCACGGTGTAAATGGCCAATTTAATACGATTATGTATGTAAAGAAAGATGTAACTATTGAGTATTCAGTAATTAATGGGTTAAACAACACAGGCTCTTTAATTATTTTTGCGGGGGGAGATATTAAAATAGTGAATAACAGTCTCTACCAAGACAATCCCAGTAATATAAAGGGTTTCTTTTATTCTGAAGGAGCACTAGAGATGTTCGGAGTCGGGTCGAATATTAAAATTGAAGGCGGTGTTTCTGCTCGACGAATTGTTTTAAATGCCATTCGAGGTAAAGCAAGTAAAACTTCATTTAGTGGTTCAAAAAAAGTAGATGACGACTATTATGAAGGACAGGCTAGTCAACTGAATCTGCCACCAGAAAAATCTCGCCTTCAAATCATTTATGATCCAAACATTATGAACACATATGCCGATTTAAAATCAAGGGAACCTATGGTGATAAGCGTCGATCCACCTCAAATAACAGAAAGAAAATTAGAATAAGGATATTTTACTTTATTAATAATAAAATCCACTATGCTTTCATAACATTAGTGGATTTCATTTATTCATTCCCGGTTTATGAAATAAAAATATTAGGTAAGTCGTCTTGCTAATCTTTATGAATACTTCATATGTAAGCAGGAGCGTTCCGGTAGTTAAGAGCGACGCAAATTTTGATAAGTTTTTTTACATGGTCACAAATTTTATACCTCTACCTTCTACTACAGCTCTACAGCTCCTGTTTTTTTTTCGAAGCTGCAATGGATTTTTTCTAAAAAGATTATGCAATAGATACAACTTAATCCATATGTACCAATAGCTCACTTTAATTGCATAACTTTTCACAAAAGCTTGCCAGTCTCATCTTTTTATAAATAGCAACAATATCCGTTTTACTTAAATCTTTTGTCTCACTATTTACACGTTCCCATTTTTTAAAATAGGAATAATTTTGTTTCACCTCACCCCACATACTCCGCCACTTTATTCCTCCCTACTCTTTTTGCTCCAAGATAGAGGGCTCGGTCGGCATAACGAATTAAGCTGATGGCGTTATCGGTATCCGCCGGGGCTGAAGCGACGCCAATACTTACTGTAATTTTTGTCGATATTGTTTTTCGTTCATCTGCTAAATTATCGTGCATATAAAAAGAAAAGTTTTCAATCGTTTGACGAATCGATTCACCCATTTGAATGGCTTCTTCTTTTTTAACATCCGGTAAAATTATAATAAACTCTTCACCGCCATAGCGAGTGAGCGTCCCTCGATTTCCAACAATTTCCCTAAGAAGATCACTCATTTGAATAAGGATTTCATTCCCGCTTTGGTGTCCATACTGATCATTGATTGATTTGAAATAATCAATATCGAGCATCAATAAAGAAATACATTTAATTTTGCCGGTATGCAAAAGGTTGAATCCATCTCGTAATTTCCTTCTGCACACTCTGGCATTATATAGTTTGGTTAACGGATCTCGCTCACTTTCCTTTTTCGTTTGTTCATAATGTCGTGCATTTTCCAGTGCCACTGCCAAATATGAACAAAGAATATAGAGAATCATTAAGTGGTATTTTTGATATTCTACCTTAATTTGCGTTCCAAGGAAGAGTACTCCTGAAACAGCATTGTTTTTTATGATTGGGACAACAAGCACACTCTCCATCTCATCGGGAATTCCCTCGGTGTTGATGTTTTTCCACTGTTGTTTATCCCGATAAAATGCGAACTGTCCGGTCGCCCATACTTGTCCGATGATACCCACGCCTTTTTTTATTAGAGAAAATTTTCGCGTTATAAATTTTCCGTTTTCATAACATCGAACTGCTTGTAAACGGTCATCATTCATATCGTCGAAAATGTACAAATAATCAGCAGGAAACATATTTAATAGATGGTCGATAAATGTGTTCAATACTTCTTCAAACTTTAGCCGTTCGGTCAAACGATGACCAGTTTCAACGGCCTTTTGTAAATATTGATTAATTTCCTTACTCGTATTATATTTTAACAAAATTAGTTGTGTACTAATGATCGGGGCACCTACCAGCAGAAAACTTGACACACCGACTAAATCATATAAAAAGAACAAAGTAATACCTACCGGAAAGGCGATTAGATGTATAAGCCCTTCCCAAAGAAATGCTTTTGTTATTAATGGTTTCCTTGTTTTATACAAAAAAGAAAATGCACCGGTGAAAAGGATTTGATTGATTATGAAATAAGAAGCCATATATAGCCCTGCCAGCACGACAAAATTTATCGTTAAATTTCCTGCTTGAACATGCTCTCCACCGAAAATGTAAAAGATAGCACCGCTTACCAAAGATACGATCATAAACATGATAGAATTCAGAGGAAAGTTATACCGCTTTTCTTTTGGTAAACGTAATCTTAACAAGACGATAAAGGTGATAATTTGAGCCAATATTATTTCAGCAAATAATCCGTATTTTAGAAAAACAAATAAAGTTAACCATTGTGTAACTGAAAAAGGAATTTGATTTACGACGATCGGTATCAAAGCTACGATGCAGGAAAGACCAGACGTGACTAAAAAATCAAAATGATGATAGAAGTGCGTAGGGGGTGAAATTTTATATGCGGTCCATAATCCTATCGGGAAAACGGCAAACCAAGCAACCCATATAAAAATTTGAGTTCTTCTATCTACAACCATTCTATCTCCCCCTCCTTTTGGCATGGGCATTTTTACCTATTATTATAATATAAAAATATTTTATTTAAAGCAAAATTTATGAACATTTTAGCAAACAAGTGACTGCTTGTCGTTGCGATACTATTGAAAATTCCAAAAGGTTAATCGTCAAACATGATATCTGGTTTTTAGGCGGTTCACTTTTGCTGTACAGTGGCCTTGCCGTTGCACTGGATTATTAGCTCGTGAAATTCTTCTTCTTTATGATCGGACCAACGACCAATAGAAGAGGGGTAACGGTAACGATACCCCTCAATCATTTTTAATGTAAAAAAAGAACTGTGTCTGGCTCCGAATACTGATCGCTTTTCTTAAAATACCTTCTTTACTTCTTTGATGAAATAAAGAGAGCCGCAAATGACAAGGAGTTCATCAGCTTGCAATTGTTTTTCTTTTATAAATTTTGGCCAATCCAATACAATTTCTTTTTGAGAAGCATTTGAGAGATCATATAAGTTCTCCGCCTTTGTTGCTCGATGATGGTCAAATTCAGTAAAGTACAAATGATAGTTTTGTTCATCTAGTACGTGAATCATTTTTTTCAAAGGTTTGTCTCTCAGTGCAGAAAATAACACATGAATTTTTTTATCCGAAAAATGACGCTGTAAAGTTGCAACTAGCGTTTCGATTCCTTCCCGATTGTGAGCACCATCAAGAATCACTTGTCCACGTATTTCAAATCTTCCCGGCCAAAATGCCGTTTGTAATCCGGTTTGAAGATGTTCGTTTTCGATATACAATGCGTAAAATTGTTTTAAATATTCTGCTGCCATTACAGCCAATGTCGCATTTTCAATTTGGTGCTTCCCTAACATCGAAATGGAAAGTTCAGTATATGTTTGGTAAGGCGTTTTTACCGAAAATTGCTCACCGGTTTCCGTTGTGCCAAGATCTTTATATGTAAATTCACGTCCCAGTTGATATACGGTGGTCCGTTTCGCTTTTGCCGTATCTTCAAAAATATGAAGGAGCTCTGGATCAGTTACTGCGGTGATGACCGGGGCACCGTTTTTTATAATTCCTGCTTTTTCTTTGGCAATTTCAGTCAGTGTATTGCCAAGGATATTCATATGATCATAGCCAATATTGGTGATGATAGAAAGAAACGGATGAATAATATTTGTGGCATCTTTTCGCCCGCCTAGTCCGACTTCAATGATTGTTATATCAACTTTATGTAATTTACCAAAATAATAGATTGCAATAGCGGTAAGCAGTTCAAATTCTGACGGATAGCCAAGCTCTGTTTGGGCTAATTCATCAGCTAGCGGTTTAATGGCGTTTGCTGCTTTTATCAAATCAGCTTCCGGGATAGGTTGGCCATTAATACTAATCCGCTCCAAAAAAGATTCAATATAAGGGGATGTATATGTCCCTACTTCATAACCCGCCGTTTGTAAAATGGAACGAAGGAATGAAACGGTTGACCCCTTTCCGTTTGTCCCGCCTATATGTATCGCTCGTACAGTTCGCTCCGGGTGATCCAGTTTTTCCATTAACCACAGCATCCGCTCAAGTCCGGGTTTTATCCCTTGATTCAGTTGACGATTAATCCAATTGATAACTTCTTCACTTGTTTGAAACATTGATTTCCACTCCCCTGTTGTAACAATTTTATTTATGCATTCCCGCTGTAAGGAATAAGATGTACATGGATTGAAGGATTTGCATGATGTTTCCAATTCCTATTCCAGTCAAAACAACCGTGTCAATCTTTCCTTCCTCTGTTATTTTGTCTATTTTCCTTCCAGACTAATTTTACTAGTTTTTGGATTGAACGGTCCTTCGATTGGCTTTTTGCCATTTTATAAGGTGCCAACATAGAAACTCTTTTTTATTATACCAGATTGTATAAAATTCCAGCAGAAATGCGAATTCGGCATTGTGATAAATTTTAAGATTAAGTATATGTACATAGGAAGAACTTCGAGATTATAGGCTACGTAGTTGGTGAACTACGGCCTTTTACTGGAACCCGTCGGATGGAACGACGTACAACGGGTATTCAGTGAATATGATCCGGTTACCGGTGAGAAACTTTCTTTTGGTGACCGTCTACTTGCGGGAGGTTTTCTGGCTCTCTCGTTACTTCTCCCGGCAAAAGCAGTAGGGGTTGGCGGGAAAATGTTGATAAAAGGTGCCGATGCAGGAATCCCAGCCCTTGCTAAAACACCGGGAGTGCTCAAGAAAATTCGAAATGTCTTAGATCCAAAGAAATTCCAGCAAGCCTTTCGCTCCGTGTATGATCAGGTAGTAAATGCACCAATTGCCCTAACCAAGGTCTGGTTTGATACAATAAAGAAGAAGATTGGAGAAATTCGACTTCCGCAAGTAGCACAAGAAGCCTATGCAGGAATCGGTGCAGCTGAAAGAACCGTTAAGGATGCGTTTAGTGATGCAAAGGACCTGATCCAACGAATCAAAAACACAAAGCTAGATGAGCTGGATGTTGGTGAGGCAGGAGGGGCTACTAAGGGTACGGGTAAATTCGGGGCAGACAATATTGCATTGCATGCTAAATACAAGGAAATTCTTAAAGCTACTGAATCAGCAAATCCACTAATTGATAGTTTAAAACAAACTGGAAAATTACCTTCAAATTATGTTAATAAGGACGTGGCTGCATTAAACGGCTGGAAACCAGGAAAACCACTTAATAACTATGTATCTGGTGGGCAACTTGGTGGGGATGTATTCAAAAACACAACAAATGTAGTACCTAATGCCCCAGGAAGAGTGTGGTATGAAGCAGATATAGGCTTAAATAACACTATAGCAAGAAGTAAACAGCCCGGTTCAAGACTACTTTATTCTAATGATGGGCAAATGTATATTACAACTGATCATTATAAAACAGTTCATTTTATTGGAACTTATAAATAAAGGAGGAGATTTTATTGAAGTCAAAGGAGAATGGAGCAAAACATGATAAGCTTATATTGGATGTGAGTACGGTTCAAAATTCAACTGAACTTCATTGTTTGTTACAAAAGAATCTTGGATTACCCGATTTTTATGGAATGAACTGGGATGCTTTTTGGGATGCAATTACTGGACTAATTGAATTACCTGAAACTTTAATTTTTGAAGGATGGAATAACGTAGAAGAGAAACTACCAAAAGATTCCCATATCTTGATTAATCTCTTAGATGATTTTAACGAACAATATCCACATTGGAAATGCAAAGTCGTCTATAAATAAAATTCTAAAAACCTTGATTGGCTTTTGCCTTTCAAGGTTTTTATATAATGTAATATGGATTTACGGTTAATCCCATATTTAATATTACATATTCATGGTAAGTAGATATATCAGATAGGTTTCAGCGAATTTCCAAGATAAAATTGATACGACCCAAAGATTAATTAGTCTCACGGCTGCCGAAATGGAAAAAGATGAACAAAAGATGGGTAACAAAGTAAGCGAGTTTTTACTGGAACTCATCGGATGGAACGACGTACAACGGGTATTCAGTGAATATGATCCGGTTACCGGTGAGAAGCTTTCTTTTGGTGACCGTCTACTTGCGGGAGGTTTTTTGGCTCTTTCATTACTTCCACCGGTAAAGAGTACGGGTAATAAAAGTAAGATTGATATTGGTAAAACTGATATAGATGTACAATAGAAAAAATGGAATGTTCCAGAAACTGAAACAGTTGCAGTTGGTAAGACTGATGGAAAAGGATTGGAAAATTTGACTTTTGAAGGAGGAACCAAAAGTACGTAAAGAAGCTGGATTACCTGATTTAGATGAAGTAATGCCTGACAGGAATATTAAAGCTCCAGGAATAACCCATTGTTCACTAGGCATGCAGAAGAAATAGTTCTGAATGAATTTGATTCAGCGGTAATAAAGACAGGTATAAAACCAGAAGATGTTTCAGGAACATTAAAACTACATCAATCGAATCCTTCAGGTGTATGCTAAATAGTGAAGAAAATATAGGGGATATCCTTTATGAATTATTAGATAATGAGGAAAATGGTATAACAATAATTCAAGAGATGTCAGATAATGAAACAGATGTCGAAGCTTGGAACTGTATTATTGACGCAGTTGCTTATACTAGTAGACTAGTAATATTTTTTTGGATAATGGCGAACTTATTTGGAAGAGTAATTAGACATTTATCTCTGGGTTATTCTGCCACAGGAAGATTTTATTTGTGAGGGTAGAGTGTGATTAGATTCTATAAGTTCAGTCTATATTGATATCAGTTACGTCGGTTTAAATCATCTTATACAGCTTATCATCACAAATTCAATTACTACCTAATAGTAAAGCCTGAAACGAAAAAAACTATCACATATGGGTATGTCACATGTGAAAAATGATGTGATCCCATAAGTGATAGCTTTTTCTATTACCTATTTCATCCGTTTTAACTCTTCCAGTCGTTCTTGGACGGTTGCTCGTTTTTCTAAGTAGTCTTTTTCTTTCGCACGTTCTTCTTCAACCACTTGCGCAGGTGCTTTAGCAACAAATTTTTCGTTGGCAAGTTTTTTCTGTACCCGCTCCACTTCTTTATTTAGTTTCTCAAGTTCTTTTTCAAGGCGGGTAATTTCTTCTTCGATATTGATGAGTCCTTGAAGCGGCAAGTAGATTTCCGCTCCGGATACTACGGCAGTCATTGCTTTTTCAGGGGCTAGTGCACCTACACCAATTGTCAACATTTCCGGATTACAGAAACGTTCAAGATAGGCTTTATTTGTTTCTAAAGTGTCCAAGATTTTTTCATCATGGGCATTAATGATCATGGCGATTTTTTTGCTCATTGGCGTATTCACTTCGGCCCGAATATTACGGACAGAACGGATGATTTCAACGAGTAATTTCATTTGTTCGCTTGCTTCTTGGTTTGACAATTCCGGTCGTACCTTTGGCCATTCCGCAACCGTAATCGACTCCCCTTCATGTGGGAGATTTTGCCAAATTTCCTCGGTAATAAACGGCATGAATGGATGAAGTAACCGCATCGTTTGGTCTAAAACATAGGCTAAAACGGAGCGAGTTGTCTTCTTTGCTGTTTCATCCTCACCGTACAATGGAAGTTTTGCCATTTCAATATACCAATCACAAAAATCATCCCAAATGAAGTTGTATAAAGCCCGGCCAACTTCACCGAATTCATATTTTTCAGCCAGATTGGTAACTGTTTCAATCGTTTCGTTGAGTCGGGTTAAAATCCACTCATCCGCTACAGATTTTTTTCCGTTTAAATCAATGTCTTCATATGGGAGTCCACCCATATTCATCAAAGCGAACCGGGATGCATTCCAAATTTTATTAGCAAAATTCCAAACGGATTCAACCTTTTCCGTACTGTAACGTAAATCTTGTCCCGGTGATGATCCGGTTGCCAGAAAATAACGTAAGGAGTCGGCACCATATTGATCGATAACATCCATCGGGTCGACACCGTTCCCAAGCGATTTACTCATTTTCCGACCTTCTGCATCGCGAACTAAACCGTGAATTAAAACATCTTTGAACGGGCGCTTCCCGGTAAATTCAAGCCCTTGGAAAATCATCCGGGATACCCAGAAGAAAATAATATCATAACCGGTGACAAGCGCATCGGTCGGGTAATAGCGTTTCAAATCAGCTGCTTCCTTATCCGGCCAGCCCATAGTTGAAAATGGCCATAATGCCGAGCTGAACCAAGTGTCAAGGACATCCGGGTCTTGCTCCCAATTTTCAGCGTCTTGCGGGGCTTCATGACCAACATATACTTCTCCGGTTTCCTTATGATACCAAGCAGGAATCCGATGACCCCACCAAAGTTGTCGCGAAATACACCAGTCACGAATATTTTCCATCCAATGAAGATAGGTTTTTTCAAATCGTTCCGGAACAAAATGCACTTTTCCTTCCGTTTTTTGCAGCTTAATTGCAGCTTCAGCCAATGGTTTCATTTTGACAAACCATTGGGTCGAAAGATATGGTTCAACAACAGCCCCGCTCCGTTCCGAGTGACCGACGGAGTGAACCATTTCCTCGATTTTGATAAGGACACCTTGTTCTTGTAAGTCTTTGACAATTTGTTTGCGGCATTCAAAACGATCCATGCCTTTATATTTTCCGGCTTTTTCATTCATTGTTCCGTCTTCATTCATAACAAGAATCCGTTCCAAGTTATGGCGATTTCCTACTTCAAAGTCGTTCGGATCATGGGCCGGGGTTATTTTTACCGCACCGGAGCCGAATTCCATATCGACATATTCGTCGGCAATAATTGGGATTTCGCGACCGACGATTGGAAGCACGATTGTTTTGCCAATTAAATGTTTATAGCGCTCGTCTTCCGGGTGAACCGCAACGGCCGTATCCCCGAGCATCGTTTCCGGACGCGTTGTTGCAATTTCAATATAGCCGGAACCGTCTTTTAACGGATACCGCAAATGATAGAAAGCGCCTTGTATATCTTTGTAAATAACTTCAATATCGGAAAGGGCCGTTTTCGTAACCGGATCCCAGTTGATAATATATTCTCCGCGGTAGATGAGACCTTTTTTATAAAGAGAAACAAAAACTTCACGAACCGCTTTGGAAAGACCTTCATCCAGTGTGAATCGTTCCCGGCTATAATCGAGACCAAGCCCTAATTTTGCCCACTGGTGACGAATCGTTTGCGCATATTCCTCTTTCCATTTCCATGTTTCTTCCAAAAACTTTTCTCGGCCTAGATCATAGCGGGATTTCCCTTCAGCACGCAGTTTTTGTTCAACTTTTGCCTGCGTTGCGATTCCGGCATGATCCATTCCCGGCAGCCACAATACATCGTAGCCTTGCATTCGTTTCATCCGGGTAATAATATCTTGTAATGTTGTATCCCAGGCATGCCCAAGGTGAAGTTTGCCGGTCACATTCGGTGGCGGAATCACGATGGAGTATGGTTGTTTGGTTTCATCATCTTCTGCTTCAAAAAATTTGTTCTTTACCCACCATTCATAGCGACCTTTTTCTATTGAATTTGGATCGTATTTTGTGGGCATCGAGAATGTTTGTTCACTCATTTAAATGCCTCCATTTTAATGTAATTTTTTTGCAAATCCTGACAATTAAAAAACCCCACTCGTTAAAGGACGAATGGAGTTGATTCGCGGTACCACCTTTATTCACAAATGCATAAGAAGCATGCATTTGGCACTCAACTAAGTAACGGATTTCCCGGCTTTTGCTACTCTTCGGGTTCACAAAAGCTGCTCCCGGGCGACCTTCCAACAGTTTCACTTAAGAACTCGCACCACCGTTCTCTCTCTGAAAAGCCTAACTATTGTACTCTTCCCGTTCAACGCATTTCGTTTATTTATACTTATTCTATAAAAATAACGGACATTTCGTCAATCATTATCGGCCATTTGAGGAAAAATTATACGAAATGATTTTTATACAATTCTTTTTCCACAGGTTTCAGGAAAAATTATACGAAATGATTTTGAAACCCATAGTCCGGTATTCGACATGTAAATCCAAAGTGCTTATGTTAGTTGGAATGCAGTGGACAGCACCCGAGGCAGATTTTTCACAAAGTACATTCTTTCCACTTTTTAAAATTCGCTCAAAAAAATATGAACAACTTCCCGTTATATTCACATAGAATGAATTAAAGAAAGACTTTTTGCAGGCGTTTCATGTCCGGTTGCGGTCTTGTTTCCTTTTGGGTAGACAACCGTTATAAAGGAGGAGTTTCATGCGTAGAAAATACAATCCATATTTACTGCCATCATGGGCTCGAACAATCAGGGAAGTTGGAAAGCAATTGATTATCCCGTTTACGATTTTCCAAGGAATCCGAACGTTAATCATCCCAACTACTTTTGATGTCGTCTTATTATTAATTTTTTTGTTAATTGTCGCTCTTTTCCAGATGGATCTGATATAAGTGTGTTTTTTGTTAATTGTTTGGCAATCAATCAATTTGGTTTTTCAGAATCCTATATTAAGTTGTTGCCCTCTACCAAATAATATTTGCATGTTCAAAAGGGGGATAAGTGAAAGGAGAATCCGAGAAGAAATTTGCCAACCATCCCCCGAACTTTTTGAACATCATAATTTTTTTACTGACTAATGGAAAAGAGGCGTTAGTGAACCGACTCTCTTTGCTTAGGAAAAAAGCAGTTAGTGAATTCAGGCACCCTTTCCGATTCGATTTTCTTTGGAAATAGGCCGTAAAAACTCGGGTGCCTTCCAAATTCAATTTTTCACGTCTTTAGAAGAAATTCCAATTATCCTCGATTTGCCCTTCCAATTTTTTTATTCAGCTAGTAGCTCTTTTGCACTGATTGTTGTTCTATTCATTGAATTTGCGATGTCTTTATTGTCATTCGTCAATGTTTCAATTGAAGCACTCATTTCTTCCAGATTGGCACTCGCTTCTTCAAGAATTCCCGCAAACTGGGATGTATACGTTTCTATACTTTTACTTTTTTTCACGACTTCATTTGTCATTTCTTTTGAGTGCAGTAAATCAGTGTTTAATTTTTGAAATACTTCTTTCAACTGTTGAAAGTAAGCGACAATATCCTCCGACGAATCTGCCAAGTGGGTAATCTTTTGTTCACTGGCTTGCATTTTTTTCAAAGTCGTTTCGTTGCTCGTATTCAAGTTTTGCAGATTTTTGGTAATATTATTGACCGTATCTTTTGTCGACTCTGCCAGTTTGCGAATTTCTTCGGCAACAACCGAGAATCCTTTGCCGGCCTCACCTGCTCGTGCCGCTTCAATGGAGGCATTTAAAGCCAATAAATTTGTCTGCTCGGAAATTTCTTTAATTTTATTTGAATATGTATTGGTTTCTTGAATGTTCTTTGTTAAATCCAGTAATGTTTGGTTTAAGTCGTTCATAAATGCTCGAATCTCCATTACATCTTGTTTAAACATGAAAACTCTTTTTTCACCGAGAGACGTGATTTCGTCTGTTTTATCCGCCTCTGTTGAAAGTTCTTCCATTATATTTTCCAGCTTTAGCATGACCTCGAGATTTTCCATTGTATGACTTGAAATCATTGCAATTTGGTCGGTTTGCTGTTGACTGCCAATTGTTAACTCTTGTAAACTGTTAGTAAATTCATTTTGAGCCAATTGATTGCTCTGAATCCGTTCATTTGCATTGGCCATTTCTTTTAAAATATTATTCATATTGGCTTGAATGCGTTCTTTTTGTTGCTTTTGTTCCTCACCATGTTTTTCTGACTGCCGCAACAATTCCCGAATCACGGATTGCTGTCTGGCGTTCATGTGGATTAGTACATAAAGTAAAAGTCCTGATAAAAGATAGAGTATGAGAATAGTAACAAAGTTTTCTTTAATTACGGCTGTTTCTTTTGTACCGACAAAAAAGATTGTTAACATGATCGACAATCCTATAGAATAACCAAGGATAAACGATTTTTTGCCAGAACTAATCGTCGAAAAAATGGCTAAAAAGAATGTGATTAGAATAATATTAATTCCGCCGCCGGTAACCGAAATACCTAAAAATGAAAAGGCGCCAATCAAAACAACACTTAAATAAGGAAATAGAGAGTGTTTCTTAACTATTTTTTCACAAACAATATATAAAACAGCCAAACAGATCAATTGAGTAGAATATATAGTAATTACCGGTCCTTGTTTTAAAGCTATTGACTTCAAAACAGCCAAAACTAATGAAACTGAAAAAGTAATAAACATGATCAAATTTATTTTTTTACTATCTTCCAACAACATTTGCTGTATCTTGTCCATTACATTTCACCTTCTTTTTTGTATAGTCATTATTTGTTCGTTTAATAGAAAAGGCACAACTTTATTGAAAACGTTTGCTTATAATAGAAAAGTAACAAGGCTTCCACTCTTTCAAATATTATTATTTTCCCTCTATTATACATGAATACCTATTCAGTGCAATAGATAATTGATGATGGATCGGCTTGTTTTTTGAGAAATGAGTCCGTACGTATTCAGTGCGCGACAGCAAATTTATAATAGTACAGCTTTTTTGTGAAATAAGTCACTAATTTCAAGTGATATGGACATTTCTTCAAAAATTTATGTTTATTTGAATTGTTTGTGTTAATTTTTTATAACTGAGGATCTTATGATGATTGAAATAGTGAGGAATTTTTAGGTCAAGGTTCCTAATTAAGATCACCTTGACCCTTTTCATTATTTTGGAGATTTTTTAACCAACTTAAAAATTGTTGTTGATTTGTTTTACTGTGAAAATCATCATCCAATAGTTGTTTTAACAGTTTTTGGTGCTCTTCTTTTGGCAATGGAGAGTTTTTCAAAAGTTCCCGACATTCATATAGAAAATCAACATATTCTCCGTAATTTTCCGGGAAAGTGGCTTCCAATTGCTGTTTTATTTGCTTTGTCAGCTTGGGACTGGCACCGTTTGTTGCAACACTTATTGTTAATCGGCCTCTATTCATGATCGTGGGAAAATGAATATTCCCATTGGAGGCGTTTGTAGCATCATTGATTAAAGTATTTTTTGGTGCATATTGAAGAACCAATTCGTTCACTTGGGGATTATTTGTTGCAATAATTACGAGAAAAGCGTTGGAAATATCATTAGGTTCAAAATACTTTTTCAACCAATTTACCTTGCCCTGTTCCCAATAATTGCGGATTTCCTGGGTAATTTTTGGACTAGTCACAGTAATTTTCCCACCGCTTTCCAGCAATAGACGAATTCTTCTTTCGGCTACATGGCCCCCACCAATTATGACAATATTTTTGTTATTTAAATCGAACATTAGAGGTATGAATCTTGTCATTGTACAACTTTCCTTTTCAGTTTCATTTTCGTTGTAACATGTCGATTTTAGTGATGTCTTGATTATATACTATTATATCAATTTTTCTGAATACCTAGGAGGACTTAGACAAAAATTTAGCGGAACTCCACTAGATCAACAAACCTCCTCCGATTTCAACAGTAAGGCCTTCTTATTCAACAGTGACGCCTACCAATTCAACAGTTCACACCGGGAATTCAACAGTACCACCAACTCGGCATATTAGGATTCTGTTTGCATTTCCAGCTTCATGATGATATTTTCGATGTTTTTCAGTTTCCAATAAGCTTGCTGAATCTTTTTTGTATACTTCAATTCATGGTTTGGGGCGACTCTCGTTTGATAACGGTTCAATAACCGAATCATGAATCCGGGGTGGGCAAGATAACTTTTCATAAGCAAAAGTTCCGTTTCCTTTAGCGGATAGTGTTTCATATAGATATTCAGCCATTCCATACAATCTTCACCGTTCATCGGGTATGTACTTAATGTGTTGGATAAAAACGGCAATAAGTCCTGATATGAGGAACCGATACGGCTTTCGTCAAAATTAATAAAATACCCGTACCCTTTATCATCAAATACAAAATGATCCAAGCTAACTTTACCGTGAAGAAGGACCGTGCGAATTTTCTTTGATTCAAGCATAGTATCTTTCCAAATTTTTAGAGTTCGAAGTGCATATTCATAGGCTTTTTGAAATTCATGATAATATTGGACAAATTCCCATTCAAAAGGAGACATATACCATTTTTGCTCACACAGTTCAATCCAACTGTCAAGATATTGCATTTCTTTATTCCATTGTCCACTAGTTCGCTCAAAATGGTCCTCGATATTTGTCTGGTCCATTTCCATTTCTTGTGATGTCAAAAGATGAAGTCTGGCAAGTTCCCGAAACATTTTTCTTGCATGATTGGTTTCAACCGGTCTTGACTCGCTACCTAACCAAGGCATTAAGTAATACAGCTTTTGATCTCTTAAAATCATATATTGCCCGTTTTTTGCCGGATAAAGAGGAACGAAACGATAAAACCCTTTATGGTATAAAAAAGGGTAGATGGAAAATAAATTTTTTCCCTTAGTTACTTCGGTTTCTTTTAATGCAAACACATTGTTTCTACTAAATACTTTATATACTTTTCCAATCTTTTCCAAATGTCTCGGTTGAATTTGATATTCTTTTAAAATTTCGTAGACTCTCATTTTTTCACCTCAATGCATATAAAAAACGGGTTTCGTACCCGTTTTCTTTGTTACGTCACTTTTACATAAAGTGATTGGGATATGGTATTTTTCATTGTTATAGTTCGGCTGGTTCCTCGGTTAGTCCATTCAGTTATGACGAATGTATTTTATGTGTATTGGTGGGGATGTAAAGTATTTGTCCTTCAAAGACATCCTGATTTGATTCTAGGTGATTTGTTCGCAACAGTTGGGAAACCGAGACGTCATATTTTTCGGCAATCAAACTTAATGTATCTCTCGCTTGAACAATATAAATTTTCATCCGAACTGCTGGATTTTCATCTTTTCTTCCAAAAAATTCAGTGAGTGAGATGGATTTTTCATCCTGATTTGTTTCTTGCGGCTGATAATTTATGTTTTTCTCGGTTCGATGGGCTTCGTGATCCTCTTCTGCCTGAACTTCCTCAATCGTAATATCAGCAAAATCTTGTTGTTCAGCCGATTCCTGAACACTTGTCTCCCCTGCTACAGTCTCTATTTGTTGATTAAGATCTGCTCTTGTTTTCGGCTCCTCTACCGGTTCATTGTCCCTTTTTGACAGTTCGCCACTGACTTCGATCTCATTTTCCAATTTTGCCTCTGTATTCACAGCTTTCGTTTCATTTCTTTCCACTGCTACTTGGTTTTCATTATCCAAGTCATTTAAAACTGGATCAGTATTACGGTCGTTATCCTTTGGGGACGAATTAGATAGAAGCGGACCGACTTCAGGAACATTCTCTGAATCCTTTAACCATGAACTAATTTCAGGTTTCTTTTCTAATTTTTCAGGTTCTGCTTTCTGGCGTCCGGCTTCCGGCACCACTTTTATGCGATTGACTTCTAAATTGTTCCCCAACTCCTCTTCTATGCGACCGGCTTCAGGTATATTTTCTTTCTCTTCTATAACGTGACTGGCTTCCGGCTCGTTTTCCAATCCCCCCGATTCTACTAAAAGATGATCTGGCTCAAACTGTTTTTCATTTGTATTTGTCGATACAGTTACTTGGTCAGCCTCTACTCGTTTCTTTTCAATTTTTTCCAGTTTATTCATAGTGGAAGTAAATTGAATCGGGATTTGGATATTTTCTTCAAGCTCTTCATCTCGGTCCTCTACTTTTTTAGCCTCTACTGAGAATGTGCTGTCGTCATCAGTTTTATCGGTGAAGAAATCGTTTGAAACCGGAATTAATCGGTCTTTATCAGCTAATGGATCTTCAGATAATGCCGGGATGCCTTCTTCACTACTTGACAAAATATCTTTTCGTTCGTATGCGGATGCATCTGCGGCAATTCCTGTAATTGCGACATTCGTTGACAATTTTAAGCAGTCTTTTTCAGGAATTGAGTAATCAAAAAATTCAATAAGGACATCTAAGTCTTCTATACTGCTTACTTTCTCTCTCGGTACGGTAATATCAACGGGAAAATCAAAATGAAATTCTGATATTCCTTCTTCTCTTGCGTCGAGTACGGTAACATATTTTTGCCCTGAAAAATAAATACGATCTTCTTCATCATTTATTTCAGCTTCTGATTTTTTATATTCTCCGTACATTTTTAATGATCCACGGATGGAAATAAAGTGATTCAAATCTTGGATGGTAACATTTGGCTCTAATGCTAAATTGTATAATTCTCCAATCTCTTCTCCCTTTCGAAACCACACTGTTTCATCCAAAGAAAATTTAATGGCTGCCGGTTGATTATTATCAGTCAACATACTTCCCCCCTTACGAATCTAACTGTGGATTTTCAGAAACTCACTGGTGAAGATGAAATTTGTTTATTAGGATAAACAAAAATAGTCGTGTTTTGAGATAACGTGAATAAGGAGCTATTATTCTACTCATATCATTACAAGTTATGAAAAAGGTAGATGAAATATGCTTAAAAAAGTTACTTTTGTGGAAGAACAACTGGAAAAGCTTTTAAGAATACGTCAAGCATTTTGGAATCAAGCAATGTGGAAAAATAGAAAGGGACTTCACTTGTAGAAGAAGCCGAAATATTATTTTATGTTTCCACAAAAGAATAGGTCCAATATCAATAGGTGATTCAAAGTTGGAAAATGACGTACAAACTGATCCCGAGCCTCCCCGCTAACAAGATCACTGTACGTCATTCCAAGTTTTAATTCATTTCTTTTATTTTTCGAAAAGCATGTTCTGCTGCTTGAATGGTTTTTTCTATATCCTCATCCGAATGAACGGTAGAAATAAACAATCCTTCAAATTGGGATGGCGGTAAAAACACACCTTGCAATGCCATTTCCCGATAATACGTTGCAAAATAATCGAGATTGGATGTTTTTGCTGTATCATAGTTAATCACTTGTTCATTGGTAAAAAAGACCCCGATCATCGAGCCGGCCCGATTGACAGTCAGTGGAATCCCGTATGTTTCTGCTGCTTGACGATAACCGGCTTCCAACATATCCCCTTTTCGTTTAAATTCATCATAGTGTTCGGGTTTTAACTGTTTCAATGTTTCATAACCGGCCGTCATTGCCAAAGGGTTGCCGGATAACGTGCCTGCTTGATAGACCGGACCACTTGGAGCAACTTTTTCCATGATTTCTGCTTTCCCGCCGTAAGCACCGACCGGAAGCCCGCCACCGATTACCTTCCCTAAACAAGTTAAATCAGGTTGAATGTTAAAATAACCTTGGGCACAATGATAATCGGCACGGAAGCCTGTCATGACCTCGTCAAAAATAAGCAGGGCGCCGTATTGCTCGGTCATTTCACGCAATCCTTCCAAAAAACCAGGTAACGGAGGAACAACACCCATATTTCCGGCAATCGGTTCAACAATGATTGCTGCAATATCCTCGCCAAATTTTTCAAAGGCCGTTTTAACCCCGTCCAAATCATTATATGGAACAGTTATTGTGTTTTTTGCAATGCCTTCAGGAACGCCCGGGCTATCGGGAAGTCCAAGTGTTGCTACACCTGAGCCGGCTTTAATTAATAAGGAATCACCATGCCCGTGATAACAGCCTTCAAATTTTAAAATCTTACTTCTCCCCGTATATCCTCGTGCCAACCGTAATGCGGACATCGTTGCTTCTGTACCGGAATTTACCATACGAATAATTTCAATGGATGGTACCCGCTCCTTAACCAGTTCTGCCAATTTATTTTCGATTAATGTCGGAGCACCGAAGCTTGTCCCGGACTCGACTACTTTTTTCAATGCTTCAACAACTTGACGATTCGCATGGCCTAAAATTAATGGTCCCCATGAAAGAACATAATCAATATATTCATTCCCGTCGATATCGTAAATTTTCGAGCCTTTTCCGCTTTCCATAAAAATCGGATTCATATCAACAGCTTTAAAGGCACGCACCGGGCTGTTAACTCCCCCCGGCATTAACTGTACTGCCTCTTGAAATGCTTTTATCGATTTTTCGAATGAACGCATACTATCCCTCTTTTCTCTATATGTTTATGAAGAGCATACATCATTTAAGTGCTATTATTTTTCTTCATTCAGCCATTTGGCAATGTCCTTCGCAAAATAGGTGATAATTAAATCCGCACCTGCCCTTTTGAATGCGGTGTGCATTTCCATGACAATTTTCTTTTCGTCAATCCAACCGTTCAAGGCAGCTGCTTTAACCATTGAATACTCCCCGCTGACATTGTAAGCAACTATCGGAACATTAAACTCATTGCGGACATCACGGATAATATCCAAATATGGCATGCCCGGCTTGACGATTAAGAAATCAGCCCCTTCCGAAAGATCCGAATGGGCTTCTCTTAAAGCTTCCCGACGATTGGCAGGGTCCATTTGATATGTTTTCCGATCGCCAAATTGTGGGGCACTTTCTGCAGCATCACGGAACGGACCGTAAAAAGCGGATGCATATTTAACTGCATAGGACATGATTGGTACATGTTTAAAACCTGCTTCATCCAACCCTTTACGAATTGCAACGACAAAACCATCCATCATATTCGAAGGCGCAATAATATCAGCACCTGCCCTTGCTTGGCTGATTGCCGTTTTCACATGAATTTCCAGTGACTCATCATTGGCAACATCACCGTTCATGATTACACCGCAATGACCGTGATCGGTATATTCACATAAACATGTATCTGCAACAACAAGCATTTTCGGAGCATGTTGTTTAATGGTTTTAATAGCTTTCTGAACAATGCCGTGATCATGGAATGCACCGGAACCTATTTCATCTTTTTCATTCGGGACACCAAATAAAAGAACGGCCTTTATGCCTAAGCTTAATAGTTCATCCACTTCACTAGGCAAATAATCTAAAGAAATTTGCTCAATTCCCGGCATTGAAATAATGGGATTTCTTATCTTTTCTCCTTCAACGATAAATAGCGGATAAATTAAATCATCCGTATGAACATGATTTTCCCGAACTAAATCTCTCATAAAAGCCGATTGTCTTAGTCTCCGATGTCTCTTAAATTGTAAGTCTTCTATGTTCATTTCACTGCCTCCAATTTTATATTTGATAACTTGTTTGACACTCAAAAAGTTTTACGGGAAAATTCATTGCAACTTTGGTTTGTGTGATCCAAATTTAACGCAAAAGCAAGCTCTTCGGGTGTTCATTGCTCGTTTGGCATCTAAAAATTTTTATAGGAAAAGTTCAATTCGACCTTATTTTTTACATTATACCGTTGTATTTATTTCTTAACATTTCTTTCCAAAAAACACCTTCATCTCTTCAAGCAATTGATCGACGGTATATATGTCGGGACAAATATGAACAGGAATCCCGTAATCTTCTAACGCTTTTTTGGTAACCGGTCCAATCGAAGCGACCCATTTTCCGTCGAGAAGATGGCGTTCATTTTTCTCCATTAATATACTCATAAAATGTTTAACGGTTGAAGGACTGGTAAATATTAGTACGTCGACTTTATTTTTCAATGTTACAATCAATTTTTCTTTATTTTCTCCTGGTAAAAATGTTTCGTAAATAATGATTTCCTCGACAATGGCACCGACATTTCGAAGCACTGTACCGACAATATCCCTGGCCAGATTTCCTTTTATCACGCAAATGCGTTCATTCTTTTCAATAAAATCCTTCATCTCGTCAGCCAATGCTTCACCGGTAAATTTTTTCGGAATGAAAGACGGTGATATACCATAATTTACTAAACTGCTTTGTGTTTTCGTACCGACAGCCGCCACCTTTACATGTTCCGGAAAAGATAACCCCATCTCTTCCAACTGTGCCATAAAAAAACGAACACCATTTTGACTCGTAAAAATAAGCCAGTCAAAACTTGTTAATTCGTTCATCAGTTTTCGTTCCCGTTCAGATAAGCTTGTTTTTTTGAATGAGATTAACGGGACAAGCAATGGAATGCCACCAAGAGAACGAATTCCTTCGATTAACGATACAGCTTGTGAAGAATCACGCATAATTAAATATTTTTTGTTTGCCAATCGGTCAAGCGTCAATTTCATCCATCTCCAAAAAAATGATGAGTTGTTCTTCGTGTCTGATTGAAACTGTTGAACCAGGTTTTGCACTATTTTGAACGGCTGTTTCATTTAGTTGTGACAGTATTTCGTGAATATGGGCGCTTCTGTAATCACCCAACACATCTGCTTTATTCCAATTCCTTCAGTATTTCACTGATAAGTTTTCCAGCACCACGCTCCATTAACCGTTCTCCTGCCTTTTCGCCCACTGCCACCGCATCTTTACCGACAACAGTTTCCTTAAAAATTGTTTTACCATTACCGGAAGCGACAAATGCATTTAAAACAACATCATCCTCAGCGTTTATCACTGCATACCCTCCTACAGGAACTTGACAACTACCGCCTATTTTATTCAAGAAAGCTCGTTCAGCCTGCACGGCACGATTCGTTTTTGGACAATTTAATTTTGCCAACCATTGTAAAATTTCTTCGTCATCTTTCCGGCATTCAATGGCCAGTGCTCCTTGACCAACCGCCGGAATACAATCACTTGGTTCTAAGTATTCGGATACAACCTCTGCCTTCCAACCCATTCGTGATAATCCCGCTGCCGCTAAAATAATTGCATCGTATTCTTCCGTTTCGAGCTTTTTCAATCGTGTATCAATATTTCCGCGAATCCATTTAATTTCGAGGTCCGGCCGGATGTTTAAAATTTGTGCTTTCCGCCTCAGACTGCTTGTTCCGACGATGGCACCGGCCGGTAAATCACGTAATGAACGATTTTCTTTTGAGATAAGCACATCCCGGGGATCTTCCCGCTCCGGAATGGTCCCGATGACAAGTCCGTCCGGCAACACGGCAGGCATATCTTTCATACTGTGAACCGCAATATCAATTTCTTTTTTTAACATTGCCTGCTCAATCTCTTTAACAAAAAGTCCCTTCCCGCCGACTTTTGACAAGGTAACATTTAGAATTTCATCACCCTTTGTGACAATTTCTTTCAGTTCAAAAGTAAATGGGGCACCAATCTTTTTCAACTGATCTATGACCCAATTGGTTTGTGTCATTGCTAATTTACTGCGTCTTGAACCGACAATAATTTTACGCATAAAAGCCTCCTGATATATAAAGAAATGGATCATTCAAAACTTAGTATGTAATATGTTAACGATGTACGAAATTACAAGGCAAAACAATCTAACTTAACCAAAAATGAAAATCAGATAATCTGCCCAACAAGAAAAAATTTATCCATACGATTAAAAACGAGGCAATATTCCACAGTGCCAAATTTTTCCCGAACATTTCCTTTCTTGTTTTTAAATAAATAAAGCAAGCATACATGATAATAACAAAAAATGATCCGATAATTTTCCAATCAAAAAAACCGATTTCCGGCATTTTTAGATAAAGCCTTTGCAATCCTAGTATAACACCAATGGAAAAAACAGGCATGCCCAGCAAATTTAAAGTGTAGGAGATTTGCTCTAATTTAACTAAGTCATTGATACGAATTAATTGTCTTCCCCATTTTTTCCGTTTCAATAAATGATATTGCACAATATATAATAACGAAAATAAAAATGATAATGAAAATAGGGCATACGCAACAAGCGATGCCGTAATATGAACAAGTAAAAGTTCCGAAGCCAACTTTTCCGCCAGTGTCGGAGAACCCCAGTGGGATGGTGCAAATGTATAAATAACGATCGTCATAAATCCAAGTACACTGGTAAAAAATATGATAAATTCAACTTTAACAAAAATATTTAAAATAATTGAACAAGTGATTAACACCCAACTATAAAAATACAAACCGTCCGCTAGCGTAAAAATAGGGAACCGGCCTGTCTCGTACATATTAAAAATAAATAAAACCGTTTGCAAGAACCAGACACAACAAAGCAATAGAAAGCCAATTCTTTTCATTTTACGGTTTGTTTGCAGGAAGTCATAGAAGTACATCAATACCGAAGCCGCATAAAGAATAACCATCCCTTCATGCAATTTCATCAACATGTTTTCTCCCATAAGGGTAACCTCACTTACATCTCATCAACCGTTCACATAGCTCTCAAGCGATCTTGTTTTTCTTTCATCGATGCGCTCATGCTGAGATTCTTCCATTTGTTTTTCTTTGTGTGCTTCTAATTGAAAAATTTGCTCAAAATAATGCAAAGCTTGTTCACCTTCAGGACCGGCAGCCAATTCTTTAATTTGTAAAATCGGATCTTTTAACATTTGATTTATAATGCTTTTCATATGTTTACCGATAATTTTCCGTTCCCGTTCGGTTAAGTCAGGCAATTTCCGTTCCAAACTCGTCATCACATCGGCTTGAATAGTTAATGCTTTTTCCCGTAAAGATGAAATGAGCGGAACAACACCCAATGTATTTACCCAATCTTGAAATATCGCGATCTCATCTGTGATAAATGACTGGATTTTGGTAGCAGCACGCTGTCTTTCTTGTAAATTTGCTTCAACGACTCCTTCCAAATCATCAATATCGTAAAGAAAAACGGATTCGAATTGATCAATTTCCGGATCAATATCTCTCGGCACAGCAATATCAATAAATAACATCGGTCGCCCTTTCCGCATTTTTTCAACGGTCGCCATCATTTCTGCATGAATGACATAATGATTCGATCCCGTAGAACTAATAACAATATCAGCCTCGGTCAAACATGACGGAAGTGATTCAAGCGAATAGGCCTTCCCACCGATTTCCTTGGCGAGATCCATTGCTTTTTCCACCGTGCGATTGACAACGGAGATTTTTCCGGCACCACTTCCCAATAAATTTTGAATGGTAATTTTCCCCATCTTTCCGGCACCGATAATTAAAATATGTTTATTATGCAATTGACCAAAAATTTTCTTTGCCAATTCAACAGCGGCATAACTGACAGAAACGGCATTTGAAGAAATATCCGTCTCGGTATGGGCTTTTTTCGCCACGGTAATCGCTTGTTTAAAAAGTTGGTTAAAGACGGTGCCAACCGAATTTGCTTCTTGTGCTTTGAAAAAACTTGACCGCACTTGTCCTAAAATTTGTGTTTCACCGATCACCATCGAGTCGAGACCACAGGATACGTTGAACAAATGCTCAACCGCTTTTTGATTTTCGTAAATGTAAAGATGGGATTCAAATTGTTCCCTTTCTATATGAAACCATTCAGCAAGAAACTCTTTAATATAATACCGCCCCGTATGGAGTTGATCGACGACTGCATATATTTCGGTCCGGTTACAAGTCGATACGATAACATTTTCTAAAATACTCTTTCTTTTCTTTAATGTAAGCATAGCAGCAGTCAGCTCTGCTTCTTGAAAAGAAAGTCGTTCCCGTATTTCTACCGGTGCAGTTTTATAATTTAGACCGACTGTAATAATATACATAAGTAAATACCCTCCAAATGATCCATCCTCTATGAAAAGTGCAGTCTTAACGTATAAAAAGTCATCTATCCGCCAAATTTTATGTTACGATAAAAGAAACACCTAATTCCATTCTATTATATTATAGATTGTATTAAATTAAAATGAATATAAACTGGTTCTTGGTTGAAAACGGCGATTTTCATAAAAAAGACAAAATTTCTTTCGTTAACACCGTGGAAGACTGTTTTTCTAAAAATTGTCTCAAAAGCGTTCACCCAAGCTTTGCATCATTATGCTTATTTTCAAGTAAAATTGCGTTTCTTATACCATTGAAACAGTTTTATGGTTAAAATGCAAAAAGCTGATTTTTTTACTTTTTGCTAAATAGAATTACTACTTTATTTTAATTTTTTTGCTCTCTTTGTCGGCTTGATTTTTTTATAGAAAGTGAGGAAGTTTGATGAAAAAGCAAATGTTTCCCGGGATCGTTTTAATCGGGTTCGGATTATATTTCTTCTTACAAAAATTCACAATACCTGTTCCTGCGGCCGTTTTCAGTTGGCCGACCATTCTTTTGATTGTAGGTGTCGCATTACTTATCCAAGCTTATCGAGGAGGAGATTTCCAACTCATTGTGCCGGGAGTCTTACTCGTTGGCTTAGGGATTCATTTCCATCTTGCGCAACAATGGAATATTCAGTTTGATCTCATTGGTGTCATCATCTTATTTCTTGCATTGGGATTTTTTCTGGCTGCGAAAAAAACAAAAAGCAGTGCAATTTATAGTTGGATTTTTGTTAGTGTTGCACTCATTCAACTGTTTAACTCAAATTTATTTTCCTTTCTCCGACTTACACCGGAACAAATTGGCAGTTTCCAATCACTATGGCCAATCATTTTAATTATCATCGGAAGCTATTTATTCTTTTTTAAGAAAAAATAAGGGTTGGTTTGATTTACTTACATAAAATCCGTGTGCAAGCATACCCGTTTTTTCCGGAAAATTTTTTGGCATCGAGAATGCTCTCCTATCATAACTTTCTTGCACAAATGTTTACAAAAACATTTAAAAGAAAAAGGACTAACCTTACAGAAAATTCTCGGTTAGTCCTACTGTTTACTAAATCTTACTTTATCCATTTTCCGATTACCTGCCATACTTCTTCTTTACCGACACCGGTTTCGGATGAAAAAATGATTACCGGATCTTCTTTTTCAATCGCTAATTTCTCCTTCACAACTTTCGCATGTTTCTCCCATTTGCCACGGGGAATTTTATCCGCTTTGGTCGCAATCACAATGACAGGTATCAAATAATGTTTCAAAAATTGATACATCAAGACATCATCGTTTGTTGGCAGGTGGCGGAGATCAACAATCAATATGACAGATTTCAATTCATGCCGCCCGGTTAAGTACGATTCAATCATATTTCCCCATTTGGCCCGCTCTGTTTTTGACACTTTCGCATATCCGTAACCTGGAACATCCACAAAGTAAAACGCCTCATTAATCAAATAAAAATTTAGCGTTTGCGTTTTACCCGGTTTCGATGATGTTCTTGCCAAATTTTTCCGATTTAACATTTTATTAATAAAAGATGATTTTCCGACATTGGAACGGCCTGCCAAAGCAATTTCCGGCAGGCTGTTTTCCGGATATTGTGCCTTTGATACAGCACTGATGACAATTTCGGCGCTTTTAATTTTCACTTTTTTCACCTACTATTGCATTTTTAAGTACTTCATCGACATGGGTAACAGGAATAAAGGTTAATTCTTCCCGCACACTTTCCGGAATGTCATCCAAATCCCGCTCATTGTCTTTCGGCAAAATAATGGTTGTCAGCCCGGCACGGTGAGCACTTAAAGTTTTTTCTTTTAATCCGCCGATTGCAAGTACCCGTCCCCGTAATGTGACTTCACCGGTCATGCCAACCTCACGACGAACAGGCTTTCCGGTAAGAGCTGAAACAAGTGCCGTTGTAATAGTGACACCGGCTGAAGGACCGTCTTTCGGAACAGCGCCTTCCGGGACATGGATATGGATATCATATTTTTCATGAAACATCGGATCAATGCCAAATTTTTCAGCTGAAGATCTCACATAGCTAAAGGCAGCCTGTGCAGATTCTTTCATAACATCACCGAGTTTACCCGTCAGTACAAGCTTTCCTTTACCGGGTGCAAGGGACACTTCAATTTGCAATGTATCGCCGCCAAATGCGGTATAAGCAAGTCCGGTTGCAACACCGACTTGATCTTCCTTCTCCGCCTGACCATAATGAAAAATCTTTTTCCCGAGAAATTCTTCAATATTTTTATTCGTAACAATGACCCGTTTCTTTTCTCCGGATGTAATAATTTTTGCCGTTTTTCTGCAAATTTTAGCTATTTGTCTTTCCAATCCGCGGACACCGGCTTCCCGGGTAAAATACCGAACGATGGAAAGAATGGCATCATCGCGAATTTGCAGCTGTTGCTTTTGTAATCCATGTTCTTTTAATTGTTTTTTTATGAGATAATTTTTAGCAATATGTAATTTTTCAATTTCTGTATAACCCGCAATAGAAATAATTTCCATCCGATCTCTCAGCGGTCCGGGAATCGTGCTTAAATCGTTGGCTGTCGCAATGAACATTACTTTTGATAAGTCGTACGTTTCTTCAATATAATGATCGCTGAAATTTTTATTTTGTTCCGGATCCAAAACTTCGAGCATAGCCGATGACGGATCACCGCGAAAATCGTTCGACATTTTATCAATTTCATCTAATAAAAACACCGGATTAATCGTCCCTGCTTTTCTCATTCCTTGAATAATTCGTCCCGGCATTGCACCGACATATGTTCTCCTGTGTCCACGGATTTCTGATTCATCACGGACACCGCCTAATGAAACTCTCACAAATTTTCGGTTTAACGAACGGGCAACTGAACGGGCAAGACTGGTTTTTCCGACCCCCGGAGGACCAACCAGACAAAGAATCGGACCTTTTAAGGAGTTCGTCAATTGTTGCACGGCTAAATATTCCAAAACGCGTTCCTTTACTTTTTCCAAACCGTAATGGTCTTCATTTAAAATTCTTTCCGCCCGTTTAATATTTATATCATCTTTCGTTTCTGTCGTCCATGGCAGTGCAATTAACCAATCAAGATAATTTCGAATGACAGCACTTTCCGCCGATGTTCCGGGTAATTTTTCATAGCGGTCTAATTCTTTCATGGCTGCTTCAAAAACATGATCAGGCATTCCTGCTTTTCCAATTTTTTCTTTTAATTTTTCGATTTCACTCGATTTTCCTTCTTTTTCACCTAATTCTTTTTGAATAGCTTTCATCTGTTCCCGCAAATAATATTCTTTTTGCGTTCTTTCCATCGATTGCTTTACGCGTTGCCCGATTTTCCTCTCGAGTTGGATAACTTCCTTTTCATTATTCAAAAAAGTAATGATGGCGTTCATACGATCTTTCACATTTACTTTTTCCAAGAGGTCTTGCTTGTCTTTCAATTTCAGTGGCAAATACGATGCCACAATATCAGCTAATCGACCCGGTTCTTCAATATCTTGAACAGAAGCAAATGTTTCAGCCGATACTTTTTTAGACATTTTTATGTATTGCTCAAACAAATCCAAGATCATACGCATTAGTGCTTCTTCTTCAAAGTCTTTTACTTCTTCATTTTCGTATGTTTGAATACGTACTTCAAAATATTCATCGGTCCGGAGAAACTTTTCAATTTTTCCCCGTTTCAAACCTTCTACCAAAACACGGAATGTTCCGTTTGGAAGTTTGAGCATTTGTTTTACCTGTGTCAATGTGCCCATTTCAAAAAAGTCATCCTCTGTTGGGTCTTCAATGGATGTATCTTTTTGTGTTGTCAAAAAAATGAAATGATCATTCATCATTGCTTTTTCAAGCGCTTGTACCGACTTTTCCCGCCCGACATCTAAATGAAGCACCATTGTCGGGAATACAAGCAATCCTCGAAGCGGCAGGAGGGGAACGATAATTCGTTGTTGTTCATTCATACGGATACCTCCAATTCTCCACCTTTAGTCTCGTAATAGATGGTTATTCTCTTGTGTAGAAACGTTTTATGTTGATAAAACGGACTTACGGATTTTGTAACTTTTTTGTCAAACATTGTACTGATAAGATTTTTTCAATCGGGTGAAACGACTTTGTATGGTTCGAATTGTTTTTAACATTGACGATTACCTATTTAAAAATTTTAACGTATTTACTGGCAACTGTCTAATTTGAATAAACGATGAAACTTCAACCGGTTTGGAAAGCAATATCTATTAAATGATTACATAAACAGAGATTTTTCCGGTACAAGTTGTCAATTTGACAAAAAAAGGCGGTTTGTTCATTGACAAACCGGAATTTCAGGTTTTATCTATGCCGCCCAATATCCATTATGATTTGCGAGCTTACCCTGTGATTTTTCTATACACTTTCTTTTCTTTGCTCTTGATAGGAAAAAGCCGTTTCCGGCAGATTGCTCTCTTCTTTATTATGTATTTTCATTAAGGCTAATTCAAATACTTGTTTTATACTGGCGACCGGTATAACTTCAACTCCTTCGATTTCATGAAAAATGGATTCCATATTGTCTTCCGGTATAATCACTTTTTTTACACCTGCTTTTTGTGCCGCCTTTATTTTTGTATACACACCGCCGACCGGTTTTACTCTACCGTGAATACTGATTTCTCCGGTTAGGGCAACTTCATTATGAATCGGAATTTTATAAATGGCCGAATATATTCCGGTAGCAATCGCGATTCCCGCTGATGGACCGTCAACAGGTACGCCGCCCGGAAAATTAACATGAATATGATATTCATCTGCAGGTACACCAAATGATCGTAAAATGGTAATGACATTTTCAATGGAACCTTTTGCCATACTCTTTCTTCTAATTGATTTTCCTTGTGTTCCAATACTTTCTTCCTCAACAATTCCGGTAATCGTGATTGCTCCTTTTTCCAGAACAGGTATGGCAGCAACTTCGATTTCCAATACCGAGCCGCTGTTCGGCCCATAAACAGCCAAACCGTTAACAAGTCCCACTTCCGGTTGTTTATAGATTTTTTGTTCTAATCGTGGAGAAAGTTGACTTGAATGAATGATCCACTCGATATCTTCATCTTTTATTATTTTTCGATTTTCCGTAATCGCAAGTCCTGCAGCAATTTGTACCATATTCACCGCTTCTCGCCCGTTTTTCGCATATTGTGATAATTTTTCTAATGCATATTCACTCATCGTTAAATGAACCTTTTCCATCGCTCGTTTCGCCACTTGCTTGATTTCTTCTTGGTCAAGTTCCCGGAAAAACACTTCCATGCATCTCGAACGAATCGCCGGAGGAATTTCTTCAGGTGTTCTTGTCGTCGCACCAATTAAGCGAAAATCAGCAGGAAGTCCATTTTTAAAAATATCATGAATAAAATTGGGGATTTGCGCATTTTCTTCACTATAATAAGCACTTTCTAAAAATACTTTTCGGTCTTCCAAAACTTTCAACAGTTTGTTCATTTGAATCGGGTGCAATTCACCAATTTCATCGATAAAGAGAACACCACCATGTGCATTCGTTACTGCCCCTTGTTTTGGCTGTGGGATTCCTGCTTGTCCCATCGCACCGGCCCCTTGGTAGATCGGGTCATGGACGGAACCGATTAAAGGATCAGCAATTCCTCTTTCATCAAATCTTGCCGTTGTCGCATCCAATTCAATAAATTTTGCGTCTTTTTTAAAGGGCGACATCCCCAGCTTTTTCGCCTCTTCAAGAACAAGTCTTGCTGCAGCTGTTTTTCCGACGCCGGGTGGTCCGTAAATAATGACATGTTGGGGGTTGGGGCCACAAAGACCGGCTTTTAATGCTTTGATCCCGTCTTTCTGTCCAATAATATCTTCAAAACTTGCCGGACGAACCTTTTCTGCGAGCGGTTCAGTCAATTTAATTGAACGTAATTTTTGTAATTGTTCCATTTCTTTTTTTGATTCTTTGTCTATTGATACTTTTTGGCTCCGTTGATTTCGCAACAAGTTCCAAAAATACACCCCGATGATAACCCCGAAGATAAGCTGGATGATTAACACGATTCCAGGTAAGTTCATTGTATTCCCTCCATTGGCATATTCTGTGTTCTTTAGTATCTCCTATAGAACGAGGGAATAAACAAGAAATTGCCAATTGAAGAATGTTTACAAAACAAAACAAAAAAGCTTAAGTACACATACAAAAAGAGTTACCATGTAACAAAAACTTTGCTGTTACATGGTAACCCGATCGATTCATGTTTGTATGTTATGCCGAAGTTTTTTCTTCTTCTTCAATAACCGTTCCATCTTTCAATAGTAGTTGAGGACGTTTGTTTTTCGTAATCGTCTCCTCCGTGATAATACATTTTGCGATATCTTCCCGTGATGGTAATTCGAACATCACATCCAACATAATTCCTTCAATAATGGAACGTAAACCACGTGCACCGGTTTTTCTTTCAATTGCCTTTTTCGCAATTTGTTCCAATGCTTTCTTTTCAAATTCGAGTTCCACATTATCCAGTTCCAATAATTTTTGATATTGTTTAACGAGCGCATTTTTCGGCTTTGTTAATATTTCGATTAATGCAGCTTCATCTAATTTTTTAAGCGTTGCGATAACCGGGAGACGTCCGATGAATTCCGGAATTAAGCCAAATTGTAATAAGTCTTCCGGCAATACATGGGTTAATAAATTCATTTCATCAATTTCTTCTTTTTTCGGATCCGTTCCGAAGCCGATAACTTTTTTACCTAGACGGCGTTTAATAATTTGTTCAATTCCGTCAAATGCACCGCCGCAAATGAATAAAATATTCGTCGTATCAATTTGAATAAACTCTTGATGCGGGTGTTTTCTTCCTCCTTGTGGCGGAACACTGGCAACCGTACCTTCTAAAATTTTTAACAGTGCTTGTTGGACACCTTCACCCGAAACGTCACGGGTAATCGACGGGTTTTCTGATTTACGGGCAATTTTGTCGATTTCGTCAATATAAATAATCCCTTTCTCAGCCCGCTCGACATCATAGTCGGCAGCTTGGATTAATTTTAACAAAATATTTTCAACATCCTCACCAACATATCCGGCTTCTGTTAAAGATGTCGCATCCGCAATGGCGAACGGTACATTTAAAATTCGCGCCAAAGTTTGGGCAAGTAAAGTTTTTCCGCTTCCGGTCGGCCCAATCAAACAAATATTACTTTTTGACAACTCAACATCATCAACCCGGTTTTTAGTATTGATTCTTTTGTAATGGTTATAAACCGCAACGGCCAATGTTTTTTTCGCCTGATCTTGACCGATGACATATTCATCCAAAATTGTTCGAATTTCCGTCGGTTTTGGAACATCCTTAAATTCTAATTCTTCATCATTGCCTAATTCCTCTTCCACAATTTCTGTACATAATTCAATACACTCATCGCATATATAAACGCCCGGACCGGCAACCAATTTACGGACTTGATCCTGAGATTTTCCGCAGAAGGAACATTTCAATTGTCCTTTTTCATCATTAAATTTAAACAATTTTTTCACCCCTTAATTTGATAAACCATCTATATGAGTAAAGCCCTGCGAATGTATTTTTACAGTGCCCGAAAGCAGATCATTATTATTATGAATTTGTTTATTTCTTTTGTTAATCTTTTAGCCGTTAACGCCAAGTCTTTGTTTTTCTCTATGTATATGTATATGGATTGTAACATATTGTTCTGATGAAAAGAAAATAAAATGATTCAATCGATTATGTATAGTCTATGCAAAACATTTTTATAAAAAGACGGTAAAAACTAGAACCTAACACACATTTTTGGGATACAGCGAATTCCCATCAGTGTTGTCATTGTTTTTAAAGGCAGGCATCCCCTATAACCACGCATCCTTTTCATTCGAAGTTGAGGCGGGAGACAAACCTTGCCGTTAAGAGTAGGATAAAACAAGGCACGAAAAGAAATCGCGCCTTGTTTTATCTAAGTTGATTAAAAATGTGCAACTAAACACCGTTAATTCGTTCACTTTAGTTTATTTAAACACAATGGATCTGTTTTCCTAATTATTCTTCTACCGTCTTACTGTTGTCAACCAATAATTGAACAGCTTTGTTAAATTTCAATTCTTCTTTAATGCCGGCAGTTGAACCAAGAATTTGCTGGATTTGTTCCACCGGCATGTTGTACATTTCTGCCATATTTTGAAGTTCTTTTTCCACTTCTTCTTCTGTTACATCAATATTTTCCGCTTTAACAATCGCCTCTAGCGTTAAGTTAACGCGAACCCGTTTTTCAGCATCTTCACGCATTGTTTCTTTCAAGTTGTCGATATCTTGACCTGAAAATTGCGAGTACAGTTCAAGATTTAGACCTTGTTGTTGCAGACGTTGATCAAATTCTTTTACCATCCGTTCAACTTCATTATCGATCATGACTTCAGGAATATCAATTTCTGCGTTCTCAGCAGCTTTTTCAATTACCGCATTTTCAACTTCATGTTTTGCAGTATGTTCTTTTTCATCTTTTAGACGATTTTCAATTTTTTCTTTTAATGCGTCTAATGTTTCCACTTCATCATCGACATCAACAGCAAAGTCATCGTCCAGTTCAGGTAATACTAATTGTTTTACTTCATGAACTTTTACTTTGAATACAGCCGGCTTGCCCGCTAATTCTTCTGCATGATATTCTTCCGGGAAAGTGACTTGAACTTCTTTTTCATCTCCGGCTTTTACTCCGACTAATTGTTCTTCAAAGCCCGGAATAAAGGAATCAGAACCGATTTCAAGAGAATGATTTTCTGCTTTACCGCCTTCAAAAGCTTCTCCGTCAACAAACCCTTCAAAATCGATAACAACTGTATCACCTTGCTCAGCCGGTTCATCTTCTTTAACAACTAATTCGGCATGGCGTTTTTGCAGTTCTTTAAGTTCTGCTTCAACATCTTCATCAGTTACTTCCGTATTTACTTTTGGAACTTCAAGGCCTTTATATTCGCCTAATTTTACTTCCGGTTTTACTGTAACATCGGCAGTGAAAATTAATGATTGACCTTTACCAATTTGTTCGATATCGATTTCCGGCTGATCAACCGGTTCAATGCCGGTTTCGTCAATGGCATTTGAATATGCATCCGGTAAAACAATATCTAGTGCATCTTGATAAAGAGATTCGACACCAAATCTTTGTTCAAAGATTTGACGCGGTACCCGACCTTTACGAAATCCAGGTACATTCAATTGTTTTTGAACTTTTTTAAATGCTTGATCGAGTGCTTTGTTAAATGTTTCTGCGTCTACTTCAACCGTTAATTTACCTTGGTTGCCTTCTAATTTTTCCCATTTTGCAGACATTCCTTTTCCCTCCAACTACTATTTATCAAAAATTTACTATTGTTCTTATATGTAGACCTTGTTCATCCGCTTTCAATGATCGTCCAAAAAGCAAATGTAATTATGTATCAAGCTCTAAAGACTTTACAAGGCGTATAAAGAGAAGAACATCATTCTAACCATATCATTATATCATAGGAATCATTTGTTTCAAGATAAAAGGGTGAAAAATAGGCGAAATTCACCTCTTGGAACAAATTGTCATTGTGTTGTGATCCAAAATTGTTGTTCCACCTCGGTAATAAAGTCTATCGCTTTTGCCAATTCCTCTTTGTTCATTTCCATTTCCGATAAATTGGAAATATTATCTGTATGCTGGTCAAAATAGTCTTCAACAACAAAGAGGATAGCATTCACCCATATATCCAAACTCGAAAAGTTCATCTCCAATGGGTAGATCATGAAAAAAAAGCGTTCGGTTAAAGTAACGGCATACGTTAATAAGCTAGGATTTTCATGAACGAGTAGAACTTCCAATTTCTCTTTGACTTTCCGGGGAAAAGGCGCATCTTGAACATCGGCATAGGTTTGGATATTCAATTGTACGGTTTGATTAAATTTCTTTACAACAACTTTTTCTTCGTAATGATTTTCTCTTAAAACATTCAATAAAATTGTTTTTAAAAAAGGATTTCCTGTTTCACTTTCCAGATATTCTTTTATTTCCGGTAAATGTCGGGCAATTCCGTTTTTATCGAGATTTTCCAAATTTTGTATCGTTGTTTTTAAGTCATCTTCAAAAAGATTTATATGTACATCCGATGTCGGTAGCTCATCAATCCCATTTGCTAAATTTCTGCTTAGTTCCAGCAATTCCTTATATTGATCAATTTTTTCTAACGGTACTTGATCCTCATCCAATAACATTGTTAACATTGTAGTTATTTTTTTATACTCATGAAGTTGAAAAAGAACTGTCATATATATTTCCACTGTTTCAAAGTAATCACCAACTCCTGTGTGAACCATTTCTTCCAACAACATTTTCGCCTTGGTAAAATTTCCTTGTTCCAGGTAAGCACCAATTAATGTATATAAAATATCCGGATTTTCCGGTTCCAGTTGCTCGGCCTTCTCAAGATAAGGAATAGCTTCCTTAATTCTCCCTTCAATCAATAAATTACTCCCCTTATCCAATAAGCGTAACGGTAAATTGGGGAAAGGAATTACTTTATAGTTTGAAAAATCGTCATTCATAACATCAAATCCCACGCTTTTTTCTTTTTTAGTTATTGTAACACCGGAATAGACTTTTGCAAAATGATGGACTGGGGCTAATGCAAATAGTGCTCGAATTTTTTCAAAAGTGAACGAGCGAACGTTCTTTTCGTAATCAATGAAAATTAATAAATTGATTCGCCAACTCTACCCAATCATTCTTTTATAAGCGTGTTAAAAATTTCGGGCTGTTCAATTTGCAAACAAACTTTATCAAAAAGTCTGTCGAACACCTCAGGAGCCCTTGCAAACAGTTCTATAAATAAAATTCTAAACGTAACTAATACGAAAATTTTTCCAACTGCACCAATTTGGATCTATGTTGGAAACTTTTACGTTCTTAACGTATAAAAAAAGGATACCCACAGTGTTCTATTCTGTGCTAGTATCCCTACTTATTTAAAACCCTATTATTTCAAGACTTGAAATGTAAATCAAAACGTCCCAGACGAGATTCGAACTCATGACCTACAGCTTAGGAGGCTGTCGCTCTATCCAGCTGAGCTACTGGGACATAATTTTAATTTAAGACATTAAATATTTTATCATATTCTATTATTTCCATCAATGATTTCAGGAAATATTTACGGTAAGTAAGTTAAAAAAACTTTCTGCAACGTTGTCATAAAACGAATTACGGCGAAGAGGAATTCGATAATGTGGGCAAATTACCGGCATGGAAGGCTGTTGAACTTTTCGGAAATATTGTTGTGAAAAAAGAGGGATACTTCCACAGTATTTATATCTGTGTTAGCATCCCTTTTCTGTTCAAAATCCTTTCAAGTCAAGGCTTTGATCTTCCTTTTCAGTACGTCCCAGGAGAGATTCGAACTCCCGACCGACGGCTTAGAAGGCCGTTGCTCTATCCAGCTGAGCTACTGGGACATGATATAAATATTTGTATAATTTTTTCTTCGTCTACTTGGTAACTCCGTCGTCCCAATCTCAGTAAGCTTACTCATGAAGCGGTTCGATTGGTACGCTGATGTTTATTCAAAGAAGCTTATTCGGGCGTGCTCTATCCAGCTGAGCTACTGGGACATAATATAAATAATCGTATAATTTTTTCTTCGTCTATTTGGTAACTCCGTCGTCCCAATCTCAGTAAGCTTACTCAAGAAGCGGTTCGATTGGTACGCTGATGTTTATTCAAAGAAGCTTATTCGGGCGTGCTCTATCCAGCTGAGCTACTGGGACACAATTATTTATCAAAGACAAGATTTATTATATGCCCTATTGTGATTAATGTCAATAATATTGTTCAATTTTTTTGGAAGAAGAAGAGAAGAGAAATTAATTCTGTATTGTTTCCTTCTTCTTCCAAAATATTAGATGTCATATGACTCTTGAAAAAGTTCCCCATGTCCATATTCGTATACATGAACAGTTTTTGTTTTCCCATTTATTTCCAAGATGACATACGTTCTTTCTTTCCGCATACGTGGTAAGGCAATGCTGCCCGGGTTAATAAATAAAATTCTTTCAATATTTTCAACCCCGAGAACATGGGAATGACCGAAACAAACAATGGTTGCATTTTGTTCGATAGCCCGGTAATGTAAATTCATTAAACTTGTTTTGACATGATCTCGATGCCCATGCGTAATAAATATCCTTTCATTTCCGGCTGCAATCAAATCCCGTTCAGGAAAATCGTTGCCAAAATCACAATTTCCCCTAACCACATGATAGCCTTGAATTGCAGAATGATCTTTGTCCAATTCAGAGTCACCACAATGAATATAATAGTCCATATCCGGATGAGTTTTTTTTAATTGGATAAGTTCTTCCGTTAATCCGTGACTGTCACTGCAAATCAAAACCTTCATGAAAGAAAATCCCCTCTTTCCATAGCTTCTTGGACATGTTCAGATAATTTTCGAATTGCATTTCCCCGGTGGCTGATTCGATTTTTTTCCTCAGATGTTATTTCTGCCATTGTTTTTTTCAAATGAGGGAGATAAAAGATCGGATCATAACCAAAGCCGTTATTTCCGCGTTTTTCGGTTAGTATTAATCCGTTACAAGTGCCTTCTACAATGATGGGATCCTTTCCCGGTACAACTAAAGCCAAGGTGCAATGAAAGTGAGCCGTGCGTTTTTCTTCTGGAACGTCTTTCATTTCAAACAAGACTTTTTGAATATTGGCCTCATCATCCTTATCAGTTCCTGCATATCGAGCGGAATAAACACCAGGGCGCCCATCTAAAGCATCAATGACAAGCCCGGAATCATCAGCTATTACTATTTTTTGGAAAATATTGGAAATCCCAACAGCTTTTAATAACGCATTTTCCTCAAAAGTTTTGCCTGTTTCTTCAATATCAGGTGCATCCGGGTAGTCAAGGAGTGTCTTTACCCGGAAGCCGAGCGGTTCAAATAGTTCCTCAAACTCTTTTGCTTTCCCCTTATTTTTTGTTGCAATAATTAATTCTTCCATACTTTACCTCTTATTCATTATTTTAATTAATACCCAAAAAATTTCTTGATGATTTTCCACAAAGGTAAGTGTGTATCATATATAGTATGACACAAAATATTGTACTTTGCGCAGTAGTTTTTTGAAAAAATATTTTTTGTTACTTAGCTTATTTTTCATTATTCAAAGTGTAGAGAACAAGATGTCTGGAGTTTGAAACTAAAACTTGTCCGATATGTTTGACCAATACTTTATCCTCCCCGTATTGAAAAAAAGAGGCGGTTTGTCCCCCCTCTTTCTATCTTTATTATAGCAAATTTTTATTAAAAACTGCCAGTATTGACATGTTCCGGCA